>CAZSFY010000004.1:22233-24037 GCA_964606315.1 uncultured Chitinophagaceae bacterium | reverse complement strand
GTCTAATAATTCCTTACACTTTTGAATCGGGAACCCATAAATAATCCTGGTACCAGTGTGTACTGCGCAGGCAGGAGCCACAATTCTGCATTGACTATCTAAAATAGGCGCACCACTGCATCCTTCATAATCCTCGCTATCGGATATTATCTGGGGAGCCAAGAACATATAAAATTCTCCTTTAGTGCGATGGAACTTTAAACTATGTTTCAAGGTTGGTATCATGGAAAGTTGTGTTCCATTATAGCTATGCCTAACTTTTCCAAAGAAGCCATACCGTTCGTCTTTGGTTGGCATAGCAGCATCCTCCATAAACAACGGCAACTTTGTTGATGCTTCCACCTTAAATGCTTTAAAATCCATTTCAGGTTGCAGCAGCTCTATATTATGTTTAATTTCAGCAAACGCAATATCCAATCTTTTGCCTTGCTGTAATACCGATTCAAAGTCCTCCAGAGACATGTCTTTCGTTACCTTTATCTGATCGAAGTAACAAATACCTCCTATGGGTTGAATGATTGGCCCCCTCTTATCAAATGGTTGATTAGTCTCTAAAAAAGTGGTGTATCCTTCTGCATCAGTAACGTGCGAAACTGAAATAAAAAACCTTCGGTTTTCGTAAACGATTACACAGCAAGAACCAAAACCTTCTGGCTTGGGGTAATCTGCTTTTGCCAGAAAAACTTGAATGGATGCTCTAACCATCAATTCGGCGTCTGTCATAGAATCAGATTTTAGATGACATTGGGTAATCAAGAGGGATGCTCAACAATTCCTGCACCGGCTTGTCAATTACCATATAGGTCGGAAACTGTGCAAATGGGTTGTGTCGGAATGCGTGATCTACAGTTGTGGCTAAATTAGCCGTATTGGCGTTGGTAATATATACTCCTGACACTCTTGTAAACTTGGGATTATTTTTTGAACCAAAAAAACCATTTCCTGAAAGCTCTAATCTTTCATCCCGGTTGTCAGGAATATCACGCCAAGAAATTTGCAATGAGCCGTATAGCGCCTCCTGCACTTCTATAATATCAAGAGAAATGCTCTGCTTATTTAGACAAATAATGTACGGAGCATTTAATGCTCCATAGCGCGTAGCTTTTGATTCCAAAGCAGTAATTATATCCTCGCTATCATTACCTATTTGGGTAACGATCGGATGAGTGCCAATGGAACGGGAATTAGTTCCACGATGTAATGGCGATTTTGGAATTAACTGCAACTCTATTTTGACTTTATCATCATCATATACAATTTTAGGCATTGCCTGAAATCCACGTTGACTTAAAAGGTCTGTATATATATCAGGATCATACGATGAAATGGCTTGGTTAAAATAACGGACGATCATTTTTCCACTTGGCTGGCTGTTATCTTTGAAAACTATTTCATCCAGTTTCAACAAAAAATTCGATGCATCAATTTTATCCAACGAATCGAGAAGTGTATTCTTTTTCCTTTCAAGCGACCGCTCATCTTGGGATAGCATTGTCATGTGTTTTACCTCGATATAAAGAAACTCCCCATCTTTTGTAGCAAGATAATCCGGACGTTTTAATGTGCCGGGAATATCAGGGTGTATTGATAATGAAAATCCCAGTTTCGTGAATAGTGTATAAATATATAACTCATAAAATGCGGCATCAAATGAGGCTTGAAATCGTGTCTTTAGGTCTTGCTTTTCATCATCGGGATAATGCGAAAACCATTTTTCAAGTAGCTGTCTTATGACTTCCATGTCTTGCCTGGCACTATCGTTATAATACTGATAGGTATCTACGTTGTATTTAGCAGGCCCATC
>CAZSFY010000004.1:1029-22223 GCA_964606315.1 uncultured Chitinophagaceae bacterium | reverse complement strand
TAATGTTCTTTCTTTCTTTTCAAAAAGTGACATATCATTCATCAGACAATTTCTTTACAGGGTTTGAATAGACTGTTGCAAAATATAATATTTTGTTCTAAATAATTAATTCACTCTACCATTACCAAGTGCCGACGAAATTCTCGGATTTCCAGAACAGAATCTTACAACATTGGAGTGAATTACCGTAGATTTGAAAGCATCAAATTAATCTAAAATATGCTATCACCAGATCAACAGGATTTTTATAACAGGTGGCTTCAGAAAGCCGATAATATAGTAGATGGGGATGTTGCCAGCCTTATTGATAAATACGTAACCTTATTTATCAACTATAACTTCCTGTACAATATTGTTCCGATAAAAAAAGCTCAGGAAACTGGTAATGCGAGAGAACAAGTTGGTGACAGAGCGGGAGCTACTACTTTTACAATTGATTTTCTTGGAGCTGCTGCTATTGCCCATTATTTAACACAGCAAGGACTTGACAACCAAATCCAGGCATTATATCAGGCGATGCCTCATTTTAATATTGACCTGAATAGAGGAACACCGCAGCCCAACCGCGACCAACAACTTATCAATGGATTGCAATCAGCAGCACCTGCGACAAAAATCCTTGCTTTAATGAAAACGCTTTATTCAATCCGGTGTAACATTGTTCACGGAGAAAAGGGACTGCATCAATATCAGGAAATACTTTTGTCACCGGCAATTCAATTATTACGAGGAATAGTACCGCTGGTGTATGCCAGAGTAAATGCTTAGATAAAGCTCCCGGACGCATAAATATAATCTCTGACAATCGTAATGATTTAAAAGTATAACATGGACGAGAACAAATTACTTGAGGTTTGCTTTATGTTAGCGGAAGACTTAATGTGGGATAAGGATTCGGCTCCTATTGAAAGGCTTCCAGAAGATATTTCTGAATTAAATGAAATGACCAATAAGTTTATTGAAATCGCAAATCAAAATTATTATCAAGTGGAGGGTTTGCCGGATGGTGATGAGATACTTATTGGTGCTATCAGGTATTTGAATGTGCAAGCAATTCCTCCACTTAGAGGAAATTATGCCTGGTTTGCTAATTCTTTAAGCACTCTTCTTGAGATTTGCAATCCCAATAGCATAGTGAGAAGCGATGGAATACCTTTCCTTTTGAGCCTACAAAAAGGTATAATAAAACATCTGGAATGGGCTACAAAATCAGATGAAGAAGAGGAATCTTAGATGCTCATAGAAAGCAAGAACTGAAGAATTTACAAATTCATAATTGCAGCCTCAAATAAGAATGGCCTGTTAGGTACGTTTAAAGACCATCTCCAGTAATATAGATGATTAATAATGCCGCAGCCTGTTATGCGGAAACGGATGAACGGACTAAAAGGTAGTGAGGACGGTTTTGCATAAGTGGCTGTACCGCTTCCAGCGCAGCGGTGTTCCGCCTACGGGGAAAGGAATGCCGATGCGCCGCCTGGGAGGGCTTTAGGCAACCTTTATCGGCTGGGTGGTAAAGTTGGCAAGGTTGTGAAAGAAGCCCTTATTTTCGGTCATTCCGTTACGGAAAAGGCTCCATAGCAGGGAGCAACCCATTTGTGCAAGGGAGGGATTGATATACAGGTCTTGCTTGTCCAGAGCTTCTGCAAGTGAGCAGCTTGGTGTATTATCGTTTTCTTCGGATTGTTTCAGCAGTTCCCCATACTCATCCGTAACGAATGGCAGATTTGCAACCGCCTCATATTTTTCAGACTGCGGTTGCCTAATACTTCCAATAGTGGATAGTAGCACCTGCCCTGTGGACTGGCTATTGCCGAAATCCATCCAATATTTGGCTTGGTTGCGGTATGCCATGTAACTATTCAGTCCTTTAAGTATCTCAGCTATTTCAAATCGTGCCTTTACGCTATCAACGCAGGAAATGTAAATACTTGCCTGTGCATGATCCGGCATCCTGTCTAAGCCATCCCTCTCAAACTTCGTAGTTTCTGCTTTCCAATTTGTTCCAGCCCATCTGTTGGAACGGTTTATCAGGGCAACGGACTTATATAACCCTACCTCACATTCAGCAAACCTTTGTCTGCCTAAATTGGCATCCGTTACAATATCATCATCCCAAAGCCTGACCGCTAACCCTGCATGTCCCAATTCATTCAGGCTGTAGTTCATTTCCAACAATGCGGTAAGCACCTTTGAACCCGTACCTCCAGCACCTATCAGGTTTACCTCGATGGGATTGGTGGGAGCAATCAGGTCTTTGTCTGTAAAGTGTACTTTTATTTTATCCGTTTTCATCGTAGTATATTTTTTATTGTTCTGTCTGTCTTTTTCAATACCTCTTTTGGAAATGGCTCTCCAGTCTTCCGCAGTTTCTTCCATAGACTCACACAGTTACCGTGTATGGGGTTATGATTTTGCATCAGGTGGCTGAAATAGCTGTTAAAGAAATAGGCTTCCCATGCGGCTGTAAATTCCTCCAACGATGATGACTTCCTGATATTAACATCCACCGTACCCATACATACGCTTCCGTCTGCATAGACATTGAAAAAAGGAGCATGATAAAGCGGTGTGTTTTCAGTTGGTTTCCTGTCGCTTTTCAGGGAATAGATATGCAGCTTGTCTATATTGGCTATCCAAAGTAATGCGGGTACACTCGCATTACCGTTTGAAATGCCTAAAACTTCAACGAAAAAGAGATTTTTACAGGTCGCCTTTGTAAACCACATCACAAAACCGTTTTCCGAAGGGTCTGTGTAAAGGACATTTGATGCGATGATGCCTTTGGGTTTCAGAAAAGCCTTACTGCCTTCTCTTGTTGTATCCAACGCCTTCGACAAACGCTGTGCTTCCTTGATGGTCAAGGGATGGGCATTGATAGGACTGCCGTTCTTATCCATATCAAAATATTCCACATACACTTCTTTATCCAATCCCTTCGCTTCATAAAAAACCAAAGCCGTTTTAGGATGGTAAAGCGTTCCGATATTTGCCAGTACATCTTTCATAATAATTCGTTTAATCGTTATTCAGCAGGTAACATAAATCGCCTATCAATGGGAATAGCCTGTTTTCAAATTCAAGGCTGCAATCGGTGATTGCTGTACCGTTAAACTTTTTTAATAAAGTGGGTTCTTCTGTTTCACCACATTCATTGAACTCATTGTTTACACTTTCTGCAACCGTTTCATAAAGCCATCCCTTTGCATCTGCTATAAAGGATATATACTTTCGCATTGCAATTATTTCGTCCTCCTGTTCTTCATCATCCTGTACATATTTTGCGTGTTGAAAAACCGTTGTTGTAGGATAGTCAGTATAAAGCACAAACATTTCTTTCGCTACATGCAGACATTCACGTTCAAAGTCGTTCTTAGGCTTGAATGCCTTTATCCGTTCTGCAAAAACATCAAGATTTTTTCGGTTGAACATTTTTTGTTCCATCTTTTCACCGCACCATTGAGCAACGTTTAATTCTTCTTTACGGCTGTCCAATTCTGCTTCATCGTCCTGTTCTATCCAATCTGCAATCATTTCGTATTGCCAATAGAGGTAAGCATCTTCCTGCCTGTAATAAGGTATATCCGCTACATGATACAGGTAAGCAAATACGGACATTAATAATCGGGCTGCTCTTTTTGTCTTCGGGTCTTTGAGCATTTTATATAACGGTATAACGGGAATATAAAACAAGGTTGTTCCAGTATTATATTGTTCCTCGCTTATAAAAAAGGTCTTTCCCTTATCGTCCTGTACCAAACGCAAACAATTCCAGTTTTTAATGTTCCGTTTTAAATGGTTCTCCACTTCCCATACCGAAAGGGCGATATTGTAGGGATAGCCAAACGTCCTTGTATCCATAGGCTCGAAGCCGTTGTAATGCCTGGCAACTGCACACAGCGAACAATAAAAATCAGTTTCTATTTTCTCCACTTCCGTAGCAGGTTGTACCGTTTTCATCGCCTCCAGTTTAGGCAGGAAGGTGGTTCTTAAAAAACCATTGGCAACATCTGTTGTGGTACTGACTTCCGTTTGTCCTTGCTTATTTCGTGTGCATCTTTTGTCCTTTGTACCCATGCTGTGAACTCGCCCAACTGCTTGTAGAGTTTTCTTTGCCTTTGCTTTTGGGGCATCTGGATGATGCCCGATATAATATTGTGTTGCATATTCCATTGCTTTAAATTTTAAGATTAACCTTTTGTTCCCATGACACTTTCAAAACGATACTGAACCGTATCATCTTCAATTTGTGGTGCGGATATTTTGGCAGTGGTGAGTATAGGATAGGTATTTGCATAGAAGTTCATCACCGCTTCCACGCTCCATGAAGGTTCAGGGTCTGTAAGCCTTATATCCGTTCCATTTTCTTTGAGCAGGAAAATCCTGTCTAAATGCTTTGCTATTAACATGACTTTTCGTTTTACAGGTTATTGATTTGTTTCTTCTTCTTCAACATTCGCTTCATCGCTTTGTGGCTGTTCAACAGTTAAGGGTGTTGCAGTTGCACCAAACAAGTCAGGGGCAAACTTTGAGGATAAGGATGATTTTCGTTTGCGTATGGCTTCTGCCTGTTCGGGATATTCTGATGGGTCTGGCACTTTCATCCATGCGTCCCTGTGCTTTCCTTCTTTTTCCAGTTCATCTACTTTTTGCATCGCCTCCCTGTATTTCTTCTCTTTGGCTTCTTTTTCTTTTCGCTCCCTGTCTGTCTTTTCCTTTTCCATAGCAGATTGCTTTTTCACTTCTTCCAACTGTTTCATAAAGCCTTCCATGTCCACCATTAAACCTGAAGCGGTCTGTATGGGTGTTGTTATTCGTTCAAAGAAACCGTTGTCCAGTTCTTCGGCGCTTCCTCTTAGATTGAGGGGTGGTATCAGTTTCCTTGCATCGTCCCCGCACTGCTCATTGTTGAGCATAACCGATACTATCCAGTTACTTTCTGCTCCTTTCCGTATCGTTACTTGCAGGTCGCCTGTTATATTCAATGCAGCTATGCTGCTGAAAAAATTTGTAGTTTCCATTGTCAAATGTTTTTTTGTTAAAAGAATTTCTGTACAGTCCTGTATAGTTTTATTTGCCGCGTTACCTAAACAGCCATCCCCACAGTCCCCAAATCAAAAGGGCTAATGCTGCCCACTTCAGCACCCATTCTATCGCAAGTGTGATTAAACCCACGAAATAGTTATTGAAATGCTGTAATCCCCCTAAGCCCCTGCGGTTGAATTGTCGCATACCGACAAAGAGCCTGATTGCCAAACCGACAAAAACCATAGTCGGGTAAGACATTGCCTGTAATAGTTTTATCAACGCTTCCATAACCTTGTATTTTATGAGTTAAATAATAGGTCTATGGCTAATGTAAAGTTGGGATTGCTATGCTTCCTTACAGTAGTATATAAGGTCATACAATGCACCATATACAATGCGACATAGCCATCAAAAAGCTGGTCTGCAAATAAGCGGCTGTGCGTATGCAGACGTTTCCCATACTTATTTATCTTGTTCCTGACTTCCTCAACAAAGGATAGCCAGGCTTCTACTGTTAGCAACCCGTTTTCCCACTGGCTGCGTATCAACTGTTCGTCCTCCTGTATGGTAAGGCACATATTGTCGGTGTATTCCAGTAAGGCAGGAATTTCCTGCGGAAATAGTTCGTGCAGCAATTTTGCCTTCTCTACGTTTATCAAATTATCTAACGGTTTCATATACCTGTATTTGTAAGTGGATAATAAGGACAGGCATTGCTGCCTGTCCTGTTACTTTAGTTCAGCGCAAGCACGTCTGCTCCGTCTTTTGCAAACTGGCTGCACAACTCAAATGCTCGTTGTGCTTTAGCCTGTGCTGTGCCTCCCATTACAATAGATTGGAGTTTGCTTTCATCATCCTTGTAATTGCGTACATTCTGATAGTAACCTGTTACCGCATTGTATGCCCCGAACACTGTTCCTTTGGTAGTATTCAACTGTTGTGTATCTGCCATCATTGCATAAGCAAAGGCATCTTCCACCGTATTTTTAAAAACGGTTGACAGTTCATCCTCTGCACCTTTTTTGAGTGCGTCCAATGTTTCCTTGTTGGGGCAAAGTGCCAGTTGGATAAGTTTCTTTACTTCTTCATCACAGATACGCACCTTTGTCCATTGGTTGAATATGCCCTCCAGTTGTACACTTAGCTGATTAGCCAGTCCCATTACTTTATGAGCATTTTCCAAACGTTGTTTTGCACCTGATGTGTGGCGAATGCGTACCACATTAGACATATTGCCCAATGCTGCATTGAGGGTGTTTTGACAAACGATACGTACAGGTGTAAACGCTGCGGTAATACTTCCCGTACCATCGTGTGAGGTGGTCAGAAAGATGTATTTTTCTGTAACATCATCACCGTTACCTACTCGGATATAATCAGGGAGTTTGGCAGTAATAAATATGCGTTCCCCGTTGCCTAATGCTCCTGCTGTCTCGTATAGGATACCATCTTCGCCACCTACAATGGCATCGAAAAAGGCGAAAGCGTCTGCATTCTGTACTATCTGATATTCCCTGCCCACTACACCAAAAACCTTATTGGTATCGGTGCGCATGGTGGCGAAATTGTCGGGGAGTAAAATGCTGCTACCTTCTTTAATTTCACCGTCATTGCCTATGCTTACACCCTTACCATGTGTATATAAGGGAGATTTGACTACCTCGAAGTCAAGCCCTGCATATTTGATAGCTTCGGCACTTGTGGGATATTGTTCTACTATCTGCCCTAAGTTGTGCCATGCCTTTTGCTGTACGCTAAAGAAGCTGTATTTGCCCGTACCTGCGTTATAATTAAGATTATGTGCCATGATTGAAAATTTTTAAAAGTTGATAAATGAAAAATGAATGATTAGAAAGGCAAATCGTCATTGCCTTTGTTAGCAGGTGCTATGGAATTGTTGCTGTTACTACCTGCTACGGTTTCAGTTCGCTTGCCACCTCCATACAGTTTGATTTGTGAAGTGTGAAAATTGAGCGCTGCGTGTGCCTCGCCATCGCCATCAATCCACGCTCTTGCGCTTACTCTGCCAGTAAGCTCAACCAATGTTCCTTTGGTGAGTGCCTTAGCAACATTTATTGAAATCCAGTAAGCGCAGTTGAAATACTCGGTGTGTTCCACTCGCTCGCCCTGTTTGTTACGGTAGCTGTCGTTGACCGCTACGGAAAAATTCACTACCTGTTTGTCGCTCGGCAAGGTGTTAATTTGTGCGTCCTTTGTTAATCTGCCAATGATGTTCATGACTTTTAATTTTTAATTGTTAAACCATTTGTTTGCTTCTTTTTTTCACCCGCCTGCCTTAAAAGCATTTTTCCAAAAGAAAAAACGGGAAAAAAGAAAGCAGCGACAGAGTGAAGCCGAAGGCGCGGAGAGCTATAAGTCCCGAAGGGTGCAAGCGCAGCGCAGCATTATGCGCTCGTAGCAACGAAGGCGTAACTATCTTAGCTGCCTTTTTACCCGTTTCGTTGGAAAATGCCATAGCAGGCTGGTTGGCAATCTCAATCAATGCAACCTTGTTAACGGCTTATGGAATGAAGCATGAGGGGGATGTAAGGCAGTGAGGAACGAGCCGGTCACGATGAAAGAGGGACGGAAGCGAAGCGTACCCTGGAATGACCCGACCCGAAGGGACATGCCCTATACTGTTTTGAAAGAATTGAAAAAATTTTTAAATCCAAAAATTAATCGTAATATTGCGATACATTTTAAAGATATGGGAGCAACGAAGTCGGGAGAATTTTCAGTAAAAGACAATACCATAGCAAAAATTGCTAAAGCATTGTCGCATCCGGCAAGGGTAGCCATCCTTAAAATACTTATCAAAAGGCAGGCTTGCATTTGTGGCGATATAGTGGACGAACTACCGCTATCACAAAGCACTATTTCACAGCACCTGAAAGAACTGAAAGGGGCAGGATTGATTAAAGGAGAGATAGAAGGCGTGACCATCTGCTATTGCATTGACGAAAAACAATGGAAAGCAGCACAGGTATTGTTGAACGACATATTTAGCAGTTATAAGAAAGTTGGCAACGAGTGTTGCTGATTTTTTTTGCTTATATCTATCGTGATATTACGATATAGCAACATTTAAAAATTCATTTTATGCAAACAGAACAAGAGTTAAAAGACATTGTAAGGCAGAAATACAGCGAGATAGCCTTACAGGACAAGGAAACTAACGAAGCATCCTGCTGCGGTTCCACCTGTCGCAGTACCGAAGTGTACAACATCATGAATGATGATTACACAGAGTTGAACGGTTACAACCCTGATGCAGACTTAGGCTTAGGCTGCGGCTTACCTACACAGTTTGCCAAGATAAAAAAAGGCGATACCGTAATAGACTTAGGCAGTGGAGCAGGTAACGACTGTTTTATAGCAAGGGCAGAAGTTGGCGAAGGAGGTAAGATCATCGGCATAGACTTTACCCCTGCCATGATTGACAAAGCGAGAACCAACGCAGAAAAATTAGGCTATAAAAACGTAGAGTTCAGGCAGGGCGATATTGAAAATATGCCTGTAACAGCCAACACAGCAGACGTAATTGTAAGTAACTGCGTATTAAACCTTGTACCCAATAAAGATGCGGTAATAAAAGACATCTACCGGGTGTTAAAACCCGGCGGACACTTCAGTATTTCCGATGTGGTGCTGAAAGGGAACCTGCCCAAAGCTCTACAGGAAGCCGCAGAAATGTATGCAGGCTGCGTAGCTGGAGCCATACAGAAAGACGTTTACCTTGAACTGATACAAACAAACGGCTTTACCAAGATTACCCTGCAAAAAGAAAAAGCGATAGTAATACCAGACGATATTTTAAGCAACTACCTCAATGCAGAAGAACTACAACAATTCAAAGCAGGCAACACAGGCATATTCAGCGTAACCGTTTATGCAGAAAAACCAGCCGAAGCAAAGAAAGCCTGTTGCGGTCCTGAATGCTGCAATTAATAAATCCATAAAGCAAAAGCATGTCAGCAAACAATTGTGCCCCGGCACACGAAAGAAAAAAACTAAGTTTCCTTGACCGGTATCTTACCGTATGGATATTTGCTGCAATGGCGTTGGGTGTGGCAATAGGGTATTTCATACCTGCCGCCCCCGGCTTCATCAATTCCTATTCCAGCGGCACAACCAATATCCCTTTAGCAATAGGCTTAATATTGATGATGTACCCACCTTTAGCCAAAGTACGTTATGAGAAAATCGGCGAGGTATTCAAGAACACAAAAGTATTAGGGGCATCCTTATTGCTCAATTGGGTAATTGGTCCCATTCTCATGTTCATACTGGCAGTAGTATTTCTGCACGACTATCCCGAATACATGATAGGCTTGATATTGATAGGCATTGCCCGCTGTATTGCAATGGTAATCGTATGGAACGAACTGGCAGAAGGCAACAGGGAGTATGCCGCAGGTTTGGTAGCACTCAACAGTATATTCCAGGTGTTATTGTACAGCGTATATGCTTACCTGTTTATTACCGTATTGCCGCCATTGTTCGGGCTGAAAGGCTTTGATGTAAATATTACCATTGCACAGATAGCCGAAAGCGTAGCCATCTATTTAGGTATTCCCTTTGCCGCAGGCGTACTAAGCCGTTTTATACTGGTAAAGCTAAAAGGAGAAGAATGGTACAGCAAAAAATTTATTCCCGTCATATCACCCATTACACTCATTGCATTACTCTTTACCATTGTACTCATGTTCAGCCTTAAAGGCAACCTGATTGTACAGATACCCTTAGACGTTGTACGCATAGCCATACCATTAGCCGTTTACTTCGTCATCATGTTTTTAACCAGCTTCTTTATTGGTAAAGCATTAGGGGCAGACTATTCTAAAAATGCATCCATCGCATTCACCGCAGCAGGTAACAATTTTGAACTGGCAATAGCAGTAGCCATAGGTGTTTTCGGCATCAACAGCGGACAGGCATTTGCAGGCGTTATAGGTCCGTTGGTAGAAGTACCGGCATTAATAGGACTGGTGAACGTAGCCTTTTGGCTTCGCAAAAAATATTATCTAAAAACAGTAACACAATAACAAATGAAGATTGCATTATTCAGCGACATTCACGCAAACCTTCCTGCACTGGAAGCGTTTTTTAAAGACCTTGACAGCCGCAAGCCCGATGCTGTCTATTGTTTAGGCGATTTGGTAGGCTACAACGTTTGGGCAAATGAAGTAGTGAACGAAATAAAAAAACGGGGTATACCCACCATTGCAGGCAACTACGATTTTGGCATAGGGCGAATGAGCAACGAATGTGGATGTGCTTACAAAACCGACCACGAAAAATCAAACGGCAACATTTCCATTTCCTACACCAACGAAATAATGAAACCAGAAGAAAGAGCCTACCTGCGTACACTACCGGCACACATTAAAGTAGAATACCAGCTAAACGAAGACAAGCTGAACCTGCTTTTGGTACACGGCAGCCCAAGAAAAATAAACGAATACCTGTTTGAAGACAGGGAAGAAAAAAGCCTGTTACGCATCATGCACGATGCCGATGCAGACATCATGTGCTTTGGTCATACACACAAGCCCTATCACCGCACATTGCAGGAAACAGCAGAAAATAAAACAAGACACCGCCACGCCATCAACATAGGTTCTGTAGGCAAGCCGAAAGACGGCAACCCACAAGGCGGTTATGTAATGCTGCACATCAACGATAACAGCAGCATATTGGATAAAGACAGCATACAGGTAGAATTTATCCGTTTCGATTACGATGTAGAAAAAGCAGCCAGAGCAGTAGAAGCAAGCCCATTGCCTGATGAGTATGCAGATATGCTAAGGAAAGGCTATTAACCAAACAAAAAAACAATCAATATGAACTTTCCGGAACAACT
The DNA here is from genome assembly GCA_964606315.1 of uncultured Chitinophagaceae bacterium. GTDB lineage: Bacteria > Bacteroidota > Bacteroidia > Chitinophagales > Chitinophagaceae > Flavitalea. Next base: position 11,329 of record CAZSFY010000004.1, on the reverse strand, counting down.
GAAATACCACAAAGAGCATACATGGTTACGCATAGAAGGCAATACAGGTACAATAGGCATTACCGAATTTGCACAAAGTGAGTTAGGCGAAATTGTGTACGTTGACCAGCCCAATATCGGTAATAGCTACAAGCAGGATGAAGTTTTCGGCACAGTAGAAGCCGTCAAAACCGTAAGCGATTTGTTTATGCCTGTTAGCGGAAAAGTAACCGCTATCAATTCAGGTTTACGGCAGGAGCCAGCATTGGTAAACAGTGACCCCTTTGGCGAAGGTTGGATGATACAAATAGAATTGACCGACACAAGCGAAACAGCTAAGTTGCTGGATGCCGCGGCATACCGGGCAATAACTCAATAACGACATAGTACAGCAATGGGGCTAAAGCCCCATTTCACCAGTAATAAAACCCTTTGTTCCGTCTTCGCCGGTTATCGTCAACCAAAGGTCTTTGTCTTCTATCGCAATCTTAAAGCTGAAGAAATCGCAGCAGGTACGTTCTGTCTTAATAAAGGCAGTTACCTCATCAATATTCTTATCCGTTGAAGCAAACAGATAGGAATAACCTTTGGGCAATTCTTCCCGTTTCATCACCTTAGCTTTAAGCGATGCCAGCACCTCTGTTTTTCTTTCCTGTAATTCAGGTGTGGTCAGCTTGCAGGTAATCGGCTTCTTCTTGGCACTGTCATTCATGGCAATCGTTATTACATTGTTTTCAACTGTTTTTTTGTCCTTTTTACCGTCCTTGCAGCAAGCATCCGTACAGGAAGCATGAGCCTTTTTAGTTTGACAGATACCATTGCAGCTACAGCACAGCAGAACGCCAGCCAGTAGTAAGTTTCTAATAATCATCTTAGTAAAATTTATTTTATAAGCAAAACTAAACCGTGGAGTATAGTCCACGGTGTACCTTTGTAGTCAAATATTTTTTTATTATGCTAATAGGTGAGCTTTCAAAACGTAGCGGTTTTACAAGAGATACCATCCGCTTTTACGAAAAGCAGGGCTTAATCTCTTTAGGACGAAGGGAAAGGCGGGTAAACAACTACAAAGAATATTCTGAAGAAGTGCTACGCCGCCTGCTGTTGTTCAAAAAAATAAAGTCCTACGGCTTTACCTTAAACGAAGCAGCAGAGATAATAGCCTTGCTGGATAACAACCTTGCATCCTGCGAGGTTATCAGCAAAACAGCCAGTGATAAAATTGCCATTGTAGATGAAAAGATACAGGAACTGAAAGCATTGAAATCATTATTAAAAAGCAGTATCGAAAGCTGCAATGCTGCGTACTGCAAGCCTCAAGCTACAGAAAACTGTCCCTTGTTCGATCTTGATTGAGTAACGTAAATTGTACAAAAATGGAAGTAATAAAATCGGTATCAATCTTCATTTTGACTGGCTTATGCGAAATAGCTGGCGGCTATGTAAGGCGGTGAGGAACGAGCCGGTCACGATGAAAGAGGGACGGAAGCGAAGCGTACCCTGGAATGACCCGACCCAAAGGGACATGCACTTTTAAAGAAAAATGAATTTTAATGGGTGTTTTGTGAGTATGTCTTATGGAGTATCTATATTATATTTAAGTATTTGCTTAAATAAGTAAATAATTCTTACATTTGCTAAAACAAAAAGTTTGACAATGGGTGATACCTGCATCAGGTTGCAAGCAGACATCGGACAAATTAAAAGTTGCCGTGAAAAATTAAAGGCTAATTCAAAAGCCTTTTTACAGTTGGGACAGGTTCTTGCTTTGGCAGGCAACGAAGCACGATTGAAAATCCTATTTTTGCTTGAAGAAGAAAATGAACTCTGCCCCTGCGACCTTAGCGATATTTTACGAATGAGCATCCCGGCTGTTTCTCAACACTTACGCAAACTAAAAGATAGGAATATTATTGAAGCCAGAAAGGAAGGACAAACTATTTTCTATTCATTACGCAGTGAACATTTGAAAATTTTAAGACCGTTTTTTAAAATTATCAATCACCAAAATTTGGCGACAGTATGACAATGACAACAAAAAAAAATAAAAGCTGGATTGCAGGACTGTTGACGGCAGTTGCAGCTTCGCTTTGCTGCATTACTCCTGTTTTGGCTTTCTTGGGTGGTGCAAGCGGACTTGCCTCATCTTTTTCGTGGATGGATCCATACAGACCTTACTTAATTTGTTTAACAATTGCAATTTTCGCATTTGCCTGGTATAAAAAATTGAAACCACAAAAACAGGTTGATTGCGATTGCGAAGCAGATAACAAAAAATCATTTTGGCAATCAAAATCATTTTTAGCCATCGTCACAATTATAGCGGGACTTCTAATTGCGTTTCCTTACTATGCTAAAATATTTTATTCCAAGCCACAAGAAACAAAAGTAATCATAGTTGATAAAGCCAATATTGCAACGGTTCAACTCAACATTAGCGGAATGGACTGTGAAGGTTGTACAGCTCACATAAACGGAGAACTTTCCAAAGTAAACGGAGTTATTGAAGCTAATACATCTTACAAAAATGGAAATGCAATCGTAAAGTTTGACAATAGTAAAACATCTGCTGACACTATTGCAAACAGTATAAACAGCATCGGCTATAAAGTAACTTCATCAACCATCATTGACAACAAATAAAATGGGCACAACAATAATACTTCAATCAGTAATCACCTGCCCCAACTGCGGGCACCAAAAAGAAGAAACAATGCCAACTGATGCTTGCCAGTTTTTTTATGAATGTGAAAACTGCAAAACAAGACTAAAACCCAAACAAGGTGACTGTTGCGTTTATTGCAGTTATGGAACCATTAAATGCCCTCCTAAACAATTGGGGACTTCCTGCTGCTGATAGCCTATAACATTGAATTGAATGCAAAATTGGTACAGACGGAAATTGTGTTTCAACCTTTTTATTCTTTATTGACCACCAAATGACTCAGGCTTGGGTTATTTAATAATCGTTCCATTTCCGATTGAATAATATCTTTTATATCCTGCTTTATCTGTAAATAATTGCGCTGTACCATGCCATTATCCAGCTTGCGGATCATCTCTATCTCCTTATAGCTTTCCTCCTCTCTTTTTAGTGCATCGTGGTCATTGATAATTTCACAATGGAAGGCTTTCAGGTCTATTTTATTATCAGGGTCGTCAGCTACCATGCCCACGAACTCGCCAGAACTTAACGCCGATATTTTTGATGGAGGTATAGCGGCCTCCAGTTGCTTTGAGCGACTGATAGAAGTATCCCCGCTGTTGATGGAATAACTTTCCCTGTCCTGCATGATTTTCCCGAAGCGTTCGGAGAGCTGTTTTGCGGTATCGCCTGTAACCTGCCCCGCTACGATATTGCCGGTAATATTCATAATTACATCTGCCTGCTCCCGGCCATAATCCTTGCGAAGCTGGCTGAAATCCTGGATGCCTAAGCAGGTAGAAACCTTATTGCTCCTTGCAGTGGCTATAAGGCTGTCCATGTTGTTCAAATAAATCGTTGGAAACTCGTCAAAAACCAAACTGCTTTTCAATTTTCCTTTTTTGTTTACCTGTTTTACAAGACGGGTTACATAAAGAGAAAGCACCGCTCCATAGATCTGTATCTTTTGCGGATTATTGCCCATGCAAACGACTTTTGGGTCGTCAGGATTATTTACATCGAGATTGAAGTCATTGCCGGATAAAACATAATACAACTGTGGTGATGAAAGCCTTGCCATAGCCACTTTAGCAGATGCTATCTGGCCTTCCAGTTGTTCCATCACATCATTTAAGTAGGCATTTAAAAACGGATTGATCAATACCTCGCATTCTTTAGCCGCTTCTGTCCTGAACAGCGTAAAAAGGCTGTCATAATCTGCCTGCATCAGTTCTATGACGTGTGGCAACGTGCAAAATTCTCCGTCCTTATATTTCTTCAGATACCATATCACAGCCGTTAGGAAGTTAATTGGCGATTCCACGAAAAAATCGCCCTGACGCTTTATCCACTCTCTATTTAGTCCCATTAAAATGGTGCGGGCTGATTCCGCAGCATCAGTAATATCGGTCATGGCTGATGGCTCCAAAGGATTGCACCGATGGCTTCTTGTTAAGTCGTCAAAATTGATCACAAAAAATCGCGGAGGCTTGGCGTACCTATGCTTGTTTTTCAACCAGGAATTGTAGGCAATCCTTGAAAGATCGTCGAACTTAAAGTCGTACACAAACATGGTAAACCCCTTACGGATATGTTGGGTAATGACGTGCCTGATTACGAAATAGGATTTACCTGCTCCGGGAGTACCTAATACCATTATCGCCCTGAAAGGATTAATGATATTTATCCAGCTATTGCGAACCTTGTTTTTAAGGCGGTAGCGTGCCGGCAGGTTGATGGAAAATTCATTTTCCAGTAAGCGTTCTTCCTGCGGGAACGTCTCGTTTTCCTTGTTAAAAATATCCTTGTTATTGAACTTGCTTTTAATGATCCGGGAAAGCAATGTGCCTCCAGAAAGTATCAGTAAAAAACCTATTGCGGTAATGCTTATATAAACAATTGTCTTCTCCTGTGCAGGCAACTGAAGCATCAAGGAAAGGTAGCTGGCAAAATAGAGCAACAGCCCCGTTATGAGGTAGGCGAAAGCTGTTTTATAATTCAGTTTCTCATCCTTTCGGCCTTTGGCTCCGAGCAACGAAATCGCCAGAAAGCCTAAAGCAATCAGCTTGCTTTTAACAAAGTTGCTGAAGATACCTGTTCGGTAAATATTACCTAAAATGCGGTCGCTGAAAGTGCTGCTCAACTCCCATTCCTGAAAGGCAGCATAGCAATAATAATAGAAGTGTATCACTAAAATAACGATACTGATCAACCTGGTCATGTCCAGAATTTTCCTCAGCGCCTGTTCGTTCTCACCTGTCTGTACAGCCATTGTTTTATGTTTTATTGGTTATTGGAAACGTTCTTGTTTCTTTTTCTTTTCTTGCCTTTTTTCTTTAGCTGACCGGGTATATAATCAGCTACTTGGTCGGGTTGTATCAAGGCATCCAGTGCATTGCCAACAGGGATGCTAATTGGATCTGGCGTATGATCCTGGGGAAGCGTTTTAACGTCGCGGTCGGTCACTTGCGCAGGCTGTGTAGCTTTGCCTGCTTTTTGAGCTGTCTGTGGTAATAACTCTGACTTCATCACTTCTTTCAAGCCGCATCGTTCCTGTATGGCTTTGGCACTGTATTGCTTACCCAATGCACTTCCGTTGAAGATACTTTTGGTCTGATGATCCACGTAGGTTATGCCATATATCAACCCGGCATCATTTTGACGCAAGGCAACGTGTATGCCCTTTCTTTCGAGTTGATTTACCAGTTCGTCCAATGTTGGCGTTTTACCAATAAACAACCTGTCTATTTCATTTTTTACGCGGCTTTTAAATGGTTGTCGTTTGGCATCATTCGGGTTAAATTTTTCTTCCAGAAATTTCAGAGTAGGCTTATTATAAAAGTCGCTGGCCTTAATGGGTACGCCTACAGGCTTTCCATCCTCATCCAGTATGCGGTAAACCAATCCGCCACCCTGAAAAATTCTTGAATGTTCACTGCCTCGATCCGCCAGTACATTGTACTGTTTCAATACTGCATTCAGCTCCGGCAGACTGGTGTAGTGATATTTAAACAGTACCGAATCGAGTACATTGGTGATGGCTCTTTTTGTTTCTGTACGCCCGTATTGTACCTTCTTTGCATCAATAGGTTTTAACCTGAATGCCTGCCTTCTTGCATGGGCATCGGCGACTACAAGACCAAACATTTTTTCAATCTCTTTTCTTGCAGGCTCTGACTTGCGAATGCCGAGGTGATGCAGGTCAATGCGATTGCCGTTAGACTGGATATTAGTAGTAACTATATGAATATGCGGGTGACCTGCGTCATGGTGCTGATAAACAAGATAGGGCTGCTCACCAAAGCCTAATTTCTGCATATAAACGTTGGCAATTCCCATCAACTTTTCCTTGCTCAAATGTGTTTCCGAAGGGTCAAAATTGAGGGAAATATGTACGCTGTTTCGTTTAACATTCCCTCTCAGTTCTGTCCTTTTCAGCAGATAGCCTAACTTAATCTTCAGGCTCATTTCATCAGCATTCAGCGGAAAATTTTCTGCTCCGATGCACTCTGCTACACCTTCTTTAACTTTGTTCTCATTGTAGTTGAAAATACGGTGCATAGAGTGGCCAGGCTTTATCACTGCAACCATATTTCCAGTATTTTTTTTACGTTTATCCTGACCTCATCTACCTTACTGCTAAGGATATTTTTCTCCACTTCATACGCTATCAACCAGCTTTTAAATTCAGCGATCTGGCTGAGTGTATGGAGCTTTTTAACAGCTTGATTGAAGTTGTTTCCTACTGCATTTAGCTCGCTGCGAAGCCGGGTAAGCTCTGCCATTAAGTCATCCTGTGAGCTGTTACGGTAGGTTGTTACAACGGGTTTATCGAACAGGCTTCGACGTACATAATCGCTTAGCTTTCGACAGGTAGAAGCCTTCCACTTCTTTTCAATTTTAGCATACTCATCGGGTGTCAGACGCAGCCCGATAATGCGTGTCCTGTTTGAATTTTGTTCTTTCATCACTGATCATTTTCACGTTTTCAAACTCATTTTCACCTTTCAGACGCCCTGCCCACGAGTTCCGAGTGATGGGCAGCCAGATCCGGTTGTTTAACAACCGTTCATCTGGCCGATTGCGGGAAAGTTGCAATCTTTCAGCTTTTAGAACCTCTTCAGACATTGATAAGGCTCTAAAGCATGTAAGAGGCTAAAGCACTTTAAGAAGCTAAAGCGGCTCTTATAGTTCTGTTATCACTTATTTCAACTTCTGTTTTTGATGTTTCCTTTGCGGCTTACCGAAATTCACTATCCAGTCGTTGAAGTCTTTGTGGTTTTGATACAGACTGCTTTCGTCCTTGTAGTTACTGCTCAGGGAAAGTGCATACCGACTGCAATTTTGTCCGGTAGCATCTCTGTCCAGATAAAGCCTGATGGTATTATGTTTTTCCAGAAAAGGGCGTGCAGTTTCAAAGAAGGATACAGAGTTCAGCACTACAAAATCAAAGCGGTCTTCGGGGTCTTGTTGGTGGGTAGCCTTGAAGGAAAGGAAGTCGGTAAAGCCTTCAAAAACGATGACCTCACCGGCACTGTTATCAATGGTGGTGATGCCTTTTGGCGAGCTACTGGCTTTGAAGTAAGGATTGCGTATTTCAAAGCCTCCCAGGTCATTTTTGAAGCCGATACCATAATACACTTTTCCGTTAAGTTCGTACCGAACCTCACGGCAGTAGCGGTCAGCTATATCAATGGGTATGCGGCGTTGCTGCAAGTAGCGTAGAAGGGCGGTAGAGGAAAGTATGAAGTCTCCCAAAATCTTTATTTGGTTCTCAGGTTCAGGTCTGGTGACAGACTGCTGAATTGAGGGCTTTTGAAGGGAAAGATTACCGCTTAAATTCTGTAGCAATTCGGAAACGGTGCAGCCGTGATAAAGGATAGCAAAATCAACCAGGTTACCGCCTTTGCCGAGGCCGTGATCATACCAGCGGTTCAGCTTGCGATTAACTTTGAAGGAAGGCGTTTTTTCATCCCGAAGTGGTGAAAAATACCAATGATCGTTGTTCCTGATTTTTGATGGTTCATACCCTAAGTCAGCAAGGAAATGAACTATGTCTATTTCTTTGGCTTCACTAACGGAAAGCCTTTTATTCCTGAAATTCATAACCACACATTTTCAAACACACATTCAGTTCTTCTATGCGAAGTTAAACAGGCGATATTGCATTAACCTATCCTCATCATATTTTGATGAGGATGCAAAAACCTTTGTCATTTACTTTTGTGCAGTGAGTATTGTTTAAATTAAAACCGTGTGATTATGCTAACAACGAGTGATGTAGCCAAAGTGTATGATACTATTCTCAGTATCCCTGGCATGAGTGAAACAGTGAAGATTGACATGAGGATTTCCCGCAAGAACGTATTGTTGTTGCATAGTGTCCTCAAGCGTGGGTTGATGGCGAAAGACGATGATAAATCATCTGCCTTGCTGGAAAGTATTCCAAAGGAAGCATTGGACGAATTACACGTAATTGCCGATGAATACCTAACCAAAGCAGGATTGACTGAACTTAGCGAGAAGCTGAAGGCGCTAAGTACAAAGTAGCCAGGAATGCAGCAAAGCCATTTGGAGGGAAACGGATGTTTACAGCATAACCATAAGCAATTCCTTCAAATGGTTTTTTTATTATTCAACTACCCTGGATTATCATGGAATTTCCTTTACGGTGAAAGTGGCAACCATTAATTTTTTATTATTAGTATCACGTTGAATAACGTCTATTTCGTCTATCCATATACTATCAATACCACTGTAAGAAATAGGCACTCCCCCGGCGCGTGCATCGCCACACATCAATTGACGCAACCTGCCTTCTGGCTGCACATAGTAATAGTTATTCCATTTCTTCTTATAGGTGCTTTGCGTATATAAAGTACCTGAAGCGGGAATTTCAAAAACCCTTCTCTTTGCGTCCCTTTTTTCGGGCATACCATCAGGGTCATTAAAGAATACGGTAGCGGTTCCCTTAAAGCCATCAGGTATCAGGTACATATCGGCTCTTTTCTCCCAATACCCTGTCAATAAAATGACACCGCCAAAGATCACTGCACTTGCAATCAGGATAAGCAATATCATGCGGTTATCTGTAATGGGAACAATCTTGAATTTCATAAACAAGGAAGTTTCGGATTAACAATTTGGGGCGAATTTCAAAAAAGAAGAGAGGTAACAGCGCAACAGGGAAACTACGTTGTCAAGTCTTCTTCGTGATCACCCATCCTTCCTGCGTTCGGATGCTCGGTATGTTATTTTGCTCTAACCACTTCTGGAAAGCAGCTACGTCTTTAGGGGTAAAATGAATGATGTCACCATCTTTGAGCATAATGGTGAAGAAGTCACTTGCAGCAAGAAACTTTGCTAATTGTCCGGCAGTGTACTTAAAATCCGGGTAGCGGTTGGCTGAAGTCATACTATGTTGCTTTTAGTAGGTTCCCTTTTGACTTGCCGCCTGCACAAAAAAGAGCGCAGGCAACAACTCACCGCACTGAGGTCTTAGGAAACCCGGCAACGATAAGTGCGCCCACGCCGTAGCATGAGCGTTCTCACTTATTGTCCCATTGCCTTTTTGAAAGTTCCTAAGTTTCAGTGCGGGACTTAAAGCTAAAACGCTTCAAGAATATTTTGTGCAAAGATATAATTTTAAGCGGATTTCTTTGAATGTTAGCATAACATCATGGTTTAGCACAGTGAAATAAAGGCAGGGTTTCGCGCATGACGGAAATCAGTTTTTTCATTGATAACGGTCATTCTTTAAACGACTGTTCACGGTTTACCTTTATGCAAGATTTTATACAACCTGGTTTTTGATACAGGACGTTCAAAATGCGAAGTCTATTGCAAGCGTAATAAAGAATGAAACAAAATCAATTATATATCAAAGGCATGTGCTGTGAACGTTGTATTGACAAGGTGAAACAACTGCTTGGTGAAGGAAATTACAAGGCCCTGAAAACAACCCTCGGCGAAGTAACGCTTGAAAATAAACTAACAGAAAAAGATTTAGCGGCATTAAACCGAAAGCTGGCAACCTGGGGCTTTACCGTGGTGAACTCACATACAGAGCAGGTAGTTGCCAAAGCAAAGACAGCCATTTTTGAGTATATGAATGAAATGATCGGCAAAAGCTCAAAATTGCGATTATCAGATTATGTAGCAAAAAAAGTCGGCATGAGTTACTACTACATCAGCCGCATTTTTTCAGAGGCAGAAAAAATAACAATGGAAAAGTTCCTGATCCTGTTAAAAGTGGAACGGGTGAAGGAACTGCTTTTACAGGACGAAACAACAATCAGCAATATCGCATACGATTTGGGTTACAGTTCGTCACAAAGCATGTCCTCCCAGTTTAAAAAGGTTACCGGAAAAACACCTGGACAATACCGGCTCAGTCCGGTTCCGGCGCGTGTTCATCTGGATAAAATAGAGGTGCAAAATTTTATACAAAATCCAAAATAATGCGTACAAAGTTCAAAACGCCTAAAACTAACTTTGCTAAAATTGAAATAGTTGTAAAATAAACAATGAAACCAATAGCCGTCATAGCGTTAATGTTCGTTTACCTGATCGCATCATCAGGTATCAGCGGCTCCATACACTATTGCGGCGATACCGTTGCCTCTGTTTCTTTTGGGCACAACCATACCAATAAATGTGCCTGTGGCAGCGAGGATA
>CAZSFY010000004.1:0-1019 GCA_964606315.1 uncultured Chitinophagaceae bacterium | reverse complement strand
CAGCCAGTCCCAAACCATCCTTCTATCATCCCCCCGACCAGCTACATCCCCGGCTGTATGTTTTAAACCGGGTTTTCCGGATTTGATGTTCCAAAATCATTAACCAACACGCCCGGCTCAGGCAGGTTGATGAGATCCCCCTTGTGTGCGGCGCTGCCGGTCTGTTACATTCAGACGGAAGATATACTTATGTCTATTCTTCAGTTGGCATGAATGATTTTCCAGTCCTGTTTGATGTGGTAAATGTTGTCAAAGCTTCCGCAGGCAGCTCAGCCGTTTGTTATTTCAATTCGTTCATTAATCAATATTTCACAATTAAAATCAAAAACAATGAAAAGGTTCCTTTTCTTTTTTATGCTGGCAGGAAGCCTGCTGGCATTCTCACAAAATTCGGTAGCACAGAAAAATTCAGTAACGGCTGCAACCGCTACTAAAAAGAACGGCTATACCGTTCTGAACGCCGGAGAGAAAGTCGTCCTGTATAAATACGAACACAAGGCACATGCGCCCAAACAGGCAGACAAGTATCCGATCACCTATTTCTTTACAACGGGAGATTCCGACGTACTGCAACCGCTTACAAAGACAAACCTGAAAAAAGCGTTTCCGCAAAACCATCCTTTCCACGACGCTTTGGATCAGACCTTCAAAGAAGACGGTGAACTTACCGCATATGACAGTTTCCACAAAATGTATAAAGTAAACTGGGTGTTGAAAAACCATCTCTGATTATTCAGGGGCTGCCTCTTTGCGGGCGGCAGCCCTTTGATTAAAACCACAACCATCGTAGTGTTATGAAAAGACAACTACTAAAACAATGATATCATGATAGAAAAAATAATTTCATGGTCTATACGGAACCGGTTCTTTGTCTGGATCGGGATTATCATGATCGTAGTTGGTGGCATCTACTCCATAAAAGAGACGCCGGTAGATGCATTGCCCGACCTTTCCGAAAACCAGGTGATCATTTATACAGAATACATGGGGCGAAATCCCAAGATCATGGAAGACCAGAT
>CAZSFY010000003.1:165857-170519 GCA_964606315.1 uncultured Chitinophagaceae bacterium | reverse complement strand
CCAAATCCAAGTTTGCAAATCAGTTTTTAATTAGCGGTTGTGCAACAGGCACAAACTGGCTCCTTAAAAAGAGGACAATACAGTAAATACCTTCCAATGGTATTTACGGAACAAGGAGTGGCTATGTTGTCAAGTGTGTTAAATAGTCAAACTGCAATAGAGGTAAATATCCAGATTATCCGTGTTTTCACTAAAATGCGCGAAATGTTACTGACCCATAAGGATATTTTAATTAAGCTGGAGCAAGTTGAAAAGGATCTTCTCAAGCAGGATAACCGAATGACAAAATATGAAGAGGATATACAGTTAATTTTTGAAACTTTGAAGAAATTATTAAATCCACCAAACCCACCCAGAGAGCGTATCGGTTTTAAGCGCTATAGCGAAAAGGGATAGTCATCACCAAACCCTTTTCCAAAGGTGCAAGACCCACTCAATCCTATTTCTTATTCTTAAAATTATTCTCCAACACAACAAACGGCACAAACGGGTCCCAGGGTTTATAGCCGGTGTAATTGACAAACAACTCCCTGGCTGAATTACCAAGCAGAAGATCAAGATATCCATCCTTATTGATATCCACTGCCTCCATAGTTAACCAACGGCCATATTGCTGAATAGGTAAGCTGTGCACTTTAAAATCAAAGGGACCTGTTTGCTCGAAATATAAAAAACCTTCCTCCGACTTGTTGGTAAAGTCAGCATAATAAGCAATGGTAGCTATGTCCAGGTCTCCATCCCTATCAAAATCGGCAGCAATAGCTTTTGTGCTTCCATTAATAGGATAGAAATATACCTGCTCATATTTATAATTCCCCTTATTCAGATAAATGTACAATCCATGATAAGGTTTGAAAACAATGGAATGGTCTGCATTATCGCCGGCAGTGTACAAAATATCTTCAAGACCGTCATTATTAAAATCTACCAGTTGAAAACTTGAAGAACCATACACAGGATTAAATTTCATAATCACCTGTTCTGTGAAAGTATTGTTCCGGTTATTAATATATAAACGTATCGATTCCTGGTCCTGGCCAAACAACGCCATAATATCATTCCAGCCGTCATTATTAAAATCCTTTACAACTGTCATAGTAGCTCCCGGCCACTCCCTTAGAACTATACGCTGATAAGTACCATCAGGCTGTGCCTTAATAATTGACAATGCGCCCTTTTGAGTGTAGCCAAATTCGCAGACAACATAATCGTCAAGTCCATCATTATTCATATCTGCCTTAACAGTATGCACAGGTCTGGCAAGTCCCTTTATTAATTCTTTATATGGACGGTCGAGCCCAACTCCTTTTTCAAAACGCCATAATGATCCCGCTTCAAAATTAGTCGGCTTCAGAAAACCAATGGTGGTAAAAGTATGGTTGGCGGAGGACTGATCGGGAGCGAAAGTCGCATCAACAACAGGATACTGGAGCCGTACACTGTCAACAGGTACAAGATCGGTTGTAGTCCATTCGGTAAGATACCTGCTGGTAAAATCACTTGTATAGATCCTGTCGTTTACTGTATCGGCACGGGCCATGATCGTTCTGGATATTGCCTTGTTACGATATTCCGGAACCTTTACTGTAAAAGCAGTAGAATCTTTAATAATAGGGGTTGGAGCAGTCGCAGGTAAAAGCGTGTCAGGAGCCGTCTTAAGGTAATAATCTATTATCTTATCCCACCTGTCCATAGGAATTGCATTGATGGAGGCATCCGGAGCCGGGAGATACTTATCCCACATCCGCTTTATCCCCAGTTCCTTACTCATGGCTGGCAGCACACCCTTGTCCCAGGTCTTCTTATCCAGCATTTCAGCAGGCACAAACGTATGGCAGGAACCACAATATTGTTTGGCCAAACGGTATCCTTCCTCTGTTCCTTCTGCATAAGCATGCTCTTCTGCACCCGGCGAATGACAACCGATGATCATACAAAAGAGAATAATAAGCAGCAGATATGAACGCAATAAAGTCAACACTACAGAACAAGATAAACGGCAATATAACAAATAAATGATTTTCATAAGCCTGGTCAGGGAATTGATTCTCCTTATAGACGGGAACAAGCAAATAAGAAGTCCCATCAAAAGAGATGTCAACTGATAAATTCAGCATATTTCAGATTTTCTTATCAGCTAATACTTACGAAATTTGCAGGGTTAAAGCATTACAATGGATCTGCAGGAGAATATTCAATATAAAAGAATTGCCGAAGCAATCGAGTATATCGTTGCTAACTTTAAACAGCAACCTGACCTGGACGATATTGCCCGCCAGGTGAATATCAGTCCGGCACACTTCCAGCGACTGTTTACAGAATGGGCCGGTACGACACCTAAAAGATTTTTGCAGTATATCAGTGTACAATACGCCAAAAGTATTTTGAAGAACGACCAACAGGCTACATTGTTTGATGCTACGCTGGCCACTGGACTATCAAGTACAAGCCGTCTGCATGATCTGTTCATTAATCTCGAAGGAATGACACCGGCTGAATACAGAAAAGGCGGTAAGGAATTGAATATTCATTTCGATTTTTTTGATAGTCCGTTTGGCAAATTAATCATAGCCTCCACCACAAAGGGAATATGCCATATGGCATTTGAAGAAGACGAAACAAAAGCTTTAACGGATTTAAAAGAAAGATTTTCCAACGCCAGCTTTGAGCAGCAAGGAGATGATAATCAACATGCGGCTCTTTTAATTTTTCAGAAAGATTGGAGCAACTTACCATCCATAAAACTTCATCTCAAGGGAACGCCGTTTCAATTAAAGGTTTGGGAAATGCTATTGAAAATTCCGGTTGGGCAACTTTCAACCTATAGCCGGATAGCCCAACAAATAGGAAGCCCAAATGCATCGCGGGCTGTAGGAACGGCTATCGGCAGCAATCCCGTTGCTTTCCTGATCCCTTGTCACCGCGTCATTCAGTCTACGGGAAATATTGGCGGCTACATGTGGGGACCGACAAGAAAAACAGCTATTATGGGTTGGGAAGCTGCCATCACTCAAAACCAGGAATAATACCAGGTGGAAACAATTATTCACAAAGACGGAACTGTTCTTTATTATGGTCCAACAATGGAAATAAATCAGGCCGACTATTACCTACACGAACTTCTTCAACAGGTAGAATGGAAAAACGATGAGACAATAATATTTGGAAAACGAATAGTTACCAGGCGCAAAACGGCGTGGTACGGCGAAAACAACCTTTCCTATACTTATTCAGGCGTTACCAGGTACACGCTTCCCTGGTTAGATATACTGAAACAGCTTAAGGAGATTGTTGAAAAGGTAACCGCCGACACATATAATTCATGCCTACTTAATCTTTATCACGATGGCAACGAAGGAATGTCGTGGCATAGTGATGATGAACCTGATTTGAAAGAAAACGGGACAATAGCTTCACTAAGTTTCGGCGCAAAAAGAAAATTCCTCTTTAAACACAAGACCACAGGAGAGAAAGTTGATCTGATGTTAGACCATAGTAGTTTGCTAGCAATGAAAGATCAGACACAAAAGCACTGGTTGCACAGATTACCACCCACCCGACTTTGTATAGAAAAAAGGATTAATCTTACATTTCGTACTATTATACCCGTTAGAAAATAACAGTTTAAACATTATTTCGTACGTTAAATATTGTTATTTAATTATCTAACAATGCATTAAACAGTAGTAAAAATAAATATGTCTATACCTGTTTAGCCAACATATGGATTTGATCTGACTCATAAATATGTACGCCCGTTATTGAACGTCCGGAATTCTTTAGCATGGCGGCGGCAACAATCTCATCAGAGACCGATCTGTATTTTTTAAGCTTCCCTACCAACAATGGATTAATCACTTTCCATATCCCTAATCCTATGTTTTCCATTATTCTTTTTTCCTTTCTGTTTCCACTTAAAAAAGAAGGTCTGTAAATATATATCGCTTTAAAAGGGATTTTCGCAATATCTCTTTCTGTTTCCCCTTTCATCCTGATATAAAATATTTTTGAATTGGCGTTTGCGCCAATTGAAGAAATAAGATGGAACTGGTCTACATGATTGGCCGACGCAATCCTGGCTAACGTTAAAGGATAGTCGTGATCAATCTTATAATATTCTTTCTCATCAGGTGTTTTTCTTTTTGTACTACCCAGGCAGGAGAAAAAAACATCTCCCCGAATATCCGATGCATGCCATTCAAGGTGATTAAAATCAACAATAATGGGAACCAGTTTAGGATGAGCAATGTCAAACTTACTTCTTACAAAGACCTTCACTTCACTATATTCATCCGATGATAATAATTGTTGAACCAATGCCCTGCCTATCAGGCCAGTTGCACCGGCGACCAATGCAGTTTTAGCCATATGATCACCATTTGTTGTTATCAAATGTACGCCAGGGATGCAGAATAGTTATCAACCAGCAATCCTACTTATTGACAATTATCTCCCGGCATTAATTCCATCAGATCGCTAAAATCAACACATGAAAATGAAATTCAAAAGAGTGGATTAGAGTATCTTTAACCGTTAACGACAATTTTCATTCATGGAGATAGCAGGTTATGCAGCGTCTATTCTCATAGGCATTTCCCTAGGGTTGATAGGCGGTGGAGTTAGTATTCTTACAGTTCCGGTTTTAGTATACCTGTTTCACCT
>CAZSFY010000003.1:0-165847 GCA_964606315.1 uncultured Chitinophagaceae bacterium | reverse complement strand
GGTGGCTACAGCCTATTCGCTATTTATTGTGGGGGCCACAAGCGTTGTAGGAGCAGTTTCTTATCTCAAAAATGGGATGGTCAGCCTAAAAACTGCTATTATTTTTGGATTGCCTTCGGTGCTGACTGTTTTCTGGTCAAGGGCATATGTTGTTCCCCTTATTCCCAATGAAATTATTACTGTCGGCGACCTCCTGGTAACCAGGAATATTTTGCTCATGCTATTTTTTGCAGTGCTGATGATAATAGCTTCTTATAACATGATCCGCAACAACAAACACCAGGTTGTTGATGCGGAATCGAAGCAGTCGCTTAACTATCCGATGATTGCTTTCCAGGGAGCCATTGTGGGCGTTCTAACAGGATTGGTAGGAGTAGGTGGTGGATTCCTGATTATTCCGGTGCTGGTGCTGCTCTGCAATCTGCCTATGAAAGAAGCGGTTGGCACGTCACTGCTTATTATCGCCTCTAAATCACTAATAGGTTTCTGGGGCGAAAGCAGTGAAACGCCGGTAAACTGGTCGTTGCTGCTTTCAATAACAGCTTTTGCCATCCTGGGTATTTTACTGGGATTTGCCATAGCTAGAAAAATAAAGGGAGAAAAACTTAAACCGGTGTTTGGATGGTTCATACTCGCTATGGGTATTTATATTATTTTCAGGGAGACCGTACTGAAATAATTTATTCTTATGTGACCAAAGTAACCTTATCCTACGTTGGAATACCCGAAATTTGCATCATTACAAAGCTTAATCTTTAATAATCGGAACCATGAAAGTAGAACAAATTTATACCGGTTGCCTGGCACAGGGAGCCTACTATATTACCTCTAATGGCGAAGCTGCCATCATTGATCCCTTGCGTGAAACCCAACCTTATCTTGACAGGCTGCAAAAGGACGGTGTAACGCTCAAATATATTTTTGAGACACATTTCCACGCCGATTTTGTAAGCGGCCATGTTGACCTAAGCAGAAAAACAGGAGCGCCTATTATATACGGTCCGACTGCCGCACCGGAATTTGACGCTATTGTAGCGAGTGATAACCAGATCTTTCCGCTGGGAAATGTCAGTATAAAAGTTCTACACACACCCGGGCATACGATGGAAAGCGCCTGTTACCTGCTGATAGACGAAACAGGTAAGGAAACAGCTTTGTTTAGCGGAGATACTCTTTTTCTAGGTGATGTTGGCCGGCCGGATCTTGCACAGAAAGCAACAAATTTAACACAGGAACAACTGGCGGGATTACTGTACGACAGTTTATATAACAAAATCAAAAACCTACCCGACGATCTTGTCGTGTATCCTGCTCATGGAGCAGGAAGCGCCTGCGGTAAGAATATGATGAAAGAAACAGTTGACAGTCTGGGTAACCAGAAAAAGATGAACTATGCTCTCAACCAACCTAACAAAGAAGCTTTTATTAAAGCTGTTACAGATGGTTTGCTGCCTCCCCCAGCCTATTTTGGTATGAACGTGGCCATGAACAAAAAAGGATACAGCAGCTTTGAAGAGGTATTAAACAATGGCATGAGAGCATTAAATGCCGATGAGTTTGAATTAGCGGCAGAGTCAACAGGAGCGTTAATACTCGATACCAGGAATGACAAAGAATTTGCAAAAGGATTTATCCCACAGTCAATCAATATCGGGTTAACAGGCGATTTTGCGCCCTGGGTCGGAGCTTTGATTGCAGATGTACAACAACCCATCCTATTGGTCACAGACGAAGGAAAAGAAGAAGAAGCCGTAACCCGTTTGAGCCGCGTAGGTTTTGACAATGTGTTGGGGCATCTTAAAGGAGGCATGGCAACATGGATAAATGCTAATAAAGAAACAGATAGAGTTAACCGTATATCTCCCGAAACTTTTGCGCAAAAAGTAAAGATCGGCAGCAGCAAGATCATCGATGTCAGAAAAGAAAGTGAATATGCCTCGGAGCATATTGAAGAAGCCTATAACAGGCCGCTCGCTTATATCAATGATTGGATCAAGGATATTAATCCGCAGGAACATTTTTATTTGCACTGCGCCGGAGGTTATCGTAGTATGATGGCCGCCAGCATTTTGCAGGCCAGAGGTTATCGTAATTTTTCAGAGATAGAGGGTGGCTTCAGCGCCATCGCAAAAACTACAGTGCCTAAAACTGATTTTGTGTGCCAGACGAAAACAGTGAACAATGGATAGTGGAGAATTGACAGTGGACAGTCGAGAATGAGCTGTCAACTATCCACTGTCAATTGTCAACTGAATTAAGTTTGGTGGTTTTTACAATACTGATTAACAGCTTAAGTAACTCTTTTATTTTTTGAGACATGATGGTATATTCTTCTAACATTATGAATCCTGAATCTTTTAAAAGGTCAATCCAATATTCAGTTTCATTGGCCTCTTTAAGAGCTATACTCATTTTATTAAGAAAATCTTTTTTACTTTGGGCCTGCTCTGCCTCACGGATCAATGCTCCGATAGCCGTTCCACTACGGAGTAATTGTTTCGATAAAACAAATTCCTTCTTCTCAGCAACCAACTGCTTATACAATGAAATAATATTTTAATAAAAAAAAGTAAGGCTTAGTCGCAACAATGCCTTTAAACATAAAACTAACTTTAAGATAAAGACAAAAATGAGAACAAACAGACATACAAAAAACACCATTTTCCACCACCAACTGTCCACTTTCCACTGTCAATTATCAATTGTCAACTATCAATTGTCTATAAAATGTTAGAATTTATCCGCCAGCCATGGCCATGGTATGTAGCAGGACCATTAATAGGATTGACAGTACCGATCCTGCTAATTTTAGGAAACAAATCTTTTGGGATCAGTTCGTCATTACGACATATCTGCGCAGCCTGTATGCCTGCCAAAATTCCCTTTTTTCAATATGAATGGAAAAAGGAGGTATGGAATCTTTTTTTCGTATTCGGGATTTTCCTAGGCGGAGCTATTGCTGCCCAACTACTCCTCAATGACCAACCTATTGCAGTGAATCCCAAACTATCGGAAGAACTTGCGCTCTATGGTATTACCAACTACGACAACCTTGTACCGAAAGATATTATAAGTTGGTCGTCTTTATTTACCCTAAGGGGATTTTTCATGATAGTAGTAGGCGGATTTTTAGTGGGATTCGGAACGCGTTATGCCGGGGGATGCACCAGTGGCCACTCTATCATGGGACTTTCCACGCTGCAATGGCCGTCATTGGTAGCCACCATATGTTTTATGATTGGCGGCTTGATCATGGCTAATTTTATATTACCACAACTTTTCAGTTGACAGTTGAGAGTGGAAAATGGACAGTGAAAAACTCTCAACTGCCAACTATCCACTGTCCCTTGTCCACTGAATTAAGATAAAGATAAAAATGAGAACAAATAGCAATACAAAAACACCACTATCCACCGTCAACTATCCACAGCCTGATGCTGATGCTCAAAACGAAAGCCGGATTACGCATACATGGTATCACAATATTAAATATTTAGTGGCCGGAATATTCTTTGGCATTTTACTGGTGAAAGGAGAAATTATCAGTTGGTTCAGGATACAGGAGATGTTCCGATTCCAATCATTTCACATGTATGGTGTTATAGGAAGTGCCGTAATTGTCGGAATAATTTCTGTGTGGCTGATAAAAAAATTCAATATTCATACCATTTATGGAGAGAAGATCAGTATCCATGCAAAACCATTTAATAAAGGACAGATTTACGGCGGATTGCTTTTTGGATTCGGATGGGCCATAACAGGCGCATGTCCGGGACCTCTCTTCGCACAAATCGGAACAGGAGCAACAGTTGTTATTGTTACACTGCTAAGCGCTATCGGGGGTACATGGGTATATGGACTGATCAGGAATAAATTACCTCATTAAGATCATCAGGAAAAAACTATATACAGTATTTCACCGTAAACAACTTCTCCGTCATCTGTAATGGCATAAGCCCTGTAATTAGCATCATTAAAGTCGGCATACCTTAGCGTTATCTGGCCTGTTTCAATAGTCCCTGCCGATGAAGGAGACGAGCCAAACGGTACTTTGAAACTACCCGGCTCATTAACTTTTGGTGTCTTATCAGCTTTATCACTTATCCATGGCATATAAACGACACCATATTCTGTTACATCACCTATAGAAGTAAACTTTATTCTAAAAGTGTATTTATTGCCATATACATCCTCCGATGCAGTATATTCAACTTCCAATGTTTGAACGGCAGTATCTCCACCATCGCCTCCCTTGTTTTTCTTACAGGAAAAACTTAATGCCACCATAACGAAGAATGTTGAAAAGAGGAATAACTTTCTCATAATAATTTCTGTTTACCTTATATATCGTTAATGACACAAATTGTCATCATCGATTTTTATGTGCCTTTATTACCGTCCGGTACTATGCTTCGCAACTCTTGCAATTAACAAGACTGGTGACCATTTCTTTAGATACACTCTGACTGCGCTGGTAGTACAATGTTTTCACCCCGAGTTTCCAGGCTTCTATCAATAACCGGTTTACATCTTTGATAGGCAGATCGGCAGGAATATTAAGATTCAGGCTTTGTGACTGGTCGATGTACTGCTGGCGGATAGAAGCCTGCTGGATAATTTCAAGCTGACTGATCTCTTTGAATGTCTTAAACACTTCTTTCTCTTCAACAGTCAGTTCCTTCAGGTGTTGCACACTTCCGTGATTGAGCATAATACTTCTCCAGGTATCTTCATTATCTATTCCTTTTTCTTCGAGCAATGCCTTCAGATATTTATTCTTACGCATAAAATTACCTTTCGATAACCCTGCTTTAAAGTAATTGCTGCTGAAAGGTTCAATACCCGGTGATGTTTGTCCGAGTATAGCAGAAGAAGAAGTGGTAGGCGCTATTGCCATCAACGTGGTATTTCTTCTTCCATAACCTTTTAATAATTCCGGTTCACCATATATCCATGCCAGTTCTTTGGTCGCTTTATTTGCTTTGTCGGAAATATCTTTAAAAATAGAGGCGGTCAGTTGTTTGGCTTTTAATCCCTCAAAAGAAATCATATTTTTTTGCAGATAAGAGTGCCATCCCAATACCCCTAATCCAAGTGCCCTATGCCTTTTTGCAAAAAGATTGGCACCACCGAGATAATAATTATCTTCCGACTTTACGATAAACTCCTGCAATACTGCATCAAGGAAAAAGATAGCCAGTTTAACAGCATTGGTATCTTTCCACTCATCATATAGTTCAAGATTCATGGAAGACAGGCAGCAGATAAATGATTCGTCCTCTGTGGAGGGCAACATAATTTCAGAACACAAATTACTGGCGTGAATAGTAAGGTTATGATCCTTGTACACCTGTGGTTTGGTGCGATTCACATTATCAGTAAAAAATATATAAGGTAATCCTTTTTGCTGACGGCTCTCCAGAACCTTTGCCCAAGTATCTCTCTTCTTCATATCACCGTCAATCATATCCTGCATCCAGTAGTCAGGAACACAAACAGCATAGAAAAGATTCTGAATAGGATGACCAATATCTTTTATAGATAAGAACTCTTCAATATCACCGTGATCAATATCCATATAAGCAGCGAAAGCACCCCGACGCACACCGCCTTGTGAAATAGTATCCATTGCGGTATCAAAGAGACGCATGAAGCTTACCGCACCACTACTCTTTCCATTATCAGTTACGGCGCTACCGCGTTCACGTAATGCACCAAAATAGGCCGAAGTTCCTCCTCCTATTTTAGTTTGCATAATGACTTCTCCGAGCTTATGCGTAATACCTTCTATATAATCAGGAATATGCACGTTGAAGCAGGAAATAGGCAATCCTCTCTCCGTTCCCATGTTGGCCCAGATAGGTGAGCTCAGACTCATCCATCCTCTTTCCACCATTTCCTTAAACGCCTCTTTTAATTCAGGTTTATATAACCGCTGCGCTGCAGCCGAACAAATACGCTCGATAGCACCTTCCACAGTTTCTCCCTTAAGAAGGTAACCCCTGTTTAAGATCTGTTCACTTTCCTCGTTCTTCCACCATAATTTTTCTCTTGTAGAGGATCCTTCAGGCACATGGTCAACAACCGGCGTAGTTTCAAAGAGTGTACTCATAAATAATTAGCGTTTACGATAATGGAAATATGTTAACAAGCAATATTAAAAAAGATCATTGGCTGAAATGCTCTTATCAAACTTGGTATATTCAACAGGTCTTTTAGCAAAGAAATCATCCAGACTATTAGAGAATACTTCTTCTTCGAACCATAACATCGTGCTGCTCTCACGCGGTGTCACATTAAATAATGTAGGCAAACCGATACGTTCAAGACTATCATCAGCTCTCTTCTTCATAAAATTCACCAGGTCATGTTTTTTGATGATATCAATCTCACCAGCGCTGAATATCCAATCCAGTATCTTTCCTTCTGTGTCAATCGACTGCTGAACTACCGAAAGAATATGACCAATAGTTTCATCTGTAAATATCTCCGGATATTCTTCCCTGATCTTGTTCACCAGGAAAATACCGGCATTGGCATGTATCTGTTCATCAACAGATGTCCACGCAATAATATTACTCACATTCTTCATCAGTCCCTTAAAACGGGTAAATGCCAATATGATCGCAAACTGGCTGAACAAACTCACGTTTTCAATCAGGATACTGAAGAGGATCAATGAAACAGTATATTCTTTTTTATCGGTAGACTTTGCATTATTAAGCGCGGCGGATAAATATTCAATGCGTTCATTAATAACCGGCACTTTGATGAGGTTCTCAAACTGATTATTATAACCCAATACATCAAGTAGACGTGAATAGGCTTCCGAATGACGAAATTCACATTCAGCAAAAGTGGCGCCCAAACCATTCATCTCGGGCTTGGGAAAATGATGATAAAGATTACCCCAAAACGATTTTACTGCTACTTCAATTTGCGCAATCGATAAAAGACTGTTTTTGATAGCATTTTGCTCTTCCGCACTCAGGTGTGAATGAAAGTCTTGTGTGTCGGCCGTAAAATCAACTTCCGAATGTACCCAGAATGATTTATTAAGCGCTGCAGTAAACTGAAGCACTTCAGGATACTCAAACGGTTTGTATTGCACTCTCTTATCAAAAATACCCATGGTTTTCTCTTTTAAAATAAACAGTTTGCCTATCAAAGTCTAAAAGCCCAACCCCACATTCCTATGGAGAAAGACATCTATAACCATTAACAGGAGGAAATCTCGAACAAGGCCGTTTCCCGACCGCTGATATTTAAAGTTCATTATTCAAACCCGGCCTGCAAAAGAAATAAATCAACATAATGTGGAAAGAAAAATATCTCTTGTTTTTAATTTTTCTCCTCCCTCCTGCCGTTCCTTAATGAAACACCCACCTGGAGCGAGTTCCCTTATTTTCGATCAATAAATTACCAATCACCTGTCGGCGCCGATCGGGGTGGTTCAAACTAAACTCAATATTATCAATATAAGACCTTTCCAGCTTTTTGAAGCTGATCAACCGCACCAAACAATTGTTAATATCATACACTTTTCGCCGCTTGCCCGTTTGCCTGGCTTTGCCGACAAACAACTCCAGTTCTTGAGCTATCCGGTGATAATCATGCGGAGTGCAATGCAAATCAATGCTATATATATTTTTAATAAGCTTTTCGGGACGGTAGGCCGACTTTAACATCGCAGACCTGGTATAATAAAAATGGGTACTGTCCGGAAATAGTTTGTCGAGCATACCAGGATTATAGATTGCATACCAGGTAAACAGGGAAGTGATAGAGTCAGCACGATAATAGGCATCGTACCAGGCTTCCTTTGTATTATTAATAGTCACATGAGCAGTCGACCGGCTATAAGCAGCACTGGAATCTTCCCCTACAATATCTGACAGCTTAGTAGAGAATGGAAGGCTATCCCAGGAAAAACCTATGCCGCTATGATGAGCAGGAACGTGGAACTTGTTATAGGGACTCATCAGTTCCACATAACTGTCTTTTCCGCGTATATATAATATAGAAGTAGTACTATCCGGCTTTACAAAGACCGGTAAGCCGGCATCCACGCCGCAAAATTCTTCCAGCAGTTTATTATCCCTTAATAACGCATAAGTACCGCTATCAATAACCCTATATAAATGATTTAAAGACAAAGGAAAAGAAGACTGTGCAATTATCCTGACAGGAAAGCATATACATATCAATAATAGATATTTCATAAGATCAACTAATAATTCACAATGACTTTACCCCACAAAAATAGTATTATTTGCAACATTATTGCAAATAATACTATGGATTCTAAAAAACCAAATTGAGATGAGTCTGCATGGATGAAAATCCATGCAGGCGCGGCATTAATACTCGAACAGTACAGGGTTTAGGGGCGTATTAATAATTTCACCCACTTTAGCACCCGGACACCAATCATTCCAGTCTTTGATCTGGTTCTCGTTTTCGGGCTCCTTAAGGGTCATATCTCTATCCATATAAATGATGGTCATTACCCTGCGCATTTCTGAAGTGGTATTCGCTCCAGCGCGGTGGAATACCCATCCCGAATGGAAGCTGATTTCTCCAAGATCAAAAGGCTCTATTACATGTTTAAAGTCTGTTACTTTTAGTCTTTTTTTGATCAATGTTTCACTTTCGTCGCTGATGGCTAGTTCACGTCCCTCAACAATCGCATGACTGGCCGCGCTGAATTCCAGCGGACCCATTTCAAGCGGAGTTTCCTGTAGTGGTATCCATGCTGTAACTGTATTGTCTGTAGCAAGAGGCCAATAGTATTGATCGGCGTGCCAGGGTGTGATACCGCCGCCGCCTTCTTTATACAAAGCCTGATCGTGGTATAAACGTACTCCGTCAACCTGCATCAGGTCGGCGGCGATTTTGCCTAATCTCGTGCTGTAAATCAGTTCTTTTACACGCTCATCTTCCTGCCACAAATTCCACAACTGCAGAAAGGCTTTACCATAGGTATCCCTATCGCTCAAAGATGAAGTGACTGTATTCAGGCGGTCGACAACCTCAGAGATCACTTCTTTGTAATAAGCTACCGTTTCCTCGTCCAAAACCTTTTTTAACTTAATAAAACGATTGGTTTGGTAAAAATCAATATCATCAGGTGTTAATGTGTAAGGCTGATGAAGAAATTCATAAATAGAAGATGGTGTAGCAGGCATTCGTAATTTTTTTACAAACCTATCTTACCTGACTATGGGATACTAACACAAAAGATGAAAAAAATAGCACTATATTGACTAAATTCGAAACAATATTTACTTTATGAGTTCATATAGTCTTATATATGCGTGCGGAATTTGAAGATATTAATACCAAAAAAGGAGACCTTTCCTTTTACTCCCATTATTTAAATGTGCCGCTTTTTCCATTCAAATGGCATTACCACCCAGAGTATGAACTAACGCTTATCCTTAAAGGGAGTGGTAAGAGATTAGTGGGTGACAGTTATGAAAAATTCGAGGATGGAGATCTTGTTTTAATTGGTCCTAACATCCCGCACACCTGGGCAAGTACTCCTACAAGAAAGAACAACAAATCCTCAGCGATAGTGATCCAGTTCCATGAAAACTTTATTGATCCGATTCTTAGGTTTAACGAATCGCGGGCCATCAGGAAATTATTGCATGGGGCCACCTATGGCTATTCTTTCTCTTTGGAACAAAGCAAAAAAGTTGCAGACCATATCAAAATATTATCCGGTAAGAATGGAGTGGAAAAAATTGCAATGCTGCTTGTTATACTCGATGAACTTTCTTCACTTAAACCCAAACGCTTAGCCTCGGAGTACTTTACAGCTATCAAAGGAGAAGAAAATGAAAGACGTATTAACAAAGTATGTCAGCATATTCAGAAATGCGCCAAAGAAAGAGAAAAGATCAGTTTGCAAAGCGTCGCTTCACTGATACATTTATCTGATGCTGCATTTTGTAAATTCTTTAAGAGAGCCACCGGACAAACTTTTTCCGATTATGTCAACGATGTACGCATCGGCAACGCCTGTTTTTTATTGAACGAAAGCGACAAAACAGTAGCAGAAATAGCCTATGAATGCGGATTTGAAAGTCTAACTTATTTTAACAGGATCTTCATGAAGAAAAAACAGGTGACCCCACGTGATTTCAGAAAACGCCTAAATAATAGTGGACAGTTGACAGTGGACAAGGGACAGTTATGAATTATCAGTGACGAGTATCATGTTAACTGTCAGTTGTCAATTGCTTTGCCTATCTCCCGCGGGCGGAAGTGGTCTCGCGATGGACAGGTTACGCAGAAAGCATGATTGCCGCGAGACCGAAGGAGGACGATTTGCAGGAGAGAATTGACAGTTGAAATGCGAAGTATTCAGTGTGCTAATAAAAAAAATTTATGCGCGAAACAAAGCACAAATAATAATAGAAAAGATACTTATCGCTGTCAATTCTCAACTGTTCACTCTCTACTGTCAAGCATGGTTTTTGCATAAGTAGTAAAAACGCAAATTATGAAAGGATATCATTTATATAAATCATGTATTGAGGCCTGCCTCAATTGTGCAGCCATCTGTAATCATTGTGCAAGCTCCTGTTTACAGGAAGAGCATGTCAGCAAAATGAAAAAATGTATTCAAATGGATATGGAATGTGCAGCTATCTGTATAGCCACTGCACAGGTATTAAGCATGGGCGGCAGTAAGGCGAAAGCTATGGCTACAGTATGTGCCGAAATTTGCGATGCCTGTGCACTGGAATGCGCCAAACATGATAATATTCA
The DNA here is from genome assembly GCA_964606315.1 of uncultured Chitinophagaceae bacterium. Lineage (GTDB taxonomy): Bacteria > Bacteroidota > Bacteroidia > Chitinophagales > Chitinophagaceae > Flavitalea. Next base: position 155,068 of record CAZSFY010000003.1, on the reverse strand, counting down.
TTGTCGTGAGTGCTCCGACATTTGTCATAATTGCGCTAATCAATGCAGAACCGTACTGACAGAAGCAGTTAACGTACATGATTAAGCCATCAAATAATTTTATAGTCTTGTGCGCGCAGCAATAATCATCAGAGCTTTTGCAAGAGCGGACGACTGCAATAGTTTGCAAATTCTTCGCAGACTTCCAGCAGTTCTTTTTGTCCATAAGGTTTGGTGATAAAAGCTTCAGCTCCGAGCTTGCTGGTTATTGCAACATCTGAAGGACTACTTGATGTACTGAAAAGAAAAACAGGAATTTTTGAGTAAAGAGGATTTTTTTTGATAAGTTCAAGCGCTTGCGTCCCATTCATAATGGGCATATTCATATCCAGAACGATGCAACAAGGGAGTGGTTCATTATCTTTTATTGACTCCAGGAATTTCAATGTTTCTACGCCATTTTCCGTAGTCGCCACTCCTATTTCAGGATTGATCCTCCTCATCATTTCAATAAGGATAGCTTTATCATCCTCATCGTCATCTGCATATAGCAAATATCTCTCTCGCAAAGCTAATAAATCACTCATCCTGCAATATAGGCAATAAAATAATTTTGCCCCTGGTTTTGCCGGTTTCTATTTGCTCATGGGCCTTTTTTACATCAGTAAGCGCATATACGGCCGAGATATACGGAATAAGTGTTTTATTTTTTAACATATCAGCAATATGCTGAACATCCTTTGGGTTTGATTTTACGAGGAAAAAAATGCCGGTTTTGTTCTGGCCTGCCGCTTTCTTGTCTACATCCTCACTCAAACCGCTGGGTAAGCTAACAATTGTACCTCCTTTTTTGAGCAGTTGAAGTGATCGGTCAATATTATTCCCACCTATAGCATCCAGAATAAAATCAACTGGTTCCACTGCAAGTGTCCAATCACCTGTTTTATAATCTAAATATTCATCTGCCCCAATATTCAGTACAAAGTCCTTGTTAATGGGTGAAGAACTTCCTATTACATAAGCACCCATGGATTTCGCTATCTGAACAGCAAAATGTCCAACTCCGCCTGCGGCAGCATGTATCAATACTCTGTCACCCGGACGAATATTACCATAATTATTTATAGCCTGGTAAGCAGTCATAGCAGCAAGACTTGCAGCAGCAGCTTCTTCGTGCGACACGTTATCAGGTTTTATAGCAAGATGTTCAGCGGGAGCAACCACATATTCAGCATAAGCCCTACCATGACCAGGCAGATTAATCATACCGAATACCATATCTCCTTCTTTAAAAGCAGATACATTTTTACCCACTTCAACTATTTCTCCCGAAACATCCCATCCTAATATCATGGGTCTGTCGTCTTTTATCCGTTGCGCCTGTCCTTTTCCTTTCCTGGTTTTTGCATCAACAGGATTAACGCCGATAGCATGCGTCTCAATCAGCACTTCATTATCCCGCAACCGGGGCTTAGGAATATCTTTAAGTACCAATTGATCAATACCTCCAAAATCTTCCAGTATAATTGCATTCATCTTTAATTATTTATTTTTCGTTACATCGTAGGGAGCCTCAAATCCTCTATCAGAAAGGAATATTCGTTACACACGAGAGCACCTGGATTTGTTGGTTGGCCGCCCCACCGATGGACAATAAGAAAAACCCAAAACCACTTATGATTTATGGTTAAAAATTTAATCTATTTAAAGTTACCGATTTAATTTTAAGTCGATAATTTGAGTAGATTATGGTTTTATTAATAGAAACATTGCTATTAAAAGAGCACTCTAAAAAGCAATGCGAAAAAATAGTGAAATATGTAGGTAGCGACAAACAACGGTTCGTCGAACTGATGAATTGTTTTTTCAGTAACGAGTATCGTTTGGCGCAAAGGGCTTCATGGCCATTAAGCTATTGTGTTTCCGCTCATCCGGAACTTATTCAGCCTTATCTAAAAAGATTAATTGAAAATCTTTCCAATACAAAGCAGCATGATGCTGTCACCAGGAACACCGTAAGATTGTTGCAGGATATATCCATACCCAAAAAATTTCATGGCTCTTTAATGAATAGTTGCTTTAATTTTATTACATCGCCCCAAACCGCTGTAGCTATTAAAGCTTTTTCATTAACCATACTCAGCAACCTATCGAAGCAATACCCCGAAATCATTCCGGAACTCAAGCTGGTTATTGAGGAACAATGGGAGAATGAGTCGGCAGCATTTCGGTCAAGAGCGCGGAAATTATTAAAAACACTAAAACAATAATTATGTGGATAGAAGAAAACAATAAACTATATAAAAAATTTGAGTTCAAGAATTTTTCAGCCGCCTTTGGGTTCATGACAAGAGTTGCTCTTGAAGCAGAAAAGATGAACCACCACCCGGAGTGGAAAAATATATACAACACCGTCGAGTGCTGGCTTTCTACTCACGATGCGGGAGATATTGTGACTGAAAAAGATCACAAACTATCTGTAAGAATTGATGCGTTGGCTAATGACTTTTACAGCAATACCGTATAGTCGTCAATAACTACATCCGCAATAGAAAGTTCTTCTTTAGTGTGCGTAGTCGCCACCGCAATTACTTTCATCCCTGCACCCCTTGCTGCATTGATACCCACAATTGCATCTTCGAACACAAGACATTTTTCAGCCGGAATTCCAAGGTAGTCGGCTGTTTTTACAAATATTTCCGGATCGGGTTTGCCTCTTTTGATGAAAGAAGAATCCACCACTGTTCTGAAATATTGTTTTATAGGAACATGTTCAAACATAAAGTCTATGTTCACCTGTATACCACTGGTAGCAATACCCATAGGAATATTATTATTATGCAATTCTTCCAATAATGGAATTAATCCCGCCACTGGTTTGATATAAGGTTTGTACAGCTCGCGGTACAACGCTTCTTTTTCATTGGTATATTTCCATATTTCTTCTTCTGTAAGATTATCGCCGTATAAATATTTGACAACGTCCCGGTTGGTACGTCCATTGATATTGGTGTTATAGTCCTCGTCAGATATTTCCCTGTTTATTCTTCGCAGGTATTCTTTCCACGACTTCAGGTGAAAGGCATTGTTATCCAGTATGGTTCCATCAAGATCAAATATTACAGCCGTACTTTTAAACTTGCCGAGAATGTCTACAATTTTTTCTGCCATTGGTATATATTTATTTTTCTTTTGCCATTTAACAATATCAATATGGCTGCCAGCGGAGTAAGCGCCATTATAAGCGTCATAGGTACTCCCGATTTTTTGGTATAATAGCTTAATACAATCGTAGTTATTGCTCCCAGCCCCATTTGAGAAGCACCCAGTAATGACGATGCCGTTCCGGCATTTTCTGAAAAGGGAGCCATGGCCAGCGCAGAAGTGTTAGGAAGAATAATCCCTGTACAACAGAGAAAAAGAAATATCAAAATCAGCGTAGGGACCAACCCGAGAAACTGATAATAAGTTCCTGCAAATAACAAAGCCGACACTATCACCTGTACATAAAGAAAAGTGCTGATCAATTGTTGGCTGGTATAATTCTTCAATAGTAAAGTATTTAACTGACTGGCCCCTATTAATCCAACCGATAAAATAGCGAAAATAATACCATAGGTTTTATCATCTACACGAAAAACTTCCATCATTAATATCGGCGATCCGGAAACATATACAAGTAACCCTGTAAGAGCTAAAGCACCGCAAGCAGTATAGATAAAAAACTGGTCCACCCGTATCACCTGTAAAAAATTATTAATAATAAAAGACGGCGCTAATGAAAAATTTTTATCTGGTGCTTTACTTTCCGGCAATCTGATCATTACTGCCAGCAAAATAAGAAATCCCATAACTGATAAAATAACAAATACCGGATGCCATCCCCATGCCGAAGTTACATAGCCTCCTACCGTTGGAGCAATCATGGGCGACGCGCCAACTACCAATATCAGTAAGGCAAAGATCTTTGCATTTTCTTCTACCGGAAACAAATCGCGCACCATTGCCACCGAAGCTACAGCCGCCGCACAACACCCTATTGCCTGTATAAAACGAAATATGATCAACGACTCAATGTCGGCTGACCAGGCACAGGCCAGAGAAGCCAGAATATAAATGACCAATCCAACATACAATGGTGGTTTGCGTCCGAACCTGTCCAACAACGGCCCATATAATAATTGTCCAAGAGAAAGCCCGATAAAATAACTCGAGAGCGACAATCCCACAGTGGCTACATCTGTCCCCAGATCCGTAGCTATAGCAGGAAAACCTGGAAGATACATGTCGATAGTAAAAGGTCCGAGAGCCGTAAGCGAACCTAAAATCAAAATAAGCGTGAGATACCTCTTTCTTGTCATACCCGGTCTAAACCTCTCAATAAAATTAAAAAGTCACGCAAAGATACCTTCCTATCATGACACTACCCTTTGGTTATGTATTCAACCTTTGAGCGATTGTATTATTGAAAGGTTTTTACCTGCTGTGTAGACGACCCTAGTTGGTCGATACCGAGTTCTACCACATCGCCGGCTTTAAGAAATACCGGCGCAGGTCTCATCCCCATTCCTACACCATGAGGTGTTCCTGTTGAAATGATATCACCAGGCAGTAAAGTCATAAACTGGCTGATATAGCTAACAATAAAAGGAATATTAAAGATCAGGTTAGATGTATTACCGTCCTGCATCATCTTACCATTTACCTTTAACCATAAACGCAGGTTGTTAACATCTTCGATATCTTCTTTAAGCGCTATAAATGGTCCGATAGGGGCGAAAGTATCACATCCTTTACCCTTTGCCCATTGTCCGCCTCTCTCCAACTGAAAAGCCCTTTCGCTATAATCGTTGTGCAGGCAATAACCGGCAACATAAGCCATAGCTTCAGTTTCGGGAACATAAGTAGCTTTTTTACCCATCACTACTGCCAATTCCACTTCCCAATCGGGCTTTGTGCTACCCTTGGGAATGATGAGATCATCATTAGGACCAACAATTGCAGTGGTAGATTTAAAAAATAAAATAGGCTCGGCGGGAGGTGCAGCGCCTGTTTCTTTGGCATGATCCACATAGTTCAATCCAACACAAATAATCTTCGATGGTCTGGCTAACGGCGGACCTAAACGAACATCATCTCCAACAGGCACGAGGTTATCATGATTTTTATTAACGTACTCTTTTAATTTGTCAATACCATTTGAACCAAAGAACTCTTCATCATAATCTTTAATCACTTCCGACAAATCATATCTTTTCTCATTGATGATAACACCGGGTTTTTCTTTTCCGGGCTCTCCAAAACGGATCAGCTTCATACTAATTTCTAAAATTTAAACTTAAATTATTCAATCTTCAATATTATATATAAATGTTTGAATTATGTTGAATTTTATTGAACAACCAATGAATTAATAGTGGAAAATCCAATCAGTTCATCATATCTCCCTGCAAGCGCACGGTAATACACAAGTATGGTGTACTGGTTTTCACTCTCCCACAAATCACCTTCAGTATCTTCAAAGCTGGCCCTCCGCTGCCTGTCCCTGTTATCTACAGTCACATACATATAATCATAATATCCTTGCTTCAGCATCAGCGTTGTTTCATATGCACCTTTTTCTGCATTGAACTGCATTTTAGCTCCATCATCAAGATCGTAGTCTGTCAGTTGTCCAAATAAAAATACATCTTTACCCGGGTAGGGTGAATTGCCTTCTGGCACATAAGTGAAGTGGACAGAAGCATAATCGGCCTGCCAGAATGGGTTAATACTTTCAGACGGTTGAATATAATATCTACCATTAGCATCCCTGTAAAAATTAAACCGCTGTTTGCTCCGGTCCACATCGGGTCTTACGAAAATCTCTGTTCCGTTATTAGTGTAGTTCGCATGCTCTATCCTATCGCTCTGCAAGCGAAAGCTTCTCAGGTCGAGCCAGCGCCATTCTTTACCGGCGGCGAACACTGCATCATTTTCAGTATTATACTCCAGAATCTTTCGGGCAAAAAATGTTGGCTTCAATCCGGTGAGGGCATTGTCCCATCTGTTATTCTGAAGAATAGTTACTTTAACCTGCTGCTGCGCGTTCATCACGTCTACATTATCATTAAGGCTTACCTTAAACTGGATCTTTTGGGATGATTTATATGTCGACCCAAAAGGCTGTTGTACCTGCGCTGCTATAGCTGATCTTTCCTGCACCACAAGAATTTTTCGGGTAAAGATCAGTTTACTGGTATCACTGTTCTGGAACACTTTCAGAATATAATTCCCCGACTTTGTAGGCACACAGTTTCTGTCGGGAAGTGTGGCCTGATAATGAATATAACGGGTGAGCGCATAAGAAGACGGACGATAATTGGTGATCCTCACCTGTGAATACCCTTTAATAAAATCAAAATGACTCAGCATAGCCGGCGTCCAATCAGCATTACACAATTGAAAAGTATAAGAATAATTTTTTACTGAAGTCGTCAGTTCATCAAAATGCAGCTCAAGTTGTTCACCACTTCCCAATCGTAGTACAGGAACGCCCAACTGGTTGCCGACAGGATATAACTGCACCGATTTTACCTGCGGATTAAAAATTTTTTCCGGTATTTGTGTAAGGGACCGGTGGCAAAGTAATAGCAATAGGAATAAAGTAGAATACCTCATCAGAACAACATTTATCCCAAACTTAAGAACAAAACCAGCTATTTTTGACACTTAAATTACCAATGGGTTGAATATTTCAGGATTTATTGCCAGAAGAATAGCTTTTAACCAGCAAAAATCTTTTTCCAGGTTTGTTATCAGGCTCTCCGTAAGCGCTACTATTATCAGTGTAATGGTGATGATCATCACGCTTGCCTTTGCGAGCGGATTTCAGAAAACCATCAGCGAAAAAGTATTCAGCTTTTGGGGTCACGTAAGAGTAGCCAACTATGAAGCGACGCGTGTATCAATCGCAGAGGAAACACCCATCTTACGTAATGACAGCATCACCGATCTCATCAATATTGTTCCGGGTATAAAAAGCATCCAGGCTTATGCTACCAAGAATGCACTACTTAGAACTGCGGAAAGCATAGAAGGCGTATTGTTCAAAGGCGTTGACTCGGATTATAATTTCAGGAATATTGACCAGTTCCTGGTGAAAGGAAAATGGATAAATTTTACTGACAGCAGTTACAGCAGCGAGATCAACTTATCAGAAAAGATGGCCCGCGAACTGAAACTGGATGTAAACGATCAATTGCTGATCTATTTTATACAATCAGGCGGAGAATCTCCGCGTCCGCGTAAACTCACCATCACCGGCATTTACAAAACCGGTATTGAAGAATATGATAATCTCATAGCGCTCGGTGATATAAGATTGATCCAACGGTTAAACGACTGGAAAGCGGAACAGATAGGTGGATACGAAGTAGTACTGAACGATTACAGGCAAATGGAAGAGATCAGCGAGGAGATCATGTATAAGATTCCCATAGAATACCGCAGCATTCCTATAAGCGATGTTTTTCCTAATATATTCGACTGGCTATACCTTCAGAACCAAACCATCATCATTGTTCTCATCATCATGGTGATCATTGCCGTACTCAACCTGATCACCTGTTTACTAATACTGGTTCTTGAACGCACCAGGATGATCGGTCTTTTAAAAGCATTAGGCGCATCAAATCCCACTATTCAGAAAATATTTTTATTTCATGGAGCTATTATTAGTGTAGTAGGACTGGCCGGCGGTAATATACTGGGATTATTGGTATGCTGGCTTCAACAAAAATATGGGTTTATCAAACTACCTGAAGAAGCCTATTATATCTCACAGGCAGCAGTGGATATTGTTTGGTGGCAGGTGATTGTTGTCAACATACTCACTTTTATTATCTGCTTCCTGATATTGCTGATCCCAACGATTATCGTTAGGAACATACAACCGGCAAAAGCTATCCAGTTCAGGTAAACTATGCATTGGCGTATAAAAGACTACAGCCGCGCACATCACTGCCATCCATTCTTCCGGTTACTTCAAAACTTCCATCTGGATATAACTTCCCGATATCATCTGTAGCAATAAAAGAACAGGAATAAATATTAGCCAGATCAATAACATTAATTAATCCATTAACGGCATTTTGTGAAGCCGGTTTAACTGATAAGGGATCATCTTCTTCACGCATTATTATTTTCATCCAGGGCGGACATTTAAAAATGCCATTTCCTGCCGAATAGGCTTGTGATAGTAATTCGGACATGCCATATTCTGAATGAACAGTCTCGAGATTCCAGGCAGTCTGCAGGATTTCATGCACTTCCTTTCGGGTAATCTCTTTTCTTCTTCCTTTCATTCCTCCTGTTTCCATGATAACAGTATGCTGCAAAGGAAATGGAAACCGTTCTGCAAAATCGAGCAGGGCAAAAGTCACGCCTATCAGCAATGTTGGCTGACCTGATCGCTCATTTTCTGTAATGATCTTAGCGAGTTCTGCGTGTTCATAAAGATAAAAGCCACTGTTACTATGCCTGCTCATATTAACCAGTTCATTCACCATATACACCAGCGAAGAATTTTCTCTTTCGAGATAAGAAGGTAACAGACCTACAACACACCAGTTTGACGGTGAACCGTAGAAAAGTTCAAACCCTTTAATAAAACTATCCTGGTACAATGGTAATGATTTCACCAGATGTCTGCTATTGCCCGTTTGGGTGGTGCCGCTGCTTTCGAAAACCATTTCGGGAACAAATGAACCTGTTACCACCTCGTGATGCTTAAAAAAACTCACCGGCATAAAAGGTATTGAATCAATGGACTTTACACTGGCAGCATCCACCCCTATATTATCCGCAAAGGCGCGATAAACGTTGTTGTCCCTGTACTGAAGCCTGAAGATATCAAGAGCCAGTTGCCCGAACGCTGTAGAAGAACCAGTAAAAACTTTATCTTGTAATTCACAAATCATATACGGTTTATCAGTTCTAAGCCGTTAAATTTGTATTATAACTTTTTGTATGTTAAAAAGATATTATCCTTTAATAGCTTTATTAATAATTGTAGCGGCCTGTAACAAAGATAAGCTGGAAACCAAACCTAGTATCAAAATAACCAATTACAATGCCAAGGCATTACCCAATGATCAGGATTTTATTATTACTATTGAATATTCAGATAAAGAAGGTGATCTGGGCGGTGGAAAGCTCGTTTATATACGTGATCGGTTAAATTTTCTTCCTCCTACAATTGACAAAGCCGATACTGTACCGTACGATATTCCAGATTTTCCTAAAGCACAACGCGGTGAATTTGAATTGAGGATAAATGCTGATTTTCTCAACGAAAGAACAGGCAGCAATCCCGAGAATCCTGATCTGAACAATGATACAGTCAGGTTCAAAATTTTTGTTACGGATCTTGCTCAAAACTCAAGCGACACCATTGTAACAGAACCGTTAGTACAATTAGAACCCCGTTAATTATTCAAAGTATATCAGAATGGCTAAATCAGTAAAAACAAAATCGGTTTTAAATTCCCAATCAGAAACATTTCTTAGAAACTATATCAACAATCCCTCTCCTGTTGGTTTTGAAAGCAGCGGCCAGAAAATATGGCTGGAGTACCTTAAGCCCTATGTTGACAGCACATTTGTTGATCCCTATGGAACAGCAGTAGGGGTTATTAACCCTAAAGCAGATTTTAAGGTTGTTATAGAAGCGCATGCTGATGAAATAAGCTGGTTCGTTAATTATATCAATGCCGAAGGATTAATATACCTCAAAAGAAACGGTGGCGTTGATCACCAGATAGCACCCAGTCAGCGGGTATTCATACATGGCAAAAAAGGACCGGTAAAAGCTGTTTTCGGATGGCCTGCTATACATACACGTATCCATAGCGCAGATGCTAAAGAGCCGCAACCCAAAGTAGATAATCTTTTCCTCGACTGCGGCGCGCGGTCAAAAAAAGAAGTGGAAGCGCTGGGTATTCATGTAGGTGCGGTGGTGACATACCAGGATGGTTTTGACGAACTGGCTAACGGCTATTATATCGGCCGTGCATTTGATAATCGTATTGGCGGATTTATGATTGCCGAAGTAGCAAGATTGATAAAAGAAAACAAGAAAAACCTCCCCTATGGTTTATATATCGTAAATGCCGTACAGGAAGAAATTGGTCTTCGTGGCGCTGAAATGATCGCCCGCAGGATCAAACCCAATATAGCGGTGATCACAGATGTAACCCACGATACCTATACTCCTATGATCAATAAGGCTATTGAAGGTGATGTTATGTGCAGCAAGGGGCCCTCGCTTTCTTATGGACCAGCAGTACATAACAAACTGTTGACTCTTGTGCAGGAAGTGGCCGACAAGAAAAAAATCCCGGTACAGTTACGCACTTCTTCCAGGAGCACAGGAACAGACACCGATTCATTCGCTTATGCCAATGACGGTTGCCCATCAGTACTGATTTCCATACCCCTGCGATACATGCATACAACCGTTGAGATGCTACATCGTAATGATATTGAGCAAACCATACGATTGATGTATGAAACACTACTAACCCTAACCCCTAAAACGAACCTCAGCTATTTATAGTAAGTTTGCTCCCAAATTTAATGGCATGAACGCAGCAATCCGAAACGACTGGACAATACAAGAAATTCACGATATATATAATCTTCCCATCCTGGAGTTAGTCCACCAGGCAGCAACAATACATCGCCAGTACCAAGATACGGGTGAAGTGCAGGTATGCACATTGCTTTCTATTAAAACAGGTGGCTGCACCGAAGATTGTGCCTATTGTCCGCAAGCTGCCCGTTATAATACCGGCATTGATGTACAGGCTCTCATGAAAAAAGACCAGGTGCTTGAATACGCTAAAAAAGCCAAAGAAGCAGGATCCACACGCTTTTGTATGGGAGCCGCCTGGAGAGAAGTACGTGATAACCGTGATTTCGATAAGGTCATTGAAATGGTCAAAGGTGTGAATGAACTGGGCATGGAAGTTTGCTGCACATTAGGCATGCTTAGCGAACACCAGGCCGAACGACTGGCCGAAGCCGGACTTTACTCCTACAATCATAACCTCGACACTTCTTCCGACCACTATAGCGAGATCATCACTACCCGTACTTATGACGACCGGCTAAAGACTTTGGACAATGTCCGTAAAGCCGGCGTTACAGTTTGCTGTGGAGGTATTATCGGCTTGGGAGAAAAACATGAAGACCGTATTAAAATGTTACATACGCTGGCTACCCTTCCCGAGCACCCCGACAGTGTGCCCATCAATGCCCTTGTTCCTGTTAAGGGAACACCGCTGGCCGACAATCCTAAAGTTGATGTATGGGATATGGTAAGGATGATCGCTACTGCCAGGATAATCATGCCTGCCGCAATGGTTCGTCTGAGTGCGGGAAGAAATGATATGACTGTTACCGAACAGGCGTTTTGTTTTATGGCCGGAGCGAATTCCATTTTTGCCGGTGAAAAACTGCTGACCACTGCTAACCCGAGTGTTGACGAGGATATGAAAATGTTTGAACTATTGGGTCTTAAACCACGTGAATCCTTCAAAGAAGAAAAAGCTGCGGTTGCTGCCTGCCATTCACCTATAAACTAACTTCTGTCAAAATGTTTCCTTCCATTAAGCCCGATCAAACCAAAGCCTGGGCCGATCTTACTGTTCACCACGAGCAAGCAAAAAACTGGCACTTAAAGGATTTATTTAAGGAAGATGCACAACGTTTTAATAATTACTCTCTTGCGATTGGAGAAATACTGATAGATTATTCAAAAAACCTCATTACTGAAGAGACTGTAGCACTACTGTTAAAACTGGCTGAAGAGTGTAAAGTACAGGAAGCCATAGAAGCAATGTTCAACGGGGAAAAGATCAACCGTACCGAACAGCGGGAAGTATTACATATTGCCCTGCGAAACGACTACGATAAACCCATCTATGCCGATGGAAAGGATGTGATGCCGGAAGTGCAAAAAGTGAATGAACAAATGAAACAGTTCTGCGAACAGGTGCATTCAGGCAAATGGAAAGGCTATAGCGGAAAAAAAATCAAATACATTGTAAACATCGGCATCGGCGGCAGTGATCTTGGTCCTTATATGGTAACAGAGGCATTGAAGCCTTACCAGATAGAAGGTATTCAGCCTTATTTCGTGTCGAATGTCGATGGCACGCATATCATTGAAACCTTAAAAAAAGTTAATCCTGAAGAAACGCTGTTCCTGATCGCCTCCAAAACGTTTACCACCCAGGAAACCATGACCAATGCCCATACTGCCCGGAATTGGTTCCTGCAATATGGATCGGAGCAGGATATCGCGAAACATTTTGTCGCACTTTCTACCAACGAAAGCGAAGTGGTGAAATTCGGTATCGACAAAGCCAATATGTTTGTCTTCTGGGATTGGGTAGGTGGAAGATATTCCTTATGGAGCGCTATTGGTCTGTCCATAGCATTAAGCATTGGTTACGACAATTTTGCGCAGCTATTAAAAGGCGCTCACGCTACAGACCTGCATTTCAGGAATACTCCGATGGAAAAAAACGCTCCTGTTCTCCTGGCACTGATAGGATTGTGGTACACCGACTTTTTCGGCACCCAAACGGAGGCTATACTTCCCTATGACCAATACCTTCACCGGTTTGCAGCCTACTTTCAACAGGGAAATATGGAAAGCAATGGTAAACAGGTTAACAGAGAAGGTGAAAAGGTGAGTTATGCTACCGGACCGGTGATTTGGGGAGAACCCGGCACAAACGGTCAGCATGCTTTTTATCAGTTGATCCACCAGGGGACTGTTATCATTCCCTGTGATTTTATTGCTCCCGCTATCAGTCACAATCCCGTTGGGGATCATCATCTGAAACTACTTTCCAACTTCTTCGCCCAAACCGAGGCGTTGATGAACGGGAAATCCATTGAAGAAGTTAAAAAGGAAACTGCTGCAGATTCATTTGCCATTCCTTATAAAGCTTTTACCGGTAACAGGCCCACTAACTCTATACTTATCAAAAAAATCACTCCTTATAACCTTGGTCAGCTCATTGCTCTTTATGAGCATAAAATTTTTGTTCAGGGTGTAATATGGAACATTTTTAGCTTTGACCAATGGGGAGTTGAATTGGGAAAACAACTGGCCAATAAGATCCTTGCCGAACTGAAGGATGAAAAACCTGTTAGTTCTCACGACAGTTCAACTAACGGCTTGATAAATACGTATAAGATAATGAGACAGAACAATTAACCAGCCCGTTCGTCCGTTAATTTTGTTTTGTCATTATTAGGATGGAACTTACCGTATTAAATTTTCTATTCCTTCGCACGGTGAAAGAGAAGTATATGGAAATTTCGTCATGATTATCGGGCCTTGGAAAATCTAATTTTACACTCTATGAGAAGACTTTTTGTTACGTCTCTCTTTTTGTTGGGAGTTCTGGCAATGGGTTTTATCCCCCGGCAGGCATATTCCCAGGGTCTTTATAAAGTATCTACTGAAGAAAAAATCAGTCGTTCATCCCTTATCGTTGAAGGAAAGGTGATCAATCAACGTTCCTATTGGGACGAAGGACGTAGAATGATTTACACCTCAAATGAAGTAGAGATATACAAAATATTTAAGGGTACAGCAGAAAAGAATACTATCGAGGTAATTACGATTGGCGGAGCGGTAGACAATTATTATATCCATGCAAGCCATCAATTAGAACTTTCCCCTAACGATATTGGCATATTTTTTTGCAATAAAACCAAAAACAACAGGTTTGATGTGTACAGCAGTATGCAAGGGTTCCTTAAATATGACCTGCGTACAAAAAAAGCTATTGCTCCTTTTGCAGAATTCAATGATATCGAAAACGTATTGTACCCTGAACTGAACAATAAGATAAGGGAGAGAATACAGATTAAAAATCCGTCTTTCAGTGTAAGTAAGCTCAACAGGCAGTTGGAATTTGAAAACTATTCCATACTGGCTCCTTCTATCAGTTCTTTCAGTCCGGCAAATGTACACGGTGGTGCATTCATGGATCCGGTCAATAATATATTAACGATCAACGGATCCGGTTTTGGTACCAGAATAAACAATGCAGCCATATTGTTTCAATCGGCTGATGCCAATCCTGGTACTTTTATTACGCTCGATACCAGTAATGCTTATAATGCTTTAATTATTTCCTGGACGGATACACAGATCAGGGTAAAAGTTCCTGGGAATGCCGGAACAGGCACTTTCAGGGTGCAGGATGCATCGGGCAATTTCATAGAGTCCGCCACACCTTTACAGGTAGTATTTACTATTCTTACTGCAAACTTTGGCGGCGCTTATGGTTACAAACAATTTAACCTCGGTAACAGAAACGGCAGTGGTGGCTATAATGTAAAATACAGTACCAATACTGCAAATAGCGGCGTTAATATCAATACCAGTCCGGCTAAGGAAACTTTTCAACGTGCACTGAAAACATGGATTGACCAGGTAGGACTTAACTTTACTGAAGCTGGCACTTCTACGCTGCAGGAAATTAACCCTGATGATAATGAGAATATGATCATGTTCGATAACGGCGGGACAGGGTTACCACCGTTAGCCGCAGGTGTATTGGCTACCTGCTTTTCAGGTATTACGATCTGCACTAACGATCCCACAGGCAACCAGGCTATTAAGACCGGTTTTGATATTGTCATAAGAAATACTGGATATTCAACAGGCAGCACACCTTTCACTTTTGGTCCATGTCCGCCCTACTCTTCTACTTCATCGGTAGTGGACCTCGAAACAGTATTGCTGCATGAATTGGGACATGCTTTAAATCTCGGACACGTAGCAGATAATCTCGAAGGAGCCGGGAACGGTACGATCAATCCGCCCAAAGTCATGAACTTTTCGCTGACTATCAACCAACGTCGTATCAGCCTCGATTATTCCTCAAAACTAGGTGCAGCCTACCAGGTTAATCCTCCTTCCATATACCAGATAGGTACTTGTTTAGGATCATCACCCTTATTTGTTTCACGGCCATCGTCTTCCGAACCTAAGGATGAATGCCCATCCAATTTTCCTACTACTACTACACCACTGTTTACTACCGAAAATTTTAATCTGTCGCTGGCTTCCAGTAATAAATTTGTAGACCCGGGTTTTCAACAATGGAGAACGGACGGTATAGGAACCAGTGTAACCAATACAGCATTTTACGCACTAAGAACAAATAAAACCGGTGGCAACCTGGCTATCGAAGTGGACAACTACACCACTGATCCCGATGCTATAGCAGCCTGCACCATCGGCAATACCGGAGTAGAGGTTACAGGAGTAAAATTATCCGTCTATAGGGTGAGCAGTTGCCCGGAAGGTGGCGTATATCCGGAACCGGTAGCTCACACAACATTTAAACAGGATGGTAGTTTACCGCTGATATCCGGACTAACCCCTTCCACTAATTACCTTGTAGTACTCGATGGTGTACAAAACACAAAAGCTATTTTTGACCTTTCCTTTTCAGGCAGTGCACTACTTGAAAGAGTTACTGCTCTGAACGGCCAGGTGTTTTCCGGTTATAATTTTCTTAACTGGACCACCGACACTGTTTTTAATATTGTATCGATGACGCTGGAAAGAAGCGGAGATGGCATCACCTATATTCCCGTAAGCAATATCGTAGGTGGAGAGAACCAGGGCCTAGGTGAGTACACCGACAATAATCCGCTGCCCGGAACAAATTATTACCGGTTAGCTATTGAAGACATTAATGGTAGCACTGATTACTCTGATGTAGTAGTACTTACCCGATCAGAAGAGTTAGTGTTGGCTGTAAAAATCAATCCCGTTAGGACAGATAATGTTGTGCTCAGTATCATTAGCAATGACCAGAACAACTATACTTTCCTGATAAGAAACAGTATCGGACAAACTGTATCTGCCAGACAACTGCAACTAACGGGTGGGCATCAGAACATTACCCTTCCTCTTCCCAGATTACAAAATGGAGTGTATTATATTACGGTTCTTACGACTAGCGACAGTAAACGAATAAAGACGCTTAAGATAGTAGTCATCAAATGACAAAAGGGGCATATGATAAGTATGCCCCTGTATATAATTAAATATGTTTAATTACCATTTATCTACCTCTTCGCTGGCAGAAGATTCGGACTGTTGTTGAACAGGGGAAGGAATATTATCAACAGAGACAGACACTACCTCAACATTCTCTTCAACATCACTATCAGTTTCAGGCTGGTCGTGATTATAAGCATCAAAATCAAAATCAGGCATAAGATCTGTTTTCACATAATCTACTGCTTCTGATAATGCTTTCAAAAACTTGTTGAAATCTTCTTTGTAAAGAAAAATCTTATGACGGTCGTAACCATCTTCATTAAATTTCTTTCTTGACTCGGTAATAGTAATGTAATAATCATTACCACGTGTAGATCTTACATCAAAAAAATAAGTTCTTCTTTTACCGGCTCTGATGCGCTTACTATAAACGCTCTCCATTCTTTTTTCGTTGTTTTCGTACGCCACAATCAATTTTTTTTTACAGTTAACAGTTTTGGTTCGAGATAAGTGTATTACAAATATAATATTGTTTTATTACTAGCAAAATTTTTGAATACTACAAAGACTAAATTCCAGCAATTATCAATATTTTTTTTTGGAATATGTAAGATAGTGTATTTTTTACGCTTACGCCGAACTTATTTTTCTTCCAGTTGCTGATGCTCGTTCAGATAGGCATAGTAGCCGTTTTGGGCCAGAAGTTGTTCGTGAGTTCCCTGCTCAATGATCCTTCCCTCTTCCAGAACGACAATTTTGTCGAATCTGAAGAAAGGCAATATCCTATGCGTGATAATAATAGCGGTTTTATCGCTTAGATAGCGGGATAACTGTCCTAATATATCCTTCTCCGTTCTGGCATCTACGGCGCTCAGACAGTCGTCGAAGATGATCAATCCCGGATCCTTGATCAATCCCCTGGCAATGGATATACGCTGTTTTTGTCCCCCACTGAGTGTTACCCCTCTCTCTCCTACCATTGTCTGGAATTGATCATGGAAGGCCAGCACTTCTTTTTCTATACTCGCCTGTCGGGTAGCAAGCCTGATGGCTTCGTCAGAAATTTCGCCGGGCAGCCCAAATCGGATGTTATTCTCTATAGTATCGCTGAACAGGAAAACATCCTGCGGCACATAGCCGATCTCAGTTCTCAAATGTTGTACATCAACGGTTTTAATATCTTTTCCATCCATAAGCAGTTCTCCGCTATCGGTATCGTACATGCGAAGCAGTAACTGGGCGATAGTGGTTTTTCCGCTGCCGGTATGACCAAGAAGCGCTATTTTTTCTCCCTTTGTAATATCCAGGTTAAAATGACTGAGGGCCTTAATACCAGTATTAGGATAAGTAAAACAGACATCCTTAAAGGAGATATTTCCCTGGATATCCGCTTTATTTCCAGCTGGCGGATTTGCAATGGCCGGTTGAATATCCAGGAATTCATTCAGTCTCTTTTGTGAAGCTGCCGCCCTCTGGATCATACTGGCCGTCCATCCAATAGCGCTTACAGGAAAAGTGAGCATATTGATGTACATCACAAATTCTGCGATGGTTCCCACTGTCGCATTATGCGTATCATTAATAGCATATATACCCCCGATCATGATCGTGAGCAGTGTACTTAATCCTATCAGCAGACCCATCGAAGGAAAATATATGGCTTCCAGCTTAGCCAACCCGATAGCATTTTGCTTATACTCCTCGCTGTTGCGGTTAAAGAAACCTAGCATGGCTTTTTCCTGTACAAAAGATTTTATCACCCTGATGCCCGAATAGGATTCCTGGGCATTAGTAGTAAGAGACGCCAGAAGTGCCTGTATTCGCTCGCTCTTCTTATGTATTATATTATTCACCAGATAAATGGTGATCGCCAATATAGGTAATGGAGACAGCACATAAAGAGTGAGCAGCCAATCCTTTTTGATCATATAGAACAGGCAAAAGCCGAGAGTAAATACCAGGTTCACAAGATACATGATCGCCGGACCAGTATACATGCGCACCCTGCCTACATCTTCGGCGATACGACTCATCAGATCGCCGGTACTGTGTGTTTTGTAAAAATTAAGGTCCAGCTTAAGATAGTGGGCAAACACCTCGTTTTTCTGATCAAACTCGATATGTCGGCTCATCACGATAATTGTCTGCCGCATCAGGAACATAAAAAATCCACGCAGCAAAGCAAAGACAAGAATGACTATACTGAAAAAAGCTATTTTGCCCGTAAAGCTTAGCTCGTATTCACCCACTTTATTAATGAAGAGATGTACCAGCGGATCGTAAGCATCAGCCTTTGCGCTTACATTATCACCCAGCGCCTGTTGAAGAATGTCAAAAATATAACCTGTGATTTGCGGAGCAAGAATGGCAAAATAGTTGGAAAGGATAATAAAGACCACACCAAACGTAAACCTCACACGATGCTTCCAGAAATATTTATTCAGCGCTTTCAGATGCTTCATCACGCCAAAGTTAGGAACCCTGCCGGTTTTTACCTCACCAAACTATGGATTATCAATAATATAACAACTATTTCCAGGATACTATAACCACACGGCAATAACAATATGCGTTTCAGGAAAATGTCTATTATTTCTAGTTAAAAACTCTCCTCAGCATTTCACTCAGTATTCAAACTTCTCTGTCGCCGGATGGAAAGTACTCCATGAATGCCAGAACTCCTGGTAAGCCTGTACCCGTTTCAGCTTTTCTCCCTTTAGTTCACCTTCGACACAAATTCCTGAATAGCTCCACAATGAAAGCGTGTTGGTATCTCTCATAAAATAAGGTATCGAATCCTTCTGAAAATACAGGCTTCTGCCATTTACCATTCTCTGAAGAACATTATAAGAAGCTGTGTCTTTTTCCAACGTAACCACCAGTGGCAATTCCGGCAGCGAATCCTGTAGCAGTTGTTTATCGACTAACATATTCCAGTCATAGGCTTTCGAATGATTATTATATTCAACACCCACCACCCATGATTTAGGTTTCCAGGCGATAGAGTCTCTTGCTTCAAGCCCGCTCTTTATCGTACCCCTATCAAACTCTGCCAAATGTTCATATCGTTTGTTGAAAGATGTATCAGGCTGCATGATCAAAGATTGAGGATAGTGTTTGAGCCACTGTTCCAGTGTAAGTTGTGTGGAAGGTATCTCTTTAAGTGAATATCCTTTGAGCTTTCCTGCAACAGCCTCTCCCGTTGCCTGTCTCCACCATGTTTTAGTAGTCTTATCCTCAAACATGGCATTAAAATGATCCATTCCCACTAATCTGAATTCCTCGTTCTTACCCTTCACTTCCGGACTAAAGATCCTCCCGGTTCTGCATACAGTACAATAGGTAATCATCAGCGGAACATTTCCTAATGAATCTCTTACCTGGTGATGATAACCGATAAGCTGGATAGGATAAGCCCTTGCCTCTCCATTCAATACTACACCTAATACCAACTTATCATTATTCACTGTATTTGTAGAAACATCCTTAAAAACCAACTGGGATGGTTGTAAAAACATTTTATCGGCCTGCCATTTAAAATTAAAGAGATAGAACACTATTCCGTATAATATGGCAACAATGACAAGGATGATTTTTACAAATCTGTTACTCTTCCTAAAAGCGGGAATAAAATATATCAACACAATACTTAACAGTACTAACCTGATCCAAAAGAGATTAGTATGTATCCAATAGGCATATCCAATATTTTCTCCTTTCTGACTGCCCGGAAAAGGCATGATAAAATACACGCGGGATATTTCTGCCGCAAACAACAGAAGAATACTGATAACGAGTAGAAGTTTTTTCATAAACAAGCGTACTTAATTAAATGTAAGGAATTAATCACTCACTCGTTTATTAAATATTACCACTAATAATTATTATTTCAGAAATTTATCTTTTACTCCTTCAATTTGTTTTTGACACGATACCTTCCAGAAATATTTATTCAGCACATTTCAGATGCTTCATCACGCAAAAATTAGGACTCCCCGGTTTTTACCTTCCCAAACTATAGACTACCAATAATATAACAACCATAGCCAGTTTCGGATCTTTCCAGGTAATTCCCTTCTAACATAAATTCCCCAATAGTTTCATATGACGTAAATTAGTGTATCTTGTTCTGACCTACCATCCTAACCTAAACAATAGATAATGAAAAAAACACTTATCCTTTGTATGATAGCTGGCGCTATGTCATGCAACAAACATTTAGACTGCGAACAGTGGGAATATTATGATGAATGCAAAGCCAAAAACCCAAATGTCACCTGTACCTCAAAATATTATTCCACTGGGCCTATCTGTGGCAAGGAGAAAAAAAGGGCTAAAGAAGGAAATACGATTGTATTGCAGGACGATGAAAATTTCCTGAAAACCCGGCACTTCCTCAAACGAGTACGATAAATAGCCATTTTATTTGATCTTGTCTCTTTAACTCTCTAGATGATCACCATGTCATTTAATTAATAAGCATTATTCAGGAAAGAAACCAATTGAAGGAGTACATATAATAGCTGAGTTTGGAACAGGATATTTCCATTTTACTTTACCTGTTTCAATATTCAGCGCATAAAAATATCCGGTTCCGCCGCCGCCAACATACACTGTTTGTTGATAAGCTATCGGCGATGTGGAGTTGGGAAACAGCTCTTTCTTCCACAACTCATTACCATCAGTCGCTGAAAATGTATAAATATAACCACCACCAGTTATAAATATCTTTCCTCCAGCAATACAGGGATGAAAAAAGGCATCAGAGGAAACTCCTTCTGCAGCCCAAACCTCATCACCCGTATTTTCATTTAATGCAATCATTTGGCCTACTCCGTTACCTATATATACTAGTCCATCAGCTACTAAAGGAGTAGAGTGCTCAAAGGAAGTAATACCAGCATGCTTCCATTTTAATAATCCTGTTCCCGCATGAACAGCATATAAATGCTTATCCCTGTTTCCGATAAAAACAACTCCATTAGCAATTACAGGACTCGATTGATTGACCACGTCCTCCATTTCAAACTTCCATTTTAACGCTCCGCTTGCAGTATCCAACGCGTACATATTTCCATCTGATGATCCGAATATGACTTTATCCTCGAAAAAAACCGCCTTCGTACTTATATTATGTCCGGCAAGAAATTTCCATTTTAACTCTCCTGTATTTTTGTCCAGCGCATAGAAATAATAATCAATGCCACCAAAATAAAGCGTATTATTTAATACTGAGGGCGGAGATTCAATACCATATGCAGTGGTAAAAAACTTCCACTTTAATTCTCCGGTCAAAGCATCAAAAGCATACATATTTCCATCATCAATACCTCCACCGGTGTACACAGTATTACCATCTACAACAGGCATAGTAAATCCAAAGCTTTTGGGACTTGAGTATTTCCATATAAGCGTTCCGGCATCAGAATCAAGCGCATAAAATGTATCATCAATACCACCAAAATAGATGATACTTAAAGGACGAACCATTATAATAACTGTATATATTTTCTCTAATCCATTTTCTGCGATCACCGTATAACTAACCGGAGAAGAGAAATCCTGCTCTACGCCGCTTGCCGGATCAATAGAAACACCCGTAATGGTAAAGACTGGTGTCAGATGGCGAATATCAGTACCATGTGGGACTGATATAAAAACAGAGTCATCCCTGATCTCTACAATGATTTGTTCACTATTAATAAATTCTCCATCAGGAGTATGTAGCTTAACTTCTACAATAGTATTTAAGTCCGCTAAAGCCATCATCTCTTCTTCTTTCGTACATCCTACAAAAGCGCATATCAATACCAGTGTTATAGTTTTTCCCAGGAATTTGGTCATAAAAAGGTTTTGCGAAAAATAATACTTAAACTTTGGATATGAAAGCCATGAACAAAAAGTATTTCATCAGCCTTGGCAGATTTGATCAACAAATACCATCTTTTCTTGATCAAATGAATAATTATTAGTTACTTGTGAACCGATTATATCTAATAATTTCCACATAACCCCAAACTGAATCCTATGACTAGTTACCTACTTGCTCCTAATAACGTCTTTCCGGCTAGTGAAATACTTCATTCCATAAAAAAAATATTACAGGTTATTTTCTTCTCCTTAAGTACTTTTTACCTTATCCCTTCGTGCCAAAAAGAAATCACCGATGAAACGGATGATCCATCTGATGAAATGGCTGTATTTACTATTGTAAAAAACAACGATTGCTTCTCTATTAAGGTAGATGGTGTATATTTTGATGAAACCAGTCTATCTCAAAGCAATAAAGTCACTATTACGGTTGATGTATCAAAAACAGGAGATTGGACACTCACTTCCGACACTTTAAACGGATTTCATTTTTCAGGCAAAGGAGTGCTATCCGAAACCGGCCATCACGACATCGTACTGGAAGGTAAAGGAACGCCGACATCTCCCGGCAATTACAAGTTTACTGTTGGCCCCCTGTCAGTCACTCTTTTCTTGTGCACGTAATAAAACATGAACTTGTTGAAGAAACCGTTCCTTTAGTATCTTATTTCAAAGGAACAATAGGTGGTGTAGATTACGATTTTGAAGAATCTGTAGGGCCTAATGAAATTGGTTATGGTATGGCTGGATATGATAAAGACCCAGAATTAGTAGAGTCTATAGGTTTTGTAAGTTATATGGGTGGGGGGAAATACCTTTTCCTGGAAACACCTTCACCTGGAATCATCACTCTGCAAAAAAACATCTTATACAATTACCAAAGTAGTACAGAAGCTGATTTCAGGGAATTCTTTAAACCAAGCTCTTATCCATATGCGGATATACCGAATCCATATCTATGTACAGCTATTGATGGTGTTATTCTTGCATGGAGCATACCCGGAGTAGGCTCCTGGGTATCTTTCAATGCAAACCAGGAAGGCAGTTGGTTCCAGATTGTTGGAGTCGAAGACGGCTATCTTGATAATGGCAATTATTATGTGCGTGTAAAATCAAAATTCAAATGCAAACTTTATAAAACCCCCGATGACAATGAGCATATTGATGCAGAAGGAGAAGTGGTGTCATATTTTGTCAGGTATTTTCCGTAATCAATACCGGCATATCACGGTTAACATGAAGGAAATAAAAGCATTTGCTTTAACCATTCAAAGAATGCGGGGGAATAACTATGGATATTAATGTTCCTTTTCCTGAGCTCGAATCAATATCAATAGTTCCTTTAAGAAGAGCTACTCTTGAAAAAAGATTTTTCATTCCTATTCCATTAGTATTGTCGAGTGATCGAATATCGAATCCCTTTCCATCATCTTCAATATTCAGGAAAACACCTTCTTCATCCCTGGATAACTGCACACTCAACGATCGGGCATCAGCATGTTTTATGGCATTATGCACAGCTTCCTGGATAATGCGGTAAAGAATTGTTTCAGCCTGCTCTGGCAGCCGCTCGTCAAATCCATGAATATCTACAGATAAAGCAATATTGTCATTCTTAATTCTATCGAGTAATTCTTCTACAGCTACAGGTAATCCTTTTTTAAGCAAGGCTTTGGGCATCATACGGTGAGAAAGATTGCGTATATCCTCATAGCTTTCAGTAAGCAGTGAAACTACTTTTCCACTGGCATTTCTTTCTTCAGTACCTTCAATATGCTGCTCATGTATACGGTCGATATGCATAATCGCGGCCGAAAGCGTTTGTCCTACACCGTCATGTAAATCAGCTGCTATTCTTCTTCGTTCGCGTTCTTCGGCAAGCATAATAGCCCTTGTTGCCGCTTCCTGCTGAAGATGCCGTTCCTGTTCGAGTTGTACTCTTGCCTTCATCTTTCTGCGGATTAACAGAAAATAAGTAAAGCCTATACCTAATACGATAAGCAGGAACAGGGAGACCAGCAGATAATTCCGCTGTTTCAGTTTTAATTTTTGAATATCAGTCTGCTGGCGCAGTAAAGTGATCTGCTGTTCTTTTCTATCCGTTTCATACCTGGTCTGATAATCGGCGATAGTCTTCATCTTCTCCTGCTCAAACAGAGAATCCTTTATCATCGAATAATGATTCGCTTCGGTCCAGGCATTACGGAAAGAAGATATTGCTGCATAATATTCACTCAGTAACTTTGAAGCATCCATTACCTGCATGGGCGCTCCTATGGGCTCTGCAATTGATTTAGCTTCTTCAAGCTGACGAATCGCCTTACTATAATTTTTTTCGCTGGCATCGATTTTAGCCAATTGTATCAGCACGAAAGCAATTTCTTTAGGATTGGTATAACTGCGGTGACCAGCCAGACTCGATTGTAAATATTTTCTGGCTTCTTCTTTTTTCCCCAGCTCAAAATAGGCCATACCGGCATTTACCTGGGTAACAGGAAGGAACTGCAGGTTCCGCTGTTCATTAAGCGCTTTTTCAGCTTTCAGCGAATAGTAGAGACAGCTATCATACTGTTGCAGGTAATAATATACCGAACCCAGATTTGCCTCACAGAACGCTGATTCAGCCGGCATATTCAGTTGACGATATACAGCATAGGCATCATGATAATATTCCACCACTTTTGCATATTCGCCCTGCGCTTTGAACAGGATACCCAGATTAACACTCACCAATGCCTGTTTTTCAGGATCACCGGCCTGCTTAAAACGGGTGTACGCCTCGTTATAAAATCCCAATGCCTTTGTGAAGTCACCCAACTGTTCATAAATAATACCAATGTTATTGCTGGAATTAGCGATGCCAGCTTCCTCCTTTAAATGTTTATAACGTTCGAGTGCCTGCTGTGCATATTTTAATGCTTCGGTATAATCACCCTGCGCTTCATAGATCACGCTTATATAGTGTAAAGCTTCAGCCTCATAATGATGGTGTGTCAACCGGCGGGCCTCTTCAAGCGCCCGGAATCCGAAATACCTGGCTGAATCAGGTTGCTGAAAACGGTAATCCCAGCTTAAATTCAGCCAGTCTTTCACCTGTTTCAGTTCATTAGCCTTATATAAAGTATCTTGTTGTGCAGCAACAAAGGAGGGCAACAACAACACATAAAAAAATAACCTGCGCATGAATTTATTCCGAGTTTTTGCAAAGGGTAAAATAATCTTTTATAAATGTACATTTGTCGGGCCGTATTATGATAAGGAATATTCTGTTAGTAGATGATCACGGGATCTTGTTAGATGGATTAAAATCTGTCATTCACGAAAAAACGACTCTGCATGTAAAAGCAACAGCCAACTCAGCTGATGAGGCGTTGCAATTGCTGAATGAAGAGACTTTTCATTTGATGATCACCGATTACTGTATGCCCAACGTAGATGGGTTAACTCTTGTACAGCAGGCACGCCAAGCTGCTCCTTCTATGAAGATCATTGTGTTGAGCATGATTGATGATCCGGAGGATATTCGCAGCATGATCATGAGCGGTGTAGACGGCTATGTGCTTAAAAAATATGCCCGGCAGGAACTGTTTCATGCTATTGATGCCGTAATGGGCAATCAGACTTACTGGAGCCCCGAAGTGTGTAATGCCATAGTAGACAGTCACCGCAGAACCGCCAGCCTGCCAACTCTTACCGCAAGGGAAAAGGAAGTATTACAACTACTGGCGAAAGAATTGACCAGCAAAGAAATCGCCAGACAGCTTTTTATCAGCGAACGCACCGTTGAAACACATCGTAAAAACCTTCTCCGCAAAACGGGCAGCAACAGTGTGGTAGGGCTGATTAAATACGGATACGCTCATAAGTTGTTATAATTATTTCCTGTAAAATCTGGCCACTCACTATCTACGTATTTATACGGATAATAAAATCCGTATTTCCCTGACTGTTTTCCAACTGAATTGCATTTTACTTTTATTACTGTTTAATGATCCGTCAGTGGACGGATCATTATGCTATTAAACTTATTAACCCCTAAACTCTTAACTCCAATTTTTTATGAGAAAAGTTTCTATTATTCTCATTGCCCTGCTATCAGCAAACATTACATTTTCACAAAAAACAGACAAGCCAGATTACTCCTACGACATGGGTGGGAAGATCGAATCCATGAAGCTTACCGAAGCCGGTGTATTGATCGTGGTAGGCGGTGGCGGTCTGGCTGGCATTAAAGCGGGAGAAGCCAAACCACATTTTGTATTTAAGGATTATGGAAAGGTAAAAGAAGAGGAACTGGAATATGTACCTGCTTCACCCTATCTCATCGTTAACCAGGGCGGTACATTCAGTCAGAAGAAAACAGTAATAGACTTTGTTGCCGGTAAGCAGCTTTTTGCTACTGAAGATAATGGTTGGAAAACGCTAACAGGATTAAACGTGATATTACCGCAAAACAAGCTGGTGGTAAGCGGTACACGCAGCAATAAAGTGAAAGCAGGCGGAGCGTCAGCCGTAGGAATATATGACCTGGAAACAGGAAATGAAGAACATATTTTTGCACTGAACGACCCCAAGAAAGTGGGAACTGCATCCTCCATTCCTGTAGTATCAGGAACACCTTTATTATTAGGAACTCAATTGTTAGTACCTACGACAAAAAACCTGATGGGCATTAATTTATCGACTGGTAATATAGATTGGACAGCAAAAGTGGATAAGATCACATGGATGAGCGCTGATAAATCGGATAAAGAAATATATGGTTTTGAGGAAAGACCTAACGGCGATACAAGAATACACAAGTTCAGCATTGCAGGTGAACAGCTATGGAAAAACGAAAGAAAGATCAGGGGAAAAGTGAGCCGCTTTGAAATACTTCCGCAGGGAATAGCGGTTGTCAGCGATGTAGATAATACAGGTAAAAAAGGAATAGCCAAGCTGGCATCGGGAGCATCAGAATCAAAGATCGCATTCCTGAGTGCTGCAGATGGATCTGACTTGTGGGATAAAGCGCCTAAAACAAAGGGCTATGTTCAGCACTTTTATATTATGGAAGATGGTATTCTTTTCGGCATCCAGGAAGGCGGCATCAACAAAATTGCCTTTGACGGTAATCCGTTATTCCGTAAGCCACTAAGTACCGGAGAAAATATTCATACTATGGCTTCCACTCCTAACGGTCTTATTTATATCACCGATACTGATGCCAATATCGTAGACCTTAAGACTGGTGAATCGGTGTGGAGCAAACCGATAAAATATAAAAAAGCTTCTGCCGTAGCGAGCACATACGATGAAAAAAATAAACGTTATCTCATCTCTACAGGCAGCGAAGTAATAGCAATAGACGAGAACAGTGGTAATCACAGCAGCTTTGCCAATATTAAGTTTGAAGAGAAAGAAGCTCCGACTTCTTTTCATGCACGTCCCGGAGGATTGCTTCTAAGCTCCAGCCAAAACCTGATGATGCTGGGATTCGACGGATCAGAAAAATTTCATACATACCTGAAATCACCCGGACAAAGTTCTTTTGTGAAGATTGCCACAGGAGCTTTAGCCGTGGCTTCTACTGCGATGGCAAGCGCTGCTGCCTATCAGGGTGGAAGATATGGTACTTACGGTTATAGCAACCAGTTAAACGCTTATGGTAAAGAAATGAAAGCTTACCAGGAAGGTTTTTCAAATATAGCTTCTGCGTCATTTAAAGAAATGAACAAACGTTTTAAGGCCACTGCCGCTACTGAAAATGCTCATTTCGTTCTTACCAAACTCAGTGATGGCGTTGGTCTTGCAAAGCTTAATAAAGACAATGGACAAACTGAAAAAGAAATTGTGTTAAGAGACAAAAAACCTGTTTATGAAGTAGACGAAGTCGGAGGAATGTTATATTATAAATCTGGTAACGGAGAGATTTCAGCATACAGATTATAATAATACATAGACAAATAGGCTCAAATAGCATTAATATCTGCCGGCAGCGTTAAATCTGAAAGCAAACGGAGAAGAATATTTTGTCGGCAAAGCCATTGAGATTCAGCATTGGTAATTAAGATGTTTACTAATAAACAAGAAGGGATCAAAAGTATTTTAAAGAGCCCAATAACGGATAAAAACAAATTGTTCTCATCTGAGTAACCCGAATAAATAAAAAGACTGTATCTAAAATTGATGCAGTCTTTTTATTTTAATGGTTGATCCGGCCGGATCAATTATTTTATTCTTATCAAGCCTTTAGTTAATGAATAAGTGAATACCCAATAGCGCGGGTTCGCTTTCCTCTGTTCTTTATCTTTTACAGAAAGCACGAAATCTGTTGATACCTTCACCAACTCTGCAATTTCTTCAACAGAGTGATTGGTATAATCGAGAAGATATTTTACAAACCTGGTATTTATTTCTTTTGCCGCTTTTTGCATCCCAAGAATTTTACCCTGGGCTTTTCCTTCAGCCTTACCTTCTCTCCTTCCCTGCTGGTAGCGAAGGTCGCGGCGGATATCGAAAATGATTGGCATAGTTGATTGTTTTTGAGTGTAGTTTCTGAATATTCTTTCCTCCCAGATTAGAAAGAGCCCTTAGCTTTCTAATACTTTACAATTGTATTAATGACACATTCGTCACTGTCGCAATTTATATAATTTTTATTTATAATCAATTCCGGTTGATTGTTTTTATAGTTAGCCAAAATAGCCAGGATAATCTCACCCGGATTATCAGCATGTAAAAACACATCAGCGTCCAGGTATCTGATATCGATTACCTTAAACGTAATAGCTATTACCGTTAAAGCAGGCAAAATTTTTCATATTTAACTTCTCCTCTCCTATATACACTACAACACTTACTACTTCCATATTATGCTCCAAATGGAGCGAATAATCATAGGTAGCCATCCTCCTTGTCATTCTATTATCGTTCCTGGTTTGAAATTCAAGATGAGGAATAAACATCTTTCCCCTCTTTGTGGTTATCATGGCTACGCTATCGGCTTCCTCTTCGAGGATGGTCTGTCCCGTACACGGTGACAAAGCAACGACTTCAGCAATATCAACAGGAGCAACAGGGATAATAGAATATATAAATTCCTTACCGGGCAATGGAAATCTGCCACGCAATACCTAATCATATCTTCCTGTTTCTGCTTTCTTTTTTGCCATCTGCTGCAAACTAATTTTCCGTTGAACCGCAGGCAAGGTCAAAAGAGCATGAAGACGATGTTTTTTTACAGCAAAATCATGGGCAAAACATTCTTATTTTTTCTATTACAAGTCTTAATTTGCCACTACCATGACAATGACACTTACCCATTTTGTTGAGTTGCTGGGAATATTCTCCTTTGCTGTATCTGGCGCTTTCGCTGCTATGGAAAAAGAATTCGATTTTCTTGGTGTATTGATTATTGCGTTTGCAACGGCTATTGGAGGGGGAACTATAAGAGATGTGCTAATAGGAAGTCTTCCCGTGGCCTGGTTGAGTGACATGCAAATAATAATTGCTATTATCATTGCTACTGGTTTGTCTCTGTTTTTTTCAAAAATTATCAAGCGGTTCGACAAACTGCTTTTTATTTTTGATGCTATTGGACTAGGATTATTCACACTAGCAGGTCTGCAAAAAGCGGCGGCATTGGGATTTCCACCAGGCATTTGTATTGCGCTTGGAACGATCACTGCCTGTTTTGGTGGCGTGTTAAGAGATGTATTATTGAATAATGTTCCAATGATCTTTCATAGAGAGATTTATGCTACTGCTTGTATTGCAGGAGGTATTTTATACTTCTTATTGTTAAATATGCAGCGCTCAACCAATATCGCGGAAATTATTTCCATTTTGGTTATTGTACTTATCAGATTGCTTGCTGTACGTTTTAAGTGGTCGCTACCAAAAATGCAATTATAAAATAGTGTGGCTCTTAGAGGAGTGGTCTATTATGACCAAAGAATGGCGAAGACGTCTTTAAAGTAAAAGAAGAAAAAATCCCACGTTCAAAATTTAAAAAGAGGAAAAGTCTGGTAACATTCTTATTCTGTTGCCATCAGCACTTAAGCTGATATGTATACTTATAACTTTAGATTTAAACTATGCTCATCAATCAATCTCTTATAGCAGATATAAAAACCATCATTGCGCAATCCGGAGATAAGGCAATCCGTGCTGTTGATCATCAACGGACATTGATGTATTGGCATATCGGCAAAAGGATCTTTGAAGAAGAACAAGAGGGAAAGGATCGGGCGGATTATGGCACTTTCCTTATCAAATATCTTTCAGAACAACTGCAACCTGAATTTGGAAGTGGCTTTTCTTCCAGACAATTGCACTGGTATAGGAAATTTTATCGCACTTTTCCGATTGTGTCTGCACTGCGGACACAATTGAGTTGGACACAATACAAGTTACTTTTAAGTGTTGATAATCAAGATAAAAGAGAATTTTATATTGCCGAAACTGTTAAGAATAATTGGACTTCACGGCAGTTGGAGCGACAGATTTATAGCAACCTGTACGAACGCCTCTTATTGAGCAATGACAAAGAAAGTGTATTGGCGGTCGCTAAAAAGGAAAAACACCCGGCAGATGCCAGAGAAATCATTAAAGACCCTATATTCTTAGAGTTCTTAGGATTAAAGCGGGAAGCATCGTACTACGAAAGAGATTTGGAAAATGCCACTATCACACACTTACAGGAGTTTTTATTAGAGTTGGGCAACGGATTTTCCTTTGTGGGAAGGCAGAAAAGAATACACCTTGAAGGCGATGAATTTTTTGCTGAGTATTCTAAGTTAAACCTAAATATTTTCTAAGATTTTTTGGAGTCAATCGTTTTGTACTTTTTTTAGCCGCCGTTGCGACGCAGTACCGTTATCATTCTGTACTCTATTCAACGGTTTTGGAGAGATTGATAATTCCAGCTCATTGCATTCTTCTAATGCTTCCATTAAATGTTCTTTTGAATTTTTCCTGAGTTGTCTGTGTCTTATCTTTAAAGCATATGCAAATCAAACCCCTATTACCAGAACATTGGTCTGATATCTCAAGAATCTACGAACTAGGAATAACTACAGGAAATGCAACCTTTCAAACCCAGGCTCCAGAGTAGGAACAATGGGATAGTTCGCATGTTTCCAATGTACGATTGGTTGCTTTGGAAAATCAAAAAGTTGTCGGGTGGGCAGCTTTATCGCCAGTATCAAGCTGCCCGGTGTACACTGGAGTTGCTGAAGTCAGTGTGTACGTTGATCCTGCTGCACAAGGTATAAAGGAGTTGGGACATTATTGCTAAAACAATTGATAGAACAAAGCGAAGAACGGGGATTTTGGACATTGCAGGCAGGCATCTCTCAGAAAATATTGCCAGTTTAAAAATTCATCAATCTTTAGGGTTTCGGGTACTGGGTAGACGAGAGAAAATAGGTAAGATGAATAATACCTGGAGAGATACAATTCTTTTGGAAAGAAGAAGCACTGTAACCGGGGTGGCTTAAAAATATTTTGATGCAATCATACATTATCGTAATATTGCGATAGATATGGGACTGACGAAAGCGGAAATATTTACAGAAAAGCAGAACAGATTAGCACAAATGCTGAAGGCATTGGCCCATCCTGCCAGGATAGCTATTATTCAACATTTATTGAAAGCACAAGCCTGCATTTGTGGTGACTTGGTGGAAGAATTGGGATTGGCCCAAGCAACGATTAGCCAGCATTTAAAAGAATTAAAAAATGTGGGGCTGATTCAGGGAACTATCGAAGGGACTAGCGTTTGTTATTGCATTGATCCTAAAGTCTGGAAACAATATAAAACTACTCTTGACAGCTTTTTTGTACACTATGTAAACAAGGATAGCTGTTGCTAATCCTTTTTTTTGATATCATTAATCGCAATATTACAATTAATAAATACAGCAATAGTTATGAACACAGATAACGAACTCAAAGAAATGGTGAGACAGAAATACAGCGAGATCGCTATACAGGATAAAGGCACTAATACGTCTTCCTGTTGCGGTTCAGGTTGTTGCTCTACTGAAGTATATAATATCATGACTGACGATTACAGCAATTTGGAAGGTTACAATCCTGACGCAGATCTTGGCCTGGGTTGCGGATTACCTACAGAGTTCGCTAAAATCAAAAAAGGTGATGTAATTATTGATTTAGGTTCAGGTGCTGGAAACGATGCTTTTATCGCGCGTAATGAGGCCGGAGAAACGGGAAAGGTAATTGGCATTGACTTTACCCCTGCCATGATTGATAAAGCCCGCCAAAATGCAGAGAAATTAGGTTTTCACAACGTCGAGTTCAGGCAAGGAGATATAGAACAAATGCCAGTATCGGATAATATAGCCAATGTGATTGTGAGCAATTGTGTACTCAACCTCGTGCCGAATAAAAATGCAGTAATCAAAGAAATATTTCGTGTATTGAAGCCTGGGGCACATTTCAGTATTTCTGATATAGTACTGGAAGGCAATTTGCCTGCACAAATTCAACAAGCTGCAGAGATGTATGCAGGCTGTGTTTCTGGGGCAATTCAGAAAAATGATTATCTGGAGTTCATCAGGTTAAATGGATTTCAGAATATTGCCATTCAGAAAGAGAAAGTGATACATATTCCTGACGATATATTGTCGCAATACCTTTCCCAAGAGGGAATAAACACTTTTAGAAATAGTAATACCGGCATATACAGCATCACCGTATATGCTGAAAAACCAACCACCAATGCGAAAACTTGCTGCGGCCCTGACTGCTGTTAATAATAAAGGTCTATTAAAACCGCTAATCATTACATTATCAGTAACTATCTTGAACTTAGCCTTTGGCTTTGACTCAAAATTCACCATCATTAATTTAATCTGGCTGTTGCCGCTCGACGCTAAATGAAAAAGATATTAGTCCTTTGTACAGGAAATAGTTGCCGTAGTCAAATGGCACATGGCTATTTAAAGCATTTTGCCGGAAACAAAGCAGAACTGTACAGCGCTGGCGTTGAAACGCATGGTGTTAATCCCAGAGCAATTGCCACTATGCAGGAAGATGGAATAGATATTTCTAACCACACTTCAAAAAATATTACCGAGTATCAAGGTATGGATTTTGATTACGTGATTACCGTTTGCGATAACGCCAAAGAACGCTGTCCTTTCTTTCCAACAAACGCGCAAAAATTCCATTATAATTTCCCTGATCCAGCAAAAGCCGCGGGAACAGAACAGGAAATTATGGAACAGTTCAGGAAAGTTCGGAATCAGATCAGAGAATACAGCAAGAATTTCATTCAAAGCAATATTCAATAACCTACTATCGCATTACATTATTCTAAGATAATATTCGTTTAATGAGCGGTTAGGTTGCCATTTGACTAAGACCTTTAATAGCTCCTTCGGCTAGTATTCTAAATTGTCTGGCAACTTAAAAGGCGCAGGGTTTAATATGCAACCTGGAACCTTATTCCTGTTGCTCCCTTAGTTCACCCCTGCACTTTTTCTAATATCTTGACTTGTACGCAACGCGGGTACTTTCACCCAGTCGCACATATAGTTCTCCCTCTATTATTAGTTAAGTAAAAAGGAGTTTATACGCTCCCGGAAGTTGTTTGTTCGTTTTACATTACTTGAAAACCAACAGCAAATCATTGCCAGCCAATACGAGTTGTATCTGCCTACTGAACAACAGTTATTGGAAGAAGTAAAGAAGGAGTTAGAGAACTTTGAGGATAAAGAAAACCAGATGGAGTAAGTATATATTATTAAACATCAAAAAAGTATTTATAGTCCGACTGTAATCCCTCCGAGTCTGCTATCAAACAAAATCTTGTCAGGTTTAAATCCTCCCGCAAACAGACACAAGAAATCAGTACAATGCCCTCCGAAATTATTCTTCCGGAATCTTTTCTTCAACAATGGTACTCTCCCCTGGCAGTTCCGTATTCTTTTTACGATTTTGGTTGACAACAATGAAGTAAACGCAACTGGCCATCCAGCCAATCCAGAACAGGTAAAAACCAAGATGAAAGCGCTCCTTAAGCAACCGGCGGGAGTAAGTGTATTGAAAATCGTAGTAGGTGGTAATTAAGCCAATGAGAGCCAGGGCAATAAAGACCGCCGCAGTAAATATGGTTTTTCGGGGACCTCTTTTTTGCTGCGTATACCATAGCAAGCCGATGATAAGCAGTTGAATCCCGAAAAAGAGGAAAAAAGTCTTCCACCCCGATCGCAGCAATTTGTATTGTTTGTAAAACAGGGCTATTCCGATCTTCCCGATCAAAGAAATTTTTGAAACAAAATAGGCTGCCAGCAGTGTTTGGGCTGCCTGTGCAAGGATGAGTATGCTTATAGGAGTCTTAAAAAACTTCATAACCACTGTAAATAAAGGAAAACCTTAAAAACCAATCAATTATTTTTTGGGAAAAAGATTTCAACTGTTACTTTTGCGCCGGAGAGATGGCAGAGCGGTCGAATGCGGCGGTCTTGAAAACCGTTGACTGTCACAGGTCCGGGGGTTCGAATCCCTCTCTCTCCGCTAAGTGTGAAAGGATTGTCGATACAGTCTTTCACACTTTTTTGTTTATAAATCGTTTCGGAAAACCCTCCACTAACCTATTTCTCTTATTACAATGACCTCCAAGTGATATGGCAAAATGCGGGAAGACGCTATAGTGTTTGTTGGTCAGCCCACGAATCCTGTTGCCCCGACTTGACATATAAATAAAAGAGACACTTTACCTCTTTCTTATTTGAAAAAAACGCCGAATGTCCCCAGCTTTTACTGTTCAAAAAACATTAGCTCAGAAACAAGCTCACCCTTAAGCGTTACCTCTATCCCCTCATTCATCAGCACCGATCCACGGATTAAAACTGGCTGATTGGTGCCATCTTCAAAACTTACTTTATAATTGATTGAGGGATTCAGGCCTTTCAATTTGATTTTTTGTATGTCGTTGCCAGCCTTAGGTTTGAAAATATACACTACACCTTTATTAGTTGCGGGGTCAAAATATTCTATCCCATCCCAATTAAGATTATCGGGGCGCGGAAAAATATGATATAAGTCAGCATTACGAATCAACGGTCTTAACTTATGTTTATATGTTTCCACAGCTCTTTTAATATCGGCCTTATGCTGATCTGTCCAAACAGGTCCACCATTTCCGCCATTCGGAGCATCAGGATGCCAGTAAAATGCCCCAAGCGCTGCAGAACGGAATTCATATACTGAACCACTTGCCTGCCAGGGTGACCAGGAACCCACTATACAAGCCAGTTGCATAGGATGAAATACATGAGAAGCATCATAAAACGCACGCCTTGCTTCATGGGGATAATAAACATCCTGGTTTTGAATTTTAGATGAACGTCTCACAGCGCCGTAGTCTTTCAGGCCACCACCGTTAGAACAATTCTCCCATAAAAAACCTGGAATACTTCTATAGAGAGAATCAATAATCCTGTAAAAACTATAAATGGACCAATAAGAAACATCTTCTTTATATTTTGCTCTTTGTCCACTACCATAAGTGCCAGCAATGATAGGGCCTGCCGTAGCATCAGAACGATAGAAATCTGCACCTAATCCTTTTATTAGATAAGTAATGTCCCTGATTTTTTCAGCAAACCCTGAATCGCTGGTAAGATTTTCCGGTTCATTGCTATACAGTCCGAATCGTATATTTCTATCCTGAGCATATTTCGCCGCAGCTTTCATCCCCCTCGGCCAATCAATAGAGTCGGTAATAATATTTCCAGGATCGCCATAGCTGCTCCACCATCCAATATCTATAACCACCTCTTCAAAACCTAAAGGCGCAATATCATCAATAAATGGATAATATTTAGATTCAACGGGATCCCAACTGCCCAAGTCTTTACCCGTAGGTGCAAAGGCATTCCATTCAAGTTTTGGGTAACTGCTATCTTTTCGTATCAGTTCAGGCATTGAGTGATTAAATAAATATTTTCTCAGGCTATTTCCACATTCATCAAAATCTCCATGATAGGCGCCAATAAACGCCGGCGGTACATAAAATGTTTCTCCTGCTGCAATATCTGTTCTGAAATCATCTGATATACCTGCTTTTATTTTAATAGTCGAAAGGCTGTTGTTGATGCTTATCCTGCCAATACTCCATTCCCAGCCGATATACATTCCGTATTGATTGCCGGCATCAACAGCCACGAATGGTATCCAGTCATGGTATTCGGATATTGCCAATGTTCTTTCATAATTTGTTTCCAGCAATTCACGATAGACTCCAATAGAATCTGGATGACTTGCATCATCATTTATGTAAGTAATAAAATTCTCATTTTTTTCATTGGGAATATTTAGTTCAATACTTTCCGCACTATATATTGTAATGGCCGTTTCGGAAATATTTTTTAATGTTATATTATATCTTACTGGTCCCCTACCCTTATGAGCTTCAAATATTGCCGTTAATTCAATCGCAGGATATTGATTTGTATATTCGAAAACAATACCATGCTCGGTGTGGGTTACCGATTTATATATCCATTTCGTTGTATAATTTTTACCATCAACAGCAACATTACTGATGAAAGGAACGGGCGAAGATGATGAAACCCAGTTAAAATCATTCTTAGTATTTGCTATGTTACTAAACACAAGTTGGCCCGATGTATTGGTATCCAGCAAAATTTTCGTATCATCTGTTTCGAGCAACCATTTTTTTGGCGAATAACCAGTGGAGCAACCAAAGAGAAGACATAATACAATAAAATTTCTCATTCTAACTTATTAAAAATATATAAAATGTATAATTCCCAAAAATTAGTACTAAATTAATATTATTATTAAGTGAATTACCTACGACTTTAACAGTTAAATTTTATATAGAGTTATTGTTACCCCATATATCCATATCACCATTAGTACTGGAATAACCGAAAATCCTCCTACAAGAATAGTTATTAACGGAACTATCCCTGTGCTGGACATAAAAAACATCATGCATCAGTTCCAGCCACCACCTAGCGCATGATAAATATTTACCATCGCGTTCATTTGTTGCTTTTGGGTTTCAATCAATTCGAATTTCGATTCCAGTGCATCGCGCTGGGTCATCAACACTTCCATATAATCGGCCCTCGCCGATCTGAAAAGATCATTTGAAATATCTATCGATTGTGTAAGCGCTTCCACCTGCTTTGCTTTCAATGCGTAACTTTTTTCCAGATTGTCAATCTTTGCCAATTGATTGGCCACCTCAACATAAGCGTTTAAAATCGTGCGCTCATAATTATATACGGCCTGTAACTGCTTTGCGTTGGCATTATAATATGTCGCTTTTATCGCATTCTTATTGATCAATGGTGCTGCCAGGTCTCCTGCCAGCGAATACAACAACGATTCTGGCACCCTCAGGAGATACGATGGATTGAAGGCCTGGAAGCCAATGGACGCAGAAATACCCAAAGAAGGATAAAATTGAGCTTTTGCCACTTCCACATCCAATTTGGCGGCCGCCAGTTCCAGCTCGGCTTTCCTGATATCGGGACGATTAGATAATAATTGTGATGGTATACCTGCATGAACGACATCGGGCATCAGAGTGTTAAAAGCATGACCACTTCTTGAAATACGCTGTGGACGCCTACCCAGCAGGAAGTTTATCCTGTTTTCAGTCTCCGTGATCTGTTGCAGAATATTGTATTGAAGGCTTCTGGTGTTCATTACCTCCGCTTCAAATCTACGAACAGCCAGTTCGGTAACCCGCGCAGCCTCTTTCTGCAGCTTTACAATATCCAGAGCATTGCTCTG
Source organism: uncultured Chitinophagaceae bacterium (assembly GCA_964606315.1). Taxonomy (GTDB): domain Bacteria; phylum Bacteroidota; class Bacteroidia; order Chitinophagales; family Chitinophagaceae; genus Flavitalea. The sequence goes on along the minus strand of CAZSFY010000003.1, from coordinate 117,348 downwards.
GATATCGATATTCATCTTTACAATGTCTAACTGATTGTCAAGTGCCAGTAATTCGTAATAGGAATTGGCAATTTCTGCAACCAGGTTTGTCACCACGAAATTTTTACCTTCAACAGTAGATAAATATCTTGTCGTCGCCGCTTTTTTAGCGTTGTGCAGCTTGTGCCAGACATCCGCTTCCCATGTAGCATGTGCGGCCAGCAAATAATCCGGCAGCGGCTCCGGCATTTCTTTTCCAGGCTTAATATCGGTGGTGGCCTCGCTGGCGCCGCGACTGGTATACCTGCCAACTTTTTCGGCGCCGGCAGCGGCGCTAATGCTTACAAATGGTAAATACTCTCCTTTCCTCGCCCTTATTTCATTTCTTGTTACCTCTATTTCCTGTAAAGTGATATTGAGTTCCTGGTTATTTTCCAGCGCGGTATCGATCAAGGTCAACAGGTAAGGGTCTGTAAAATACGTTCTCCATGAAAGTTCGGCCGAGTTGGCCGTATCCCGAGAATTATCATAGCTCGCGGGATACGTTTTATTTTCCGTTCTTTCAACAAGTGCGGGAATTTTACAAGCCACATAAGTCAAAGAAATAAAGCTTATGCCCAGGTATTTGTATATGTTTCTAAACATTGTGATCAATTTCTTCAGTTAATGGATTTTCATCTTCATCCTTAATAAGTCTTCGCTGCGCGGCTATTTTACCGAAAATGTAATAAAGCCCGGGAATAATGGTGACCCCGAAAATGGTGCCCAGCAGCATACCGCCGGCCGAGGCAGCGCCAATGGTGCGGTTACCGATAGCGCCCGGCCCTGTAGCAAAGAGAAGCGGAATAAGTCCCGCAATAAAAGCGAACGATGTCATCAGTATCGGGCGGAAGCGCACTCTGGCCCCTTCTATTGCCGCATCGATCAATGGGACGCCCGACCTGTGTTTTTGAACGGCAAACTCCACAATCAACACAGCATTCTTGCCTAATAATCCCACCAGCATTATCAATCCCACTTGTGCATAAATGTCGTTGGCCAGTCCCATAATGCGCAACAGTAAAAACGACCCGAACACACCCGCAGGCAGCGAAAGAATTACGGCCAACGGCAACACAAAACTTTCATATTGTGCCGCGAGGATCATATATACAAATACTAATACAATCAGGAAAATATACAACGCTTCGTTGCCCCGTCCCACTTCATCTTTTGAAAGTCCTTCCCAATCTATACCGTAACCACGCGGTAGGGTTTTTGCTGCCACTTCTTCAATCGCCCTAATCGCTTCGCCGCTGCTATAGCCGGCTGCGGGCTCACCTCTTATTGCGGAAGAGTTGTACATATTGTAGCGAGTAATTTCATTTAGTCCATGCCCTTTCTTAATTTTCATAAAAGCGGAATAGGGAACCATTTCATCGCGGTTGTTCTTTACATACAGTTTCATGAGATCGTCGGGTAATCTCCTGTATTCAGGTGAAGCCTGCACAAACACCTTGAGAAACGTACCAAAGCGGATGAAACCGAGCTCATAAGTACTGCCGATAAGGATGGAAAGATTATCCATAGCCTTACCGATAGATACTCCTTTTTGCATAGCTGCCTGGTTATCGATCTCCAGTTCGTACTGAGGATAGTTGGCGCTATAAAAAGTAAACAAACCCGTGATCTCTTTTCTTTTTTTCAGCGCTTCCATAAAATCGTCGTTTACCTTTTCCATGTCCGTATAATCATCGCTGTTAGTTTTATCTAACAAGCGCAAAGCAAAACCGCCGGCGGCTCCATATCCCGGCACTGCGGGGGGACCGAAAAATTCAATTGTCGCGCCGGGAATTTCTTTTGCTTTTTCTTCAAGCTCCCTGATTATTTCATTGACAGAATGTTTACGTTTCGACCAGTCTTTCAGGTTAATCAAACAGGTTCCGGCATTTGATCCGCGTCCTTCCGTAAGCACTTCATATCCCGCCAGGGCAGAAACGGACTGAATGCCTTCTACCTGTTCTGCAATTTTCTGCAATTGCCGGGCAAGATCATTGGTTCGCTCAAGAGTGGCGCCAGGCGGGGTTTGAAGGATGGCATAGATCATACCCTGATCTTCATTCGGGATAAAGCCTGAGGGTAACCCCTTGCCTATTCCCAATATGCCGAAACCAAATGCCAGCAATATGACGATGGTGACTATCCTGCGACTGACTATCATTTTCAACAGTCCAGCATATTTACCGGTAAGTTTTTCAAAACCCCTGTTGAAAAAGTCGAGGAAATTGTTTATTGGCGTTTTCTTTGGGGGTTTCCCGTGATTATTCCTGAGTATAATTGCGCACAATACAGGCGTTAACGTAAGCGCTACCACGCCTGATAGCACAATGGCGGTGGCCATCGTAATAGAGAACTGCCTGTAGAAAACACCTACTGGTCCTGACATAAAAGCCACGGGAATAAATACCGCCGCCATCACAAATGTGATAGCCACAATGGCGCCGGCGATTTCATGCACTACTTTATAAGTGGCGCGGTAAGGAGAAAGATGTTGTTCCTCCATTTTCGCATGCACGGCCTCTATCACCACAATGGCATTATCCACTACAATACCGATGGCCAGCACAAGGGCGAACAATGTGATCAGGTTAATGGACAACCCGAACATCTGCATAACAAAAAAAGAACCTATCAGCGATACGGGAACGGCGAGCGTGGGGATTAGCGTGGAGCGCCAGTCTCCAAGAAAAATGAATACCACCAGCGCCACCAGCAGAAACGCTTCTCCGAGCGTATGCAGCACCTTATCAATGGATGCGTTCAAAAAGCTGGAAACATCATAACTGATCTCGTATTCCATTCCCGGTGCGAACGAAGTGGTTTTGATCTCTTCCAGCTTTGATTTTATGTTTTTGATGACTTCGCTGGCATTGCTACCATAAGTTTGCTTGAGCACAATTGCAGCAGAAGGATGACCGTTGAGATTGGAGTAGATATCATAAAATTCACTTCCCAGTTCTATGTCTGCAATGTCTTTGAGATGCAGTATTTCGCCATTGGAGTTGGCACGGATGATCACATCTTTATATTGTTCGGGCTGATTGTATCTTCCCTGGTACGTGAGTACATATTCCAGCGACTCAGAACGTTTACCATCGCTTCGTCCCAACCTGCCGGGGGAGCCGATGATGCTCTGGCTACCCAGCGCTTCCATTACCTCGTCGGTAGAAACATTATAGGCGCGCATACGATCGGGCTTTAACCATATGCGCATGGCATATTGTCTGCTACCCAATATCTGTGCGCTCCCTATGCCTCTTACCCTGCTCAGTTCGCGCAGTATGTTAACACTGGCGAAATTGTACAGGAATTTTTCATCTGCTTTTGGGTCTTTACTGTATACATTAACATACATCAGCATATTCGGCTGCAGTATGTTAACAATAATACCTTCCCGCTGCACCAGTACCGGCAGCCTGTTAGTGACCTGCTCAATCCTGTTCTTTACATTTACGACAGCTTGGTTGGGATCGGAGCCTGGTTCGAAAACCACCTGGAGATTGGCTTCGCCGGCGCTGGTAGCGTCGGAGGTCATGTACCGCATACCCGGAACGCCGTTCACGGCTTTTTCCATGGGTATAAGCACCGATTTTACCAATACATCAGCGCTTGCGCCTGGGTATGCTACGCTAACAACCACCCTGGGCGGGGCAATGGAGGGAAATTGCGAAGTGGGTAATGTATTTATAGCCAGTACCCCCATGAAAATGATACCCAGTGATATCATGATCGCGAAGACCGGCCTCTTCATGAATATATTAAACATGTTCTTATTTTTTTTGAACGCTCGATTATTCGGTTGGTAACTTCAGGTGAGCGAGAACGTTATGCAGCTCCTCGTAGTCGTAAGTTATTTTATCATTGTTCTTCACTTTACGTAATCCTTCCAGCAGTATCTTCTCATTTTCTGCCAGACCCTCCTGCACTATAAACAGGTCAGGTATTTCGGCGGTAATGGTAATGGGCCGTAATTGCACAACATTGTTTTTGTCTACTACATATACGTATTTTTTGTCCATGATCTCGATAGTGGCTTTTTGCGGAATGATCAAGGCGTCTTTAAGTTGTTCCTTCATTAATATACTTCCTGTTTCGCCATGACGCAGCAGCCCTTCGGGGTTAGGAAATGTTGCTCTGAAAGCGATGTTACCGGTTTCATTGTTAAACTCGCTTTCTATGGTCTCGATTACTCCCGGGTATTTGAACAACTGGTTATTGGCCATCAGCAGATGCACCGGTACTTTTCCTTTTGTTTTGGCGCGGGCCTGATAGTTCAGGTATTCGGGTTCGGAGACATTAAAATAGACCCACATCTGGCTGTTGTCCGACAGGCTGGTGAGCAGTTCCCCTTCTTCTACCAGACTTCCTAGCCTTAAATGGAGGCGGTCAATTAATCCATCGAAAGGCGCCCTGATACTGGTGAAATCAAGATGAACTCTGGCAAGCTCCAGTTCGGCCTTTGCCTTGCTGAGTTTTGCACGGACCATAGCAAGCTCATTTTTTGATACTACATTCTTTTCAGCAAGAGGCTGAGTGTTTTGCACTTCAATTTCGGCTGCATCTACTTCTGCCTGTGCCTTTTGCAATTCGGCTTCGTATATCCTTGGCAGTATCCTGAAGAGAAGCTGGCCTTTTTTTACAAACTGGCCTTCGTCTACATAAATATTCTGCAGGTATCCTTTTTCCTGAGCCCTCAGCTCAATATTACGTATGGATCGTATCTGGCACACGTATTCATTAGTTACTGCAGTATCCATTTTCAAAGGAGCGGTAACCAGGAATTTTGTCTCTTCTTCTTTTTTTTCTTCGGAAGACTTGCAGCTTGCATAGAACAATAAGGGGCATAGGTAAATGATGATAAAAATTCTATTCATAATATATTATGGGTTCTTAATGGAGATTTTTTATTTATGTGGGACATAGCACACCTGGCTCCTATAGCAAGCATTATAGAGAAAAATATTCGGGAAAAACCAGGCGATTGCCGTTATCTATTGAGGAAAATTCAGGAATCAAATCCTGAACACACGCAGTACGATGTGTTTTGATGTTGAGGGAGCAAGAAACCGGACGGAAAAAGAGGAGGGACTATTAATGTATCCGCTGAAATATCCGGGTGCTTGAGCATGAAAAAAAATATCGAAGTAGTTACCAGATTTTATCTGCTTCCCAAAAGAGAACTTTTTGTCCACCTCTTCATCATCTTCTTCTTTGTATCTGCTTAACCAGTCTTCTATTTTATCCTGTTCTTTTTCTTTACTCACAATCTGCGAACAGTCATTTTGCGAGGCGTAAAAGCCAACCTGGTTGGCGCATCCGAAGTCTTTGGTTAAGGCATGGGAATCATTTTTCTGGTAAGCATAAGCATCCAGGCGACCATGTTCCACAAGGAAGATAAAACACAGGGACAGTAAAAATCGAATAATCAGCTTCATCAAACTGGCACAAAAATATCTCAAAGTAGTATAACATGCACATTAGGGAATTGTTAAAATATCTTAACAAGTTGATCCGCTACCGGTGATTGCCGGATAGAAATACTCAGCGGAGAATACTATTTTCACTATTTTACAATAGAAAAATTAAATACAATCCTACGGCTAAAAATAAAACGGCGACAACTGAAATAAATGTCACTGACTTTGTCAATTCGTATGTTGACAATGACCAGAAAAAGGCGGATACTTTTCGCCTTGTGGAGTTGATGCGTGAATGGTCGGGGTTTGAAGCGAAGATGTGGGGACCAACCATTATTGGATTCGGCAGTTATCATTATAAATATGAAAGCGGACATGAAGGTGATAGTCCGCTTATTGGTTTCTCACCCCGAAAAGCTGAATTTTCGCTTTATGTGTTTTCATCAGCCGAAAAACAAAAGCATCTCCTGGACGAACTTGGCAAATTTAAAATGGGAAAGTCCTGCATATACGTAAAAAAACTATCGGACATCAATATTGCAGCACTGGAAAAAATTTGCAAATCAACAATTGCTCATCTCAATAAACAATACGGAAAAAAATAATTCCGGTTATTATTTACGGTATCGCCTAATTGGAAGTTCTAATTCAGAATTGCCGGAAAAGAAAACAAAATGAAATCTTAGTGTAGTCTTTATAGGCTGCCCATTTACTTTTAACGGCAACCATTTCTTACTTTTTTGCTTAATGGTTTTAATTAATGCAGCATCAATATCGTTAGATACACTTTGAACTATTCTAATATTACCAGCCCCGTTTTCATCTACATCAAAATCTACAACCAATTCTTCGGTCTGGGTTTCAGGGATATGAGTTTTGGGGAATACAAAATTCATAGAAATATATCCACCAAAACTAGGTGATTCCTTATCATTAAACAACGGAGTACAAAAGAGTTCTTCGTTACTGATTTTGTATTCAAAGGTTTTGTTTCCGCCTCCTTTTGATGAGTTAAAGTGTTCAATAATAATTAACCCAATGTCAATTGTTTGTGCTTCATTTGAAAGCTGCGACAATAATTTCTCCTGGTTGATAAAATGATAATCGATGGTCTCACCGTTTTCATTTTTTGTCGACATGATCAAATCTGATCCTTCTAATGATTTTACTGTATATATTTTTTCAGGAGGATCAAAAGGGAAACGGGGGAATAAGTCTATAAAATCTGCACCATAAACAATTGGAATTTGCATTCCCTTATCGAATGGAGCTTCTGTTATTGACATATTATCTTTATTAAAAGTGAATTCCAGGTACTCACCTGATTCACCAAATTTGCCAGTTGTGGGGCTACCTCCCTGGTCCAGTATTTTAGTACACACCCAGCTTCCCTGTAATTTGTTTTTCAGTTCCTGTGAATATGAAGTAAAGAAGAAGGTTATAAGAAGAACGATCGCAATAAATTTTTTCATTTGAATTTGGTCAATTTGGGGTTAAATAAATCTCCCTTTGTGCGTTTTCCAGAGCCAGGCGTAACATGTGCAGGAAAATCGATTGTTAAAATTTTTAATTTTTTTTAACAACTTCATTTTTTCTCCCTTATTATTTTCGTACAACCTAATTTTAAGGTTAGCTATTTTTTATTAATGAATATAATATTTGTTAATGATATGTCAGCGCTAAATCCCTATCAACACCAAAACTATTTCAGAAGTTTTATTTTCTCTATTACCGCCTTTTTCTTTTTCTGTTTTTCTCCATCGGCTTATGCTCAACAGCAAAAAAGTACCTTTTCGGCACGGCTGATAAATATCGAATCAGCCACGAAAGATCCCTTCCGGTACAGTCTTTCTTTGCAAAACCGTAGTGGCCGACCACAGATTTATCAATTGTCTGCAAAGCTTCCCGAAGGCTGGCTAGTTTCCTTTCGTACAGAAGGTGCACTGGTAGCTGCGTTGCGGCTGGACACAGGTAAAAAACAGGAAATCACTGCAGAGGTTACTGCCTCATACGCCACCAAACCAGGCAAATACGACATACAGATCGGCGCTGTTAATAATGACGAAACACTCCAACTCGACCTGGAAGCTGTGGTGAAAGGGAATTACAGCCTTGAGCTTACTACCCCAACAGGAAGATTAAGTGATGATATCACTGAAGGAAAAAGCAGGCAGATTCAGTTAATTGTAAAAAATACCGGAACGCTTCCTATTGACGGACTGGAGTTGGCTGCGCAAACCCCTAACCAATGGAGCGCCACATTCGATCCGGCAAAAATAGAACAGCTTGGGCCCGGGCAAACAAAAGAAATCAATACTACGCTGAAGGTTCCCGATAAAACAATTGCGGGCGACTATGTTACAACATTTACTGTAAAAAATAACTATACCAATACTAATGCCTCGTTCCGTATGACGGTAAAAACTTCACCGCTTTCGGGGTGGTTAGGCATAACCGTTATACTTCTTGCCCTGGGAGTAGTGTATTACCTGATTCGTAAATACGGAAGAAGATAAGTTGTCATGGAAAGCCCCTTCATTATTGAACTCGAAGGATTGACGAAACACTACGGTTATGTTAAGGCCGTGGACGATCTTTCATTGAAGATTGGCAGGGGAGAAATATTTGGCTTACTCGGACCTAACGGAGCCGGAAAAACTACCACCATATTAATGATGCTGGGATTATCAGAACCTACTTCCGGCAAAGCTATAGTATGTGGTATAGACGCCACCCACAATCCTATCGCTGTAAAACGTAAAGTAGGATATATGCCCGACAGTGTTGGCTTCTATGATAGCATGACCGGCATTGAAAACCTTATGTATATAGGAAGACTCAACGGCATTGCCGATCGGGAAATAGAGGAACGTGCACAGAAGACTATGGAAATGGTAGGTCTGGGTGATGAAATGCATAAAAAAACATCCGCCTATTCACGAGGTATGAAACAACGGCTGGGACTGGCAGACGTGCTGATCAGGGAACCGGAAATAATTATATTGGATGAGCCCACACTTGGTATTGACCCAAGTGGTGTAAAAGAATTTCTCCAGCTTATCCGGCATCTTAGCCGGCAGCAGGGACTTACAGTATTGTTATCATCACACCATTTGCAACAGGTACAGCAGGTCTGCGACCGTGTAGGTATTTTTATAGAGGGCAAGTTGCTGGTACAGGGAAATATTGAAACACTGTCGAAAAATTTATTTGGTGAAGAGTCTTATGTAGTGCTCATTACCGTTAGAGAGACGCTGTCTGCATCCTGGGAACACGCTGATGAACTACAAAAACTTGATATCATTAAAAGTGTGGAAATAAGGGATAACATTGTTGAGGTCTCGTGCCGGGAAGATATCACGCCTGATATTGTTCGTTTTTTTGTACAAAAGGGCCTTAATGTAACAGGTGTACATAAAAAGGAATTTGGACTGGATGAAATCTATCATCGCTATTTTGAAAACAATCAAAAAAAGAATGTTTCCAATGGAAAGTCCGCTGGCTTTTTTCAAAGATCAATTTTCAAAAGAAACAATGCATAACAACCGGACACTTCAAAAAGCCGAAACTCCCTTTTGGGTTATGGTACGCAAAGAAACAGGCGATCATATCCGCAGTTGGCGTTTTATTGTAATGCTGGCGTTGATCGTACTTACATTCTTTGGATCACTATATGTATCCCTGAATAACATCAGCAATGCGGTAGCTAATATTATGGATCCCGACCGGAACTTTGTGTATCTTAAATTACTTACCACATCAGACGGCACTCTCCCCACCTTTCATATATTCATAAGCTTTCTCGGACCTTTACTCGGCATCTCGCTTGGTTTTGATGCGGTTAACGCAGAACAAAACAACGGTACATTAACCCGTCTGCTGGCACAACCTGTTTATCGCGATAACCTGTTACTGTCAAAGTTTTGGGGAGCACTGCTGGTAGTAAGTGTATTATTTTTATCTCTTGCCTTGTTAATGATTGGCGCAGGATTAATTATTACAGGAGTACCACTCGAACCTGTGGAATTACTTCGTATACTCGGATTTATTTTGCTGAGTGTTTTGTATGTAGGTTTCTGGTTAAGTCTTTCGATTTTCTTATCCGTTAAGTTCAGAAATGCTGCTACCTCTGCCCTTATAGCCATTGGCATTTGGCTATTTTTTACTGTGTTCTACCAGATTATTGTGAACGTCATCGTTAATGCGATGCTTCCCGAACCCGGCCTCCTTAGTCCGGAAGAAGTCCTGTCCTACAACAGCCTGTTACTATCGCTCATGAGACTTGCACCCAGCCAATTATACACCGATGCAGCAACAACTTTACTGATGCCTTCAGTACGAAGCCTCGGTCCTTTAACCATAGAGCAGATGGCAGGCGCCATTCCCTCACCTTTGCCATTTAAAGAGAGTCTGATGATTGTGTGGCCACAAGTATCGGGATTACTAGCCGCAACAACAGTTTGTTTTGCCCTGGCCTATTATTTCTTTATGCGCAGGGAGATCAGAACATAATTGATTTAATTAAATACTGATTTTACCAATAATGTCAGACCGAGACTGCCTAAAATATTCCATTTAACTGCTTTTATATTTGAGGTATTTGAGTAAAAAGTCAAAGTAATTATTTACCTTCATCAGGTGACAATGTAGTTCATCGCTACTCCGTCGGGATCAGTTCTAATTTTTACGCTTCACCCGGTAATTATTTTTTCTCCTCTTTACGTTTGTTGTAGTTCTTTTGTTGCTTTATGTCGTTGAAATACTTTTCGGAACATCGTGTACCTAATCCAGAGATTATTGCATAGCAAAACAAGGCAGATCTGAATAATCTTTTAGTGTTATTGAAATTATTAATTATGCCATTTCTTAAACAGGATATGAATTTTTTGCATTACAAATGGAAAAGCAATATTAAGCTTTCAGATTCAATGTATATAGGAGAGCCGACCAGGCGTTCCTTTGACCCTTTTAATGGAGATCAGGTTCTTTTATCATTAATTACTATGCTTCTATTGTTGGCGGACTAACGTTAAAGGACAGTCGTTTGATAGAAGGTAAAATAGCGTATGAATTACCTATTGAATTAAAAAGTGAGCGTTCTGTTTTTAATTGGATTAAGGGCTTGGAGCTTACAGGGGCTGATAGTATAGCAGGAATTAATAATAGCTAAGTAGGATAGTAAATAAATTGAATACCGCTATTTTCGAATCTAAAATAAGAGTAATGAATAATCTGGCTATTGAAAAAATTATTGAGTTGTCAAAAAGGAAAAATAAACTACTACGCATTCATTTCAAATCGAGAAAACCAATAGAGGGTTTTTTTATAGTTAGCAGAGACTATCAGGAAATGAAAAGGAAAAATTTTTGGCGAATTGTTATTGAATCGAGAAAAACCGATTGGACAAGCACTGAAGATGTTTTTTATACCCGTTTATTTAATGGCGATGAAATTACAAAGATCACTGACTGCTAAGTCAATTTTCTATTGATAAGAACAAGCTGTTTTTTTGTTTAAGGGAAACTATTCAATCTTAATTGCGGTAAAGTTATGGGAGCCGATATGGAAAAGATTATTGCCCGATTCAGGGATTCCGCAGGTCAGATATTTGTGCTAATCTGGGAAGATTTCGAACGAAAGGCAAAATACTGGACAGGCAAGGAGATGAGAATGTATTTCAGCAATTACAGAGCAGGTATATTGATGAATTGAGAAAGCAGTTAACAAAAATAGTAGAAGCTTCGCTAAATGAATATGGGGGTGACAGAAATATGCTACGCCGGAATTTGACTAATCGGGTATCCTATAATATATCAGAGTTTCTGCTGAAGATCAGATCAATGTAAATAACGGCCCAGCCACATTCTTTGCTCATTACTACCGCTATTATCTTTGTATCGTGCTGTTTATAACGTTAGATATAGAGCGACTGAACCATTATTTGAATAAAAATACATACATATCAACTTTCTTTGTACCTTTACGATTCTTATTGATGCCTCCTTCAGTTGACTTTCTCACCAATTGCCGTGATAGCTATTTATAAGTAAGGTAAGCGTTACACATTTTACCGTTTTCATAATTAAACTCATAACAAGTGTCATTTAACAACTTAGGGCTTATTGTGCCCATTCTGGATGCCCTCCGTGAAACCGGCTATACCCATCCTACAAATATTCAGGAAAAATCCATTCCGCTAATACTGCAACAAAAAGACCTTCTTGCCTGCGCACAAACGGGAACAGGAAAAACTGGGGCGTTCACCATCCCCATGTTACAATTACTACATGAAGAGCGAATATCTTTGAATAAAAGCAATCACTCCATAACTTCACTGATTCTTGCACCTACCCGTGAGTTGGCACAGCAAATAGGCGAAAGTATTGAAACCTATGGCAGATTTCTTCAATTGAAACATGCCGTAATTTTTGGTGGAGTATCTCAGTTAAACCAGATAAAAGATTTGAGAAAAGGAGTAGATATACTCGTTGCCACTCCGGGTCGCTTACTCGATCTCTTACAACAACGCTGTGTAGCACTAAGCGGAGTTAAATTCTTCGTATTAGATGAAGCTGACCGCATGCTTGATTCGGGATTCTACAATGATATAAGAAAAATTATATCCTATTTGCCGGTAAAGAAGCAAACACTGCTATTTTCTGCAACATTGCCTACACCAATAAAACAACTCGCCAATCTTCTGCTGAAGGATGCTGTGCAGGTTGAAGTACATCCCGTATCTTCTACTGCCGAAAGGATCGAACAATCTGTCTATTTTGTTGAAAAAAGAAACAAAACAGATCTGCTCGTAGAAATTTTGAAAGATCAGAATATACAAACAGCGCTGGTATTTACGCAGATGAAGCATACTGCAGATAAACTCTGCAATTTTTTGAAAAGTTCCGGTATTAATTCTCAAGCAATCCATGGCAACAAATCACAACCACAACGGCAGCAGGCTCTTAAAAACTTTAAAAATAGAACAACCCGTGTGCTTGTGGCGACAGATATCGCAGCGCGCGGAATAGATATTGATGATCTTACGCATGTTATAAACTACGAACTACCGAATGTGGCTGAAACCTATGTCCATAGAATAGGAAGAACTGCACGTGCAGGCGCCTCGGGTATTGCTATATCTTTTTGTGACTATAGCGAAAAAATGGCTTTAAAAGATATTCAAACATTAACGCACACAATTATTCCTCAAATAAAGGGGCATAAATTCGATATTGCAGATTTTCACACTGTTGCTCTTACTTCATATAGATCGGGAACAAACAAAAAAAGATCCAACACTTTTTCCTCAGGAAAAAGGAGGGCCTTTAATCAGCCTCGTTAAAAACTAACTAACAAATCCATATGACTTCAGCAATTTTTTGACTTAAACCACACACTATTGAAACTGAAAAATCGTATTGATATTTTACAAACATTTGGGTTAGCAGATTTGACCGTATTGAACGCAAAGCATTCCTGCAAAATCGCCAGGTCGATTTCAAAAAGATTTTTACTATCTCAACCCAGGAATGAGATTATAAATTCATCTTCTTTTGTACAATCTGAGCTTCTCAGAAAATTATATCTACAGGTATTTCGAAATGCCCGCAGTTATATTTATACTACAACTGAAAGTGGACTCAGTCTGGTGTCCGCAAATGCACGCCAAATGCTGATTAAATGCTTATCAATCGCACGACATTCTATTGAAAAAACCTGCCATGTAGTAGATTGTGATTTTACTTACCGGCTGCGTATCCGTTATCATAGTGGGGCTACTTTAAAAGAAGCCTACTACATTGAAATGTATGAGCAAAATGATTTCCATAATGCAGACATGTAAATCTTCGACTCCTATATGACTGGCCGAAGTTTGATGAATCATATATCTTTTCTGAATTAGCGAATCTACCATCTATTACTGATTGAGTCAGAATATGGAATATTTCCTTACTCTTTCGGTACTAAAACAGAAATGTGCTCGCTTTGGAGTAATGTATTTTATTGATATATGCCCCCAGCTTTTCTATTGTTCCTAGTTTCTGCCGTTCGGACCATAACCTTAGCAACACTTCCTGCACTGCAGCTTCTTTGGATTTGAAAATTTTCCAGGCCATCCTGAACACCTGTTTGTGATAACCCACAAACAATGTTTTGAACGCTGCCTCATCGCCATCAGCAATCTGGCGAATGGTTTCTGTATCTATATGGTAATACTGAATAGACAATCAGCCACAAGATTACAAAAAAGAAAATCATTACTCAGTGGAGAGTGGATAGTTGATAGTGGACAACTTTTCATTTTCGCAAAACCTTTTACGTATAGACTCCCAGCATTTAATTGACAACTGACAGTTGATAGTTGACAGTTTTCAACTCTCCACTCTCAATTGTCCCCTGTGTTAATTACCAATTGTCAACTAAATAATCCTTCTCCCCTCTTACCGTCCGTTTAATCAGGTCCACAAACTGTTTCAAATTGAGATTCGGCTTTACAGGATGATACAGTATATTTTTCTTATCGCCCGGTCTAAGAAAAACAGGCCTCCAACGCATGGAAGTTAATGTGCATAAAGAAAGATGAGGAGTGATCCTATTGTCTACCGATCCTAAATCGGCAAGCTGGTAACCTGCCTTGAATAATAAAGAAGGTAATAATACTTCATGATGTCCCTGATAACCCTTTTTCAGGCATTGGTCGATATACGACAATGCGCTGGCAGATATTCTGTAAGTAGGATTGAAGGAGTTAATAGTATATTCCGGAGATTCTTCGCCGGGCACTTTATAGGTATTCCACCAGAACCATTTGGGCTGATCCTTATAACTCCTGATATGGCTTGTTACAAAATCATATTGAAAAGGGACACTATTAAAAAAGTCAATCCAATTACCGTTAAAAACAACATCATCTTCTATACACCAATAATGGTCATATTGCGGATGCTCAAGGAAAAATTTCAATATGGGAAAATGATTGCTGCCGGGAACTAAAGTAGACCTGATAGGAGTATAGCCCATTGAGCTAAGTATATCATTGGTAAATATGTCGACTTTTACTCCCTGGGGAATTTTAGGTACGATATTACGCTTGCTATGAAATAATATAAACACATCACTTGTATTGCCCACAGCAGCACTAATACGATTATAAAGTTTCAGTACGGGTTTGGATATTTCTTGCGTAACAATAAGAAATACCTGTTTATCCTGTTTATTAGTCATAATTGATCAACGCAAAGTTAAGCTTAACAATAAAATAAAGAACGTCATTATTGGCTAATCAGTATACAAATCGTAAATTTACGTTTGAAATGCTATGTTGGCCTAATTTTTGACACTAGTGGTGTAACTATTTTCAAATGTTTTGATCCACAAAAGGCATTGTTTCTATCTAAGACATTGAAAAACTGAATTCTAAAAGAGACTTTGATGAAAATCCTATTGGTTACCACTACCCAGTTTGGGTATCTTGTTGACTATTATCGATATTACGGCTACCTCAAGAAAAAAGGCTATGATGTTAAATATATTTGTATTGATTATGGCCATGAAAAAATAGAAAACGGCAATCCGGACATTCACTATATCAACGGGCAGGGCAATAAACTTCTCCGTCATTTTAAGTTTATCAATGGAATTAAGAAGCTTGAAAAAGAATATCAATTCGACAGGATCATGCTTCATGTTTTCCCTTTGATCACTTCCCTGCTTCTCCTTATCCCACGCCACAAGATGTATATTGATATCAGGACGATATCTATTCACAACAAACTTTATAAGCGTCTCTTCTTTGACTTTTTGATGAAGATCGCCTCTGTTTGCTTTAAACACACATCTACTATTACGGACACAGCAGCACAGCAACTGGGTATTAAAAAGTACAAATTATTGCCTGTAGGAGGCGCTTCATTCACCAGCGATGAAAAAGAAGTACCCTATAACCAGGAATACAGGGAAATTTTTGCTAACGGAGACTATGTATTTTTGTATGTCGGCACGCTTAACAAAAGAAATATCATCGATTGTGTTATAGGTTTTCACTCATTTGTGAAAAAAAACCCGTCAGCCAAGGTAAGATTTGTGATCATAGGAACTACTAATGGCAGGGAACTACAGGACATCAACGACTATATTGAACTGAACAATTTGCGTAATAAGGTGCATACACTTGGCTATATTCCGCAATCCAAATTATCATACTTCTTCAATAACACGCATTGCGGTATTTCATACATGCCGCTGTCTATGCCATTCTCAAAGCAACCCAATACCAAAACCTATGAATACCTGGTAAATGGTTTGCCTGTGATCGCAATTGCAAGTACCGACAACCTCCAGATATTGGGTAGTTCTAAAGCTCCCTGCGGCGTAATTATCGAAGATTCTGCCGAAGGCTTTGAACATGGTGTTAACCAGGTCTTCGAATCGAGACACCTATACCAGCGCGAACAGATCGCCCGTGAATTTAATAAATATGAGTGGGACAATATCTTCAGTATTTACCTTAACAACGCACTTGCACTTTCTGCTTCGTAGGTCTTAAGGCGGAATTACTTCGCATGAATCTTTTCCATGAATTAGGACTGTTTATTTCTTCGCATTAAATGGTGTAGATCCCCAATCAAGAAGATAAAGAAATTAAACATTAATCATTCTCCGCTCACCCACCTGCTGACGCCACATGGCATAATAAAGTCCCTTTAACGCGAGCAGTTCATCATGAGATCCTGTCTCCACTACACGTCCCATTTCCAATACATAAATAGTATCGGCATGCATGATAGTACTCAGTCTGTGTGCAATTAAAATAGTGATCTGTTCCCTGATAGCTGATACTTCACGAATGGTAGCAGTAATATCTTCTTCCGTTAATGAATCCAATGCAGAAGTAGCCTCATCAAAAATTAGTAATCGCGGGTGACGCAACAGCGCCCTGGCAATTGAAATACGTTGTTTTTCTCCGCCCGAGAGTTTCATGCCTCCTTCACCCAATACAGTATTAATACCCAGCGGACTCCTGGCCAGCAATCCATCTGCAGATGCCTTATGCAGCACTTCCAGTATCTCTTCATCAGTAGCATCAGGTTTAACAAATAACAGGTTATCCCTGATCGTTCCGGCAAATAATTGGGTATCCTGCGTAACGAACCCTATCTGTCTCCTTAATGCATTATATCTTATATCACCAGCCCGCTGCCCGTTAAAGAATATCTCCCCGCTCACAGGTTTATACAATCCTACTAATAATTTTACGAGCGTGCTTTTTCCCGAGCCCGATGGTCCCACAAAAGCTATAGTTTGCCCGGTCTGCACTTTAAAACTTACACCATCAATAGCGTTGACCTGCCCGGTTTTATGTCTGAAAATTATATTATCAAATTCCAGGTTTTTCAGCGGACCAGTTTCAACGGGCTGTTCAGGTCTTTGCTCAATGGGTTTCTTCATTAATGTGTCGAAATTATTAACGGAAGCCTCTACTTCACGGTATTGTAAGATGATATTTCCGAGGTCCTGCAGAGGACCAAATATAGCAGTAGAAATAAACTGCATAGCGATGAGTTCACCGGTAGAAAGAATATTTCTGAAAATGAGCCATAATAAAATAAATAAAATAGATTGCCGCAAAAGATTTAACGTCGTTCCCTGTAAAAAAGAGAGTGAGCGCACTTTGCGTACTTTTTGCATTTCAAGATCATATATCTTTTTCGTTTGCTCCCTAAGCCTCCTTATTTCCGGAAACGTAAGTCCCAAACTTCTAACCAATTCGATATTTCTTAAACTTTCTGTAATGACCCCACTCATTTTATTGGTTTCGCGGTTGATGGAACGCTGAACCATTTTTATTTTTTTGGATAACATGCCTGTTAAAGAACCCAGCACCAGGATACCAATAACAAATACAGGTATCAGCATCCAGTTTTTGGTAATCGAGTACCAGACCAGGAATCCAATGCCAATAAGAGAAGAAAATAAAATATTAATAAAGGAGTTCATGAACCGTTCTGTATCGGTTTTTACCTTTTGTAATACTGAAAGCGTTTCTCCACTTCTGCTTTCTTCAAATTCCTGGAAATTGAGGCGGAGTGTCTGCTTAAGCCCATCGTTAAATATCTGCATACCAAAGGCTGCTACCGCCTTTTTGGTAATATAATCCTGAAAAGCCCTTGCAAGACGCGCAGCGAGCGCTATCACTATTGCCACTGCCAGCCAGAACAGCACCCCGCGTATCTGTTCGTCCTGGCTCATTGTATTAGGAGTAGTAGCATAGTCGTCAATGATCTTGCCGAAAATAATCGGGTCGATGAGAGTAAGTAGTTGAGCTACAGTGGCCAGTATCAACGCAAAAAAGATTAGTCTCCGCTCTGGCTTCAGGTATTTCCAAAGTATCCTCATAATTTAATGTACGAAAAAGCCCGGCAATGCTTTCATTTTTAAGTGAATAAAAATTCATTTATTTTTGTACCCTTGAAATCAAAAGACGATAAAAAGATTGCGCTCATTTACAGCGCCACTCTCAAATTGGTTAAGGAATACGGATTAGCTGGCATCACCATGGGAATGATCGCCAAAGAAGCCAGGCTAGCGACCGGCACGGTGTACCTCTATTTTACCAATAAAGAAGAGCTTATTGTTAAACTGTTTGATGTATGTGCCATAGAGTATATCAGCGAGTACTTTAAGGACGTAGATCGTAATGCCGATTTTCACTACAACTTCAAAACCATCTGGATGAATATTGCCGGGTATTACCAGCAATATTTTGAGAAAGTCATATTTCTTGAGCAATGTTTTCACTGCCCCTTCATTCCCGAAGATATCAGGGCCATCAATAAAGAGAGATTTAAACCCTGGTACGATTTGCTGGAAAAAGCCAAACGGGAAGGCACGATCAGGGACATTGATAATATATGGCTCATCAGTTTTGTGAGAGGCACGATCAGGGAGATGGTTAAACAATCTTATTATTGCGGCAAAAAACTCACTCCTGCTGTACTGGAAGAGATGTTTGAAATGTGTAAAAAAGCGCTTTACAGCTGATCTTTTTACAGGAATTATTTAATTTACATTAACCCTAATGTATAATCCTACATGGTTAATGCTCACCGTATGTTACCGGTAACAGTAATATGTTGTGTATTACTGGTCTTTTATCAACAGCTACCTGCCCAAACGTCTATAATAGATAGCATGGCCTGGAGGTTATACAACACAAATGAACCCTCCCAAAAACTTCCACTACTACTCTCTCTTTGCGAACATCACCAGAGCCTACATCGTGATTCGCTCGACGAATATGCCAATATAGCTTACCGGCTGGCGCTCCAAAGTAACGACAGGCTTTTGCTCGCTAAAGCAGAACTCGCTTTGGGAGACAGCTATATACGATGGGGATGGACCGACAGCGCACTATCATTTATTGAGTCTGCCCTGACTCGGGTAAGTCTGCAAAACCCGGATGAACGTCCGACGTACTTTCGCGTTGCAAGGGAAAAAGCGCTTTGTTATGGAATGCAAATTGATTATAACATGACGCTTACCCTGCTATATGACCTGGTAACGCAAGGTGAAAATTATAATGACTCTCTTTCTGTAAGCGCTAATATGAACACCATAGGATCAGTAGCGTTGGCCAGAAATGAAGCGCAGGAAGCGCTTAAATGGTTAGATAAAGCTATGACATGGTGCAGCAACCATCCACAGTTTTATTCCAACATTACCGCCATACAAATCAATAAGGCAAATGCCTACTTTAAACTTGATAATATGGATTCAGCCGGTTACTATATACAACTTGCTGTTCCATTGGCAAGAAAGACCGGGAACATGAACCTGCTGGCTACAGCATTAAGAGTGAAATCCTCAATCTGCCTGGATAAAGGCAAAATACCGGAAGCGAGTCAGGCCCTGGAAGAAATGGTAGAAATAAGACGAAACAATAATGACAATGATATACTGGTCGATGATAACATACAACTGATCAACTTCTACCTTACTACTGAGCAGTTTGAAAAAGCGATTGCATTCTGTAATGAGAAACTTATTAGGGGAGATATTTACGCAAAGGAGTCAGATCCAAAAACATTTACCAATAATATCAAGTTGAGGATATTTTATTATGAGAGTCTGGCTAAAGCCTATAAGGCAACAGGCAATATTCAAAAATATTCCAGTACACTAGAGCAGCTCATTGCGGCAAGGGATTCTTCCTATGAAGCCGACGCAGCAGCATCTATTGCGGAAGTGCAAACCCGTTATGAAGTGCAGAAAAAAGAAAATACGATCATTCAGCAGAAGCTCGATATTACCAGGAAAAATTTTATACTATACAGTTCATTGTTCATAGCTGTGCTGTTGTTGATTATAGCGTGGCTTGGATTTAAGAACTTTTCCCGGAAACAGCAGCTTAAATTAAAACTGATGCAGGAAGAAGAAAAAAGGCTGGCACTTGAAGCTGTAAAAAATGCGGAAGAAAAAGAAAGAGTCAGGATTGCTGCCGATCTCCACGACAACCTGGGTGCCTATGCCGCTTCTATTTCTTCTAATCTTGAATATATCAGTGTTCCCGAAGCAGATAAGAAGAATTTACAGGCATTGAAGGAGTTAAAGATAAATGCCAGGTCGATTGTTTCGCAATTAAGCGATACTATTTGGGCACTTAATAAAGAGTCGCTTTCGCTTACTGCTGTCAGTGACCGGATAAAACTGTTTTTGCAAAGGATCAGCGGTAGCTATCCGGACGTAACGATGGAAGTAGAAGAGAAAATAACTGAGGATATGTCTTTTCCTCCCTCACAGGCTTTTCACCTGTTCCAGATCATCCAGGAAGCCGTTACCAATGCCATCAAACATAGCGGCGCGGATAAAATAATTATTTACATAACCAGTGAAGCAAGGTGGCAGATCAGCATTGCTGATAACGGTAAAGGGATAGATCCCGATAATAATTACCGGTTTACCTCAGAGGGAGGAAATGGCATAACCAATATGAAACACAGGGCTGAAGAATCGGGATGGGATATTCAATGGATAGCTAATAAACCCGGTGGTACGGCAGTGGTTATTCAGCCCGATACCACAAATTGATTATTGTCAGATCAACCAATCAAGTTCAATTTTACAATATGAGTTTCAGAATCGCCCTTGCAGAAGATAATGCCGTAAACAGAAATACCTTTATGCAAAAAATAAAGGATTCACAGTTGGTAAAGATGGTTTTTACCGCTATGAACGGCCATCAATGTCTGGAAGAGCTTAGAGGACTGCCTCACAATATGCTGCCGCAGGTTGTTTTTATGGATATAGAAATGCCCAAACTGGACGGTATTGAAACGATAAAAATGGCCAAATCCCTCTATCCTCATATCCACTTTATCGTTCTGACGGTGTTTGACGATGATGATAAAATTTTTGACGCCATAAAAGCCGGTGCATCCGGCTACCTGTTGAAGCATGAATCCACCGCTGCATTGGAAAATGCCATTACCGAGGTACTCGAAACCGGGGGCGCTCCTATGAGTCCGGCAATAGCCCGAAAAACACTCAGACTGCTAAGTTCCATACCCGCTCCCCCAGAACAACAAACTACCGGTTTCCCCTCTCGAATCACCCAGCGCGAAAAGGAGATTCTGGAAATGATGATCAGCGGCTGGGATGCCAAAAGGATCGCTTCCGATCTTTCCTTGAGCGTGCTGACCGTCCGGAAGCATATTGCCAATATTTACGACAAGCTCCATGTGAGCTCCAGGGCACAAATCATTTCGCTGGCACATAAAAACAAATGGCTCTAGACAATTTTCATCACCATATTTTTTGTTTTAATGGCTGGATACCTGTCCCGCAACAGGCGGGGGAACTCGTCAGAGGGAAATTTTCGTTCTCCTGTGGGTTTAATGAAAATTTTCATATGAACGTTTCATTCTCCTTAATTATCTTGCGACCCCAAACTCTAGCCTATGCCCAGAAATAAAACTTATCCTTACCAACTTTTACAACTTAAAAATCTCCCTGGTGAACGCTTTAAACCCATAGAAGGACTCGAAGAGTATTTTTCAGTCTCCAATAGGGGAAGGGTGAAAAGACATCAGTATGAAGTAACCTATAAGAACGGTTCTATTTATATAAAACCTGAAAAGATCATTAAGCCGGAAGTCAGATGGTCGTATAACAAATACAAAAACGACTGGACTCCCTATCTAGCCGTAAGAGTAGGCGTTGGATATATGTATTATAATTTTGCCGTTGCCCGCCTGGTCTATACTACTTTTAAAAAAGATTTTCCCTACAGCGATTTTACGAAAGTGATATTTTATAAGGACGGAGACAATCTGAATGTATCGCTTGATAACCTTATGCCGGCTTCAGTAAGTGAAAAACAGAAACGCATTAAACTGCTCGGTCGCTCTCCCAATCCTTTTCATAAGCTCAATTCCCGTGAATTGAAGCAACGTCACTGGCATATGGTCAAATTCAGATTGAAAAAGATTACCCAGTTTAATTTATCCGGTAAAAAAATCAAAACCTTCAACAGTATCGCAGAGGCACACCGCGAAACAGGAACAAATGCCACCGGTATCAGCAGAAATGCCAAAGGCTACCTACGCTCTTCAGGCGGGTTTATGTGGAAATACAGCAGGTAATAAGACTGTATTCATTCTTTTCTCATCCGCTTTAAAGGCAATAATCTTTATATTGTACAAAACAATTGTATTATGTCTTCAATAGCATTATCATCCATTTCTACCAGAGCGCCAAAAGAGTTGGACAAAGCTGCAACAAAAGAAAAGATACAGCAGTTGCTGGAGGAAGTCAGAGAGTTGCAAAATCTTTTATATGCCTCTTCAACAAATGCCCTGCTGGTAGTGATACAGGGAATGGATGCCAGCGGTAAGGATGGCGCTATCAGAAATGTATTCAGTTCGGTAAATCCACAGGGTATTTACGTGCACTCCTTTAAAGTACCTACTGCAGAAGAACTAGCCCACGACTTTCTATGGCGTATACACCGTCACACTCCTCAAAAAGGCATGATTGCCGTGTTTAACCGCTCTCATTATGAAGATATCCTGGTCACAAGAGTACATAAATGGTGTAATGATGAAACCGCCAAAAAGAGAATGAAAGCCATTAATGATTTTGAGGAACTGTTGACTGAACATAATAATACCACCATTCTCAAATTCTACCTGCATGTATCGCAGGAGGAGCAACTCGAAAGACTAAACGAACGCATTAAAGATCCTACCAAACAATGGAAATACAACGCCAACGATTTCAGCGAATCTTCCTTATGGAATGAATACAGAACGGTTTATGAGGACTGCTTTAAGAACTGCGATAAAGTGCCCTGGATAATTGTGCCCGCCGACCAAAACTGGTACAAAGAATATGTGATGATCAAGACTATCAGGGATACCCTCAGATCTTTTAATATGCAGTTCCCCGGGCTCAAAAAAGATTAATCAATAACGAGTTGCACTATTGAAAATAACCGATCCAACCAGCAGCGAAAACAGCCAACAGAGAATTAGTAATTTTAGAGCGGTTGGCGCAGACGCAAATACCTCCGACAAACCTACATCCAGTCCGGAGAATCTGCTAACAAATAACATCAGCAGAGTGGGCCAATAATATTTTAACGGGGAAAAATCATCAAATAATAACTATCTAAGAAATGGAGTACTCACAGTATGACCATCTGAAAAGTGTATTATATTCTGGTCAAAAAAGGTCAATCTGTCTCGTCCTAAAAAACTATACACTATCTGAACGGTAGAAAATTACCTGATAGGCAGTGAAATGAAGACGAGAATTTTTCGCTCTATCGCTCTCCATATTTTCAAAGTCAGTTGAAATCAGACAAGGCTAAAAGAGGTTTAATAGCACTACTCGTTAAATCAATTATTGTTTTTCAATTTCCCTGTGCCTGATCACCACTGTTCCTGCAATAAAATCGCGCAGCGACCTGTTTTGCGGATGTATAGCGGCGAGCATAATATCGGCAGTGACCACCATCATAACCGGAGCTACTACTTTCAAGTCATTCGGGTCCTTAATAAAATAAACGGCATAATAAACGCTTAACGCAATCCATAGCAGTTCTCTCCGGATAGCCTGTAACCAGGTAATAGGCAGGTGTTCATGGGCACTTACTACTTTTAATCCCATCAAACGTTTACCAATAGTGTAACCGTATTGCGCATTCCCGATAATAAAATAGGAATGTGATAAAACCAGGAGCGTAATAGTGACCCAGTTAATGACGCCAGGCTGCTGGCCATTTCCGATAAAGGAAAGCGGAAGCAAAAAGAGTTGATCAATTATTATAGCCGCAACGCGCAGCCACCAAGTATTGTAAACCATCGGATAGCAAATCTAAAGACTCCTGGTTGATTTTTGATATTTGCGATAATTTTCGTATTTTGAATACATACCATACTGATTTCTAACCTAAATTGTATTGCTCATGAAAAAAGTCGCTGATATCATTTCCCGTAAAGGCACTAATGTAACAAATGTATCTCCCGACACATCCGTACTGGATGTTTTGAAGATCATGGCTGAACAGAATATTGGTTCAGTGGTTGTGATCGACAATGGTGATTACATGGGCATCATGACCGAAAGAGATTACTCACGCAAAGTAATCCTTAAAGGGAAATCTTCAACCGACACTAAGGTTAGCGAAATCATGTCTTCCGATTTTCCTCGTATAACACCTGTTGACTCTATTGATTATTGCATGCAGTTAATGTCTGACAAGAACATCCGCTATCTTCCCGTATTTGAAAATGATAAGCTTTGCGGAATTATTTCCATTAACGATGTGGTAAAAGAAACTATCTTATTGCAACAGGAAACCATTTCACAGTTAAAAGATTACCTACACGCCAGCATGTAATGAACCCGGATTATTGAATTAAAGAGTAATAATATTTTAATGACTGAAGAACTGATTGAAGATTATTGGGTTTATCTTCTTCATCCCTTTCTATGTAGATATACCCTTTAAAGTTCTGGCGTTTAAGCTCATCAAGCACACCGGGAATATTTACTACTCCTGTTCCTATGGTAACATCCTTGAGAGAAGGATCATTAAATGCCGCTATATCCTTGAGGTGGACACCAATAATATGTCCCGCAAGTTTTTTAATACCTTCAACGGGTTCCACGCCACTCTTGGGCCAGTGGCCAATATCCGCGCATGCTCCAAAATTGGGATGGCCTTTAATAGCAGCCAGTACAGAATCGGGATGCCAATAAGCGCTATTTTCTCTCCAGTGATCATGTATCGCTACCTTAATACCGAATACCCCCGCCAGACTGTCGATACTGTCCCACATATTTGTCGGTGGCTCCCCAGTCACGAATTTTACGCCAAACCGTTTGGCTATTTCAAACTCTTTTTTCCATGATTCCAGGGTGTTCCCGCCGGCTACATACATCGAATGAACATGAAGACCATGGTGATTGACTAATTGTATTACTTTGTTTAACCCCTCATCCGATAATTGCCCAATTACGCTATCCTTAAATTCCGGGCCGGCACTATGAAAAGTATTGGGCTCAATATATTTCAGGCCGGTGCTGTTCACAAGTTTAAGTGCATCCGGAAAATTCTCAGTATGAAATGTCCATAATGCCACTCCTAATTTCCAGTCTTTTCCAGGATGTTGCGCTATCAATGGTATAGCAAAAAACAACATAACTGCAATTCCCATTAATTTTCTCATACTTCATGTTTATATGAGGAAGTAAATTAAATAAAAAAACTTTACGCCGCCCCTTAAAGAAATTAATAATATATACAAATAAATTTTTATCTATCAGAATAATACCCACCATTTATTCGAAGGAAGAATTAACACGATTTGCCAGCAAAATAGCAACGGATCAACAGGACAAAAAAATAAGAGCCTCAGTTGTGAAGCTCTTATCTGACCTATTGTTGCTATTTTTTCATTTTCTCCTTAACCAATTTTCCCTGCGCATCATACATTAATTTTTTGTCGGGATTACCATCAACTTCCACGAGATAGTAGGTACTGCCTCCTTTTTCGACTTTATACACATCATCAATCTTTTGATTAGCATACTCTTTACTTACCGCATCAGTAACAAGTGTTGGCAATTCTTCATTCCTGATCTTTGTACCTTTTGATATTAATTCACCTGCGGGTGATAATTCTGCCATCTGATCAACTCCATTCATTTCAAAGCTCACTTTGTAATTACCTTTTTTCATTTTCCAATCCACGTCCGTTGCACCGGGAAAATTTGATTCAAAAGATGAGCGTACCGTTTGAGGTACATCATTATCTTTTAATTTGATTTTTTCGTGGCCTTTCATGTCTTTGCGGCTTTTATCGTGTTGGGCCACAACACTCATTGAAGTAAGCAGGCCGACAGCTACTATTAAAAATATCTTTTTCATATAGAACCGTTTTAATGAACTAATATTCCATCAAAAAATAAACCAGCCCCTAATGGGGAACCCGTCCGGTAAATAGTACATTTTTTTCCTATAATTTCTTTTGTGTAGAACGCTTACCTCTTTCCTCCCAATCTTTCCGGCCTAAGAGTCGCTAATGGGAAAGTGATGCCCACATTCAGCGCCAGATTGCGGTTTTTAGCGTCCCCTGCCGTTTTACTAACATTTAATAGGCCCAGGTAGTAAGCCAACTCTGCATTTAGCCAGGTTCCCGGAGCTAATCTGAAATTTAAACCTCCGGCCACGGTAGCACCCAAATCAAAAGACTCAACAAAATCGGATGTCTTTGCTTCAGTTGTTTTTTGGCCACCCTCATAGCTTTTTATTTTCCCTCCAACAAGAAAACCAAACGATGGTCCTAGCGAAACCTTGGGACGCACCCTATCACCTAATTGGCCGAAGAAGTAAATACCTTGTAAAGGCAAACGAATATAATTTGCACGCACTACCAGTTTATTATCAGTATCTGCCCCTACTGTTGCTCCTTCGCTTGAATAACGCAGATCGGCGCTTACACCCCAACGGCTATCAAAACTATACACCATCTTACCTCCAATATTATAGGTTGCATGAAAGCGTTTGTTTCCACCGTCAGCATTTGTCCAACTGTGCCCAAATCCGCCTGAAATACCCATTGACAGATTTTGATTTTGTCCGTTTACAATAGAAACAATAAATAATAACGAAGCCAGCCATAACTTATTCATCTTATCAGATTTATAAGATGAATAATGCTAAAAAACTATGCCACTACCCGCCTGTTATCGACTGAGTTGGGCAACAGTGTGAGGCTGTAAAACAGTTTTCATTTCATCAAAAGGAATAAATACGTTGATCTGCCCGAATGAATAAGGAGCAATTTCATCGGGTTGGTAACTAAAACCAATTCCTTTTGCAGTAAAGTAGAAATTATCAGAATAACTTACAGCGTCTTCATAAAACTCAACTTTTCTGAGTGTTTCATAAGGTGCAAGTTTGTAAGTATCATGCAATTTTTGCGTTATCAGACGATTTACTATAGTATCCCATCCAGGTTGAAAAATATCATCAAGTGTCAGGAGCTTTTGTTCTGAAAGATCGTAGTTATGATAGGTTTTTGAAGATCTTCCATGCGATCCGCCTTCGTATGAGAAACGGTGCGTTGCCAGCGACAAAATACGGTCGGAGTGCCAGCAAACGAGCAGATCAGTTATATTATCCCTTGAAAATTTATATTCAACATCTATCACATAAGCCGGTTCAGTGTATTTAAACTCATCCCTGTATTTAGAAAAAAATTGTTTTTTATTTCTTACTAATACGGGAGCAATAATCTCTTCCGATGAATCGGCATTAAATGACGCTAATAAAAACTCTTTGATGAAGTCATAATTTGCATTTTCTCCATTTGGCCACACAGAGGAAGCTGAAAATTCGGCTTTCGGACCATCCCGGAGAGAAGAGAATAAGCGCTGCCGTCCCTTAGAATAATAATAAGCAAAACTGTGAGAGGTCTCTTTTAACGTTGCCGTAAATGGAACAGGTTGGTCATCCTTATTTTTACTACATATTCCCAAAAGAATTTCACCCTGAATATTGAAATAAAATCTTTCAGTCCGATTTATTCCGGGGAATCCTTCAGCATATATAATAACTTCACCTGAATCTGTTTCTGTTTCGTAGCCCGAAAAATAAACCGGACTTTGTAATTCGTCATAATAATAATAACCGGAATATTCTTTTCCTGCCTTATGGAGATTAACTGTAACGGTTGCCTCACCAATAGTACCGGCATAACAAGCATAAAAAGCAGTGGTATCAATAATAACCGGGGCAGATTGTTTAATCTCTTTAACATCTGCAACCGAAGAGTCCTCCTCTACAGGAGCTTCAGGTGACGATAAGAAAAGGGTATCCTGTGAGCGGGAAACATAGCTCAACATGATAAGGATTCCGATCGGGACCAGTTGTTTCATAGATACAGCGACATTAGTGCAATCATCTCTAACTACATCGGGTATTTTTTATTGTTCTGGTGCTAATCTTTTTATAATCAAAAGTTAATACACAATTGATTATCACTCAAATAAATAAAAACTAACTTTCTTCGGTTTAAATTTTGTTTTATGAGAAATTTTTTTATATTATTTATTTCACTTTTCTATCTGCGGTAACATCCGGGATCTATATTGATCCTGTATTATCTGCTTATTAGTATTCTATTCGGAACTAATTTTTTACTATAGTTCTTTCTTAAGGCGATATTATATTCGGTATCCCTGGTGATAGGCACTTCCTGCGACTCATAGCCATTAAAACTGAACACCAGGATAGTGTCTCCAGATGTAACAGCTATATAAAATATCCCATCAGGCTGTGATCCGGAATAGTTTTTAGTGCCCTTAACCGATACAGTTACACCTTCAAGAACCTCACCCGTTGCCGCATCAATCACCTGTCCCGTGATTGTTCTTGATGAATTTTGCGCAAATGAAGAAATAGATACAAAAAGTACTGCGACCAATAAAAATAAAATCTGTTTATTCATAATAAGAAATTGATTAACTGAAGAACTGTCCCTTATCAACTGTCAATTGAAAAGTGATGTGTATAAGGAATGCTATTACTTTAATGTAGTGTTTGCTGTAAGATCAGTTCAACAACAACAATAGGAATGAATAGAGAAATTGACTCTCATAACAGCTTGTTTACATGATAGAAACTTTGCCGCAAAACGTAGGTGTGAATATGCTTCCAAGTATTACTATACTTATTTAGTAGACAAAATAAAATTAAAAATACTATTTGGCAAAATATTATTTAACACATCTATGAAAATGAAAAGTTGGCCGAACTTGGAGAAAAGCCAGTCACCTGGTCTAACTATTTGACAGAAAGCAGATTCTGGTTTGAATCTTTTCAAAACTGGCAGAGTGAGTTCCTTTCAGTATTTACTATCGTGGTATTATCTATTTTCCTAAGACAGAAAGGACCGCCACAGTCAAAAGCTGTTGACTCGCCCAATGACAAAACGGGTGAGTGAGACTACATCATTTTCTTTTTACCACTCTTGTCTGCGACCAGGTATCGTGCCAGGGAGCTGTTCCTAAGCCACTGAATGGTTCAAACGGAACCATACGTGACAGACTTCTTTTCAATATTTTGTCGTATGTGAGAGATTGGCCCTCCCAGTCTACTGCTTTGGTATTGGTGACGAATTTACCCAAACTCCTTCCCTGAGTAAGCAATTCCTGGGCAAACATAAAAACGCCGTAAATAACCAGACTAACCAACCGGTCGACAAGAGGAGGAATTCTATCCAGACTTTCTGCAAACTCATCGCCTATAATAAAAGCCAGGAAAAATGATACAGAAAATACCAGGATATAAAATCCGATTACATCGATAAGATAATTCAGGAATCTTTGTCCTTTTGATGCATCTTCTAACTGATCAGAAGAAAGATCATCCAATATATCTGTTGTTTCTGCTACGGGATAAGTCATTATATTTTTTACTGATTTTCATTTGCTATACGGTATCTATAAAAGCAGGTCAGGCATAGATTCAATATACTATACCAACGCAGGTTTATATGATCAAGTATATTAGTTTCCTGTTATTTTGATAATAATTTCGCGAGCGTTTTCCCCAATATCATCGGCATATCACTTTCACTAATGAAGGGACAATGCTTTCTTAATACCTCGAGCGATTGCTGGTGAGTCATATAAAAATTCACCACAGGAAAATCAGATCCCCATACCATTCTGTCGGCAAACTTTTCGTAGCATGCTTTGTACACCCAGAGGGTATCCGAATAGGGATATTCGTATTTTTTATTATCGGCGCTTACATAAGCAAAGCCCGAAAGCTTGAGATATATGTTGGGATAATGGGCCGATATAAGCACCTCATTAACATTTTTAACCGCATCATCACCATAACATCTTAACTCTGACATATGATGACACAATATTGGCATTTGCGGAAATCTTTCCGCCACCTTTCTTAAGGCAGCCTGGTGATTAGGATAGCTGGCTACACTGAAAATCAGTCCGGCATCACTAGCTACTTTAAGAAAATCTCTTCCTTCACCCGTATTTAGCCATTCAGCATTATCCTCTCTCGATAAATAATGTGTGAATCCTTTAGGATTAAAACGCTTAATAACATTTTCCAATCTCTTTGCCGCGCCGGGTTTATGATAAGTATTGCTCCATACTGAAT
This sequence comes from uncultured Chitinophagaceae bacterium, assembly GCA_964606315.1. Lineage (GTDB taxonomy): Bacteria > Bacteroidota > Bacteroidia > Chitinophagales > Chitinophagaceae > Flavitalea. The sequence goes on along the minus strand of CAZSFY010000003.1, from coordinate 87,213 downwards.
CGACATCAGCGAACTGATGTAAACGTCCGGAATATTTTTTTACAGCAGAAGCTACATAAGCGTTGTTATTGGGATTATGTTCAATTTCGGCACAAACAATTGCTGCCTGCTGAACGCCATTATTATCCATCTGATAAATAAGCTGTTCAACACTCCCTCTTGTTTGCGGATCGGGAACCACAGGTTTGTATGGCCAATAATCCCAGGCATGGCAATGTGAATCGATAATTAGTTCGTTCTCATAAACGGCATCACTAGGAAATTTGAGGTCCAAAGCTTTTGTTTGCGAACCTATCAGCCAGCCTGCTCCGGCCAAAACGCTATGTTTAACAAAACTTCTTCTTTGTATATTCTTTGACTTAGGGGAGTTATTCATCAAAATATATTTTAATTGATTCTATTTTTATTAGCTTAAGCAATTTTACGCTCGCGTATTAAAAACATCTTTTTATAATCATGTAATAATTCAACTCCCCATCCTGGTCCGTTACCTATATGATACTGACCATATTTAAAATTAAAAGTTGGCAGGGTGATAGCATGATTAATAAAGCGGTCATCTTCTACAATGGGTATATTACTGCAAATTTTTGCTGCGTGCAGACTCATAATCATTCCCATATGGCTATTCCAATTATGAGGAGCTATTTTTGCGTGTGGATATTTTAATGCCTTCCTCGCAAAGTGAATCATATTGCTGAAACCATGCGTACGCATATCAGGTTGCAGAAAGTTATATACTCCATGATCAAGATATTTATCAAACCGGTTCAGAAAGTGAGGATCATCATCTCCCATCAATGACTCACCTTCTGCTATAGGTATAAATAAATTTTCTTTTAGTAAAATGTCTCTTAACTCCTTATACATTTCGGTATCATCAGGAAACAATTCTTCCATCCAGTACATATTATACGGAGCGCAGGCTTTCATTAGTCTGACAGCATCATTGAATTTATTCTCATATCCATTGTTAGCATCAGCCATAAGGCTGAAGTTCCAACCTACTGCCTCGCGAAGCGCAATAAATGCTTCAATATCCCGCTGAACACCAGCTTCACCAGTCATCCATTTTGAAGGTCTTCCGAGTTTAATTTTAATTCCTCTGTAACCCTCATCTTTGATCTGACGACCAACACTGGCAATAATATCAACACTCTTTTGCCGTGCTATATCCTCAAAATATAAAGCCGCATCGTACACATCTATTCCTTCGCGCACCTCATCCGAAAATAATTTCCATACGGGAATCTGTCGTTGTTTAGCTAAAGCATCAAGCATTGCTCCTTCTATCCACGCGTAATTCGAATCGAAAAAATATTTTTTCATCTGAGCAGTCACGCCAACAATACGATCATTTTTCCACTCGTAAAATGAATGCGGATCCTGACCAACCAGAGCACGCATCATATTTATCACTTTATCATTAACATCGGAGTAACCCAATACAGAGATCCCCTCTGTATCATCTGAAAATTTCACTATCACCAACTCTTCGCCGCTTTTTATTCCCTTGGGAGCTGTATCATACGCATTCATACCAACAAAGCGGGAAAAGTTACCACTTACCGCTACCAGAGAAATACTTTTAATAACAGGTCCTTTTTTATGTAAAGGCCGACCAGCATATACTGCTGATCCGTCAAGCATTACAGTTGTTGCAGGTATAGCGCCTGCTACTTTACAAAAGTTTCTTCTGGATAACATAACAGTATTATTTTAAATGATACGCATACTTATAATTATATACCATGTACAAAACGAAGAGTATTATTATTTAACTACCGGAAAAGCTACTATTCTTAACTTTGTAAATCCATAAGGCACGAGTGTTATTTTTCGCTCTTTCTCTTCTACCCTACCCCGATATAACCCTGACCTATCTCCCATGGGTTGATATAATATACCCTCAGATAATTTCCAATCAGGCAATTTCTTTGCAACAGCAATAATTTCAAATGGGGCATTGGCTAAATCCCATTTAAATTCTTCGGACGGTTGTTGTTTATTCACCACGAACGATGAAGGATCCTTGATTTGTTTTTCTACAAGCGCATAGTTCCAGGGTGATTTAGGAAGAACACTAAAGTATTCTCCTGCCTCAGGATGTACTCCCCTCTTCCATTCCTCGTTAATTTTTAATGCATACACCAAAGGGCCGCGCTCTACAGTTCTCGAGTTGGATGCCCATCTGGATATATTAACATCCATAGGAAAAGACAATACAATTGTATCATTTTTTTTCCACGTTCTTTCAATAGTAATTAATTGTCCGCCTTTTTCCTTTCTTAATAATTGGTTATTAATAAATATTTCCGCCTCGTTGCACCAGGATGGAATTCTGAATGTCCAGGGAAAAGCCACTTCATTATTAACCGATAATACAAAACTGATCTTATCATCAAAAGGGTAATTGGTAAGTTCCTGAATATTGACTTGCTCATTCTTTATTCGGATAACAGCAGACGATGGCGCATAGGTAAATGTTGCAATGCCATCATTGGGTGATCTATGCCAGAGTTGAGCAGCAAATTTTGTCCACCCCTGGTGCATATTAGTATAACAACAGGTATAACCACTTTTTGTACCATACACATTGGACATGCCATTGTATTGTGTAACAGAAAAATTAAATGCGGCACGTCCTACATGAACCTGGTTAGGTAATTGAAAATATTGTTTGTACAAATAATCGTTAGTGGTTTGTGCAGGCAATACATTAAAAGTCATACGCTCCAATGCATCCATATATTGTACTTCCGGAGCGATCTCAATAATTTTTTCCAATGAAAACATAGATTCTACTATAGTACATAATTCTGTACCCTGTGTAAGCTGTGGTCCATGCAGATCCTCATCGCCGGAAAAAATACCATTAGGCAGACCATGTAGCCTCATCAGATCATTCCAGGCCTGTGATTGTGTCGACAAATACTTTTTATCTTTTGACCTTAGATATTGTATAGCCGGGTCTTTTAACCCCATAGCAACGTTTACTGAATGACGCCGCATCACATTTCTATCATCCACATGAAGAGCTGCGTCTATCAGCATATCTCTTTCCTCAAACCATTTGCTCCATGCATAGGATTGAGATGAAATCACCTCTGCCAGTTGCAGAAGAGAACTTTCTTTGGTAATTCCATACAACCATTTAATCAGCATAAGGTTTTCAACACCTCTCGCTTCCGACCAACCGGTCCATTTACCCACTTTACAGTTTTTTATCGCAGCGAGTTGATAAGCAAAATATTTTTGCATAAAACTGATCACACGTGTATCCTTTGTAGCTGAATAGTATTGCTGCAATACTTTTAGCATTACCATCTTGGGCCACCAATCCTCACCATCCTCACAATTATCGACTGTAACAGGAATATTTTTTTTCTCGGAAGCTGTAATAGGACCAAAATATCCGGAAGGCCGTTGATTGGTGAGTACCCAGTCAATATATTTATGTACTTTTTTCTGAAGGGCAGTGTCTCCCAACAAATAAGCGAGAGGTGTTGCTCCATCGAGCCAGTAAGGCGTTTCTTCCCAATTATCACCATTTCCACCCAGCCAACCGTTATCATCTTTTATTTTATCGTACAGTTCATCGAGGTGTCCGGTTGAACCATTGCGCATAGCGTTCAATTGCTGTAGTAACCAGCCTTGCGGATGAATATCGCCAAGCGGCAGGGCCATAAACTGTGGCTGTTCAATAAGTGTTAATCTGTTTTCTTCACCGCCCCCAACCTGGCTATTGGCGCTCAAAGACAAGAAACCTAAACACATCACTCTGCATAATCTCAAAAAAAAATTCCTCATACATTATAAAAATTAATCAAGTCTGTTTATAAATATATTGAAAACAAAATTGAAATAGCAATATACACCTTTAGCTTTCTTTACTATTAATAGGATATTTCAGTAGTATCAGTAGTTAAAGTTGGCACGGTATAGCCACCTGTATCCAAAAAAATACCTGGTAGGGCCGATTGTATCTCTTCCCAGTTCTGTTTATCTATTCCCGATTGATATAAAAAAACCTGTCGCAGGCTTTTAAGATTCTTTAACTGAAGTACACCCTCATTGGTAATCCTGGTTCCGGATAGATTCAGCGACTGTAGCTTCTGAAGATTTTTCAATGAAGCTATCCCTTTGTCCGTAATATGAGTATTTTTTACTTGCAGGGTCTGTAATTGTTCCAACTGACCAATAATTTGCATGGTGGTATCCTCTAGCGGTAAATCATTTATTTTTAATATCAGTAATTGCTTTTTCAATGGTGTCAACATGTTCAACATTTCATTATCAATTCCGACAGTGGCAATGAAATTAACTGAGAGATAATTGCTATTATTGGCAACGGGTAAAACCAACACATTCTTTTTACGAAGATTCTCTATGTCTTCTGTTCTTGCAGGTTCTACTGCCGGAAGTGTTTCTTCTATGGGTCGCGAAGACTCTGTTCCTTTTTCGAGCGCCTCTAAAACAGGAATAATTTTACCGGGCTGTTCAAGCTGGTTTACTTTTTTATCAAATGAACCCCCCATTTCCACCCACCAGTGAATAAAATCAGTTTGTTCTTCACTTAATTGCGCTTCCTGTCGCGGTGGCATGTGTTCTTTATGAGATACGGGTAATAATAATCTCTTAATGATCTCACTATTTTCAGCATCACCGGGAAGAATAATAGCTCCGTCTTCTCCTCCTTTCATCAGATCCTCAATATTATCCATTCTTAGCTCTCCCTTTTGTTTATTTGGACCATGGCAACCGTAACAACGTGCCTTAAAAATGGGAACTATCACATCATTATAAGCAATAGCTTCTTGAATATTAGGAACGGGTTTAATTACTTCCGCGACTTTTTTCGATGAAGGAAAAAGATAATTTTCCCCATGTGTTAAAGTGCCACCATAATGGCCTGCACCGCTGATTAATAGAAACAATATAACCGCTACCCACTTCAGTCTATTGGTTATTTGCTTCCGCACAAGCCGAAAGCAAACAATCAGGGAAACAAGGGCGACGGCAATACCCATCCAAAGATGTAGTAGTACAGTACTTTCATCATACTCTCCATTTATAAACAGCATATATCCCGTTACACAGGATAAGACAGCTGAAACAGTTCCCGTAACCCACACTATTTTTAAAACAGGAATAGGAATGGTGGTGTATTTATTTTCCCCGGTTAAAAACAACAGAACAATAGCCATTAAGAGAATACCTATCGGAAGGTGAACAAGAAGGGGATGAAAATGTCCAATAGTCTCTGTAATTACCGTTAACACCAGCAATATTACTTTTTAAGATAACGCTTACGCAATAGGTTCATCATATAAACATTCACTTCCCATTGATCTGAAAGCGATTTCCTGGTATAAGGTTCAGTCGGCATATAGTTTGGCGGACCAAACTCTGTCAATATGGTTATTATTTCTCCTCTTTCTTTTTTCCGCGCTACTACAGCATCCCACCACGCCAGGTGTGTATTAACAACATGTTCCCACTCGGGAGCTCTAGGATCGTTCACCTGCGGACCTTGTTCATGTCCTATCCTCGCGTGAATATGATCTGTTCTTTCTATGGCAAGGTTAACGGCGTCTCTCTGGTTATGAAGCAATGTTTCGCTCACATTGCACCAATGGGAGATATCGAGGGTAATTTTCAGATCCGGGTTTTGCTGCATAAAATATTTTCCCACAGGCGCAGAGTATAACATTCTCGCCCGATGCGTCTCATGCGAAATTCTTATCCCCGATTTCTTTGATAACTCAACAGTATAATCAATAAAACTTTTGTTTTCTTCGTAAGAAAAATAATCGCGTCCCGAGTGACAGTTAATATACAGTGGTTTTTGAATACTATTAGCTAGTTGATCAATTACTTTTTTGAACTCTGAAAAATGTTCAGTATGATCATCCGAGTGTCCACCACAAATAAATGCCAGGTCAAGATGATATTTTTTAACTGCACTAAAAATTTCCTCAAGGCATTTTTCGCCTCCATCGCACCACAGTTCAACGCCATCGTAACCATCTTTTTTTACTTTGGCGCAAAACTCATCAATGGAGCCTTCAAAACCCCAGTTAGTGGCCATTATTTTAATATCAGCCTGCTTTTCTTCAGCATATACTTTTTCCGTTGCAGATAACGACACAAAACCCGACATTACCGCTGCAGATATAAACTCCCGCCTGTTTTGTTTCATGAATTCTAAATAATATTTACTTAATATTAGGCCAATATCTTTTCAATAACATTCCCTCCCACGTCGGTTAATCTGAACGGCCTTCCCTGGAACTGGTAGGTTAACTGTTCATGATCAAAGCCCAGGCGGTTTAGTATGGTAGCCTGGATATCAAAAGGTGTAATTTTTCCTTTTACTGCCTTGTACCCTATTTCATCCGTTTCTCCATAACTCATTCCTTTCCTGATTCCACCACCTGCCATCCATATTGTAAATGCTTCAGTATGATGATCTCTTCCTTTAAAAGGATTTTCTTTACCATCTCTATTTTCCATCATAGGCGTTCGCCCAAATTCACCACCCCATATCACGAGTGTTTCATCAAGTAACCCTCGTTGCTTAAGATCGAGCAACAGGGCAGTTACAGCTTTATCTGTTTGTCTGCATTTATTGACCAGTCCCACATCGACAGCCATATCCGCGCCAATGCCGTGACTATCCCATCCCCAATCAAATAATTGTACGAAGCGTACACCTTTTTCGACCAGCTTACGGGCAAGCAATATATTATTAGCGAAAGATGCTTTTCCGGGTGTTGATCCATACATCTCGTGAATATATTGGGGCTCATTATTAATATTCATTACGTCAGGAACAGATATCTGCATTTTATAAGCCAGTTCATACTGGGATATACGTGATAATATTTCCGGATCATTATATTCCTTGTACGATTCTTCATTTACTTTATTAATAGCATCAATAGATGCTCTGCGGATATCACGATCTATTCCTCCCGGGTTATTGATAAACAAAACCGGATCTCCTTCGCTTCTGCATTGTACTCCCTGATATACAGAAGGAAGAAACCCGCTACCCCATACACTTTTGCCTGCATCGGGCGCTCGTCCCCCGGATGTTAACACCACGAAACCCGGTAAATTCTGATTCTCTGTACCTAATCCATAAGTAATCCATGATCCCATGCTGGGTCTGCCCAATCGTGCTGAACCTGTATGCATTAATAACTGTGCCGGAGCATGGTTAAACTGATCAGTAGTGCATGATTTTAAAAAGCATAATTCATCGGCAACAGTAGATAGGTGTGGTAGAAAATTGCTGATCCACGCACCCGATTCACCATGCTGCGCAAACTTTGACTGCGCACCTAACATCTTAGGAACTCCCCGAATAAAGGCAAATTTTTTACCCTCAAGAAGTGAAGGTGGACAATCCTTGCCATTCAGTTTTATCAGTTCCGGCTTGTAATCAAATAATTCCAATTGGGAAGGAGCGCCGGCCATATGCAGAAAAATGACATTTTTAGCTTTCCCCATAAATTGAGGCTGCCGTGCTGCAAGAGGATTAGAAGAGTCAAAAATATTTGTTGGAGGAGCAGTTGATCCTGTTTGACAAGAAGAAAAAAAGGATCCAAGCGCTAAAGAACCAAAACCAAACGCGCATTCCTTCAGAAAATGCCTTCTCGTTTGCATATGAGCGATAGCAGCCTCAGCTTCTTTCAACAATCTTTGATTATTCAACTCATCTCTTGTCATATACTATGATTTAGTCAATACTTCATCCAGGTTTAACAATGCTCCCATAACTACAACCAATGCAGCATTTTGCGGATCTGTATCTTTATTTTCTCCCATTATATCGTTCGACATTTTTTTATGAAGAGTAAATTTATCTAACGCTTCCTGGTATAATTGCATGAGCGCCTCTAATCGTGGTGTATCAATTGTCTTAAATAGAATTAACTTATAAGCAGCAGCAATTTTTTCCGAAGGTTTAGCAGCCGGATAGTGTTTGTTGATATTATTAGTAAACTGTCTTGATACATCAAAATAAACAGAATCGTTCAGAGTCACTAAAGCCTGCAAAGGAGTATTCGTTCTTATTCTCCGTGGAGAACAAACTTCCCGGCCCACTCCGTCAAAAGTGATCATAGACGGGTAAGGGGCTGTACGTTTCCAATAAGTATAAATAGCACGGCGATATTGATCTTCACCTTTACTCACATTCCAGGTATCTCCATTATAAGGAGTCATCCATATATTATCAGGTTGCCAGGGCATTACTCCCGGTCCGTACATTTTATTGCTGAGTAAACCACTTACTGCTAATGCCTGATCACGTATCTGTTCCGCTGATAGCCTTACTCTCGGTCCACGCGCGTAGAATTTATTGAACTGGTCACGTGCTAAGAGGTCGTCTTTTACTTTAGCATCTTGTCTATAAGTAGCAGAAAGTACTATTTCACGGATCAGTTTCTTTACGCTCCATTGATATTCGTACATGAACTGGTAAGACAAATAATCGAGTAACTCTTTGTGGGAAGGCTCTAATCCCTGTGTTCCCATATCCTCCAAAGTTTCAACAAGTCCCACTCCGAATAATTGTTCCCATACCCTATTCACCATTGTACGCGCAGTAAGGGGATTTTTTTTATCTACCAGCCACATGGCCAATCCTTTCCTGTTTCGTGGCGCTCCTTCAGGCAATGGATGTAATGATTCCGGAACATCAGGTTCTACCTCTTCTCCTTTTACCATCCAGTTGCCTCTGTCAAATACATGTGTTGTCCGTGACATATACTCCGGGTTCTCCATCATCACTGGTGTAGTAACTACCTGTTTATTGATCAGCTCCCAAAAATCTGCTACTACCTTGTTATAGCCCGGAATATCATTACCCGGTATTTTTTCAGAAAAATAGAACCAGTCGAATTGTACACAATTGGCATCGTTATCTCTCAGATTACTATTGTAATAAGTAATGAAAATATCATCATAACCATTTTGCGGCGGAAAATCCACTTTCATTATTTTCCAGCCATTTGTTTTATTAACAGGAATTTTAGCCAGTATTTTTTGTCCGGTTCTTATGGTGATCACCCCTCCATTTACAAACCCGTTGACCGGCATGATCAACTGGTTTCTTTTATCCAGATAAACATTGCTTAAGCGGGCTGAAGCGTTATTGCGTAGTATTAGCCATTTCGTATCTACAATAGCTGCACTGACCAAACTGTCCGCAGTCTGGGAATTATAAGAAGGCTGTAGTGTAGTAAGGAATAAATTAGCGCTCTTAGCCTCATCTGTAAAATTGTTATTATTCAACCAGTGAATAATCTGTTTATACTTAATGCTGTCTTCATTTTCATATGAACGTAATAAGGGATAATCGGCCCATGTATCTTCGTCGCGGCTGTTATTAAAGAAAGCCATGAACTTGTAATACTCTTCATACTTGAAAGGATCATACGGGTGGCTATGACATTGCACGCAGGAAAAAGTAGTCCCCATTAACCCCTCCCATGTGGTATTGATACGGTCTATTACCGCCGCGACCCTGTATTCTTCATTATCAGAACCCCCTTCGTCGTTAGTCATTGAGTTACGGTGAAAGGCTGTAGCGATTAACTGGTCAGCAGAAGGATCAGGGAGCAAATCACCAGCCAACTGCTCAATTAGAAACTGATCGTAGGGCATATCGTTATTAAAAGCCCTGATCAGCCAGTCACGATACTTCCAGACACTTCTGGAATAATCTCTTTCATATCCTTTTGTATCGGCATAGCGTGCCACATCAAGCCATACTGCCGCCCACCGTTCACCAAATTGTGGCATGGACAGTAATGTGTCAATAAATTTTTCATAATCATCGTCCTCGCTATGCTGTAAATAGTTAGTGGCAAGTGATGAAGAAGGAGGTATACCGATAATATCCAAGGCGGCTCTTCTCACTAACGTATTTTTATCGGCCTGAGGAGAAGGTTGTAATTGTTGTTTTGTTAGCTCGGCAAGAATAAAACGATCAATAGCATTATTTCCCCAATAACTTTTTTGTTTTTTAAACAGGCCAAATAAGTAATTATTGTCAGAAGGAATTTCCTGTTTTTCCACCGGAAGGTAAGCCCAGTGTTCCCCCCATTTGGCCCCCTGGGCCACCCATTTTTTCAAGATATCTATTTGGTCCTTGCTTAAAGGGTCGTGCTTATAAGGCATTCTTTCTTCAGGATCATCAGTAAGCAGTCTTCTTATCATTTCACTTTCCTCCGGTTTTCCCGGAATAATAGCCGGTTTCCCAGAGGCAGTGGCAGCGAGGGCTTCTTCTTCAAAAAGCAGACTGAACCCCCTTTCTTTCTTAACACCACCATGACAGCTTATACATTTGGTATTGATAATCGGTTTAACCTGTGAGCTAAAATCAATTTTAGGTGTTCTGGTTAAATAAAAGAAGCTGACTGTAATAATGATAAATGCGAGAAGAAATATAAATGTCTTTTTCGTCCTTACGATTGGCATTAGTTATATGTTAAGCAGTCAGCGAAACACTAAATTTAGCACTAAACCAGTATTCAACCTACAGTAAAATCGTCTATTTTTATCGACGTCTATACCATTCATTCGGGCCAAATTTTAAAGACAATTGGCTGCTTTTTAAATGATTTAACATGCCTGCCATTCTGTATGGCCGGGTTCCATTTACCACTTTTTATAATTACCCTCACTGCCTCGTTCCGCAGTTCCGGCGGCCCGCTGACGGCCTCAACCTGGCTTACATTCCCCGATGCGTCAACAACAAATTTTACCAATACCAGTCCTTCAATCCTATTGTCAGCGGCGTTTTGTGGATAGATAAAATTTTTATTTAAGAACCTCGACCATGCTTTTGGTCCGCCGGGATAGGACGATTCTATTTCTACATGTATATGAATAGAATCCTCATTGTTACGCTGCACATTCAGATTGTCAATAATACCGTTACCGCTCCCCAGCGGACCAACTGGTCCCGGAGGGCCGTTCAAATCACTGGGATCACCTTGCATGTTGACCACATCAATTCTGCCAATGATATCCTCTACCGCAGGTGGAACATCATCGGGTGAGATATAGTCTGCTTGTACTATTACCGGCGGCGAAGTAAATTTAAAACTCGCCACATTTGCCGGAGTAGCAGCAGGTGGAGGTATAGGTAATGGTTTTGGCTGATCATCAACAGGGGGAAGCGACATTACGATAGTATCAATAACCGGTCGGGTAAAACTATTCTCTTTAGAGTGACTATTGAGAAAAAAAATCAATGCAAATAATAATGTAGTTAGTCCCGTACCGATCATTGCATAGGTCAGTCGTTTATTATATTCTTTTCTGAGACAGTAAGCGCCGTATTCTTTATTTCTGCCTTCAAATAAAATATCCAATAATGAAGCGGTGAGTAATTGTTTTGTTTGCATAAAAAACTTTTCTCATAAGAGGCTGCATAACATTTTTTCCATAATCATATTTTGTTTATGGATTTTTTCGGAAAACTTATCTCATTGATAAACTATACTATTATGGGAGAGATAAATACCTCCTCACAAGATCATTCAAAAAGAAGAAGCAGGCGCTCTGCAAGGGTTGACTTAACACCAATGGTAGATCTTGGTTTTTTACTGATTACATTTTTTATTTTCAGCACTTCCATGTCGGAGCCTGTCGCTATGAAATTATTTATTCCAAAAGATACTATTAAAGATTCCACCAATATACCGGAAAGCAACACATTGAATATCCTGGTAACCGGCAATAACAAACTTCATTATTATTACGGGTCAGATATATCACTTCTTAACAGTTGCAGGGCGAGTGGAAATGAAATAAGAAATATTATTATCAATAAAAAAGCTGCATTGAATAACGGCTTCGCAAAGCATAAAGGATTATATATTTTAATTAAACCTTTTACAACCGCTTCGTACCAGGAAATTGTAAATCTGCTGGACGAGATGACTATTAACGGTATTAAAACTTATTTTTTAGTCGAACCAACAGCACAGGAAGCAAATACATTAACCAGCGTAGTTCAATATTAATGAACTGATTAATTTTCGCGCATAGATGAGTATCGTTATCAAAACAAAATGCGAACACTATCTTATACAGGGCTTGTATTAACTGCAACAAAGAACCGTACTAAGGCGTATTCTCCCAGTGAATAACAACTTCCTTATCAGTTAGTAAACCATAGCTTGGCGATACATCCTGTAATTCTCACTAACTCTGAATAGGAGGCCGGCTTGCTCAGGAAACAATTGGCGCCAAGCGAGTAAGAAGCGCTTCTATCCGATATTAGCGTAGAAGTTGTCAATACTATTGTAGGGATATGAGTATATCGTGGATTTTGTTTAATTTCCTTGAGCGCCTGCATACCTAGCATACCGGGCATGTTAAGATCTAACAATATCAGTGAGGGGAAATCATCTTCGCCACATCCGGAGAGGGTTTGCATCAGCTCATCACCATTTTCGATAAACACATAGTCCATAGCCGTATTATTTTCCAGGAAGGCATCCAGGATGATCTGCCTGTCATCCGGGTCATCATCAACAATATAGACCAGGTTCTTTGGATTGGATATCATAAAAATCAAACTAATGTTTTAAATCCTGTCATTTCTTCTTAAAAATATTGATAAAATATCAAAAAGCAACATCTTGCATAAAATACTGTTTCATGGCTACCGATATAAAATGTCCTAAATGTGGTTTTGGTTTTCCTATGGAAGAAGCTGTTTCTGAAGAATATAAAAGGGAACTGCGCGAAAAAATGCTGGCTTACCAGAAGCAAAAAGACGAAGAAATAAAGCGTCAAAAAGAGGATTTTGAAAAAAAAGAAAAACAGTTAAATGAATTATTTGCCAAAAGCGAGCAGGAACTGACCAAAAGGCTGGCGGAAGAAAAAAACAAGCTAAGGGCGACCATCGAAGAAGATCTTCGAAAACATATTTCAGGTGATTATGAAACCCGTATTAAACTATTGACGGAAGCCAACCAGAACAATGATGAAAAATTAAAAGAAGCCCGTAAAAAGGAGTTGGAATATCTTAAAAAAGAGCAGGAACTATTGGCAAAAGAACAGGAATTGCATATTAATGTTCAAAAACAATTAATAGCAGAACGCGCTGCTTTAAGTGAACAGATAAGAATAGAAGAATTAAAAAAGGTTGAGTTAAAAGAAACGGAATTCCAGTTAAAACTTAGGGAATTGGAAAAACAGCTTGAGGACCAGAAAAAACTGGCGGAGGAAATGAGACGCCGGGCCGAACAGGGATCGATGCAACTCCAGGGAGAAGCCCAGGAATTATTGCTTGAAGAAATGCTTCGTTCAAGTTTTCCGCACGATGAAATAGCAGAAGTGGGAAAAGGAGTTGAAGGCGCCGATTGCATTCAAACGGTAAGAAATGTTTCGGGTAAGGAATATGGAAAAATCATTTTTGAAAGCAAAAGAACAAAGGGTTGGAATAATAGCTGGGTGGATAAGCTGAAAAGTGATATGCGGAGTCAGCAAGCCGACGCTGCCATACTGGTCACCAATGTTTTTCCCAAAAACATGGATTCGTTCGGGGAAAGAGATGGAGTATGGATATGTTCCTTTAAGGAAGTCACCGGTTTAACGATGGTACTAAGAAATGCATTGATCAATATTGCCGAAGCGAGACAAACCGAAGAAAACAGGGGAGAAAAAATGCATATGTTGTACAGCTATCTTACAGGTACGGAATTCAGACAACAGGTAGAAGCTATAGTAGAAGGATTTGTCGCCATGAAAACCTCTATTATCAAAGAAAGGATCCAGATGGAAAAAATCTGGAAAGAAAGAGAAAAACAACTGGAAAAAGTATTGCTGAACACTTCCGGCATGTATGGTTCCATAAAAGGCATTGCAGGGTCTTCAGTGAGTACAATACCGTTACTTGAAGGCTCAGAGGACGATCCTGAATAGTTTCAGGAAACTACCCATGCCAGTATAAGGCTATCAAATTTTCTTATTTCAACCGACAGGTTTATCGGATCTGCTTTATTAAATATAAAATCAAGAGAAATTGATTCATCGCTCCTGATCAGGATCTTGCTACCCTGCAATTGAATATGCTGTCGAAAATCGACCTTTCCCGCGCCATACCATTTGTAGATGGATTCTTTGGCGCTCCAGATCACGGTTAACAGTTGCAGGTATATATGTGGAAACATCTCCCATTCTCTGAGCAGTTCCTTTTCATGGTCGTTCAGAAATTTATGCGCCACCCTGGCTACGGTAGGCGTGATCATTTCAACATCCACTCCCACTCTTTCCATATTGCTTGCTATCGCCGCCGCATAATTAGCGCAATGAGAAATAGAGAAATGGAATTGCTCATCATGTAAGAAAGGCTTGCGCGTATCAGCAATTTTTATTTCTTCAAGGGGAAATTCAGGAAAAAGGAATGGCAAAAGATAGCGTCCCGCCAGGTGCTGCAATCTTTTATAAGGGTGACTGACTTCTCTTTTCAGGGGAACGCTTTGCAGGAAAAAATCTTCCCGCTCCTCAATCTTCCATATTCCCAATTTTGTAGTATCGTTAATAGTATGTTGAAAAAATATTGCCACCCTTTTGTTTTACATTGCAGATTTAAGACTTATTTAGAGTTCATCAAAAATAAACCAGTATTCAGTAAATGATTTTATCAGATATAAGAATATTAGAGGAAATGGAGAAGGGTACTATCAAAATAGAACCTTATTCCAGGGAGTGCCTGGGCAGCAATTCGTATGACGTACACCTGGGTAAGTGGCTGGCCACTTACAAAGAGCATATTCTCGATGCTAAAAAACACAACGAAATAGAAACTTTCGAAATACCCGATGAGGGATTCGTTTTATATCCCCATGTGTTTTACCTGGGCGTGACAGCTGAATACACCGAAACACATGCTCATGTGCCGTTTCTCGAAGGGAAATCATCTACCGGCCGCTTAGGTATAGATATACATGCTACGGCAGGAAAGGGCGATGTGGGTTTTTGCGGCAACTGGACATTGGAGATATCAGTTAAACAACCTGTTAAAGTATATAAGGGAATGCCTATTGGCCAGTTGATCTATTTTCCGGTAGAAGGAAATATCGCCGTTAAGTACAACCAGAAAAAAAATGCAAAGTATAGCGGGCAACCCGACAGGCCTATAGAAAGTATGATGTGGAAGAACCAATTCTGACTGTTCAGATGCGGTTATACTTTTTATGATAGGCGATCAGCAGACTAACAACTTCATTATAACTCATTTTTCCCGAAGGCTGTTCATTGGCTCTAAGAAATTCAGCATATAATTTATCTATGGCCGTCTCTACAGGTGACGCATACTTTCTGTAAAAAGCCCTTAGTTCATTAAAATCATTCCTGACAGCAGGAGATAAAGTAGCATTGATCCGCTTAAGCGCTAAAGAATCGCTCATATATAAATACCTGGAAGCATAGGCATACATATCAAAATAAACTGCATACCGGCAAGCCGGATTTTCAGAAGAGGCTGCGGCCAGGTAGCCGACAAAATTGGCTTCACTTTCTTTAGCATAACCCAACTGGTGGCCGATCTCATGGCAGGTAGTGAAGGGTTGCGTAAATACTGGAATGGTTGTATTCACCTGCGCTTCACCGGAAAATGGATTATAATATCCTGTAAATCCTAAATAGTTTCCCAGGTAACTAAAGATAGAGGGCTTAACAGAAGGAGTTTTATAGGTAAGAATAGCTTCATCAGCAACACTATAAGCTTTATAAGACAACACAGCCTCTTTGAACAGGTATTTTTTGCGCTTAAGTTGTTTTCTTTCCGTAACAGATGCTTCCTGCAAATGGTTTAACCTGTTGGCTAGTTGTTCAGTCAGTTCTACCAGGTCCTCCTTTGTATAATTGTGTTTGTCGAGCTTTAGCTCATGTGCAATGCCATAGCGGTTATAGTTTAGTCCCCATAGAAAATTAAAGCTGGTATAAACAATGAGCGTTCCAATCAAAAAACGTTTGCCCACTCTTTGCCAGTAAGCTCTCCCAGCCTGTTTTTTCTTCATTATCCTGATCATCCTCAAGGTTTGCCGGATCAGCCAGAGTATGATCACCGCATAAAAGACATCTCCCACACTAAAGGGTATCCAGCCAAACAGGGACCGTTGCACCAACGAGATATAGGGATATAGTCCATTGGAATAATACTCTTCCACCCAGGCTTTTTGTGTCGAAAATATCTTGATAAGAACAGCCAATAACAACAGCAGCAAAAAATACGGTTTCCTATAAAACATGGGATAAATATAACAACTGGCCGATTGCCACAAAAAACAGTATTATTAAATGCTTTAAGCTTGTCTGCTTTTAACCGCTATCGATAAAGATATTTAGACAGTTCAGAAGAAATGATTTACTAACCCATAATACAGCAACTTTAAAAACAGGGAGAATGAATAGATCGAAAAACTCCCGTCCTCATTAGAGGTAATTTTCCATCTACAGTTCTACAATCACTAGCTCCCAGTCGGCTATTTTCACTGTTGGTTGTACCAGTCATTCTCAATGGCACGCACGTTATTTTGCTCATTATTTTCTTAGCTCCCACAATATCTGTTGCGGATAGCTATTTATAAGTTATTGCTATAACCAGCAGGAACACTCTTGTTACTGATACCCTAACCCTTTACATTTGCAATATGAACCTCGAATTCAACAAAAATGAAGATGTAATGAAGCTATCGATCGCCCAGTTGCGTCAGCGTTTAGACCAGTCAGCGCTTGGCGGTGGCCAAAAGTCAATAGCCAAACAAAAAGAAAAAAATAAATTAACAGCCCGCGAAAGAATAGAATACCTCAGGGACCAGGATAAACCTTTTCTGGAAATTGGCGCCCTGGCTGGTTGGGAAATGTATGAAGAGCAGGGTGGCTGTGCCTCTGGAGGAACTGTGTCAGGTATCGGCTATGTTAGCGGCCGGCAATGTGTGATCGTTGCCAATGACCAAACTGTAAAAGCCGGAGCCTGGTTTCCTATCACCGGAAAGAAAAATCTGAGAATGCAGGAAATAGCTATGGAAAACAAGCTTCCTGTGATATATATAGTGGATAGCGCCGGCGTTTTTCTTCCGATGCAGGATGAGATCTTCCCTGATAAAGAACATTTCGGCCGCATTTTTCGTAATAATGCCCGCATGAGCGCTATGGGCATTACACAGATAGCGGCAGTAATGGGACCCTGTGTTGCAGGAGGCGCCTACTTGCCAATTATGAGTGATGAAACATTAATGGTAGAAGGTAATGGTTCTATATTTTTAGCCGGACCATATCTCGTAAAAGCCGCTATTGGTGAAGATGTGGATACTGAAACGTTGGGCGGCGCAGAAACACATACTGAGATATCAGGTATTGCCGATTATAAGTTCAAAACCGAACAGGAGTGCCTCGAACAGGTAAAAAAAATCATGTCGAAGATGGGGCATCCGACCCATACAGCCGGCTTCGACCGGATTGCTCCGGTGAGTCCCTCAAAGGATCCGAAAGATATTTACGGACTCATTCCCGCAGATGGCGCCAAGCCCTATGATATGCTGGAAGTCGTAGAACGTATTGTAGACAACTCCTCTTTTGAGCAGTTTAAGGAAGATTATGGGAAAACCATCCTATGCGGATATGCAAGAGTTGACGGCTGGGCTGTAGGCATAGTGGCTAACCAGCGTAAGATCGTCAAAAGTAAAAAGGGAGAAATGCAAATGGGTGGTGTTATTTATAATGATAGCGCCGACAAAGCGGCACGCTTCATTATGAACTGCAACCAGAAAAAAATTCCGCTGGTATTCTTACAGGACGTTTCGGGTTTTATGGTGGGATCGAGAAGCGAACACGCAGGAATCATTAAAGATGGCGCCAAAATGGTGAATGCTGTTGCCAATTCAGTAGTTCCCAAAATCACTTTTATATTGGGCAACTCTTTCGGAGCCGGAAACTATGCCATGTGTGGTAAGGCTTACGATCCGCGTTTTATCTTTGGCTGGCCCACAACACGTATTGCCGTAATGGGAGGCGAGCAGGCTGCCAAAACCTTATTACAGATCCAGGTAGCCGGTATGAAAGCCAAAGGAAAAGAGGTTTCCACCGAAGAAGAGCAGCAACTGCTGAAGGATATTAAGTCGAGATACGACAAACAAACTTCTCCCTATTACGCCGCTGCAAGGCTTTGGGTAGACGGATTAATTGACCCTCTTGAAACCAGGAATATTATTTCGCTCGCCCTCGAAGCAGCGAATAACAATCCTGATATTCCGGAGTTTAAAACAGGAGTTTTCCAGGTTTAACTATCTTCGCTAATATTTTACGCTGTATGACAAAGAAAAATACTCTGATCATCACATTGATAATGCTTATCATCGTATCGGCTCTTTACCGGATCATTCCCGGCAGACCATTAGGATTTGCGCCTCAATTGGCTATGGCACTTTTTGCGGGAGCTATCATTAAAGATAAAAAATGGGCCTTTGCATTACCTGTTTTCTCGATGTTCATTTCTGACCTGATATTCCAGGTGTTGTTTATTCAGGGATATTCTTCCACTCCTGGTTTTTACGATGGTCAGCTTACCAACTATATTCTTTTTGGCGCAATGACTTCTATAGGATTTTTGATGAAAAAAATAAACGTCATCAATATCATCGGTTTCTCCCTTCTTATATGCGTTGCTTATTTTCTGCTGTCAAACTTTTTTGTATGGCAGAGTGGATTGGGTTATGCCAGACCCAAAACTTTTTCGGGACTGATGCAATGCTACACTGATGGCCTGCCATTTTTCAGGGGAAGCATTTATGCTACGCTCGTATTTAGCAGTCTATTGTTTGGAAGTTATAAATTAATTCAATCCCGATTCGTATCCTTCATCAATCAATAGGTCATTACTGTCGGCAGCCGAAGTAGCCAGTTCATCGCAGCGGTTATTATAAATATTATCGGCATGTCCCTTTACCCATTTGAAACTGATGTTATGAGGAGCAGCAAGTTCTGCATATAATTTCCAGAGATCTTTGTTCTTTTTACCACCTTTAAAGTCGGTTCTCAACCAGTTTTGCAACCATCCCTGCTCGACTGCTTTTACTACATATTGGCTATCCGAGAATATGGTCAGCGATAACCCCTGTTTCTTTAACGCTTGCAATGCGGCGATTACGGCCATCAATTCCATCCTGTTGTTGGTTGTTTTTCTATAGCCGGCCGATAACTCTTTTGAAGCTTTACCATATTGAAGGACGGCTCCGTAACCACCGGGACCGGGATTCCCACGCGATGAGCCATCTGTATAAATAATCACTTGTTGCATTCTTTAGTTTTCGGCAGATTTAGAGGCGCGGTAAATAATAGCATCTTCATAGGCCCCAAAATGTACTACTGAACCTGGAGAAGCGGCAAAAGTTTCTCCTGATCCCAGTTCGATAGTTTCCTCATCCGCCGTTGCCTTTATACGTCCCTGGTAAATAAAATATATATCAGTTGACAATGCTGGCAGTGATGAGCCTTCGTCTTTACGTATATCAATCCGGCTTAGTTGAAAATCTTTTACCGATGTAGGGTAAATGATTTCATGTGTATCTGTTTTATCTCCCTGCAGCACATTAGCAATGGTTGGTTTATATACAACATGCTGAAGCAACTCCGGCACATCAATATGCTTAGGTGTTAAACCACCTCTTAACACATTGTCAGAGTTAGCCATAATTTCCATAGTTTGTCCCTCAAGATAAGCGTGCGGCAGACCGGCATCCTGGAATAAAGCCTGGCCAGGCATTAATTTGATGATATTAAACAGGTAAATAGAAAAAATACCCCTGTCAATGCGATGGGTGGTATTAAACGTCAACGCAGCCCTGGCCGCCCAGAAATGCTCCTGTTCTTTTGTATAGTACCCCTCCTGGTAAGCAGGAATAATAACAGACAACAGCGGTGATAATCTTTCATTGACCTCCTGCTCAGGCATCATCATCACCCTTGTATACAGTTCCCGGTAATTATCTCCGGCAAATGTTTCAATAAGGAAATTAAGTTCTTTTACCTCGCTAAGGATCTTATTCATCTTGTCGCTGCTCTTAAAGCCATGCAACAAATAAAATTCACTCAAAGGCGCCAACAACTCCGGCTTATGATTATCATCTTTATAATTACGATAGGGAGCATCCAGCGGAACTCCTTTTCTGTTCTCCTCCTCAAACTTTTTTACAGCCGAAGCCTTATCCGGATGAACCTGGATGGATAACATTTTCGATACATCCAGCACTTTGAACAGATATGGTACTTTCTCTACACCTTCGTGCAAGTTACTACCCAGCCAATACTCAGCGTAAGGTATTTTATCGGTATTTGAGCGGTGCATTAACGCTGGAAGAAAGCTAAAACCTCCCCAATCATAGTGTTTAAATACTCCTCTTATTCTTAATAGCTTAGGTGAACTTGCCATCATAATTGCAATAATACAAAATTGAAGTTATGGCATTACATAATTTAAGAGGTTTAGCTGGTGAAAATATGGCTGAAAAATATCTTCAATCATCAGGTTATCATATTCAGCACCGGAACTGGCGAACAAGTTTTTATGAAATTGATATAATAGCGGTTAAAGAGAACACTATTCATTTTGTTGAAGTAAAGACCAGGCATTCTCTTCGATATGGTCATCCTGAAGAACAAGTGACAAGAAAAAAATTCCGTAACCTGCAAAAAGCTGCTGAACATTTTCTCCACCTCTATCCTTACTGGAAGAATATACAGTTTGATATATTATCTATAACTATTTTAGAAGGGTGCACACCTGAATTTTTACTGATTGAAGATGTATTTATCTGATCGGGGTTGATGAGATGAGTCTTTCTTTCAATATCTCCACCATGCGGTAAGTTGCCGGACAGAACTCTATATTCTGTTTGAATACATGCATGTAATCAACCATTCTTTTGCGAGTATGATGAGGAAAGCCAGCGCAATCTTTAGGGCGAACTTCATAGATACTACATTTATTATCCTTTAGGTTAAGGAACTGGCAGGGTTGTTTACGATTGATCCAGTCTCCTTCCCTATCTACCCGCAAATATTTAGCTTTAAACTGGTCGACAGTCATGCCGATATGCGCAGATATCCTGACCATATCCTGTTTTGAAAAAGTTGGAGACATTGTTTTGCAGCAGTTCGCACAACTCAGACAGTCTGTTTGCCTCCATGTTTCTATATCAGCAATCACCACTTGTTTATCCAGTCCTCGTGGGGTATTATTTTCCAGTTTGGTAAGAAATCTTTTGAACGATGATTTGTTTTCAGTCATTTTTTTGCGAAACCGGCGTAAGTTAACTTTCTCCACAGCAGTTGATTATGTGTTATCAAATAAACAAGTTATTTTTCAATTTTCACCCGAAATTGCACGATAATTATTCACTGATGTGGGAAGCTTATAAAAAAGGATTTAAAGCATGGCTACAGTTGGAGAAATCTTTGTCCGATCACTCTGTAAGCGCTTACCTTGCCGATATCGAAAAGCTTACCCAATTCCTGTCGTTACATGAACATGCGGTGCAACCTGGTGAAGTTAACTTGCCACTGCTACAGGAATTCATTTCCTGGATCAACCATTTGGGTATGACAGCAACTTCGCAGGCAAGAGTGATCTCAGGAATAAGATCGTTTTACCAGTATTGTTTAACA
Source organism: uncultured Chitinophagaceae bacterium (assembly GCA_964606315.1). Taxonomy (GTDB): domain Bacteria; phylum Bacteroidota; class Bacteroidia; order Chitinophagales; family Chitinophagaceae; genus Flavitalea. Next base: position 65,514 of record CAZSFY010000003.1, on the reverse strand, counting down.
GAGAATATAACCCATTCCGATCCAACTTTTTTACTGGAAGCGCCAAAGCTTAGCCGCAAACTTCCCGACACTTTAAATGTTGAGGAAATTGAGGCTATTATCCAGGCTATAGATCATAGTACTCCCGAAGGTATTCGCAACAGGGCGATTTTTGAAACCATGTATAGTTGCGGGCTAAGAGTAAGTGAAATCACAGGTCTGAAAATATCCCAACTCTATCCTGAACTTGAATTTATCAGGGTAACAGGAAAGGGAAATAAAGAAAGGCTTATTCCTATTGGCACTTCGGCATTAAAACAGATCGCATTATACAAAAACCATGTAAGGTCTCATATTAAAATCAAAACCGGACAGGAAGATATTCTTTTTTTAAACCGGCGGGGAACCGGTCTAACCAGAGTAATGATATTCCTTATACTGAAAGAGCTGGTTAAAAAAGCAGGAATAAACAAAAACATTTCTCCTCATACTTTAAGGCATTCTTTCGCCACCCACCTTATTGAAGGCGGAGCCGATTTAAGAGCTGTGCAGGAAATGTTAGGGCATGAAAGTATTACTACTACAGAAATTTACACACACCTCGACAGGGATTTTCTTAGAACAACATTGCAGCAGTTTCATCCTGGTTTTAAAAGCAGGCGCTAACGCTTCAACTCTTTTAAGATAGACGAAAGCTTCTCTAAAGAAATTTCTGTGTATTTATGTACTGCATTAATATCCAGTCCATCTTTCAACATTTTTTTGGCAATTCCCATCATTAATTCCTCCCGTTCTACTTGCCTGGCGTATTCAAGAATTTTCATGGTTGGTGGTTTTTGATTGGTAAGCTGTTGAATTTCGGCATCAAATCGAATATTTAATTCCTGATTACCGAATTGCAAATATAACTTAATAAAATTAATCAATATACGAATCTTGTTTCTACTGATAGAAGCATTCAGCAAATGCGTTATCAACTTCTTCTTGTACAAAAACAGATCTTCATCCTTACGATAACGCAAGGCTGATAACGCAGCTAATATCACAATAGCAAATGGATTAACATGTTTCGAAAGCTCTTCTTCACGCTGCTCACCAATATAATATGTATTGAAATGAAACTTAACTCCTGTACCCAGATAGGTCTCTTCGTAGGAAGATGTCAACATATTAGTCCGTTTGTCAAGATAAATAACCAATGTTGTTAAAGGCATACGATACCTGTCCCTTAGCCGGTAATAATAAGTAAACAACCTTTCACCAAAACCTTTTTCTCTGTATCCTTGTATTTCAACATGCACTAATACTGCATGCTCACCACCTTCCTTATTATATAATTGGATCAAACTATCTGTTCGCATGGGATGTTCAATATGATAATCCGGCCACAACTGCGACAACTCTTTATCAAGGAAGCGGCAACCACGACTAAAGTCGAACAACCTGCTGGCATCTTTGAAAAAGAATAACAGAAAGTCCCTGAAAAGATCCTGTATTATGCCCTTCCATAAAATATCTTTATGTTGTGAACTCACACCGTAAAGCTATTTGGCTTCATTTACCTACCAACGGAGGTTTTCAACAATCACTGAACGTTTTAAACACATAAAAAAATAAAAACAGTCCCCACCCTCATGATTATATTCTTCCATTTTGCACCTGTCGGAACACAAAACACCTATTTTTGCTAAAAATTTGCTAGCATGAAAACCAGATCAACACTTAATGAAAATGTAAAAAGGATTCAGCGCTCTACCCTTTACGGGGGATTGAAGATCCTTACTCTTGCTTTACTGATTGTCATCACTGGCAACTATTCAAATGCGCAAGGATTAAAAGTACCCCAGCCATCTCCCGCTACAACGATAAAACAGGATTTCGGACTTTCTTCTGTAGAGGTGAGCTATAGCAGACCGGCAGTTAAAGGCAGAAAAATATTCGGAGACCTCGTTCCCTATGGTAAAGTGTGGAGAACAGGAGCAAATGCTGCTACTACTCTCACTTTTGGTGATGAAGTAACCATCGGCGGTAAAAAGATTCCCGCAGGCAAATATGGATTATTGTCTATTCCTGGAGAAAAAGAATGGACTATCATCATCTCCAAACAAACAAATGTTACCAGTCCCGCCGCTTATAAGGAATCAGAAGATGTAGTTCGTCTAACAGCTCCGGTAGAAAAAATGCCCTATGTATTTGAAAGCTTTACTATAATACTTGAGGACATTAAGCCTACCTCAATGCTTGTTTCCATTCTTTGGGAAGATGTAGCAGTAACTTTCCCGATCACTACAGAAATCGATGCTAAAATAATGACCCAGATTGAAGAGGGGATGAAAAGCGATAAGCCACCCTATTTTACTGCCGCCTATTATTACCTTGAAAATGGTAAAGATCTTAACAAGGCTGTAGAGTGGTTTGATCAGGCTCTTAAAGAAAATCCTAAAGCCTTCTGGGTTTATCACCAAAAAGCACAAGCGCAAGCTAAATTAGGCAAGAAAAAAGATGCTATCGCCACAGCTAAAAAATCAATTGAGCTGGCTAAAGAAGCTAACAATAATGACTATGTTGCACTGAATGAAAAACTGATTGCTTCGCTCAAATAGTTTTCCGGCAGCATAAGAAATTTCTTATATACAAAATGCCCTGGTATAATCAATCACCAGGGCATTTTGTATATACCTTATCAATAACAATAACATATTTCACTATGGTTTTTTTGCTGTCAATTGATTAAACCTATACCCTATAAAAGAAAACAGCATCACGCAAAGCGCTCCAATAGCGGTAAGCCATAAGAAACCAAGACCTATGATACCCACCTCATTCAATACAAACAGGGTAACAATAATCAGCTCACCAACTAACGCACTATAAAATACTGTCCGACCATTAATTTTTTTCATGTAAAAAGCTACCAGGAATATTCCTAAAATAACTCCATAAAATAATGAGCCTAATATATTAACCGCTTCAATAAGACTACCCATTTGCGTGGCGTACATCGCTGTTACCATACAAAACACTCCCCATACAACAGTGTACTTCTTTGAGAGATGATAATCTTTTTCATTATCCGCAGTTTTATTAATAAACCGTTTATGAATATCAACCACGGTAGAAGATGATAAAGAATTTAATGCTGCTGCAATACTTCCCCATGCAGCCAGGAAGATCACTGCAATCAATAATCCGATTAGCCCCGTAGGCAAATAGTCAATAACAAACCGAAGAAAAATATAATTCGTATCATTTGATTCTGCCAACGAATCAACTTTCGTAACCAACACCTTAACAGAGTCCTGTATTACTTTCTCCTGCTGTATATAATCCTGTATCCCGTTAATCAATGAGTTGTTTTGCTTATCGGCCGACCATGCTTTGACAAGCGATTGTTTTTCGTGTTGTATTGCAGTCAATTTCGCTTGAAGCTCATCCGCCGCCGGCTTGTAAGCAGATTCCTCGAGCAGCTTCATCTGGCGGACATTAAAAGTAATAGGATGATCATTAAAAAGATAAAACGAAAACACCAGCACCCCTATCAATAAAATCCCAAACTGCATAGGTATTTTAATAATCCCGTTCAGTATGAGTCCCAGACGACTTTCTCTAATTGATTTGGCAGTGAGATATCTTCCTACCTGCGATTGATCCGTTCCAAAATAGGAAAGTTGTAAAAAGAAGCCCCCAATAATACCACTAATCAGATTATACCTGTCGCTCCAGTCAAACCCTTTTTCGGTTATACCAGTCGTAATAGTATTCATTTTTCCGAGCTTACCACCTAATTCAATAGCCTCGCTAAAACCAACACCTTCGGGTAACAGATTTACAACCATAACGCCCGCCAGTATCATTCCGGCAAACACTACCAGCAATTGAAATTTCTGCGTATGCGCTACGGCTTTAGCGCCACCGGAAACGGTATAGACAATGAGCAGTCCGCCCATAAAAATATTCGTCCAGTAAATATTCCAGTTTAACAACGAGGATAATATAATAGCCGGAGCGTAAATACTGATGCCGGTAGAAAGTGCACGCTGTAACAGAAATAAGAGGGCTGTAAATGTTCTTGTCCTAGAATCAAAACGCCGTTCAAGGAATTCGTACGCCGTATATACTTTGAGTCTATGAAATATTGGCACAAAAGTTAAACAAAGCACGATAGTAGCAAGAGGTAAACCAAAATAGAACTGTACGAAACGCATTCCATCCGTATAAGCCTGTCCGGGAACAGATAAAAATGTTACAGCACTTGCCTGTGTGCCCATAACGCCCAACAACACTATCCACCAAGGCATTTGCCTGTTGCCTAGAAAATAACCATCGAGATCGCGTGTGGTCTTACTTTTATAAAGACCATACAACACTACTCCGATCAGTGTCACAGACATTATTATCCAGTCAACTGTACTCATGCAAAAATCATTTTCTTCCCGACCACATTCCTCCAACTACCAATCCCAGTACAATACCAATCAGCAATCCTATCGAAACCTTTTTGATAAACATACCAATTGCCAGTCCCAATACAATGCAGACAACCAGGGCTACATTTCTTCTACTCTCCGGAATTTTACTCATGTAGGTTTTTTATTTAAAGCAATTATATTCGCCAGCAAACGGTAAGCGCCCTCTATTCCCGCAGGAAGTTCCCTGAAAAAAACAATGCCTGTATAGACAAACTTCCCTTTTCCATGATCAGCAATAACCAGAGCGCCGTTATGCTCTTCTTCTCCCGGATCGTTCATGGCAATGGGAGCAACAAATGCCGGATCAAGCTGGGTAGCCATATATATCGCACGCTCCTGCACCCAATCCTCAAAATCGGCTGCCGTAATTTTATTAGGATAATTTAAAATCTGGTGATGAGGAAGAAGGAACTTCACAGGTGAGTTTTCATCTGTTATCCTGTCACGCGAAATAAAAAACGGATAAGGACCAATAGCGATCTTATTAGGCCCGATACTATTATTGGTATTATACTGAACAATCAGGTTTCCCCCTGCTGCAACATAATCATTCAGCAACTGGCTATAGTTCGACAAGTAACTGTGTACATTATACGCACGAACGCCGGTGATGATCGCATCAAACTGTTTGAGATATGGGAGATGCATATCTTTTTCTTTAAGCGCAGTAACGTCATATCCCATCAACTGCAATGCTGCCGGCACTTTATCACCCGCACCCTCAATATAGCCGATCTTCTTCCCTGCAATCTTCACATTACTTAACCTGATAGCGGAAGTATCCTTATCAAAATAATAGATATCCGGTATATGATCGTATTGAATATGTTTTAGCGCGCCATAAGAAGATTGCTCCGAAGGCTTAGGCATCACAATAACGGGATGATATAATTCGCCCTTAACAGGATCTGTATTTTTGTAGACAAGCGGTCTGGTATATACGAGATCAAGTCCCTGGATATTCAATGTAAACCGCGCGGTAAACGCCGGCTCCGACTCTGCCTTTCCTATCAATTGCTGATCCTGCACATTAAAAGAACCTTGTGTCATTTTGTGAGCAAGCCAATACGGCTGCGTCACTTCTTTGTTCTCAGGCACTGTAATCTGGATAGCTAATCCAATATTTTTATTACTGCCTGCAGGTATGTTCACAGTAGTATCAAAATATTCAATAGCCAGATTTTTTACTGTAACAGTCGCGCCATCACGGTTATTTACTGAAAAATTAATATGAAGAGGCTCTCCCCGAACAGCAGTAGAAGTATTCGTGTAGGCTTCCAGCCACAAACCCGCCGCGTGGACAATGATATCCTGCAACTCTTTTAACTTGATAGACCTCCAATAGCCATCCTTTAATTTCTCTACTTCTTTATACAACGCTACCAATGCAGGAATCGAACTGGCAGGATTATCAATTTTATATTGCCTGAGGATACTATTGATCGTATTTTCAATCTTTCCTGCTCCTATTCTCGACCAACCGGTATTCACATTTTCCATTAGATCGCTCGTGCAGCTTTCACCATCGGTCAGTGTAAAATAATCCAGCATACTACCCCGACCCGCAGAAACACCAAAACCCTGGCTCTTATGCTGTGTTCTGCTTTCAGCGGCTATCTCTCCATAGCTTTTTCCCAACAGCACATTATAGCCCCCCACATCTATTTTCATTTGCTCTTCGCTGGTATAGTTTCCGCTACCAAAATTGTAGCTGTTCCAGAGAATCCTCTTTGCCTGCCAGGGTTCCACTCCCTTTTTCAGTTGTTCAGGAAACATTTTTGGATCGGCAGCGGCTTTAAACGCCAGTGCTGCAATAACTGATGAGGCTGAATGATGGCCATGGCCCGCCCTCTTATCGGGCGGAAACCTGGTAATGATCACATCCGGCCTGAAATTCCTGATCACCCAAACGGCATCCGCCAGCACTTTGTCCTGTTCCCATATCTTCAGACTCTCCTCTGTACTTTTGCTAAAGCCAAAATCATAGGCACGAGTGAAAAACTGCTCAGCCCCGTCTATCTTTCTCGCTGCCAGCAGTTCCTGCGTCCTTATCAGTCCTAATGCTATTCCCTGCTCCTCACCAATGAGATTCTGTCCTCCGTCACCCCGCGTAATTGAAAGATATCCCGTACGGTACAGGCGCCCGTTCGACAACCAGCCCAGCAGGCGGGTATTTTCATCATCCGGGTGAGCGGCTACATATAATACCGAACCTAAGACTTTCAGCCGTTCAATACGCTGGTAGAGCGTAGCAGCGTTATAAGTAACGGGAGCCTGGGCCTGGGTAGAGACAACTGGAGCAATCCATAAAAAGAGGATAAAGGATAGCCAAATTTTCATGCCGGCGAAGATATTGTAAATGTTTATCATTAATTTATAGGTATATGGTATTGAATTTGTTCAACACCAGGTATTATTTAATTTTGCCACCAACTCTACCAACCTGAGAAGATTCTGGAAAATATCCCGTACTGTATTACTGATACTGATAGCATTGATCGTATCGGTATGGCTTCTTGTCCAAACTACTCCCGTCCAGAACTTCCTTGTTCACCAGATAGCTAAAAAAATATCCAAAGATCTTAATACGACTGTCCGTATCAAACATGTCAACTTCGCTTTCTTCAACAGTATGCTGCTTGAAGGAACACTGGTTGAAGATCTTAAACACGATACGCTACTGTACGCCGGTTCGGTGAAAGTGAATATCACCGATTGGTTTTTTTTGAAGGATAAGATAGAACTCCAGTACATAGGACTGGAAGATGCCGCCATTCACCTCAACCGCGTTGATTCTGTCTGGAACTACCATTTCCTGATGGATTATTTTGGAGGATCATCCACTTCTTCAGGAAACAACAAGAGCATCAATCTCAATCTCCGTACAGTCGACCTGCAGAATATCTCTATCATTCAAAGGGATAAATGGCGGGGCGAAGATATGATGGCCAGTATAAAGGCACTTGTTGCAGATGCTGATGAAATTAACTTTAACAAAAGGTTGATACGGATTAAATCGCTCAAACTCGATCAGCCATCATTTGCAATTGATGACTATCCCGGCAACAGACCCCCCCGCATTCGTAATGTAGAAGAGGAAGAAGAACCGGAAATCATCAACGATCCGGAAAATCTAAGATGGAACCCCGGCAAATGGGATCTTTTTATTCGCAGCCTGGACATCAGCGATGGTCTCTTCCGCCATGACCGAAAAACAGAGAGAGAACCTTACGAGTCTTTTGATGGCAACCACATTCTTTTCAGGGATATAAACGGCAGTTTCACCAACTGCTCGATAAGACAGGACACTATTGCGGCCGATCTATTTCTGCAAACAGTTGAGAGAAGCGGCCTGGAGGTGAAAAAGCTGACAGCTCAACTGAAAATGCACCCTGAAGCCATGGAGTTTCATGCGTTGGACCTTATCACCAACGGAAGTCACCTGCATGACTTTTTCGCCATGCGCTATACCACTTTTGATGACATGCAGGATTTTGAGACCAAGGTGCGCATGGAAGGAAACTTTAATGATGCTATCATTAGCAGCGACGATATTGCCTTTTTCGCGCCGCAATTAAAAAACTGGAAGAAAAAAATAGAGATCAATGGCATGGTAAGAGGAACCGTTGATAACCTGAACGGAAAAAAACTTGTTATTGAAGCCGGAAAAGACACTTACTTGCGGGGCAACATAAGTATGAGCGGTCTGCCGGATATCGACAAAACCTATATCGACTTTGAAGCCGAAAACTTCAGAACCTCTTATAACGATGCTATCTCCCTCATTCCCCGGTTAAAGTCCATCACCACCCCCCGGCTGGACATGCTGGAGTACCTGAGATTTAAAGGAAATTTCACGGGCTTCCTGTCCGACTTTGTTACCTACGGAACACTCGAAACAAAACTGGGAAAGCTGACGACTGACCTTAATATGAAGTTCCCGGAAAAAGATCCGACACGATATTCCGGAAGCCTGAAGACCTCCGGGTTCGAAGTAGGAAAACTGCTTGATAATAAAACATTGGGTAAACTTATATTCGAAGGAAAAGTAAATGGCAGTGGTTTACATGCCAATACTATCAACGCACAACTTGATGGCAATATCTATCTTCTCGAATTCAACCAATACCCTTATAAAGGCATCACTATTAAAGGAACAGTGGCTAAAAGTTTATTTAACGGAGAATTTACTTCGAATGATCCAAATCTACATGCCACACTTAACGGACTGGTAGATTTTAGCAAAGAAATACCAGAATTCAATTTTGAAGCGCTTGTCACAAAAGCCGACCTGCAAAAACTCAACCTGCTATATGACCAGGTTGACTTTAACGGAAAATTCGATTTCAATTTCACCGGTAATAATATCGATAACTTTTTAGGAACAGCCCGCATTTTTGATGCAGCTCTCTATAGAAAAGGACAAAGAATATCATTTGATTCTCTATATGTGGAATCAAAGATCATGGACAGTAATAAAGTTATTACCGCAGTGAGTAATGAGTTCGATGCAGTGCTGGCGGGAGAATTCTCATTAAACGATCTTCCTACTTCTTTCCAAACCTTCCTCAATAAATATTATCCCGCTTATATTAAGCCTTCAAAAAAAATACTGACCAACGAAAACTTCAGCTTTGTTATCACTACAAAAAATGTTGAAGAATATATTAATCTTATTCATCCAAGTCTGTCAGGTTTTAACTTTTCTACTATAGCCGGTCAGATCAATATCAGGGAAAACCTTTTGGATCTGAATGTAGACGTTCCGCAATTCAATTATAAAAATATAGGATTTTACAACCTTATACTAAAAGCTACGGGTGACGGAGAAGAACTGGCTATGCAAACCGATATTGCTAATGTACTGATCAACGACAGTCTCAATTTTCCGGGCACTTCCATCAATCTCCGCTCGGCCGATGATATTTCCGATATTAATATTATTACGAGCGCCAACCAGACTTTGAATTCAGCAAACATTAATGCGCAGGTACAAACATCACCAACAGGTGTGAACATTACATTCAGAGAGTCTGATTTTGATATCAATGGTAAGAAATGGCAGATTGAAAAAGATGGTGAACTTGCGTTCGCAGAAAAACATTTAGGCGCCAAAGCATTAAGGATACATAGCGGTCTACAGGAAATCAATATCACTACTGTTCCTTCTCCCATAGAAGGCGCTAGTGATATTAATATCCAGATGCAAAAAGTGAATATCGGTGATTTTACTCCCTATGTGGTAAAATCAAACCGTATTGAGGGATTATTATCAGGGACCATCAATGTAATTGACCCGTTTGGGAAAGTTCGTATAGACATGAATGGTATGGCTGAACATTTCAGATTGGATGATGACTCTATTGGGCAAATCTCCCTTAAGGGAAAATATTACGATGCGCTTAAAGAAGTAAATTTCAATGCAGTAGCTGATAACAAGGATTATACTTTTGATTTACAGGGAATATATCATCTTGGTGATAGTACAAAAAAAGAAAACCTGGATATATTTACTACACTCAAAAACACCAAGATTGATGTATTACAGCAATACCTGGATGGCGTTTTTACTGATGTTACCGGTCATGCGACAGGTGCATTAAGAATTACCGGTCCGCCTAATGATCTCGACTATATCGGTTCAATACATCTTTCTGATGCTTTTTTAAGAGTGAAATACACTAATGTATTATACAGAATTCCTTTTGCAAATGTCGAGTTGAAAGACGACAGGATAGATTTTGGACGATTCCAGTTTGAAGATCAATATCGCAACACGGCAAGGATTATGAAAGGGATATTGTACCACGAAGGATTCAACAATCTTTCTTTCGACTTTACCATGAATACGAACAAACTGCTCGTATTATCTACCAACAATACAACCAGCGACGATTCATATTACGGAAATATTATCGCACGCGCCAATATGACTCTCACTGGTCCACTTGATGATATGGTTATGAATATACAGGGAGAACCCACCGATAGTTCCGATCTGTTCATCAACACAAAAAGCAGTCGTCAAAGCGATCAGGCCGATTTTGTGGTATGGAAAGTATATGGCCGCGAAATGGAAAGTTCAAAGCCATCCGGCTCCAGCAACCTTACGGTTAACCTGGATGTCACGGCTAATAACTACGCCAATATGTATGTTATTCTCGATGAACTTACAGGAGATATTATACAGGCAACAGGAAGAGGAAATCTGAAGATACATGCTACCACCAACGGAGAGTTTAATATTTTAGGCAGATATGATATTGATCAAGGGAATTATAATTTCAACTTTGAATCCTTGTTAAAAAAACCATTCAGGCTCAGGGAAGATGTAGCCAATTACATTCAATGGTCAGGCGATCCTAATAATGCTACTATTAAAATTGAAGCAGAATATGAAGCGGAGAATGTACGCTTCAGCGATCTGGGAACAAGTATCCAAAATTTAAGTGTAAGCGAAAATGTTTCACGATATAGAGGTAAAGTATTAGTTGTTGCGGCTTTATCACAGGAATTATTATCGCCTGAAATATCTTTCCGTATTGAATTACCTACCAACAGTCCGCTTCGTAACGATGAAGGTGCTGCGCGTGTTTTAAATGCTATCCAGGCCGATCAGAACGAGTTGAACAAACAGGTAGCTTTCCTCGTAGTATTTAATAGCTTCGGACCGTTGCAAACATCTTCCAACCAGGGAAGCATAGCGAACACAGCGTTTGAAGGAATAGTAGTGGGAAGCATTTCTGGAGTATTGTCCAATACATTGAGTCGGCAGTTTTCCAGTGTGTTCCAAAAAATATTTAATGATAAAAGTATCAGGGTGAATTTCAACGCACAATTATATAACGGATCAAATCTCATCAATACTTTTAACCGAAATGCATTCAGTATTGACAGGACCAATCTGAATTTGTCTATCGGAAAAAGCCTGTTCAATGAACGGCTCACTTTTACATTTGGTAGCGCGGTTGATTTTGGCTTAACATCTGAACAGATAAATGCTACAAGAAATCTCCCTTTCCTACCCGACATTAATGCGGAATGGAAAGTAACTCCCGATGGTAAAGTTGTGCTTACATTCTTCTACCGCGATTCCTATAACTACCTGGCCAGAGCGGGCATCAGACAAAACAGATCAGGAGCGAGTATCAGCTACAGACGTGAGTTTGAAAAATTGGGTGACCTGCTTGAAAACAAAAAGAAAAAAAATAATGACAATAAAGAAGAATACTCTTCCCATTCGAATTAATCCTAATGACGTTTCAAAATATCATGACCGAGTTTATCTCTTTTAGTCTGCAGATATTTTTCGTTATGGGGATTGGGAATAATTTCTATAGGAACAGCATCCACTATTTCCAGTCCATATCCCAGCAGACCTGCTCTTTTCTTCGGATTATTACTAATCAGCTTAATTTTTGTAATTCCCAGGTGTCTTAATATTTGAGCGCCAACACCATAGTCTCTTTTATCCATAGGAAACCCAAGATGCAGATTGGCTTCAACTGTATCCATTCCATTTTCCTGCAACTTATAGGCTTTAAGTTTATTCATCAGTCCGATACCTCTTCCTTCCTGGTTCATATACAGTATAGCGCCTTTACCTTGTTTTTCTACCATCTGCATCGCAGCATGCAACTGCTCCCCGCAATCACAACGTAATGATCCTAAAATATCACCAGTGAAACAGGATGAGTGAACGCGTACCAACACAGGCTCATCTTTTTCCCACTCTCCTTTTATCAATGCGAGATGTTCATTAGTCGTTCCTTTTTCACCAAATGCCACCAATGTAAATTCTCCGAATCGGGTAGGCATATTTACCCTAACGATCTCATCAATCAGCGTATCGAGTTTCATCCGATATTCTATGAGATCCTTAATGGAGATAAGTTTCAGATCAAATCTTTTGGCAATAACTCTCAACTCAGGCAACCGCGCCATTGAACCGTCTTCATTCATAATCTCTACTAATACTCCTGCAGGTTCAAAACCGGCTAATCTCGCCAGGTCTATAGTGGCTTCTGTGTGTCCTGCTCTTCTCAATACTCCACCTTTTTTCGCCCTAAGGGGAAAAATATGTCCCGGCCGGCCAAGATCTTCCGGCTTCGTGCGCGGATCAATAAGCGATTGAATGGTTTTTGCCCTGTCGTGCGCCGAAATACCTGTGGTACACCCATGTCCCAGCAGGTCGACCGACACGGTAAAAGCTGTTTCGTGAAGCGCGGTATTATTATTCACCATGAGGTCGAGTTTGAGTTCCTCACAGCGGTCTTCGATCAGTGGCGCACAGATTAAACCACGGCCATACTTACTCATGAAGTTGACCATTTCCGGTGTTATATTTCGGGCTGCAGTAATGAAATCCCCTTCATTTTCGCGATCCTCATCATCAACCACGATCACTAGTTTTCCGGCCTTTATATCCTCAATTGCACTTTCTATGGAGTCGAGCATTAAGCTGATTTTTCGCAAAGTTAAGAATAAATAAAGGTTTTGTTTTATTTTGCATTAACTGCTAGACTCTCTCAATAATAGGCTCTCCATATGATTTTTTAGAATAAGATTAAGGCTCTCGCCTTTCGTAGAATTAATTATTTGATAATGGTTTTACGAATAGCTATCACCCGGTATCCATGTTTCTTTGTCTTGTAAAACAATAAACATATGGCTATGAGAAAAACGAAACAGGTTTATTTGTGTATACTGCTGATAATAGCAACAACTCTTAATCTGTCTGCCCAGGTAACAACAAGCAGTATTTCCGGAACAGTTCTGGATGCTGCGGGAAATTCTTTAGGTGGCGCGACTATCAGAGCACAACACTTACCATCAGGAACAATCTACACGACAATTGCCCAGCCAAATGGAACATTTTTTATGCAAGGCCTTCGTTCCGGCGGTCCTTATACCATTGAGATCTCTACTATCGGGTATGAGACAAAAACGGTTGACGATATCACACTTTCACTTGGAGAAACATTTGTATTAAATGAACGGCTTGGTGAAACAAGCCAGGAACTTAGCACCGTAACTGTAACCGCCGGAAGAAACCCGATTTTAAATAATGAAAGGACCGGCGCCAGCACTAATATCAGTACAAGGATGCTGAATTCGCTTCCCACGGTGAGCCGCAGTCTTACCGATTTTACCCGCCTTACTCCTCAATCGAATGGAACCGGTTTTGCGGGACGTGATAACCGTATGAACAATGTAAAGATTGACGGTGCAGCAATGAACAACGGTTTTGGATTAAACAGCGACCTGCTGCCGGGTGGAGATGCACAACCCATTTCGCTGGATGCCATCCAGGAAGTGCAGGTGAATGTTGCGCCATTCGATGTGAGACAATCAGGTTTTACCGGCGCAGGTGTCAACGCTGTTACAAGAAGTGGAACTAATGAATTCAGCGGTTCGATATATGGCTTCTACAGAAATCAGAATTTTGCTGGGAAAAAAGTAAGCGGCAAAGACCTTCCTGAAGCGGCAGAATCAACTAATAAAATATATGGTGCACGTCTTGGCGGACCTATTATTAAAAATAAGCTTTTCTTCTTTGGGAACTATGAAAGAACTGAATATGTATATCCAGGAAATACATGGGTAGCTAATCGCGGTACGTCGGGACCGACTGTAGCCAGAACAACCGCCGCAGATCTTGATGCTGTAAGAAATCACCTGATCAATAATTATAATTATGATCCGGGTGAATATGAAAACTATGCCAATAAGTACATGAATGAAGACACAAAGTTCATGGGACGTATAGACTGGAATATCAGTGACAAACATAAATTCACTGTAAAGTATAACCAGGTTATAGGCACAAGTGATTTCGGCACTAATAATAATTCAGGTCCGAATCCCCGCTCAGATGCTTTTCGTATCAGCTCTGAATCCATTGCTTTCGAAAAAGCTAACTATGCTCAAAAGAATATCGTGCGTTCTCTTACTGCCGAGTTGAACAGTAATTTTTCTTCCAGGATATCTAATCAGTTCCTTGCTACTTATACTTATGTAGAATCCATCAGATCAACTCCAGGTGAGCTTTTCCCATTTGTAGATATATGGGAAGGCGGAGAGAATTATATGAGTTTCGGAACAGAACTGTTCTCTTATAACAACGGTATGAAAAATACCAATTTTTCATTTATTGATAATCTTACTTACCAGGCCGGCAAACATACTATTACTGCTGGTGCAAGCCTGGAAACGATGGCGTTCGAAAACAGCTATGTACGACTAGGAACTTCTTACTATAGATTTGAATCAGTGGCCGATTTCCTGAATGGCAATGCGCCCTCTGTATTCGGAGTGACCTATCCATTGCAGGACAACACCTGGGCATCAGTTAAATTCGGTTTGGGCGGACTATATGTACAGGACAGGATCGCTGTTACGCCCAAGCTAAATGTTACTGTTGGGTTAAGAGCCGACCTTCCGCTTTTCTTCGACAAACCATTGAACAATCCTGCTGTCGATACTTTACAATTACTTGACCGCAACGGCAACGCCACAACTTATTCTACCAAAGACTGGCCCAAATCGAGAGTGTTACTTTCGCCCCGTCTGGGTTTTAACTATGATGTTTTCGGCGACCGTTCTTTACAACTGCGTGGTGGAACAGGAATTTTTACAGGTCTCATTCCTTTTGTGTGGTTTACCAATCAGCCTTCCAATTCAGGGGTACTTCAAAATACTTTGGAACCCGTTAACGGAGCTACCCTTGCACAAATTACCAGCTTTAATCCTGATCCTTATTACTGGGTAAACCAGTTGCCTGGAAGTTTCCCAAAAACTGCAGGCACACAGGCTCCCGGAACAGTAGCGCTTATAGATGATGATTTTAAGATGCCGCAGATTTGGAGAACCAATATTGGTGTAGACTATAAGATCAAGGGAACCCCTTTAGTGGCGACAGTTGATCTCATTTATTCAAAAGATATCAATGCCGTTTATCAGTTTAATGCCAACAGGAAAGATGCCCCATCTACGATGAATTATTCAGAAGATTCCCGTTCTTTCTGGAATGGCGCCGCAAATGCCACTTATAATCCTGCAACCGGTTCCATTGTTCCGGTCCTTAGCAATACCGATAAAGGCAACTCTATGGCTGTTTCAGCAGGAATTTCACTTCCTTACAGAAAAGGGCTATCAGGAAGCCTTTTCTACACCTATACACAAGCAAACGATGTTACCGGCAACCCCG
The DNA here is from genome assembly GCA_964606315.1 of uncultured Chitinophagaceae bacterium. GTDB lineage: Bacteria > Bacteroidota > Bacteroidia > Chitinophagales > Chitinophagaceae > Flavitalea. The sequence goes on along the minus strand of CAZSFY010000003.1, from coordinate 49,857 downwards.
GCTCTGCTGCTAATTCTGCCTGGTCTAATAACTATTCTATTCATGATCCCAACGAGTTGTACCTGAGTACCTCTCAATATGCCATTCCTCACAGAATAGTAGGAAGTCTTTCTTACCGCATTGAATACCTGAAACATCTTGCTACAACAGTTTCGCTTTTTTACCAGGGTTCAAGCGCCGGCCGTTTTGCTTATACTTATAACGGCGACATTAACAGGGATGGCGTAAGTCTCGACTTGTTATACATTCCTGAAAATTCAGCCGACCTGAATTTTGTTGACTTCACTGCTGATGGCGTTACGTTTACAGCAGCAGAACAGAGAGCAGCTTTTGACAGATTCGTGAATAATGATAAGTCACTCAGTAAAGCAAGAGGTGGTTATGTAGAAAGAAATGGCGGACTCCTTCCATGGAACAGTCGCTTCGATTTTCGCCTGTTGCAGGATGTCTTTACCAACATTGGAAAAAAACGTCATACCCTGCAGTTGAGCGTTGACATATTGAATGTGGGAAATTTAATAAACTCCAATTGGGGAGTCAAAAAAGAACTCAATAGCGGATCACTGTATAATTACAGTTTATTAAGAGTGGCGAGTGTGACTGCCGATGGAGTGCCTTCATTCAATATGATCTCTATAGCGGATCCGAAGACAGGCAATACTATTTTACCTGATTCTCCTTCGCGTGACTGGTTTGATATTCGTAATACATGGAGCATGCAGCTTGGTGTCAGATATATTTTCTAATCAAAATCCGCCCCAGCCCCATTTAATAAAAAACGGCAGGGCTTTTTCCCATGATTCAACATCATGCCTGCCATCTGATAGTTGCAGATACCGGATATCAGGCCCTTCACGATATCCCTTTTTAATCAGCGCCCTCATGAGATCTATGGTGTCATCAATCGAATCGATGACACCATTTTTATTTCTATCTTCCCATTCATCCCGTTCACCACATTCAAAGAAAAATTTCATTCCTTCTCTTATCGGGCTTTCCTGTATCTGCACATGCATCATGCGATGCTTATCCTGATGATAGTTTTTATCGTCTTTCGCTACAGAACGCCACCACAAAGAACCCGAAAACACTCCTACACGCGAAAAAATGGCGGGGTTGTTCCATGCAATATCCAATGCACTTAACGCCCCCAGTGAAAATCCCCCGAAAGCAGTTTCGGTAAAAGTATACTGATTAAATCTGCTGCTAATAAAGGGAAGCAGTTCGTTAATAATGAATTGCTCATAAAGAGCAGCTTTGTCGCCCCAACCTTCAGCATTCGGAGCCACAGACATACCATATTCTCTCTTTCTTTCCGTACCACAGTGGATGGCTGCCATTAATAAAGGTTTGTCGGCATCCGCAAGAATGGCGGACAGATCCATCTTTTCCAGATCCTGGCCATCGTTCATCAGCAACAATGATATTGCCGACTGATCTTCAACCGCTGTTTGATAAAAATCTATTCTTACCGATCTGTCAAGTTGATTTGAATGTATCTCAATTGTTTCTACCGACACTTTCCCTATTTGTTCAATTTGCATAGTTGAAAAAACATTAAATTTGGTTAAATACCCCCACATACAAAAATACAAACATTAACCAGGTTTATAGTTATGAAAAAAATAGGAATACTGTTCGGCCAGGAACGAAGCTTCCCTATGGCTTTTATTGAGCGGGTGAACAGTAAAAACGTAGATGGAATAATAGCAGAACCTGTAAAAATTGACAAAGTGATCCAGGGGGCATCTGACGAATATGCAGTGATCATAGACAGAATTTCGCAGGATGTTCCATTCTACCGTGCCTATCTCAAAAATGCTGCTATCAGCGGAGCCGCAGTCATCAACAACCCTTTCTGGTGGAGCGCTGATGAAAAATTTTTTAATAATGCGCTGGCCGTAAATATCGGCGTTCCCGTTCCAAAAACAGTTATACTCCCCTCATTCGATATTCCGCCTGACACCACGCATCAGTCATTCAGCAACCTTGCCTATCCGCTTGACTGGGAAGGTATTTTTAATTACGTTGGTTTTCCTGCTTATATGAAACCTTTTGCCGGTGGAGGATGGAAAAACGTCTATAGAATTACTGATATGCAGGATTTTTATCATAAGCATGCCGAAACCGGGCAATTGGTGATGTTACTACAGGAAGAAATAAAATTTGATGAATATTACAGATGTTATTGTATTGGCGGCAAGTATGTGCATATCATGAGTTATGAACCACGAAATCCGCATCACCTCCGTTATGAAAATAATTTTCAGCCCGATGCAGCAAGATTAAAACAATTAGAAGAGATCGTGCTTAAGCTCAATACATTTTTAGGTTACGATTTTAATACCGTTGAGCTCGCTGTGCGTGATGGAATACCTTATGCAATAGATTTTTGCAATCCTGCGCCTGATGCCGAAGTATCGAGCGTAGGCAAAGAGAATTTTGAATGGGTAGTAGAAAATGCTGCCACTTATGCTATTGAAAGAGCACTGGAACAACAAAAAGGCCGCGACAATCTGACCTGGGGCGAGTTCGTACAAAAGTCGGTAAACAAACAACTGCTTCAAGCCTAACAACTAACCAATGAGCAGCATTAATAGTAATTTATTCACGCTTGGAATTGAAGAAGAATATATGGTAGTGGATCCTTCTACCAGGGAATTGAAAAGTCATGAACAAAAAATAGTGCTTGAAGGACAAAAAGCAATCAAGGACAAAGTTAAAGCAGAAATGCACCAGGCTGTTGTAGAAGTAGGAACAGATATATGTGCCGGTGTTGATGATGCTTATAAAGATGTTGCCTACCTGCGAAAAACTATTGCTGCCATAGCGGGCGATCTGGGATTATGGGTTGGAGCATCAGGAACCCATCCTTTCAGTCACTGGCAGAGCCAGTTGATTACCGATCATGCACGATATTTTGAAATTGTTAATGAGCTACAGGAAGCAGCGAGAAGTAATCTTATTTTCGGATTACATGTGCATGTAGGTATGGAAAACCGGAACATGGCTAATCATATCGCTAACTCAACGAGATATTTTCTGCCGCACATATTTGCTCTAAGCACCAATTCTCCTTTTTGGGAAGGAAGAATAACCGGTTACAAATCTTTTCGCACAAAAGTATTTGATAAATTCCCACGTACAGGTATACCCGAAACTTTTGAAAGTATTGAAGCATACGACAGTTTTGTAAACCTCCTTATCAAAACTAATTGCATTGATAATGGTAAAAAAATATGGTGGGATCTTCGCGTACATCCTTTTTTTAATACTGTTGAATTCAGAATATGTGATGTGCCGCTTACCGTTTCGGAAACTATTGCCATAGCCGGATTATTCCAGGCCGTTTGTGCCAAAATATATAAACTGCATTCCCAGAACCTCAACTTTATCCAGTATAGCAGATCACTCATCAATGAAAACAAATGGAGGGCCAGCCGGTATGGTCTTGATGGCCGGTTAATAGACTTTGGTAAAGAACAGGAAGTAAGTACCAGGGTGTTGCTCAATGAACTGCTCGATTTTGTTGATGATGTAGTGAACGATCTGGGTAGCAGACATGTTATCGATTATGTTTCAAAGATCATGGAAATGGGAACAGGAGCCGACAGACAACTGAAAGTATATGAAGAAAGCAGTAATTTATTATCGGTTGTAGATTATATTAACAGCCAGTTTTTAAATGGAGTATAAATAAATGAGTGAAGAATTAAATATTGCAACAGGCACAAAAGAAGAACAATACCAAACGATCATTCCGCAGATAAAAGCAGTAATAGAAGGAGAAGATGATCTTATTGCCAACCTGGCTAATATTGCCGCTTGCCTTAAACAACAATTCAACTGGTTATGGGTAGGCTTTTATATTGTAAAGGGAGAACAGTTAGTGCTGGGCCCTTTCCAGGGACCGCTTGCCTGTACAAGAATAAATAAAGGGAAAGGTGTATGCGGAACAAGTTGGGCAGAAGCAAAAACAATTGTTGTTCCCGATGTTAATGCATTTCCCGGTCATATTGCCTGTAGCAGTATGTCAAAATCAGAGATCGTTGTACCCATATTGAAAAATGGGAAAGTAGTAGCTGTATTAGATATTGATAGTGAAGAGTATAATAGTTTCGATTCAATCGACGCACAATTCCTGGAAAAGCTAGTAATGTATATTTCTTTCTGATTTGTGTATTTTTGCATGATGTTGAAGAATAGAAAAATACGTGTAGCATTACTTGATCTCTATGAAGGCGCTCCTAACCAGGGCATGAGATGCATCAGAGAAATCATGCGCTCTTATACTATGGCTAATAATCTTCAATTAACACTCGATGAGTTTGAAGTGAGGCTCTCTCAACATCTTCCCGGTCTTGATTATGACGTGTACATCTCCAGTGGCGGACCCGGTTCTCCTTTAGACAGCGAAGGCTCTCCGTGGGAGGAAAAATATTTTAAATGGTTATCTTCTGTTGAAGCATATAATAATGACCCTGACAATATCGAAAAAAAATATGTATTGTTTATCTGTCACTCTTTCCAGTTGGCGTGCAGATATTTTAATATAGGCAACGTTGCCAAAAGAAAGTCTACAGCTTTTGGTGTATTTCCTGTTCATCTTGTACTGAACGGAAAAGATGAACCTGTATTCAGCGGACTGCAGGATCCCTTTTACGCTGTAGATAGCAGGGACTATCAAGTCATACAACCAGATGTTAGCAAAATTGAGTCGCTGGGAGGTTCTATATTGGCTATAGAAAAAGAACGTCCGCATGTTCCGCTTGAAAGAGCAGTGATGGCTATTCGTTTTAATGAATATATGCTAGGTACACAATTTCACCCCGAAGCGGATGCCAGGGGCATGTCAATGTATTTGCAGAGAGCTGACAAAAAAGAAACAGTTATAGAAAATTATGGGCTCGACAAATGGCAATCAATGATCGAACAGTTAAATGATCCTGATAAGATCAGTTGGACCTATTCTCACGTCATCCCTAATTTTCTGGACCAGATAATAAATAGATAATTTTTGTAATAAGCATCTTATACCCGGACCGTGAGGAGTGAATGGAATGGCTTTTGATAACATTACTTCCATGAATAAACATACCTATCAGGCTGGAATTATTGGAAACTGCGCCTATATTGCCCACGTAAATATTAATACGAATATCAGTTGGCTTTGCTGGCCCAGATTTGACAGTTCCTTTGTTTTTGGCGGGTTACTCGATAAAGAAAAAGGTGGAGAATTTTCCATACTTCCGGCAGGAGATTTTACTTCCAAGCAATATTATAAGGAGAATACTAACGTGCTTTGCACTGAAATCGCTTGTGCAGAGGGGCGTTATCGTGTGACTGATTTTGCTCCGCGCTTTTACCAGTTCGACCGATTCTTTAAACCTTTAATAGTTATCAGAAAAATAGAACCGCTCGAAGGTATGCCCAGGATCAGAGTAACCTGCAAACCTGTTTATGACTATGCGGCTGTTGAGTTGCAACCTTCAAGAGGCAGCAATCATATAGATTATAGAGGATCGGGCGACAATATACGCCTGACAACGAATATTCCTATCAGTTATATCCTGGAGGGACATTATTTTATATTAAATGAGCCCAGATACCTGGTTCTCACCAACGGCGCCCCTCTCGAAGCGCCACTGGAAAGCACTGCTGAAAACTTCTTAAGAGAAACGACTCAATATTGGCGCACATGGATCAAACATTCATCCATTGCCCGTTTTCATCAGCCGTATGTTATCAGATCGGCTTTAGCTTTAAAGATTCACCAATACGAAGACACCGGCGCGATTGTTGCCGCCAGCACTACCAGTCTGCCGGAATATGACGGCAGCGGCAGAAACTGGGATTACCGCTTCTGCTGGTTAAGAGATACGTTCTATGTTATTACTTCCTTAAGCCATATTGGTCACTTTGAGGAAATGGAAAGATATTTCCACTATATAACCGACATCTGTTTTTCAGAAGATAAACGGTATCAACCCCTCTATGGCGTAACTGGTGAAAAATTGCTGACCGAGCATATTCTTCCCGATCTAAGCGGCTACATGGGCAATAAGCCTGTCAGAATAGGAAATCAGGCATATGAACATATACAGAATGATATTTATGGACAGGTATTAATTTCTCTTCTTCCTCTATACACCGATCACCGTTTCATCTTTAAGGAGCGAAAAGATTCAGGAAGATGGATTGAAACAGTTTTAAATAAGATTGCCTCTACCATCGATGAGAAAGATGCCGGTATCTGGGAATTCAGAAATATGGCATTTCATCATGCTTATACCAATCTGTTTCAATGGGCTGGTTGCTGTGCCGCTGAAAGAATGGCAAGAAACATTGGTGATGAAGCGCTTCTTCATAAAGCCCTTGCTCTTCGCGACAGAGCCGCAGCGCATATTGAAAGCTGTTATGACCCCACACGAAAAGTGTACACACATGCAAAAGGAAGCCCATATCTCGATGCCAGTACCCTGCAACTGATCATGATGAATTATATAGATCCTGCTTCGCAAAAAGCAAAGGATCATCTCAAAGCGCTGGAAGACGGGTTAAGAACTAAGAATGGGTTATTCTACAGGTATGTACATGCTGATGATTTCGGTAAACCTAAAACAACATTTCTCATTTGTGCCTTCTGGTATGTTGAAGCGCTGGCTTGCGTAGGAAGAATTGATGATGCTATCAGGGAATTCGAAAATCTTCTGCAATACTCGAATCATCTGCTTCTATTCAGCGAAGATGTTGATGAAGAAACCGGTAGTCAATGGGGTAATTTCCCACAGGCATACAGTCATGTAGGTTTAATGAATGCGGCATACCGGATCGCTATGAAACTGGATACGCCGCTGTTTCTTTAATCGGGTTATACTTTGTTTGCGGGTGATCCTGTAGATGGTGGTTCAATATGCAGGGAATTGGAAAGTTCGCGGAGAAAACCACGCACTTCTATGTAATTACCAATGTAAAATCTTGCGGCAGAAATATGACTGCCCACTTTAATGGTAACCGCCGCAGCAGGAATTGACTTGAAAATATCTTCATCGGTATGATCATCACCTATCGCCATAATAAAATCATAGTTGGTTTCCTGGACAAAGTTGAGTGCTGCTTTCCCCTTATTAATCTCTATATTCTTTATTTCCACTACTTTGTTACCAGGTAATAATTGTAGTCCTTTGTCTTCAACAAGGTAACGAAGGGTGTTCACCAGTTCATTGGTTCGTATTTCAGCCAGACTCTCCTCTACTTTTCTGTAGTGCCACACTAAAGAATAATCTTTTTCTTCAATAAATGCACCCGCTGTTTTATCGCTGAACTGTTCTAATACAGGATAAATATCTTTCTTCCATTGGTTGTTCAGTCCGGGTACACTTTGCCATTCATTACCTTTTGTTTTTGTCCATGCACCATGTTCGGAGATCATATCTATATTCAAATCTCCAAACCATTGTTCCAGGAATTTTGGGGGTCTTCCACTAACTATTACTACCCTATTGGCAGGGTCAGATGATAATTGCTTAAGCAGATCATACAACTCTTCATCAGGAGAAGCCTGGTCTATATTGGTTTTAAAACCAACAAGCGTACCATCGTAATCCAGGAAAATAATACGGTTACGGGTATAGGCATAAAATCTTTTAATATTTTCTCTTGTATAACTACTAATCCTCTTTGCGTACATTGATTGCTGCATCTGTTTTACTTCCATTAAACGTGTCATAAATAATTTCACCCAATGATTGATATTGAACTTAGCAACAATATCCTTCATCATTTTCATCCTTCTTTGTTGCTCCGGCAGCGGCATGCTTAATGCCTCTTTGATAGCGGCAATAATAGAATTTATATTATTCGGATTCACCTGGATAGCATCTACCAACTCTTTTGAAGCGCCGGCCATTTCGCTTAATATTAAAATACCATCATCGTTAAAACGGCTGGCAATATATTCTTTACAAACAAGATTCATTCCGTCGCGCATAGGCGTTACAAGGCAGATATCCGCTTTTGCATAAAGCGCCGACAGTTCTTCTACAGGGAAGGAACGATAAAAATAATATACGGGTTGCCAGTCGAGTGTTCTGTACCTGGCATTAATGCCACCAACGATCTTATCTATTTCATCCCGAAGTTCACGGTATTGTTGTACACTGTCGCGCGAAGGCACGACAATCATATACAAAACAAAAGTTGATATGTATTCGGGATTGGATTGCAACAATTGTTCAAAAGCTATCAAACGCTGTAATATTCCTTTGCTGTAATCAAGCCTGTCTATTGAAAGAATAATTTTGATTTCTTTACTGAAAATATTATCGAGCGATTGAATATTCTGCTGTACCTCCGGAGAAAAGACCAGTGAAGCAAATTTTGCACTATCTATCCCCATAGGAAAACTGTCTACAACAACTGATCTGTTATTGAAAATAATTTCATTTGAACTGGATACAACCGAAGGCATCAATCTCCTGGTAGAATGCACCAGATGCCGGGCATCATCAAATGTGTGAAAACCTACAAGGTCGGCTCCAAGTATACCTTCCAGCAACTCAAGCCGCCACGGAATCGACCGGTATAGTTCATATGACGGAAAAGGAATATGCTGAAAAAAACCAATGGTAATATCCGGCAGTACCGCTCTCACCATACCCGGAAGCAATAACAACTGGTAGTCATGTATCCATATGATATCACCAGGCTCAGCAATTTCCAATATAGAATTTCTGAACTTTTCATTAACCTGTACATAAGAGTCCCAATACCCCTGCTGGTAGCGGGCATAAGTGGGCATATAATGAAATACAGGCCACAAGATCTCGTTAGAAAAGCCTTCGTAATAATTGTTTATTTCATCCTGTGTCAGAAATACGGGCTTGAGATTAGCTGTATCAAGATCAAGTGTTATTTTTTTTTGGAGTTCCGGATCAGGCATTTCCATTCCCGGCCAACCTACCCACACATTCCCAGATTGCTGGTAAATGGAACCTAAACCTGTTGCCAAACCTCCTTCACTGGTGGTGAATGAATACTCACCATCACTATCAGTTAGTTTTACGGGCAACCTGTTGGAAACTATAATTGTTTTGGCCATAAATGATTATCTCCTTGTAAATGAGACATTACTATAGTAATAAACGTACCAAATTCTTATCAAAGCTGAGGGTCAGTTCCATAAAAGGTCGCGAATTTTAATGACATTATTAAAAGAAGATTAAATAATATTTGTGGAAAACTTTCTACAGCAAAAACGTATTATCAATACAAGACTACCAGTGATGTATAATGGCAAGCTATTTTAAGTTATTATTATGTAACACCATCATCAACACTAAAAAAAATTTTATGAGTAACATCTTGTATTTAATAGCAGTTATATTAATAATTGCTTGGGCAATAGGATTTTTAGGCTATAATGTAGGGGGATTGATACACATCTTATTGGTGATCGCTATTATCGCTGTTGTTCTGAGACTTATACGTGGCTCAGGAGTATAAACTTATGAAAAGATAAGATTATATATTTGAGGTCGTCAAAATAGACGATCTCTTTTTTATGAATATACAATTCTGGTCGGTAGGTAAATCGCATGAACCATATGTAGAAGCTGGCATCACCGAATTCACTAAACGCATTAGTAATTATTATCCTATCACCTGGAAAATTCTCTCTCCACCCAAAAATGCAGGACAACTACAAGCCGCAGAACTCAAACAGAAAGAAGCGGGGGTGATCCTGAAAGCGCTTACTCCAACAGACTTCCTGGTAGTGTTGGATGAAAGAGGAAAACTCATTAGCTCGACCGAGCTTGCCCGGTTTCTTCAGGCACGTTCCAATGAAAGCGTGAAACAACTTGTATTTCTTATCGGAGGTGCTTATGGCATAGACGAATCCGTTATGCAACGCGCCAATTATAAATGGTCGCTTTCAGCGCTAACATTCCCTCACCAGTTAGTAAGACTTATATTAGCAGAACAAATTTACCGTGCCTGCACTATTTTACGTAACGAAAAATATCATCACCATTAATTCACTATTATCATGCTATCCATTACCATCATCATTATAGTTATTACAGTTATTGTCTCTCTTACAGCCTTCAATAGCGAAAAAGTGATGAACGACCTTATCTTTTATCCGCCTGCAGTTACACACAATAACCAATACTACCGGTTTATAACATCCGGCATTATTCACGCCGACTTTTTACACCTGATCTTCAATATGTATGCTCTTTATCTGTTTGGCAGCAGCGTTGAAGGGTGGTTTGGAGTCGTGTTTGAAGAAAAAGGGAAGCTGTTGTATTTATTGATGTACATTTCCGCCCTTGTAGTATCGTTGCTTCCGACTTACCTGAAAAATAAGGACAATACTTCTTATAGAAGTCTGGGTGCATCAGGAGCAGTTTCTGCCGTGGTGTTTGCCAATATCATGGTAGAACCTATCAGGGGAATCGGTCTGGTGTTCATTCCCGGTTTTTTTATTCCAGGATTTTTATTCGGGTTGATTTACCTGGGCATTTCCTCTTATCTCGATAAAAGAGGAGGTGGCAATATCAACCACTCGGCGCATATCTGGGGAGCGTTATATGGCATTGTCTTTTTTGTAGTCACCTCTTATCTTTTCTCCAGCTATAATGTGCTACTGGAGTTTATCAGCAACGTGCAGCAGTACATATCAGGATTCTAGAGATAGGCGTATTACTTTATCCGTATTTTCCAGTACTTTAAAACGCTCGTCAATACGCATACCCACAATCCAGCAGATCCGCTTACGGGACTCTACTACCCATACCCGTTCTTTATCGGTAGGAGAAAGTTTTTTATCAATGAGAAAGCGAGAGATCTTCTTTTTCTTTTTCATTCCCAAAGGATAGAAGTAATCTCCGGTCTTCCACTTTCTTAATATCAATGGGAATTGTACATTCTTCGCATTTAATAAGGCAATACCCGGATCGGAAGTAATGGTAAAATTCTTTTGTTCCTTTAACTGAAGCTGTCCGAGTGCAAACTGAACCTGTTCCTGTTGTTTCTCTATAACAATAATAGAAGAATCGGTCTTGTTGCTATCGGCAATAATCAGCCAGTTCCTGTTTTTAATGATCCGGTGAGTAGCAGATTGTACATACTTTCCCTGATCGGCATGCATTAACTGCAGAACATCTGGTATTTGATGGGCAGTGAAACCATATTCTTTTAAAATTTCAAACAACACTGCAGGAAGCGCTTCCACCTGTTGTAATTTGAGAATAGGTATTTGTACTTCATTGCCGGTATGAACCAGTATTTTTTTCCTGGTATGCTGAATCGCTTGCTGATACAACAATTCAACATCCCTGAACCTTTCAATATTCGCTGCTATATTTTGTTCAGCTTCGGGAAATATTTTTGTTACCAGCGGAATAATTGTCTGCCTAAAATAGTTCCTTGAATATTTATCCGATTCATTGGAACTGTCGTTACGCCATTGTAATGAATGACGGGAAGCAAAAGTATAAATATCTTCCTTGCTATAAGAAAGTAGCGGCCTGATCACTTTATCTTTCCTGGGAAGCATACCGCGCAATCCGCTAATACCCGTACCGCGAAAAAAATTCATCAACACTGTTTCAATATTATCGTCGCGGTGATGTGCCGTTAACACCCAGTCATATCCTTCCTTCAATAATTCGTTGAACCATTGATATCTGAGCTCCCGCGCAGCTACCTGGATAGAAGTTTTATTCTCTTTTGCATATTGAACAGTATCAAACCGGCGGACGAAGATCTTTACAGCATATTTTTCAGCCATTCCTCTCACGAATCTTTCATCCTCCTCACTCTCCTCTCCTCTCAATTGAAAATTGGCGTGGGCTACCGCAAAGTTGTACCCCGACTGATGGCATAATTCACAGAGTACTACAGAATCCACTCCCCCGCTCACTGCCAGCAACAACTTATCCGTTGCGCGAAAAAGATGTTTATTATCAATCGGCCAGTTCTTCATAAGCTACTTGTAATTCATTATAGGCGTGCTGATCGCCGGCGCTTCTGGCGGCCTGCATACCTTTTTCGTACCAACTGATAGCCAGCGCCGTTTCGCCTGTACGTTCCAATAATTTAGCCAGATGATAATATGATCCGGTGTACGATGGATCTTTTTCAAGTATTTGTTCAAATATTCTCCTGGCATCCTGCTCCTGTCCCAACTTGACATACTCAAGGGCAAGGGCATGATTAAGAAAGGAATCATCGGGATTGTCCGCCAAAAACTGTTTTAACCTGTTAATCCTTTCCATTTATGTTCCCGAAACTTGTTTATATGATGAAAATTCTTTTGGTTTGCATGGTCTGTTAGTTGCATAAACAACTGTTAAACCACGTTAATATGAAGATCCTAGTTTGTATAAGTAAAACGCCAGATACTACGGCAAAAATAGCTTTCACCGATAACAATACGAAATTCTCTGAAGCAGGAGTACAATGGATTATCAATCCCTACGACGAATGGTACGCATTGGTAAAGGCCATTGAGATCAAGGAAAAAGATCCTTCTACAGTGATCCATCTTATCAGTGTAGGCGGAGCGGATGTGGAGCCGATTATTCGTAAAGCATTGGCGTTAGGCGGTGATGAGGCTTTCAGGGTTAATGCTAACGGAGGGGACAGTTTTTATATTGCTTCACAAATTGCCGACATAGCCGGCAAAGGATCTTACGATATTATTTTTACCGGAAAGGAAACGATAGATTATAACAATTCTTCTGTTGGAGGAATGATAGCCGAATTGCTGGATCTTCCTTATGTGAGCCTGGCGACTAAATTTGAACTGAATGGTACAACAGCCACGGTTACACGCGAAATAGAAGGTGGAGAAGAAACTGTGGAGGCCAGTCTTCCGCTGGTGGTCAGTTGCCAGAAAGGCATGGCTGAACAAAGAATTCCCAACATGAAAGGCATTATGGGCGCACGCACAAAACCTTTAAAAGTGAGTGAGCCGGTAGCTGTTGATGCGCTGACATCAATTGTATCTTTTGAAACACCACCGCCAAAAGCAGGTGTTAAATTAGTGCCTGCCGATAATCCCGCTGAACTTGTGCGCCTGCTGCGTGAAGAAGCAAAAGTTATTTAATCATTCCACAAAACGATACCATGCCTGTTTTAATATTTATAGACCAATCAGATAACACCATAAAAAAAACTACTCCCGAAGTATTGTCGTACGGAGCACAATTGGCCCGGCAATTAGGAACTACAGCCGAAGGAGTATTATTAGGAACCATCAGTGATGATATAGCTTCGCTGGGAAAATATGGTGTATCCAGGATATATCATGTTGGAGATGCTACACTTAATCATGCTGACAGCCAGGTATATACGCAGGTTATTGCCGAAATAGCCTCTAAAATTGGCGCTGATGTGATCGTGTTTTCCAATAACACCAATGGTAAAGCCATTGCTCCGCGTTTATCAGTAAAACTGAAAGCCGGCCTGGTAAGCGGCGCCGTAGCTCTGCCCGATACTTCTAACGGGTTTACTGTAAAGAAAACCGTGTTCTCAGGAAAAGCATTTGCCAATCTTAGTATTCAATCGCCTATCAAGATCATTACCGTCAACCCCAATGCCTTCCAGGCTACTACTAATGGTTCCAATGCCGAAGTGGTAGCAGAGTCAGTATCGGTTCCTGCTGCTAAACTGAAGGTCGTTAGCGAGAATAAGATCAAGGGTGAAATTCCTCTAAGCGAAGCAGAAAGAGTAGTGAGTGGCGGACGTGGCTTAAAGGGACCGGAAAACTGGAAAATGATAGAGGAACTGGCCTCCCTGCTCGGAGCGGCCACTGCGTGCAGTCGTCCTGTTGCCGATGAGGGCTGGAGACCACATCACGAACATGTTGGACAAACCGGTCTGGCTATTACTCCCAATCTTTACCTGGCCATTGGTATTTCAGGCGCCATTCAGCACCTTGCCGGTGTTAACCGAAGCAAGGTAATTGTTGTGATTAACAAGGATCCTGAAGCGCCGTTTTTTAAGGCGGCAGATTATGGAATTGTCGGCGACGCCTTCGAAGTTGTTCCCAAAATAATAGAGGCAGTGAAACAGATAAAGGGTTAAACAACAAGCGCTTTCCCCCTCATTTTTGGATAAAATCATGTAGGTTTGTGATTCTTATGAAGAAAATAGAGTTGGAAATAGTGGCCCTGTCGCATAGCATAACCCAGACCCATTCTTACGCAGTTGTATTAGGAGAAGTGAACGGTTTGCGCCGGCTTCCTATTGTCATCGGAGGCTTTGAAGCCCAGGCAATTGCTGTGGCGCTGGAAAAAATGCACCCCAGCAGGCCCCTCACACATGACCTCATGAAAAATTTTATGAGCGCTTTCAATATTGATTTACAGGAAATCATTATCTGTGATCTTCAGGAAGGTATTTTCTATTCCAAATTGTTATGTGTCAGCGAACACGACACTGTTGAAATAGATTCCCGGACATCTGATGCCCTTGCGCTGGCCGTAAGGTTTGGCTGCCCGATCTATACTTACGATAATATCCTGGAAAGCGCCGGCATACTGATGGAAGACTCCTCGGGTAAAAAGAAAATAGCGAGGGAAGCCGTTGCTACGGAAACGTCAAGAGCTTCAAGCGATGATCTGCGATCTCTTTCCGTAGAAGAACTGACCAATCTGCTTAATGAAGTACTTGAACAGGAGGATTATATTCGTGCTATCGCCATCCGTGATGAATTGAACAGCCGCAAAAAGCGCTGATCTCTCACTAACATAAACCAGTTTATATTGATTCTTTTCCCCAATTGCAAGATCAATCTAGGCCTGCATATAACAGGAAAACGAAACGATGGCTACCACGATCTGCTAACCATTTTTTATCCTATTCCGCTCTATGATGCTCTCGAAATTATTACGGATAGATCCTCTCGCAACGAAATAGCATTTTTCCCCTCTGGAAATCCTATCCCGGGCAGGGGTAATATCTGCATCAAAGCCTGGGAGCTCATCAAAAAAGATTTTTCTGATATTCCGCCTGTACAAATTTTCCTGCATAAAGCTATTCCCACAGGTGCCGGCTTAGGAGGCGGATCTGCCGACGGTGCTTTTACACTAATGCTTCTCAATAAAAAACTCGGACTGGGAATAGATGATGACAGGCTAAAAAGATACGCGCTTCAACTTGGCAGTGATTGTCCCTTCTTTCTGCTTAACAAACCCTGCCTGGCAACTGGACGGGGAGAGATGATGAAAGAAATAGCTATAGATCTCGGTGATTATTATTTCATACTTATCGATCCGGCAATTCATATCAGTACTGCCTGGGCGTTTAATGAAGTAATCATCAATACTTCTGCAAGAAATTACTGGCCTTTACCTATTGAGCATTGGAAAGAAACACTAACCAATGATTTTGAGCAGCCGGTTTTCAATAAATACCCTGTCCTTCGTGAACTGAAAGAGCAACTTTATGCAAAGGGGGCTGTCTACGCTTCACTAACCGGAACAGGAAGCTGCGTATATGGTATTTTTCATAAAAAAAATATGGATGTACAATTGAAAACTGACTTTACTGTATATTATTTAAACAAAAAATCGTGAAAGTAGCGGGATTTACTTTTATAAGAAATGCAGTCAGATATGATTATCCTGTGGTGGAAGCCATCAGATCGATATTACCCTTATGTGATGAAATGATCGTGAACATTGGCAATTCGGATGATAATACAGAAGAGCTGATACAGTCTATTAACAGCGAAAAAATAAAAATATATCATTCAGTTTGGGACGATTCTTTAAGAGAAGGGGGAAAAGTGCTGGCCGTAGAAACGAATAAAGCATTAGCACATGTTTCTGCCGATACCGACTGGTGTATTTATATCCAGGCCGATGAGCTTATCCATGAACAAGATTATGATACCATTCGCCATGCAATGCTGATGTATAAAGACAATCCCGCTGTAGAAGGATTGTTATTCAAATACAAGCATTTTTATGGCAGCTACGATTATATTGGCGATTCAAGAAAATGGTACAATCGTGAAATACGTGTCATCAGGAATGATAAGCATATACAATCTTACCGCGATGCGCAGGGATTCAGAAAAAACGGGAAAAAATTGCATGTCAAATTAATTGACGCATATGTTTTTCATTACGGATGGGTAAAGCATCCTTCCTTACAATTACAGAAAATACGGGGATTTGACAAGCTGTACCATATGGATAATACGGACGGTAGAATCCCTAAGGAACAAACAGAGGCATTTGATTATTCCGATATAGACTCACTCTCTTTGTTCAAAGGCACGCATCCTGCTGTTATGCAGGAAAGGATAAGTAGGCAAAACTGGAAGTTCGAGTACGATATTTCCCGTAAAAATTTTACGCTTAAGGGACGTATTCTCCATTGGATCGAAAAGCTGACAGGAAAAAGATTGTTCGACTATAAAAATTACAAGATCATCAGGTAGCCCGGCTTAGAATATTTGATTATCTTTGCCCTATGCGTTTCTTATCTCTTAATCTTGATTTTCTCGATCATCCCTTAGGGTAACTGTACCCTTTCCTTTTGGTTTATTCTTCCTTATTCATTTATTAATCTTTTTGTATGGACGCAGTTAGCTCTCTCACAGAGAAATCACTTTATTATTTAGCGCTTGAAGAAAAATATGGCGCACACAATTATCATCCACTCCCGGTTGTTCTTGAAAGAGGTGAAGGTGTTTATGTTTATGATGTTGAAGGAAAACGTTATTTCGATTTTTTAAGTGGCTATTCGGCCGTCAACCAGGGGCACTGTCACCCTGTTATCGTAAAAGCTTTAGTAGAACAGGCATCCCGATTAACGTTAACATCAAGAGCTTTCTATAATAATCTGCTTGGTGAGTATGAAAAATACATTACGACTTATTTTGGATATGATAAGGTATTACCTATGAATACCGGAGTAGAAGCAGTAGAAACCGCATTGAAATTATGCCGTCGCTGGGGCTATGCCGTAAAAGGTATTCCCACCAACCAGGCAAAAATCATTGTATGTGCCAATAATTTTCATGGAAGGACCAGCACTGTCATTTCCTTCAGTAGCGATCCGGGTGCCTATAAAGATTTTGGTCCGTATATGGCGGGCTTTGAGATTATTCCTTATAATGATCTTAAAGCATTGGCTGTTGCGTTGCAAGATAAAAACGTCGCAGGTTTTCTTGTAGAGCCTATCCAGGGTGAAGCCGGTGTAATGGTGCCTGATAAAGGTTACCTGTCAACAGCAAAAAAATATTGTGCTGATGCCAACGTATTATTCATTGCTGATGAAATACAAACAGGTTTATGCCGAACCGGAAAATTGTTATGTATCGATCATGAAAATATAAAAGCTGATATTTTAGTACTCGGCAAAGCATTAAGCGGCGGAATGCTTCCTGTTTCTGCTGTACTGGCTAATGATGAGATCATGCTAACTATTAAACCAGGCGAGCATGGATCAACATACGGTGGCAATCCCCTCGCCTGCAAAGTGGCCATTGCATCGCTAAAAGTTTTGCAGGAAGAGAAGATGGCAGAGAATGCAGAAAAAATGGGGCAATTGTTGCGTAGCGGATTGGAAAGTATTTCGTCTCCCTACCTCTCGATAATACGGGGAAAAGGATTGCTGAATGCTATTGTAATCAAGCACCCCGATAGTGAAGCTGCATGGAAACTCTGTTTGCTGATGAAAGAAAGAGGCTTACTGGCTAAACCCACACATGGAGACAAAATACGTTTCGCTCCACCATTAATTATTAATAAGCAACAAATATCCGAAGCTGTTGGTATTATTGCAGATAGTTTACATCAATTGTGAAAAGTAAAGAATTATTAAGAAGCATTACTATTGGCGGTACCGACGGACTTAGCATTCCTTTTGCCCTGGCAGCTGGATTAAGTGGCGTAGTTGATACACCTCTTTATATTGCCGCAGCAGTGATTTCTCTTGGCGTAGCAGGCGCCTTTTTTATGGGTATGGGATCATTTCTCGAAGGCAAACAAAATGAAGGGAATTCTTCCTATCTCTTGCATGCTTTTATTATCGCCCTTAGCTATTTCGCCGGTGGGGTAATTAGCGCTCTGCCTTACTTTTTTACTACATCACCGGTCGAAGCATTAAAATTATCAGCATTCATCACGCTTATACTGTTATTTATTACAGGATATTTTGAAAGTACAGTCAATGATGCAAATGGTTGGATTGGTGGATTTCGCGTTATGCTGACCGGAGCAGTTACAGCAGGCGCTGCTTATTTTGTAGCGCAGCTTTTTATTTAGCTTTCGGTTTTATTTTCTTTAATCTTCATATCGGGGAACAACGAAGCTAATAGCATGACACCGGCAGAAATAAGCATTATCCAAATTCCGGGTTGCTTATCGGGGCAAATTCCCTTGTAACAGCCCGAAAACAATATGAATGATTTAATAGCATAAGCCACTATTAATACACATAAGAACATGTTAATACGCTTGGCCCATATTTTTCGTATGACAAACATCAACACAACCACTCCAACCGCTATGATAAGAAATTTTCCCGGGCGCCCATAATTATTATTATAGGAATACATGCCGGTAAAATACTCCTGTAAATCGGGATACCAAGTCCAATGCATAAAACAGGAAATTATAAGTAAAATAGATGCAATAATACCTATTACCTGCGAGTATTTCATATACGCTCTTTTTAATAACGGTTTAGTCAGTTACCGTGCAAATATATCAATATGATGGTGATAACATAGGTGAACCTTACTAAAAGAAGTGATTCTAAAATAAAGAGAACTGCGGATTCTTCAACTGCTCTAATTCACCTTCATTAAAAAATGTTACTCTTCCATAAACGCCATCATACCCCGGATGGCTATTATATTCTCCTTTTCTTAACCGTTCGAGAGCAATAGCTAGTATAGGATCAATCTTTTTGACATCTTCGAGAGGGAGATGGTGTAATAATGTATGTTCGCTTCCTAAAGCCGAGACTAGTTTGCCGAATACTGATCTTACCTTTTTACTCGCATCGCTCACTCCATGTATTTCTGATAATATTTCAGGTAATGGCATTGAATAAATAAAGGGTTGTATTGCTTCACCACCCTGTTGGTCTCCCAACATCATTGTTCTTGCCAGCGTTCCAAAAGTCAATGGCCTGCCACAAACGGGACAATCATTTTTCTTTGTTGCCATCATTGATGGCGTTAGAAATACTTTACAATTCCTGTGGCCATTGAAGTAATATTTGCCTAATTCAGCAATAAATTCATAAGTACCTAAAAATCCCCTTTTACTCTTCAGTGATTCAAAAATGCTGTAATAACTCATTTCGGTATCGAAACGATTGATCTCTCGTCCGACATTTTCCGCAGAATGAGCATCAGAATTAGAAATTAATGTGTAAGCATCCAACGCAGAAAATTTGCTGCTCATTAATGGGTCGGCCGACAAACTTGTTTCCAACGCAAAAATATGAGGAGTGAGATCTGCGAAACATTCCTGTACGCTATCATAACCATAGGCAGCTCCCAGCAAAGAAAACCAGGGAGTCCAGATATGCGCGGGAATAAAATAAGCATGAGGTGAAGTCTCCAGTACTATTTCCAGCAAATCCCTTGAAGAAAGTTTAACTGTAGGTCTTCCATCTTCCGAGAGGTCGCATAATACCGATAATTTTCTGCTTATTCTTTCAGCAGTATCAAAATCGGGAGCATATACAAGATTATGTACTCTCCTCAACCTGCCGTTAAAAAAGATTTCACAATTTATTTCAGAAGAAAGACAAAACTTAACCTGCGCAGAAGGTAATTTGATTGATAAGGGCAAATCAATAGGAGGATTCTTTAAAGTAAATAAACCGCTTCCATCAGGGATCAATTTTTCTTTTAACTCATTCATCCACGCCGGATGGGTAAAATCGCCCGTTCCTATCACATTCACACCTTTTATCCTGGCCCACTGATACAATGTTTCCAGGTTCAAAAACCTGCTAGTAGCTTTTGCATAATGCGAGTGAGTATGTAAGTCTGCCGTAAAATACATATTGGGCTCCTTTAGAGAGCCCAATATACTAATTTATTTAGCAAAATCCTTAGGATTTTGAAGGTATCTTCAGCTTCCAGCCAGGTTGAATGAGATCTGGATTTTTGATAATATCCTTATTGGCTTCAAATATATCTTTCCATTTTACACCAAAGGCGGCACCGATCTTACTCAGACTGTCACCTGACTTTACCACATACTCCTTCATATCCCCACCCTGTGCCACTTCAATGTTTAGTCTAAGATCTCCCGCTCTGTAATCGGGATCAATTTGATTATAGATATTCCAAAGTGCATCCTTGTCGGCCGAAGAGCGGACAGAGCCGTCTATATAAAGAACGTTATCCTTTTCTGATACGTTGATATCACCTGCTGATTTTTGTTTGGCCTCACTGATAAGCGAAGCATATTTATCCTGTAGTGACATAATGATTATTTTATAGTGAGTTTATTTTCGACTTTTTTGGGTTTTAATTCATTGAGACTTTGCATTAACGCTGTCAATTGAGAACGTTTAAGTTCACCTGTTAAGGTTATCACCCCATCATTTACGGTAGCTGTAACTGTATTGTATGAAGCCACCAGGTCGTCTACTGATTTCTTCAGCGGATCATCGGCTGTAATTTCAGGCTCATTAATTGGTGCGGGTGGTGTAACAACAATCTCATTGACCACATTCTTAACACCTTCAACACTTTTAGCCATCTCTTCGCTGGAAGTTTTACAGGCATCATCCGGGCATGTTCCCGTTAAGGTTACCACTTTATCTTTTACAGATACGGCAATACCGGGATAAGTAGCGCCCAATGCAGTAACCAGGTTAGTTTGAAGCTGAGTATCCGATGGCCCGCTTTTACAGGAAATAATGACCACCAGCGAAAGCATAACGATAAATACCTTCATTTGTATTGATTTAAGAGTGAAAAAATAGCTGACCCGGAGCACAGTAGCTGTTACCAGGACATTGATTACATTATAAAATCTGTGGAAGTAAATGCAAATCTCTGGCCACAGGTTTCCTTACCGACACAGAAGATTGTTAGCAATAATAAACAATATCGGAATATATATGGGAATTAATTATACCTTAATAGCGCAGTTAATCCACTCTCCGTCAAAAGAAGCATTGTATTTTTTATAGAACCGGATAGCAGGTTCATTCCAATCAAGTACCTGCCAGGTTATTCCATTAAGTTTTTTCTCCTTGGCTTCAATAATCAATTGATCCATCAGCAATTGTCCGATCCCTTTATTACGCCAGCTTTCTGTCACCAATATATCTTCCAGGTACATTCGTTGACCTTTCCATGTAGAAAATCTGATATAATAAAGTGCGAAAGCCACGACATTATTATCGGCCTCCGCTACAAATGCCCAATAAACCGGTTTGTCACCAAAGCCGCTTTCCTGAAAATGTTCCAGCGAAACAACTACTTCCTGTGGAGCTTTTTCATAAGCGGCCAGTTCGTGAACCAACTCGAGCATCCTGGGACAATCCTCTTTCCTGGCCCTTCTTACGGTAATAACAGACATTATTGGACAACGTATTTTCTTCCTTCCGTTACCGTCTTCCAGTTATCAGTTCTGAAAGGGGCGGCGGGAAAACCAGCTTCGTTGTATAAGTTAGCTTCTGGCATATCATCGGCCCATCCGTATCTGACAGCCACAGGTGCGGCTACCTTATCATTCCATATCACCACTTTACCATCTTTAATTTCAGCTTTGGCATAATGAAATTGCTGATCTGCACCAGCTACTTCAAAACCTTTCAGATAACCATAATTATCCTTTACCCACAAACCATCGCTATGGGTAAATGTCAGCCATACTTTATTGCTCTCCACTTTCATTGATTGGTAAACGGGACCTGTATACTCACCTGTTTTACCATACAGTTTATTAAGAGCGATAGCTGCTAAACGTAATCCCACATCTTTTTTGTTAGGGGGATGAATATCTTTTGTATCACCTACGTCAAGCGTAACAGCCATTCCTGTATTGGAAAGTGATAAAGCCTCTGTCTGGGCTTCTCTCAATTCGGCCCAGGTACTTCCTTTGGCACTGTTACCTCCCTGATTTTCAAAGCTGGCCAATTGAACAAAATAGAAAGGAAAATCACCTTGCTTCCACCTCGTTCTCCAATCATTTATGAGCAAAGGAAATGATTTTTTATACTGCATAGCCCTGTCAGCGTTCGATTCACCCTGGTACCATAGGGCGCCCCTGATAGCATAAGGAATGATGGGATTGATCATCCCGTTAAACAATAAAGAAGGATAATTATTTGGCCATACCTTACCATCTTGCGCTTCGTCTTTAACCTGTTCAAATGTTTTTTTGACAGCACCGGCAAATTCCGGAGTGTTTTCCAACGCCTTACGACTTATCCACGTTTCTACAATCGTGCCGCCCCATGAAGCATTGATCAAACCCACCGGCACTTTTAATTCTTCGTATAACTTTTGTGCGAAGAAATAACCGACACTTGAAAATTCTCTGACTGTATTTGAATCATTTCCCAATTTCCATTCACCTCCGGCAATATCATCACTCGGATTCTCTGCAATAGTATTTTGAACTTTGATATGCCTGATCTTATCATTTTTCGCATCACGCATATCAGGTACATAACGCTTATCGTAACTATGCTCAACATGCATTTCCATATTCGATTGACCGGAAATGAGCCATACTTCTCCTATCAATACATCTTTTACTTCCAACTGATTTTTTCCTTTCACCGATAGTACATAGGGACCGCCAGCTTCTTCCTGTTTAAAGGTGACCTTCCACTTTCCATCTTTGCCCGCCTTTGTTGAGAGCATTTGTTTATTTAATGTAACCTTTATTTTTTCTCCAGGTGATGCCCAACCCCATACCGGGATCGGCTGGTTTCTTTGTAATACCATGTTATCACTAAAAATTCCCGGAAGCCTTACATCGGCAAATACATTGAAAGACAGGCAAAGCAATAAAATGAAAGATCCAAACAGCTTCATACTATTTTTTGATTTGATATAAATGTCGTTATAAAAAGCACATTTTATAATGAACCTCTGCGGATCATTATAAAAGGATTTTTTATTTTCTCATTGCGATTTTCGAGGATCAGCCTTGCTGCAGTTTCACCCATCTTAGCATGGTCAGTGGTAATCACAGTGATACCATCCAGCAATATTTCTTTTAAAGGACTATCATTATACGATATAATGCCAATGTCCTTACCAATTTCCAAATGCTGATCGCGTGCTTTTTTAATCAGGTTGCACAAATCATTTTCTTCAATAACAATATACGCTTCTTTATTGGTGACTGGTGTGTCTTCGGTTATTTCGGAGAGTACATCAAACCTGAAATTATTCTGCATGCAGAACTTTCTAAAACCGTAGATGATCTCCGGTGAGTAGGAAACTATTTTGGGATAAACAAGGTATAGTTTATCGTATTTTGATAACAGATCTATACCACCATCCAAAGCCTCTACAATATCATTTTGAAAATCCTGGAAAACAGCAGGCGACTTAATATCGTCATAAGGAATATTCTGGTCGAGGATCACTAACTGTTCCGGGGGAATTCCTTTGATCACTTTCAACGCTTCAGAAGGATCATCGTAAAAATGAGGCATGATCACAAAATAGTCGTAGTCGCTAAGATGATTTTCAATAAGCTCTTTTAATATTTTAGTATTAAAATGATGGATCTTGATATCGACAATTGCTTTTTCTCCAAGTGTCTGGACAAAAGCATTATAGATTTGTTTCTTGTAATTGCTGATCTTGCTAAACAACAGTAAAACCTTAAAAGTGGCATCAAGATTTACATTGTTGATATAATAGCCCTTACCTTTTACAGATACGATCACACCTTTTTCGTGAAGAATATTATAGGCTTTCTGCACAGTATCGCGGGCCAGGAAATACTCGTTGCTCAATTCATTGATCGAGAATATACGGTCACCTTTTTTATAATTTCCCCTTCTTACTGCATCGATAATGGAATCAACTATCTGCAGATAGATGGGGCGGCCCTTTTCCGAACTAATGTTTAAAAGTTTATTCACCTGTCTATCGTAATCTAATCCGCAAGGTAACTAAATTCATGCTTTCTCGAGCTTAATGTTCTCTTAATCCGGACTTGTACGGCCCCCATTATTGTACACAGTATTAATAAATTGAATATGAGTTCGCTATAACTTTATAAAATAACATCACCTGCCACGAATCTTACGATTCGAAGCAGGTGAAGGACCACCATAGGGGACTAATGAAATTTCTTATTGTTACCAGATCTATCTGAGAAACGCAGTAGCTACACCTCCATCCACATTCAAAGTATTACCAGTTGATTTTTTCAGCAGACCGCTTACAAAAATGAAGCAGGCGTTTGCTATATCATCGGGCAAGATAGTTTCATTTAAAAGTGTGCGCTTCGCGTAGTAGGCCGGAAGTTCTTCTACTTTAATGCCATATGCTTTTGCTCTTCCTTCGGCCCAACCGCCTGCCCAGATATTAGAGTCGGCGATAACAGCATCAGGATTAACTGTATTTACTCTTATTCTATCGGTAGCCAGTTCTGCTGCCAGCAACCTCGTAAGGTGTGCCTGGGCAGCTTTGGCTGACCCATAACCCGCATTATTAGGTCCGGCAAAAACAGAATTTTTAGAAACGATATTAATAATATCACCGCCGACATCCTGTTTCTTCATCACTTTCACTCCTTCCTTAGACACCAGGAACTGACCTTTTACCAGGATATCATAAAGTTTGTCCCAATCTTCTATTGTGTGATCGGTAAGTGATTTTGAAATGCTGATGCCGGCATTGTTCACGATAATATCCACTCCGCCGAAAGCCAGTGCGGCTTGCTCCAAAGCTTTTTCTACCGAAGAAGCGTTAGTTACGTCCAGCAAAGTTGTAGCTGCTGTGTCCTTACCGAATTTTTGTTTAAACTCATCGTATGCGCCGCTTAATCTTTCGCTATTGATATCATTCAGGATAACACAAGCTCCTTCTTCGGCAAATTTTTTAGCGATAGCCTTTCCTATTCCCCCTGCACTTCCGGTGATCAGCGCTATTCTTCCCGACAAAGCCTTGGGCTTTGGCATGCGTTGCAGTTTCGCTTCTTCAAGCAACCAATATTCAATATTAAAAGCCTCCTGGCGGGGCAGTGAAGTATATTCAGAAATAGCTTCCGCTCCTCTCATCACATTGATAGCATTGATATAGAACTCGGAAGCTACACGGGCGGTTTGTTTATCTTTTGCAAACGTGAACATGCCCACTCCCTTAAAAATAATCACCACCGGATTAGGGTCGCGCATAGCAGGGCTATTTGGATGTTTGCAGCTTTCATAATATTCTGCATACATCTTGCGATAGGCTTCAAACTGGGGAGTCAGTTTAGACTTCAATGCTTCAAGATCATCCAGGTTTTCATCTGTGCCGAGTTCAAGTACTAATGGACTGATCTTAGTACGCAGAAAATGGTCGGGGCAACTGGTTCCCATAGGAGCCAGTTTATCAAGATCTTTAGAATCAATGAACTCCAGAACGCGGTCATCATCTGTAAAATGACCGATCATTTTTGTATAGGAAGAACAGAACCCTCTTAATACCGGTGCAAGCTGTGCTGCTTTTTGCAGACGTTGTTCCTTAGGAAGTGCTTTTATTTTTTCACCGCCAAAAACAGGACGTTTTTTACCAACATTATCTTCAAGGTATCTGGCGCAACGCTCAATGACCTCCAGTGTATTAATATAAGATTCATAGGCTGTATCTCCCCAGGTGAATAAACCATGAGAGCCCAGCATGATCCCGCGTATACCAGGATTTTCATCGAGACATTGTTTCAATTTCAGTCCCAGATCAAACCCCGGTCGTTGCCATTCTACCCAGCCGATAGTTCCGTTGAATAGTTCCTGGGTGATTTTTTTACCATCTTTTGCTGCGGCAATAGCAATGGCCGCATCGGGATGGAGATGATCAATATGCCTGAAAGGAAGAAATCCATGCAAAGGCGTATCAATAGAGGGTGCTTTTGAAGAAAGGTCGAAGATACAATGATTAAAAAGCTCAACCATTTCATCTTCATGTTCAATACCCTTATATATTTTTTTCAGGTTATTGAGTCGGTCAACATACAACGCTGCAAGTCCGCTTTTTTTAAGGGTTCCCAGATCACCGCCTGAACCTTTCACCCACATTACTTCCGTATCCTCGCCCGTAAGGGGATCCTTTGCGTTTACCTTGCAGGAAGTATTACCTCCGCCATAATTTGTTAACCTCAAATCTGCTCCCAGCAGGTTAGAACGGTATATCAGAAGAGCTACCTGATCATCACCGAAAGAAGCAGCTTTTGCATCATCCCACAAATAACTTACATGTCTGAACTGATCTTTGTCAATGCCAATGGCCATAATCGTTTTTGTTTAATATATCGATAAAAGTATAGCTAAAGCTAAATGTATCTGTGATGCTGTGTGATGCCCAGCCCTTATCTTCGCCCCCTGAATTGATTACAAATTAATAAACTGAATGGCACTATTAGAAAAGCAGTTAGTGGTAAAGCGGTCAATACTTCCCAATTCCGGTAAAGGACTGTTTACAAAGAAAGCAATACCCAAAGGGACCAAAATCGTTGAATATAAAGGAAAAATTTCCAGTTGGAAGGATGCTGATCATAGAAATGGGGGGAATGGATACATATATTACGTGAAACGCTATCATGTTATTGATGCCCTTCCCCGTCCAAAGGCGCTCGCGCGATATGCTAACGATGCCAGGGGCATGTCGAGGGTTAAAGGAATCACAAATAATTCTGAATACACTGAAGAAGGGTTAAAAGTCTATATCGTTGCCACCAAAGATATTCCTGCAAACGGGGAAATATTTGTAGGATATGGCAAAGAGTATTGGGATGTTATCAAAGATTATTATAAAAACCTGAAGAAGAAAAAAGTCAAAAAAAAGAAAAAGAGGGTGTCGCAAAAGTAACCTGGAGGTTATAAGCATCATTTATATGAAAATCTTTTCCATCAAGCCTCACCCGAATAAAACCGGGAAAATTTACTTTTGAAACAGCCTCTTAGTCGTTCGTGATATATATTTTTATTCAATGACCAGGTTGAAGCTCACATCAGCATCAGAAGATGATTTACTGCTGTTTGCCGGATCGGATGCTTCTTTTCCACCCGAACCATAATGTCTTAATATAATTTGCAACGTACCTGTTGCAGCATTCGTTGTTGTCCAGGTACTATTAATTCCCAGGGGCATACCATTCTCATCAGTATCAAAGTCACTAATAGTCAATCCCGCAGGAGTATTATAATAGACACGGTGCACATCGCCTTCTTCTTCTATTTCCTCTGTGATATTTTCAGCAGGTGTTTTCGATTCATCAAGAAAAGTAATGGAAGCCGTATAAACGGTATTCGCTTTTAATACGATATTATCTATAACCGGCGCTGCTCCCCCTTGTCCGTCAATATCTTTCCAGTTAAATGTCAACACATTGGAAGAGCCTTCTTCAGTTAACTGCACTCTTACGGTAGTGATCATCTCGTTATCGTTATCTTCTTCCTCGGTTTTTTCCTTTTTGCAGGAAGTTATTGCTAAGGATAACACAACCAAAATGGCCAGAAAATTTAATACATTTTTCATCTGCATATTTTTTAATTTTTTAATAGATTATTGTTTATCAAATAAATGATCAAAAGGAATTTTTAGTCTTACGATAATATTTCTTCCCATTTCATCGGCGTAATACCTAAACAGGTTCATATAATCGCGGTAAGCAGTATTTAGCGTATTGCGAATACTGAATCCAATTGTAACGGGATAATGAAAAATGTCAACGGTAGCAGATGCATTAAGGTTCAGCAATCCGTATGCGCCAGGCGCTTCTTTATAATCCTGTTTACCATGACTGTCGGACGGAACACGGGGAGTGAATACTGAAAGATATTCAGCCGAACAATATATGTCTTTGAATTTTCCTTTGTCTTTAAAACTGTATCCTATTTCATTGCGCCAACGGTTGGCAGGCATTAATATCAGCCAGTCGTTCAACTGTTTATTTCTTGCACGCAATACCGAAGCAGCAGAAGTGATTTGTAATGATTCCATCAACTGGTAGACTATGGTAATATCCGCGCCGGTTAATTGTGCATCCGTTTGTTGATAAGCAATTTGCGGAGCGGCACCAGTAACCGTCAGTACAGGCTCATCAGGTTTGGGTTGGGTATAAATAAAATCGTTGATGCGATTAGAGTACACATTGGCTTCTATAGTAACATCTTTATTTCTGCTGTGATAAACCACTCCAAGACCAAGGTTCAGCGATTTTTCTGTTTTAAGATGAATATCACCCTGAACAAAAGCATATCCCCCACCAGCCTGGTGAATACCACTTGAAAGCAATTCATTTACATGCGGCGCTCTGCTGGAAACAGTAAGTGTTCCGTTAACTTTTAAACCCGGAGCAACCGCATAACCCGAATTAAATGACGCAGCCAGGGTAGAAAAATGAAAATCATGATCAGTCACCTGTCCGCCATATTGCAAGCGGCTGGTATTAATGTTTTTATTATCAAAACGAACACCGGCCTCAATATTAAGTTTATTTCTTTTCCATTTTTCAATCCAGAATGCACCGAACCCGTTAGCCTTGTAATTGGGAATTAAATATCTTCCCGAATAACTATTATCCTGCTGTACAAGATTAATACCTATTATTCCGCTAAAATGATGAATGGATGGATGTTCGTAAGTTATTTCTTCAGAGAAAGTAGTTAATGCCAAACTAATTTGCGGTCCCCTAGAAGCAGCATCTCTTACTATATCAAACTCGGAGCGGTGGTTATTTTGTCCTCCTAATGTTATATTAATTTTATGCTCATTAAAATTAAATACCGATTTAATCTTAAACAAACGGTGCATCACTTCCTGACGGGGTCTTTCAATAACATAGGTTTTTTCACCAAGAAAAATACTATCTGGTTGCGGACGTGCAATCCTCACCATCAAATCGGAAAGATTACCTACATGTGCATAAGGAAATATGCCAATACTTGTTTGAAACTGGCTGTAATAAGTTTGTACCTGGTAACGTTGTTTTTTCCAGTTAGCAGCCAGCGAAAAGTTTTTTTCGTCCACTCCCGTATTATTCAAACGATATAACGGTGTGGCGATATTGCCTCCTTTTTTCAGTGTTCCCTGAATGCGATAACTTAACGAAGGAAGATTTTTTAACTGTTCTTCGTAGATCCCGGAAACAACATACTGGTTATTGTTCGTAAAATAGGCTGTATTGATCTCTGCCTGCCGGCCGGGTTGCGACCGTAACGGACGCGGATCAACCAATACCACACCACCTATGGCGTCAGAACCATATTTTAATTCATCTACTCCTTTTATCACTGATAATTTATCGGCGATATAAGTATCAATTTCAGGAGCATGTTCACTTCCCCATTGCTGCCCTTCCTGCCTGATCCCGTTATTTATGGTTAGCACACGAATACTATGCAAACCATGCACTACCGGTTTGGCGATAGTAGATCCTGTCTGTAAAATATTAACACCATTGATTTTTCCCAGCGCATCTGCAATGGTAAATCCCTGCGAAGAAGCTATCGCCTTAGCATCCAGTTGTCGGTTAAATCCGGTTGTCTGCAGATACTTTTCTCCTGTAACAATTACTTCTGATAAATTATTTCTAAGATGTGGCAGGGAAATATCCACATGAAGATTTTTATTAAGCACAACAGTTTTCCTGACAGTCTCACAGCCGGCATGACTGATCTCCATTATATAGGTTCCGGGACAGATATCAGTATATTTAAAATCTCCATTTTCATCCGTAACAAAACTATGCTGGATATCCACCAGTGTGATGGTAGCGCCAGCAAGATTCTCCCTGGTGTCGGCATCCTGGATATGCCCCGTAAGTTGATATGAGCAATCCTGCCCCTTCACTACCGACCCCAACAACAAACACCATATGATAAAAAAATGCCTCAACGTTGCAAAGATGCGGAAAAATATTGAAACAATGTTGCATTAAATATAATTTTGCAACATTATTGCATTAAAAGTAAAAATATAGGTTTAGCTATACTGGGATTTGAAACTAATGGATCACATTAATTCACGCAATAATTGTTGGAGGTCGAGAGGCTTTGTAAACATTTGCAAATTTCCTGATGCATCGAACGGTTACTGATCGGATGGTTTATCCCAATACAATTCAACGCCATTACCATCAGGGTCGTTCATGTATATAGCTTCAGAAACTCCATGATCTGCTGCTCCGGTAATAGGGTAATTGGCATCGATAACCTGTTGTAACGCATCGGCCAGCTCTCTCCTGGTAGCATATAAAATAGCAGTGTGAAACAACCCGCAGCTACGAACCGGTGCAGGAGGAGCATTTTTACTATACCATGTATTCAAACCTATATTGGTGATGATAATCCGCCCGGCGGTATAATATATGCCATAGTTATTTATTCATTATGGTTAAAGCATATACCGCAAATGACGCCAGCCAATGTTCTCCCATATACTCGCCTGTAGCCACGTGCGGTAATGCAGCTTCCAAATGTTTATTAGCCTGCTCCAATATTTTGTGCTTATTAGCATCAACATGAGCAGCTATCCCATAAAGACACCATGCCCTGCTAAAATTTAATCCATCGAGATGCACAAGTCTTCCGTCACTGCGATCTTTTACCTCTCCTACCGGCAATACAAAGTCGGCCTTGAATAAAGAAGGTAAAAATTTCTTTACCCATACAGCGTATGCCCTTGCCGGTAACACACGCCACATCAGATCCGCTTCTTCAAGACATGGGCTCAGGAAATCTGTTCCTCCTGGTTCCCAAAGAATAGGACAGTTTTCATCTTTATCATAAAAACGCATCGCAGCTTCAACAATACTATGCTTTAAAGAATCGTCCCCAGCTACTTCAGCATAATCCCAAGCCAGTCTTAACCCAAAGGCAAGATTTGAATGTTCTCCTACTCTGACAGGATAAACGAGTTTAGAAAGAAACTGCCTGTATTCTTTTGAAAAATGCTCAGCAAGCGGACGAAGATTTTGCGCCAGTTGTTCTCCTAGTTGATCATTCCATTCTAATAATTCTTTTTGCAATTGTAAAATCCATGCCCATCCGTATGTACGCTCAAATCCTTTATTATTTTTATCACTGAATATTTTTAATTCAGTCTGTATATGCTGGTAGCTCAACTGATTTCTTAATAATGTCCGTATACGTTCAGCTTCGGGCATTTTTGGAAAAAACTTTACCAGTCTCACCAACATCCAATGTCCGTGCACACTGGAATGCCAATCGAAACATCCGTAAAAAGCTGGATGATAATTTATGGGTTTACTGATAAATGAATCGGTAGTGAAAGTAATACCTGTCTTATAAGGAAACTCTTGTGTTATACATTTTAAAGGAAGGGAAGCAAGATGTGAAGCTCCTTCAACAGTTAAAACATATTTTCCATTATCGTTTTTGTAGTAGTCAGTCTGTCCCCAGCTAATATTTATCAATAATAAGCACAGGCAATTTGTCAATAGTAAGCATTTATTCATACAACATTCTTTATTATACAGGGAGAGGATTTAATTTTAAATTACCTCTCTGATGCCAATAAGGATAAATAGGTTGTGTTTCCGATGCTTTATCCAGGCGACTTATCTGTTCAGCACTTAAGTTCCATCCAACGGAACCCAGGTTTTGTTTTAGCTGTTCCTCGTTCCTTGCTCCTATAATAATATTATCTACCGTAGGTTTATGTAACAACCAGTTGATAGCAATCTGTGAAATTGTTTTTCCCGTTTCTTCAGCGATCTCGTCAAGAACGTCAATAAGGTTATAGAAAAATTCCGCCGGCATATCAGGTCCAAGTCCGCCACCTTGTGCAATCCTGGTATCTTGTGGTATAGGTTGATTTCTTCTGAATTTACCTCCTAATCTTCCTCCCGATAGAGGTCCCCATACCATAGTACCCACATTTTGGTCGATTCCCAAAGGCATAAGCTCCCATTCAAATTCGCGGTTGACCAAAGAATAATTGGCCTGGTGTGCAATGTATTTGTTCCATCCGTATTTCTCCGAAATTGACAGAGACTTCATTAAATGCCAGCCTGAAAAGTTTGAGCAGGCTATATATCTCACTTTCCCGCTATTGACCAATGTCTCTAACGTTTTTAATGTTTCCTCAACGGGTGTTGTAGCATCAAACCCATGCATATGATAGATATCGATATGATCAGTTTTCAACCTGCGTAAGCTTTCCTCACATTGCTTGATAAGGTGAAAACGCGAAGAACCAAAATCATTGGGTCCGCTACCCATAATGAATGTAGCCTTAGTAGATAAAATCAGTTCATCGCGTATGCCCGTAATAGCTTCACCTAATATCTCTTCAGACATTCCCCTTGAATAAGTATTGGCGGTATCAAACATATTTACTCCTGCATCAAGGCATAATCTTACCATCTTCTTTGCTTCACTAACATCTGTATTGCCCCACGCTTTAAAAAAGTTACCCTGGCCACCAAATGTGCCTGTACCAAAACTTAAAACAGGAACTGATAAGCCGGATCCGCCTAATTTTCTATGTTCCATTGTATGTAATTAATTATGAAATCAAATGTACAGTATTTAGCAGTGAAAAAAATTAACCCATTTTAACACTCATTAAAGAATGATTCAATGTAAAAAAAGCAGGTTTTTAATATACCTTTATCCGGTGATTAAAAAATTATCAATAAATAGAACAACAATAATAAACGGGGTATTGCTGGCTCTTCTTGTTACCATCCTGTTTGTTCCTGATGCTAAATCATTTGTCATTAGAGGATTGATGAACATTGGTTTTTTCAAACCGGGAAAAGCGATACCTGTAGGGAATTTCATCGATGAAAATGTAAAGTTTCAAAATGGAAGCGGACAAATTGTAAGTCTCTCCGATTTAAAAGGCAAAGTAGTGTTCCTGAATTTCTGGGCTACATGGTGTCCTCCCTGTCGCGCCGAAATGCCCTCTATTGACAAACTCTATAATCAATTAGCCGCGGAAAGAAACATCATTTTTCTCACTGTTGATGCAGACGGACAATATAAAAAAGCAAAAAAGTTTTTAGATAAGAAAAAATATTCTTTTCCATTATATACCGTAGCCAGCGATATTCCTGCCGAATTATTTGCCGGCAAACTGCCGACTACCATTGTCATTGATAAAAAAGGGCAAATAGTCTTTAAACACGAAGGAATGGCTGATTATGCTGATCCTAAATTTTTCGATTTCCTAGTGCAATTGAGTGAAGAGTAACTTTATGACACCATCAGCTTATTATTCAGAAAATATCGACAGGTACACCAACCAATTAGGAATACTGAAAAAAAGAGCCACGCTGATCGCTATTACAAGGCTGGCAACTTTTACGCTGCTTTTATTTTTTATATACCAGCAAATAAAATTCCCTGCTAATCATAATATATGGCTGATAATTATTTTTTTAGTAGGATTTGTGGCCTGGGTCAGGTTTTCACTTTCCATCTCTGCTAAGATCAAACTCTTAAAAGAATTGTTGCTGCTTAATAAAAATGAACTGTCTGTATTACAGGGAGGGACAAATATATTTTCTGCTGATGCTGGTATCATCAATCCAGCTATGCATACAACTGATCTTGACATCTTTGGAGAAGGTTCCCTTTTTCATTTATTGAACCGTGCTACCACAACAATAGGAAAAAGGAAGTTGGCGCTCTTGCTTAACGAACCTCTATTGAATTCCCGGCAAATCATTGCACAGCAACAGGCCATCAAACAACTTGCTTCACAACCCGCTCCAAGACAACTCATCACAGCCAGCGGAAGAGTAGAGAAAGAAGAAGAAGGTAAAATAGATGAGATCATTTCCTGGATCGGCACCAAAAATATTCTGCAATCCAAAAAATGGATACATATTATCAGATATATATTACCGGCTTTTAACCTGGCCAGTTTTCTATATTACCTGTATTCCGATAATCTTGCCATACTTTCATTAGGCATACTCCTGAGTTGGTTAGTAACAGGAATTCATTTTAAACACATCAATGAGCAACACAGGCTGACGGGAAAGAAGTCTGCTATCCTTCAACAGTATTCTTCTATTCTGAAACATTTTTATTCAGCCGATGCCGGTTCTTCCACCTTATTACAATCCCTTCAATCGACAGCAAGAAACGCTCAACAAGAAATACTAAAATTATCTAAATTAACAGCCCTCCTCGACCATCGTTTGAATTTATTGGTAAATCTTTTCCTCAACAGCTTTTTCTTATATGATATACAATGCATGCTATCGCTTGAAAAGTGGAAAGTAAAAAACAGCAGTAAGTTCAATGATTGGATCGATACTGTTGGGGAAATCGAGGTGTTAGGGTCATTTGCTTCCTTCGTTTTTAATCAGCCTGCCTATTGTTTTCCTGAAATAAAAGAAGGCAGGCTTACAATAGAAGCTACCCAGCTAGCCCACCCCTTAATTCATATTGACTCACAGGTGTCCAATAATATCAATATTGGAGAAAAGGAAAAACTGCTGATCATCACCGGATCAAATATGTCGGGCAAATCAACATTCTTAAGAACTATTGGCATAAATCTTTTACTGGCGCAATGTGGCTCAACCGTATGTGCCACAACATTTGCATTTGTCCCTATGCGGATATTATCATCGATGAGAATTAATGATTCTTTACTAACCAATACTTCTTATTTCATGGCAGAGCTGAAAAGATTACATGAGATTATACAACAATTGGCAACAGGCGAACCCTGCCTTGTTTTAATAGATGAAGTTCTTAGGGGAACAAACTCTGATGATAAGACACATGGTTCAACAGAGCTTATTGCAAGACTATTGCAGTTTAATTGTCTAACGCTGTTTGCAACACATGATCTGAGCTTAAGCGCCCTGCAAAATACTTACCCCGGCATGATCAGTAATTATTGTTTCGAGAGCCTGATAGAAAATGGAGAGTTAAGCTTTGACTATAAATTAAGGGAAGGCGTAGCTACTAATAAAAATGCTACCTTTCTTATGAAAAAAATGGGTATTTTCTAAATACAAACAAAGGGCTCGGCACATCATGGACGATAAAGAATTGTTGCTGGAAAAGATCAAAACCTTTCTTATTTCGCGGAACGAAACAATAGCAGTTGCTGAAAGCGTAACCACAGGATTATTGCAAAATATTTTCGGGAATATGCAGGAGGCTTCTCTTTTTTTTGAAGGCGGTATTACTACGTATAATATTAAACAAAAAATTAAGCATCTCCATGTCAATCAACATAAAGCAGAATCCTGCAATAGTGTTTCCGCTCAAACAGCAGAAGAAATGGCTATAGGAGTTTATCAGTTATTCAATGCCAGTTGGTCGATTGCCATTACGGGTTATGCTACACCTGTAAAAGAATCTGACTTTAAACTATTCGCCTATTTCGCGATAACATATAAAGGTAATATCCGGATTTCCCGAAGAATAGATATCAGTCACCAGCTTGCCGAACAGGCACAACAGGTGTATGGTAATATAATTATTGAAGCTTTTGGCGAATTAATTCATTAATACTTCTACAATCCTGTCCTTAACCAATCTCTGATGATTTCAAGCCAGGAGTCTATTGGGTAACCAGTCTTAATAGTTCCGAATCCATGTCCGCCTTTCGAAAAAATATGAAGATCGGCACGAACGCCTTTCTTTATAAGCGCATCATAATATACCATGCTATTAAGATAGGAAACACTTTCATCTGCCGAACTATGTATAAAAAGTGCAGGTGGCGTATCTGCCGTACAATTATATTCAGCAGAGTACTCCTCAATTTTTTGTCGTGACGGATTTTCTCCTAATAACTGACGTCGCGAACCTTCATGCGTTATATTATCAGTGAAGCTGATGACCGGGTAAACCAGGATCTGAAAATCGGGGCGCACGCTTATATTATCAGGATTGGCAACAAGACATGTAGAAAAATGAGTGGCTGCGGTGGAAGCAAGATGACCACCGGCAGAAAAACCCATTATACCTGTTTTATCCGGATCAATTTTCCATTTAGCTGCATTCTTTCTTATTGTAATAAGGGCCTGCTGAACATCCTGCAATGGAGCTATTTCAGGATTTTGCATCCACTTGATATTCGGTATCCTGTATTTTAATACAAATACTGTAAAGCCCCATTCACTTAACTGGCTGGCTACCTCTTCCCCTTCATGCGTAAAAGCCACGATAGAATAACCCCCTCCCGGACATATTAACAATCCTATACCATTTGGGTTTTTAGGTAAAAAGACAGTCAAAGTTGGGTGTTGAACTGCTACACTGATTGGTTTATTATTGTGATCGTTCACTACTTTCTCTTCATTATCAGCGTGTTTTGAATTAGGAATTTCTTCATTGCCGTATAAAGGGATAGTTGTTTGTCCGACTCCGGCCACAGCAATAGGCAACATCAAAAAAAACAATATTATTTTGCGCATATATTTTTAGTTCAGGATCAATAAATTTACGAAATGAAACTAGTTCATACCGAAATATCAAGACTCACTAATGAGCTTTTAAGTATAGAGCCCATTATGGACGCCAACCTGCAGTGCCCATTCAATGCCCAACCGGAATATCATTCGCATCCAGAGTTAGAATTATTATATGTTGTTGAAGGGAAGGGAACACGCATTGTAAATGGTATTGCAGAAAATTTCGAATCGGGAGACATGGTGTTAATGGGTCCGGGTGTACCGCATATCTGGGTCACTGAAGAAAATAATGGAGGTATTGACAATAACTCTCCAAAAGCTATTCTCGTATATTTTAATATTTTCAAATTTCAGGAATTGTTTAATTCCCTCAAAGAGTTCAGTGAAATCAAAAAACTAATCAACGATAGCAGAAAGGGTATTAAAATAACAGGAGCAACAAGAGACAGAATTGGAAAAATGCTACTGGAACTTCATGTAGAGCATGGTTATCCGCAAATAGAAGGGATATTAAGAATATTACATCTCATCTCCATCTCACAAGAAAAGTCATTTGTTATCGCCAACCTGCAAGAACCTGCAGAGCACGATATTTCGGACAGAATGGTTCCCGTATTGAAGTTTATTAATGATAATCTGCATCATCCCATTACGCTTGAACAGGTGGCAGAGTTGGCTTGTATGACAGAAAGTGCTTTTTGCAGATTTTTCAGAAGCCGGTTGAAAAAGAATTTTTCTCAATACCTGCAAGAGCAACGCATTGCTAAAGCCTGTTCGTTATTGGTACAAACCGGCAGACCTATTTCCGATATATCTGACTTGTGCGGGTATAAATCGACCTCACATTTTTCGCAGGTGTTCAAATCACAGATCAAACTAACACCATTTCAGTATCGCAGAAGTGTAGAAAAAGTTAGTTAACGGCAACAACCACATCAGGCATAAGCTGCAGTACATGTTTACTATTCGCTAACATGGCAAAACTATCACAAGGAGGTTCTGCGGTACCATATGAAGGAAATAATATAAAAAGTCTGGAAAGAATACCAGAGGGTTTTGCTTCACCGTCCTGGTCAATCACTACTTTTCCGCCTGTAGGTACCCTATAAATTTTTCCTGATGTTGTGGAGGGAGTTACAATAGCATCTACAGGGGCAAATAATCTTTCACCAGGAGCTAAGGGATAAGCTGCATCCTGATCTAAGCCCGGATTGGCTTTTAAACTTTCTGGTTTATAATAAATGGTAGAGGAACTATTATTCACTACGTAAGCCTCGGGCTCGTTAAAAACATAAGAAGCGCCACTCAGGAATATGGATAATACGAAGCTGGAAATAAGCCCCAGCATGGACGGGTTATTCATTAGTACGGATTTAAAGTGCCGTTACCGGCAACGGCAATAAAAGTATAAAACAGGACTAACAGTTCATAGTGTTGAAGCCATTTAATATGAACGGCTACGGGTAACCACTTAAGAACCAATATAAAATTTCTATTTCAAGGGCACAATTTTTCCATTCCCTTGATATTACAATAATTCATATTATGCAAAAAAACAATACGAAATCCAGAAACAAAAAGCTGGTGTATGCAAGACTTTACAGTAATATTTCCAATACAATCACCGAAGCAGCCGGAAGCCCGGTAGTAACAATCTCTGCCTTTCTGTTGATTATAGTATGGGCAGTTTGTGGTCCGGTTTTCAATTTTTCGGACACCTGGCAACTGGTGATTAACACCAGCACTACCATCATTACCTTTCTGATGGTATTTGTTATTCAGCGTTCACAGAATAAAGACACTGCTGCCATACACCTGAAGCTCAATGAATTAATTGCTGCTAATAGTAAGGCAAGTAACAGGTTGGTCGACATAGAAGACCTGACTGAAGAAGAACTAAAAGTGTTAAAAAAATTTTACATCAAACTCTCCAGGCATGCAGAAAAAGACAATGATCTTTTTTCCTCTCATTCTCTTGATGAAGCAGAGAAATTACACGTAGAAAAAAGTAAATCCAAGCATTAAGTTTCAGCGACTCATTCGTCGGGGTGGGGAAAAGATTATTTTAACCTGACGTAGGGGTAAATATTAACGAGGTTGTCTGATTAAAAAACCTAGTTAATAAACGGTCATGCTTAAGTGCAGACTGTAAGAAAAAAATATACGGATGAACCGCTACATCAAAAAACTATTACTATTATTATCTCTTTCAACAATTTATTTTTATTCTTCTGCCCAGTTAATCCAGGATTCACGTGATACTCTAAATGAAGTGATATTACGTTCTAATGATGAAAAAGAAGTTGTTGTACGTGCCAGCAGTAAAAAAAACCGACCACTTAATGAGTTGAGCATTGTCAGTGCCCGAGCCTTTAGCGTAGAGGAAGCCAGGCGATATGCGGCTGCCGTTAACGATCCGCTCCGAATGGCTACAGCTTTTCCGGGCGTAACTGGTACAAGCGATGGCCAAAACAATATTTCCATAAGAGGTAATGCCCCTAATGCTTTATTATGGCGAATGGAAGGAGTGGATATTCCTAATCCCAACCATTTCAGTTCACCGGGTTCCGCTGGAGGAGGTATTTCAATCCTAAGTGCACAGTTGTTAGCCAACTCCGATTTTGTTACAGGCGCTTTTGCCGCAGAATACGGCAATACAATTGGCGGCGTTTTTGATTTAAGGCTTAGAAAAGGCAATTCTAACAAAAGAGAATACACTGTGGAAGCAGGGCTTTTAGGATTAAATTTTGCTGCAGAAGGTCCGATAGCTTCTTTCTATCAGGGTTCCTATCTGATTAATTACCGGTATTCAACATTATCTTTATTAAGTAAACTTGGTCTCAATATCGGAAGCGCCAACACTGATTTCCAGGATCTCTCCTATAATATTTATTTACCTACAGCACGAAAAGGAAAGTTTACCATTTTCGGATTTATGGGATTAAGTAATCAAACTGATAATCCAATCGAACGGGAAAAATGGGAAAGCGACTTCGACAGGTATAGCGGAAAATTTGTTGCTAACACTATCTTAAATGGTATTACCCACACTTTGGATGTTAACGAAAATATTTCCCTAAGATCCGCTCTTTCCCTTGCCAATAGCCGGCAGAAATACAATCAATATTATACGGATGAGGACAATACCAGCATAAACTCCTTTAAAGACAATAACATTTCAGATAAGATCACACTCAATTCAACATTAAATTATAAAATTGACCAGCGTCAATTATTGAGAGCCGGTATTATTGCCAGCAGCATTCATTTTAATTATTACCAGCTCTCACGCGAAAATCCAATAGAAACCCCTGAGGAAAGAATTAATGTTAAAGGAAATACGCAAACTATCCAGGGCTTTGCACAATGGCAATTTAAACCGGTTGATAATATCACGGTTAACAGTGGGTTTCATTATTTGCATTTATTGTTAAATAATACTTCTTCAATAGAGCCCAGGGCTTCTATAAAGTGGGATATGAACGATAAAAATGCATTTACCTTAGGTTACGGATTGCACAGCCAGATACAGGGTATGGGTGTATATTTTTTCAAACAGCATGATGATCGGGGAAATATTATTTATCCTAATAAGAACCTGGATCTTATTAAATCAAATCATTTTGTAGCAGGATACAACAGGGTATTCAATAAACATCTTAGGTTCAAGGCAGAAGTCTACTATCAGCATTTATTTAATGTACCGGTAAGCGATAGCGATACCAGTACATTTTCCAGTATTAACATAGAAGGGGGATATGTACCCTTTGGTCTGGTAGGAAAGGGAAAAGGAAAAAATTACGGAATAGAATTATCCCTTGAAAAAAGTTTTTCCAACAATTTCTATTATATGATCAATACTTCTTTCTACCAATCAAAATATAAGGCCCTTGATGGCATAGAAAGAAATACCGCTTTTAATGGTAATAAAACATTTAATGTTGTAGCAGGGAAAGATTTTATCGCTAAAAGCAAAAGCAGGATAATCGGTGTCAATATCAAATCGGTATATGCCGGCGGATTCAGAACCACGCCTATTGATCTTGATCAATCAAAACTGCAAGGATATGCCGTATATATAGAGTTAGCCGCAAATTCCATTCAAAACCCTGCCTATTTCAGAACCGACCTGAGAGCCTCGGTCAAGTGGCTGCATAAACGCAGCACCTCCACCCTTTCATTGGATGTTCAAAATGTAATGAACAGGACTAACATTTATACAAGGATTTATGACGCAATGGCTAATGATTATAAGAATATTTATCAGGCAGGATTGATCCCTGTGATTAATTACAAAATAGAATTTTAGGAAGTAAGAAAAAGAGAGGGTCTATAAAAAATGTTTCCCCCGGTAGAAACCGGGGGAATACAAATGACTTGCGTCATTAAACCTTATCCTATGAAAGGATAAAGGTAGAGCTTTTTAATATATGGCCAAACATTAATGAAAAGATTTTTCAAAAAAAATTGAAGGCGGTTATGTTTTAACTAAATTTATACATATTCGGGATTTTGCTAATCGATCCGTGATACCTGCCAGAATTGAAATCTTTTAATGGAGAAGTATAATTATTATATACAATTTAAAAACTGCAAAAAAATTGGCAATCAAAATGATGATTACCAATTAACGTCTTTTACAATATAAGCTGAATAAGGTCAAAGGCCTTTATTCCTTCTTATCTTTTTGACCTTTACCAGCATCAGTAAGGATGCTATAAGCAGAACGACCAATACGAAGTAGGTAATAAAAAAATAGATATTCATAGTCATTTGTAGTCTTTTTTAAGTTTAATAATATCGGCCGACAGCCGTTCTATTTCTTTTATATCGGTTCCTTTGTAATAGCCTCTTATGCGATTGGAAAAGTCAACCAATACCACATTTTCACTATGAATAAAATCCAGTTCTCCACCGTCTCCATCAGTTGCCAGTAATAAGAGGTCTTTTCGGGCGAAACGGTATATTTCCTGTTTGGACCCGGTAAACAGGTACCAGGACGAGGAGATATTAAACTTTTCGGAATACTGCTTAAGTTCCATCGCCGAATCTCTCTCCGGATCA
Organism: uncultured Chitinophagaceae bacterium; assembly: GCA_964606315.1. Lineage (GTDB taxonomy): Bacteria > Bacteroidota > Bacteroidia > Chitinophagales > Chitinophagaceae > Flavitalea. The sequence goes on along the minus strand of CAZSFY010000003.1, from coordinate 8,200 downwards.
ACACTATAGGAGCAAAACACTACCTCTTTATCGTCTGCATCATGAACACTTAGCAGGTTTTTCATCATTTTCGGGCAAACTACGGGGCAGCGTGTAAAAAACAGGTTAACCACTTTTATACTTTTTTCTCCAAAGGCAGAGAAATCTACAGTATCGCTTTCCTGGTTTATTGCCGGAATGCCTTTTACTATATGTCCTTCTGAGACTGGAAAGGGCAAACTCACATACTTCTGCTGGTACCAACTAACCAGCGAAAAAGCGAGCATAGGTATTATAATCACTCCGGCAATAAATAACCAGGCTGTTCTCATTCATCTAATGGTTTAGATTGGGGTAAGGGGTTTTCGGGTGTAAATACGGGGGCACCCGGACCAGGATTTCGGTTGGCATCCAGGAATGCCGGAACATATGCTATCACAATAACGACAGCCATTGCTACTAACCAGGGCTTAAAGGAATCAAACAGAGGAACACGCCTCTCATCGTGCAAAACCTCACTCACCGGCAATACCAGTTCTCCCTCCTGTTTTTTCTTCCTGAACATAGTTCCGAAAAAGACAATGAAAAATAATAGTCCGGCTATGGTCATAATTATTCCCCCGGCCAGCGCCAGCAAAGTGGTAGGAACCCATTCAGGCGTATATAAGTCGCTTGAGGGATCAAGGTAACTTAATCCCATATTAGTGCGGCGTGGCTCTCCTATCAGTCCGCCCCAGGATAAACCTGTGGAAAATATAAGGATGCCAATAGTCCACAGGTAAGGAATAATTACATTAACGCTGGGAAGGAAAATTCTCTTTCCCGAAGTGGTAGAATACAAATAAAGGCTCATGCCAATAATACTCAGGAAAACCGGACCGGCAACGGTCATATGAAAGTGACCAGGTAGCCAGGCTGTATTATGTATAACGTTATTCAATTGCCCCGAAGCATTGACAATACCTGTCAATCCCCCAAAAACAAATAATATTAATCCGCATATTAAATAGGCAAACATATAGCGGTTGGCATCCAGATAGGGCAGTTTTCCGAAGAATCCAAGTACACCTTTAGCGCCTCTTTTTCGTCCGGCATACTCCAATGAAGCCGCGATGGTAAATGCAGTAATAAAACTGGGTATTGTCACTCCGAAAGTCAGCAGCCCCTGAAACATCTTTACTCCTTTTGTAATAGAAGGATCACTAAACTGGTGATGCACTCCTACCGGAACCGAAAAGAGCAGAAAAAGAAAGGCAGCTATTCTTCCAGCCAGATCAGAGAATAGCTTGCCTCCCGCCAGCTTTGGCAGCATAGTGTAAAACATGACATAGGAAGGTAATAGCCAGAAATACACTAACGCATGACCAAAGAACCAAAACAACGTTCTTGCCAATGTAACATTCACGGTTTGTGTCCATCCCATTGCCCAAGGCAATAACAGAACGAGAACTTCGTAGGCAACGGCCAGGGTACAGACAAACCATATAGTAAAATTGACCAATGTAAATATTATGGGTAAAGGCGTTTTTGTAGTTTGATTATCCTTCTTCCATTTTACATACATTCTAGCCCAGTTAAATAAAGGGATCCATGAGCCAATAAGCAGTAACGCTGCACCGATGTAAAAGAGAGGGTGCGCTTTAAGAGGAGGATAGAAAGTGTATAATACCGAAGCCTTTCCTGAGAGCATTGCCCATGACGCCATGACTGTTCCTACAGTCATCATCCAAAAACTCAGCCACCCAACTTTCATGTTGGGTTCCTTTTTGAAATAAAAGGCCATAGTAGCGTGACCAAAAGCCACAGCAAAAAAAGATGTCAGTACTACGGCATTGATCACTCCATGTAATGTTAGTCCCTGGTAATAATCAAGATGTGCAACAGCTGCTGCTTTGATCACTCCTGAACGATAGATAGTTTGCATCAGGCCGTGGTAAATTCCTATGGTTAACAAAGTAATAGGAATACCCAGTTCCCAATACAATAATCTTTTCAATGATCTGGAGATTTGCATATTATCCGCAGTTTTAGAATTTTTTATAAATCGAGTCTCTAACTATTATTTTTGATTGCATTGCCTGGTGGCCTATTCCGCAATATTCATGACAGGTGATAGTATAGACGCCAGGCTTGTCGAACTTTACGGTACTTTTATTAATATTGCCGTATATAGCCGTTAGGTTGACATTCTTTTCGTAGATATTATATCCATGTACAACATCTTTGGATGTTACATAAAAATCCACTTCACTGCCTGCATTAATGACTATTTCAGAAGGTTGAAATAACCACATTTGCGCCACTGCAAAAACCTGATAAGTGTTTTCATCGATTTGAACCACCTTAGGTTCCAGGTAGGCTTTATCATAAGGAACACATTCGGGAAGATCATTGGTTTTTCCCCTCGCATACAAAATCGAAAAAATAAATAATGACAGTACAATGCCGGTAATAATGATGACTTTTCTTTCTGAGCTATTCAGTATTGACATAAAAAAAATTTATACTCGATCGAGCATGAGAAAATAAATACCGAACCATATTACTAACCCCAGTAAGATCAGTAATAGAAAAAAAGCTATGGCGCCGGTGGGCTTAAAATTTTTGTCAAACTCCTGTTCTGACGGTGAATTGCTAAGATTTTGCATATTATATAGTTAATCCGTGTAAAAATAGCTGGGCAGAACTGCCCGAAAGATGACGCCGGAAAGGAAAAAACATGATTAATATCAGGTTCCTTCCTACCCTCCCATTATATCTTTGCCCGACACGGAGTCTTTTGTCTGCATAGGGTTATAAGTATCTTATTTTTATATAAACATATAGGGGAATAAAAATTTTTACATAGACGTTTCATTCCTTAATTTTCGGTATGCTAGATGATATATCACATTTTGTTTCCCTGTTTGAGAATGCAACTGAGGGATTTATCATTACCGGGCCTGAAGGGAAAATGATATTGGTCAATCCCGCAACCTGCAAAATGTTTGGCTATACCGAGCAGGAACTAATCGGTCAAAAGATAGAGGTCCTTATTCCCCATCCCTTCCGGCATGGGCATGATCAGCTAAGAAATAAATTTTATAAGCACCCTAAGAACAGGGTAATGGGACAGGGCCGCGATTTATATGCGCTGCATAAAGATGGTTCCAGCTTTCCGGTAGAAGTAAGTCTGAGTACCTACACACAAAACAACCAACGGTATGTGATTGCCTTCCTGGTCGATATCACCCAGCGAAAACAAATCGAAGCCAATCTGCGACACCAGCAAAAAGAGCTGGAAAAAGTAAGTACAGAACTCAGGAATCTGAACACCGACCTCGAAATAAAAGTTGAAGAAAGAACGGCAATACTGAAAGAAGCCCTGCAACGGCTGGAAGAATCACAAACAGAGCTGAGCGAGGCATTGGATAAAGAAAGACAGCTAAACGAGATCAAAGGAAGATTTGTCTCGATGGCCTCCCATGAATTCAGAACACCGCTCAGTACGGTATTATCATCAGCATCGTTAATTTCAAAATACACTACAGTCGATGAACAACTCAAAAGAGAGCGACACATCGATAAAATAAAAAACTCCGTCAAACATCTTAACGATCTGCTGGAGGATTTTCTTTCGCTGGGAAAACTTGACGAAGGAAAAGTAGGTGTGAATATTTCTACCTTTCCGCTTAATGTTCTTATCCATGAAACCATTGATGACTTCAAAGGATTATTAAAAGAAGGACAGCAACTCATCATTGAATCGGGAGAAGAAATAGAAGTGGAAAGCGACCGCAAAATGATCAAAAACATATTGCTGAATTTATTATCCAATGCCATCAAGTTTTCTGCTGAAGGAGAAAAAATTATTATCCGGCAGTCTATTTCCGGTGACTCCTTTATTATAGACATCATTGACAAGGGAATCGGAATCTCCCATGAGGACAAAAAACATCTTTTTAGTTCCTTTTACCGGGCTTCCAATGTGCAGAACATACAAGGCACAGGCCTGGGTTTACACATCGTTAAGAGATATGTTGATCTGCTGAAAGGCAGCATCTCATTGGAGAGTGAACTGGGATCGGGAACAACCGTTACCTTTGCATTACCCATAAAAAATGTGTAAGTGAAGAAAAAGATATTAGTCATAGACGATAATAATGATATCAGGGAAAATACTGCCGAGATACTTGAGCTGGCAGGATATCATACTTTCACCGCAGAGAACGGTAAAAAAGGTATAGAACTAGCTCTTAAAGAAATTCCCGATGTTATTATTTGCGATATTATGATGCCTGAACTGGACGGGTATGGCGTACTCCACTTATTACGTAAAAATCCTGAAACACAATATATTCCACTTATATTTCTCACTGCCAAAACCGAGCGGTCCGACTTCAGAAAAGGAATGGAAATGGGCGCCGATGATTACATCACCAAGCCTTTTGAGGAAATAGAGATTCTTAATGCTATTGAAACGCGGCTAAAAAAAGCACAGATCATCAGTAATAACTATACTACCGGCTCCTCGGGTTTTGCGGAGTTTCTAAAAGATCTTGAAAACACAGGGATTATTAAAGGTTTTGCTGATCGCTATGAAACAGTTAAATATACCAAAAAGCAAACTTTATATACCGAAGGCAAACGTCCGAAATATTTATATTATCTCATCAGCGGTAAAATCAAAACATCCAGGACCCACGAAGAAGGCAAGGAATATATCACTAACTTTTGTAGTACCGGCGATTTTATAGGCTACCAGGCGCTTCTTGAAGAGCTTAATTACATAGATAATGCTACAGCCATCGAGGAATCAGAAGTACTTCAGATTCCTCGCGAAGATTTTTTGCAAATGATCTATACCGACCCGGCCATTACTGCCAAGTTTATGCATATCATTTCAAAAAATGTTAAGGAAAATGAAGAAAGACTGATCAATCTTGCCTATAGCTCATTAAGAAAAAGAGTGGCCAATGCATTGGTAAGGATCACTCAAAAATTCAATACCAATGACGGTCCTCAACCACTTGAAATTAGTCGCGAAGAACTTGCCCAATATATAGGAACAGCTACCGAGTCGCTGATTAGAACCCTTAGTGATTTTAAAAACGAAAAACTGGTCGACATCAGGAATGGCAAAATAATTGTTTCGAATATATCTTCTCTCGAAAAAATGCTGTACTGACCGGAATCTTTGCGGTAACTGACGCAAGTCATATTCCATCGCTAACCCTGTAACTATTTTCGTACGATGGAAACAGGGATCAATACGCAATTATTGCATAAATACAACAACTATGTACCCAGGTACACCAGCTATCCCACTGTTCCGCAATGGAAAGATAACCTGGATATCGAGGAGTGGCAGTCGGCTTTTGTAAAAACTTTTATTGCACAAAACTTAAACGGTATTTCCTTATATATTCATTTACCTTTTTGCGAAACACTCTGTACATACTGTGGATGTAATAAGAAAATCACTACTAATCACGCAGTAGAAGGCGAGTATCTACTGGCGCTGCAAAAAGAATGGCTGTTATATAAGAAATTAATGAAGCAAACTCCCGTCATCCGGGAAATACATTTAGGAGGCGGAACGCCCACTTTCTTTTCTCCTCTTAATCTGCAGCGGTTATTGCAGTTTATATTTAAGGGAAGTATTATTCATCCCCACCACGAATTTAGTATTGAAGGGCATCCAAACAATACGACTAATGAACATCTTAAATCACTAGGGGCATTAGGTTTTACACGTATCAGCTATGGCGTGCAGGATACTGATGACCAGGTACAACAGATCATCAATAGAATTCAACCCCTGGAGAATATCAGAAAAGTAACCGAATATGCCCGGAATAATAATTTCAGTTCCATCAATTACGATTTAATATATGGGTTGCCATTGCAAACGACCAAAACCATAGAAAAAACCATATCGCAGGTGATAGCGCTGGACCCCGACCGAATAGCATTTTATAGCTATGCGCATATACCTTCCAAATGCAGGAGCCAACGATTATTCGATGAAAGCAATCTTCCTTCCGCCGAAGAAAAAATAAAAATGTACCAGAGAGGGAAGGAGCTTTTAACCAGCAATGGATATAACGAAATCGGGATGGATCATTTTGCCAAACCAACTGATAGTCTTTTCGCTGCCCGTAAATCGGGTAAGCTACACCGTAACTTTATGGGATATACTTCTTTACAAACCGGCATGTTACTCGGACTGGGTGTATCCTCTATTAGCGATACGGGTTTCTGTTTCGCTCAAAATGAAAAGAAATTAAATAGCTATTATGCAAGGCTTAATGAGGGAAAAATTCCTATAGAGAAAGGATACCAGTTAACGGAGGAGGACCAGATCATTAAAAAATATATCCAGGAAATCATTTGCAAAGGAAATACCCGGTTTAATCCCGATCATCTTGATCTGCTCAAAACATCTGTTTTTCCCAGACTATATGAGCTGGAAGATGACGGCATTATAATATTCGATGAGCATCAACTTTCATTAACAGACCAGGGTCAGTTTTTCGTACGTTATGTATGTCATGCATTTGATCAATATCATGCCGCACCTTTATCCAAATCATAAGAATATTGTTAGAATCGGTAGCATTGTTGTTGATCTATTGATTATCGTAGCCAGTATCACATCATTATTGTCTTAAAACAGTCATTAACTCAAGGTTACTTGTATATTCGTAAAAAGCGACAAATGCGAAAGTTAATTCCTTTAATGATCTTATTGCTGATGGCTACGTTAAACATCAGTGCCCAGCAAAATATCAGTTTTTTAATTACAGAGAACAACACAGCCATACCTGCTAACGTAAGAATAAGTAACGAACAGGGAGTATTTTTTGTCGCTGACAGTACCTATTGGTGGCAGACCGTTATTCGCCCTTTTCATGATTATCCTTCTGATGGAATCTTTACGATCCGTTTAGATCCGGGAAAATATCGATATGAAGTAGATCGTGGACCTGAATATAATTATGCGCGAGGTGAGTTTCAGGTTAACCATAATGACACTACCATAACAGTTGCAATAAACAGAATAGTGAATATGAAAAAAAACAACTGGTGGTCTGGGGATCTGCATATCCATAGAAACCCTGAACATGTAGAACGATTAATGCTTAGTGGAGATCTTCATATAGGCCCCATTATTACTTCATGGAACAGTCATTTTCCCGCTAACCTGGATTCAACATATTTTATACATCCGAAACAATTTGATGGTGACAGATATTTAATGACTAGCGGTGCTGAGGATGAGCGTTCCGGTGGGGCTATACTGGTTTTTAATACTGGTCAGCCGGTCAACTTCAGTATTGACCATCGGGATGAATATCCGCCATTGGCAAAATCAATAACACGCGTAAAAAAAGAATTCGGAGAAAATAGCTGGGTTGACGTTGAAAAACCATTTTGGTGGGACATGCCCATTTTATTACCAACCGGAAAGGTTAATTCTATGGGTATCGCCCACAATCACATGCAACGCGATGGTCTACTGGATGGTGAAGCATGGGGATATCCAAGAAACAGAGAGCAATATCCTTATCCTATGGGAAATGGCTACTGGACGCAGAACATCTATTATCATATTCTCAATAGCGGAATCAGGATACCTCCATCGGCAGGAAGTGCATCTGGCGTACTTCCCAACGCAGTAGGCTACAACAGAATCTACGCCTATATAGATAAAGATTACTCTTACAACCAATGGTTTGAAAAAGTAAAGGAAGGAAAAACATTTGTCACTAATGGTCCTTTGCTGATTGCCAGAGCCAACGGAAAATTACCAGGAGAAATATTTCGTTCTTCGAAAAAAACCAAGATCAAAATAAATGCAGAAATCTATAGCAGAGATACTATTGATTTTATTGAAATTATTAAGAACGGAAAATCTTATAAAAAAATTGATCCTTCAGCACTTAAAGGCAACAAGCTAAAAACATCTGTCACCTTCGACAGCAGCGGGTGGTTTCTTATTCGGGTAATCAATAAAGTTAGCGGTACTTTTTGTTTTGCTTCAACAGCGCCTTATTACGTGGAAGTGGGCGGACAGAAGCACTATATCAGTAAAACCTCAGTTCAGTTTTTTTTAGACTGGATTGAAAACCGCGCTACTGCCATTCAATCAAACAGCAAAGAGGGAGATAAAGAGAAAGAAGAAATATTTGAATATATAGATGCGGCCAGTAATTTCTGGCCGCATCTATATATTCAA
>CAZSFY010000002.1:0-176999 GCA_964606315.1 uncultured Chitinophagaceae bacterium | reverse complement strand
GACTAATAACAAAAATTTCTAATTATTAGTGGCACAGAAATAAGGGAAGCTTACATATGGAGCTGGCAAAACAAAACCCAGTGATTGATGTGATCTGTGACAAATCCATAGGTAGTGTTGCAATTAATGTGCCTGAAGTAAATTAAGCTCTTTGAAATACTCCTTGGTTTTTATGTAAACTTTTACGTTTATTTCTAATTATTTAAAATTTAATAGGCGGCCGTAAACTGCTCCTGATGATGTTTGGGGTTTTCGACCTCATCTAACAGTACCACTGTCACGTCTTCGCCTGACATTCTTGAAATGTTATTTTGATCAAAAACCGGATAACTTTTGCCTAAACGGTATTTACCCGTTCTTCCAGTAGTAATACCGGCATTCATTTCTATAGCAGGACTAAAGAATACCCAATCCAAATCTTTTTCTTCCTTTAAAATATTTAAGTAATCTCTTGCGGCAGAGGCACCCGGCTTGTATTCTGCCGGAAATTCAGGTGTATCTATCAACTGCAGATTTTCGGCAACATACAGACTGCCTGCTCCACCAATAACGATCAACCTTTTAACTCCGGATTTCTTGACAGCTTGCTGAATCGACTTAGAGCCGGCAACGAAATCGTCATAAATATCAGGATTCGTCCAACCCGAATTAAAGGCACTTACAACGACATCATGTCCGACCAAAGCCCTAGCAAGGTCATCTACATTGTTAACATCCAGAGATATTTTATTCACTTTACCCTCTGTTATCCTATCAACATTTCTGGCAATGGCGGTTACTTCCAAACCTCTGCCTGTTGCTTCTTTTACTAAATGGGAGCCTAAAAACCCGGTAGCTCCGATAATTGCTACTTTCATATGATTTTATTTATTATTATAATGTAATAACTTATATTACATTTATAGTTAAAAAATTTTAAACAAATTGTTCTACAAAGTTTTTCAAGCTTTTAGACTGAAGGTTGTTAAACACAACTTTATCCGTTTCGTTAAATAATTTTTCGAGTTCTTTATTAATCCTTCTTCCCACTGAACATTTGGAATTAGTACAATCGTTCTTTTTTCCTAAAACATTTGAAATTTTTACGGCCTTGTAAATTTCCGCCAGGGAAATTTCACAGCTCGAAACACTTAGCATGGAACCGCCTTCTTTTCCCTTTTTACTAATCACCCAACCCAGCCCATGTAAAACACTCAATTCTTTTCGAACGATTACCGGATTGATATGAATACTTTCGGCAATCCAATCCGAACTCAGCCACTTACCACGATTTTTAGCCAAAAGTGTAAGAATATGGATGATAGTTGCGAATCTCGTATTATTCATAACGGTGTAAAGATAAGAAAATTTATAATTGTAATAAAATATATTACAATTATAACATTGATTTAATATAGAGAAGATATATCAGTCAATTCTCCTATACTTTTACAGCAATCAGGCACCGATTTCTTTTCGTAAACTGGCTAAGTCAAGTGGTCTTGTATACATTTCCAATGAGCCATCTGCTTTCTTTGGCCAAAATTCCCGGGGTTTGTCCCAATATAACTCTACACCATTGCTATCAGGATCGTTCATGTATAATGCTTCTGAGACACCGTGATCACTTGCTCCGGTTAAGGGATAATTAGCTTTCCTCAACCGGTCAAAAATCATTGCTAGATCTTTTCTCGTGGGATAAACAATGGCTGTGTGGTATAGGCCAACGCCATTTTGTGATGCAGGTGGATAACCTTTACTGTGCCAGGTATTCAATCCAATATGGTGATGATAACCCCCGGCCGATATAAATGCTGCCTGATCACCATACATCGTTGTGATTTCAAAGCCCAGTAAATCGCAATAAAACTCAAGCGCCCGGTCAAGATCGGATACTTTCAGGTGGACGTGACCTATATGAGTTTGTGAGGGGATGTTGTATTCATCCATAATGCATTGTATGTTGTTCGCTTTAACTATTCAATATTTTTTTAACCAAGAGAGGATACTCCAGTTAAGTAAGAGTATCCTATATGTTTTTAAAACTTACTCAGCCGTTTGTCCGCCCTGGAGCCCAACGATCGTAAGGAGTCATATCAAAACTGTTTACCTCATCCATAGAAAGGCCGAGAGCATTGGCTACACCCTGTCCATATTCCGGATCTGCCTTAGAGCAATTTCGGATGTGGCGAATTTGTATAAACTTCTCTGCACCGCCTAACTGGGCTGCTGTATTATTAAATAACAGTTCTGCTTTACCATCTGCTTTGATAATGCGGAACAAATCACCTGGTTGGGTGTAGTAATCTTCGTCATCATCCCTGAAATTATGGGCATAAGCGGTGCCTTCCAGTTCGAGAGGCGGTTCTTTTGTTTCAGGCTGTTCCTGCCACTGGCCATAACTATTTGGATTATAATGTTTGGCATCACCATAGTTTCCGTCCACGCGCATTACACCATCCCGATGGAAAGCATGATAAGGACAGGTCGGTTTATTTACAGGAATCTGGTAATGATTTACACCCAACCTGTAACGCTGAGCATCGCCATAAGAGAACAACCGGCCTTGTAACATTTTATCTGGGGAGAAACCAATGCCGGGAACGATATTCGTTGGATTAAATGCAGCCTGTTCTACATCCTGAAAGTAGTTATCCGGGTTTCTGTTCAGCTCAAATTCACCTACCGGAATTAATGGAAAATCCTTTTTCGACCACACTTTTGTTAGATCGAACGGATGAAAGCGGTAAGTTTTGGCCTGATCTTCCGTCATAATCTGAACAAATAATTTCCATTTTGGAAAATCTTTTCTTTCAATAGCCTCAAAGAGGTCTCTCTGCGAAGACTCTCTGTCTTTACCAATTACATTTGCAGCTTCCTCGTCAGATAAGTTTTCAATTCCCTGCTGACTCACGAAATGAAACTTTACCCAATGTCTGATATTCTCTTTGTTTATAAAACTATATGTATGACTTCCAAATCCGTGCATGTTCCTATATCCTTTCGGAATCCCGCGATCGCTCATTACAATAGTAACCTGATGTAATGATTCGGGTAAGAGTGTCCAGAAATCCCAGTTATTGTTGGCGCTTCTCAGATTGGTTTTAGGATCACGTTTTACCGCATGGTTCAAATCCGGAAACTTCATCGGGTCACGGAAGAAAAACACGGGGGTATTATTGCCCACCAGGTCCCAAATACCTTCGTCTGTATAAAATTTCAAGGCAAAGCCGCGGATGTCTCGCTCGGCATCGGCCGCCCCTCTTTCACCGGCAACGGTCGAAAACCTGGCGAACATTTCAGTCCGCTTCCCAATTCTGTTAAAAATGGAAGCCCTAGTGTATTTCGAGATGTCATGTGTAACGGTAAATGTTCCGAAAGCACCCGACCCTTTGGCATGCATTCTTCTTTCGGGAATCACTTCCCTGTCGAAGTTTGCCATTTTTTCAAGAAACCAGAAATCCTGCATTAACATGGGACCCCTGGGACCGGCTGTTTGTACATTCTGATTATCCGGAACAGGCGCTCCGGTCTGTCTGGTTAGTTTTGAATCCCTTTCTTCCATCACTGTTATTTATTAAGTTTTAAAATATTATTAAATCTACCGCTCCTTTTTAAATTGTTACCGATCCAAAATTAAAGTTATTCATAAATACCGTAGGAAAAGCGCTGGATAAAGCTGTTACGTCCAACGGTTCGAATTTTTTGTCTCTTAAAAAGTATTGGTACCGGAAGAAATCGAATCATTTTTTCCCGACCGCTGATAAACACCCATTTTCAAAAAAGCGTTTCATCTCCATGACAATATACGTATAATACCTATGCCTCCATGCTATACCTGCCTTTTAAGGTACGAAATGCACTCCTCTCCCCTTTTTTAAGTTGAATTTGAGAAATTTTTACGACACTTAAGCACCGAAATAATTCAATAGCACTAAACAACTTAAAATCCAGCGATATTATTTTTGCAAACTGACTGTCGGTAAAATAGTGACAATGGCCTAGCAAAAGGTTGATTTTATTTTTGAGATTTGCACATCTACTCTGTAGAGCTTATTCAGTAGTTGGCAATACTCGCCATTGGACTGCATGGCATTGATGCTAGCAGCTTTACCCATTATAAAGGATTCACCAAACATCCATTAAAGCGCCTTGAGCAGCATAATAATCAGTGTTCGTCTTTTATCTCTACAAAACGAAACTGGTATTTTGTATTCCTTATTTATTCCAAACTTAAATTTTCTAAATCATTCAAATCTTTAGCTCGCCCTGAAGATTTTTTAGCTTGAATTAAATTGTTTTTATGAATAGTTCTGATCTTAAGATTATCATCTTCAAAAATGACAGATTTATCAAAACACTCCTGAAAATCCAGTCCCTTTACTTTTACCATAATGTCAATCGCAACAGGTGGGATGCCAAACGTAAATACATCCCAGTTCGGGTGAGACAAGAAGTTTTCTTCGGTCATGTCAAAAACTGGCATTCCAAATTGAGTGAATGCTTTTTTAAGCTTTTGATAATTTTCAGTCGTGCGTTCTACCCATATATCCATATCACCAGTAGTTCGGGAATAGCCATGCAGAATTACAGAAAATCCTCCTACAAGAATATATCTTACATTCTGCTCATTAAGGGCAGTTAAAAAATCCCTGAAGTCGTCATTGAAAATATTGCCCATTTATTGTCTTGCTGCTGCTTTGAATTTCGTTCTATCTAATCTTGGAGGTTTGTTTTCAGGATAGTTAAAGGCAATGCTGTTTAGATAAGCTGCCACTTTAAGCCTCTCCTGCCAGCTCAAACTCTTATAATAGTCGGAGTGATTTGCGGCCTCTTCAGCCGTTTGGGCTTTAAATGCAAAACGATTTAAACGAAATGTGGACATATTCAAATGTACATATTTTCTCTTGACGGCACTATTCCTTGAATTCGACAAACCAATCAAAAAGTCTGGTGCTTTAAGAATAAATCATTGATTTTCAATAAGCCTACACCTTCGGTAAAAACTATCCCTAAGTCAAGGGAAAAAAATTAGCCTATAACCTTATTGCATTATATCATCAATTTCTCTCTTCGATTTCTGCATAACTATGATAGTTTAAGAGTTCTACAAGTATATCCACATCATCCGTTGGCCTAACTTCACCAGTAGGTCGATTTGCGTATAATGCAGCGGTCGCGCCGCCAACGAAAACAACATCTTCTGCAAGTTCCTCCAGCGCATTACAAACTGCCTTTATTCTGGTAATATTTAATCGATAGTTCATCATTATAAAATGACTTTTCTTAATACCTCAACAGCGATTTTCTTCTCCCTGGTTCTTCCAACTCTTAAAATATCTATTGCTGCAAGTACTTTATGTAACTGTTCATCTTTTAGCGCAGCTTTTGGAACACCGTTGTATAAGGGAGCGACTGCCAGACCTCTTACTTTTCCATCAAGATAAGGCCATACATATTCAAGTTCTGCAGGAAATTTTTGCTTAAAAAACGCCTGCGAGTGTGCAGTGGGAACACCAACTACCATAGTGCCTGGCTGCTGAGGGAACACATATTTGAAACCATGTTCGAGAAATTCCATAAAGGATTGCTGAAAAACCAGACGCTTACTCTGATCTACCAATCCCGCTATATGACTTCGGGAAAGTGATTCAGAAATTTCTGATACACTTAAAAACAAATCACTGGCCAGATCCCTATATTGCCACTGGGTTTGTTTTAATAGAACAATCTTAATAAGTACGACCACATCCTGTGGTCGCATACCATTATGTGATTTCATTTCCCTAAAGATAATTCATTGTTCGCGATTTGCAAACAGAAAACAAGTAATAATAAATGGTCTATTTGATTTTTAAGATTTGGTTATCCAGTCTTACCTCTATCTTAACACTGAATACGTACCGTATACTGCCATATCTGATCGTATAAAAAAATAATTTGTGGCCGATTTTAAAATCATATATTTACGTATCTAATCGTATATTTTAATATGATACATACCTTTAAAATTGATCTTAATTGGAAATTAATCAATAAGTTAAGTCAAATTGATCGCTTTGCGGGATCCTGGGCAGGTATTGTTAACAGTGAAGGTCAGAGTCTGAAACAGCTTAGAACCATTGCTACTGTACGTAGCGTAGGTGCGTCCACCAGAATTGAAGGATCTAAGATGACTGATGCAGAGGTAGGGACATTAATTGATAGCCTAACTATAGGCAAGTTGGAAGAAAGAGATCAGCAGGAAGTAGCCGGATATTTTGGAGCATTAGATCTAATTTCTGAAGCTTACAAGAACATGAGTATTTCGGAAAACACGCTTAAAGGTTTACATAATGTGTTAATGAAATATAGTGCAAAAGACGAATGGCACAAGGGAGAGTATAAGCAACACCCTAATTCTGTTGAAGCAACCCGCCCAGATGGCACTAAGCATAATATTTTTAACACGACTGACCCAGGCTGGACAACTGAGGACGCGATGCATTTGCTTATTCAATGGTACGGTCAGGAAAAAGAAGCCCATCCATTGGTACGTGCTGCGACATTTATATATGATTTTCTCAGTATTCACCCATTCCAGGATGGTAATGGTCGGTTGAGCCGATTGCTGGGAACATTGCTGTTACTTAAAGAAGGTTATGGCTGGATAGAATATGTCAGTTTTGAACATGAAATTGAAAGTCGCAAAGCTGAATACTATAAAGTATTAATGGAATGCCAGAAAAACAGACCAGGAGAGGATATCACACCCTGGGTTCTTTTTTTCATTGATTGCCTGGCTAATATCCAGCAGCAACTAATGCAAAAACTGGAAACAAAAAATGAAGACTTGTCTGTATCGCCTCGTATGCAACAGATAAGGATGTACGTTGAGCACCATCCTGGAGCACAAACAGGAGATATCGCTTTAAAGCTTGGTTTATCTTTACCAACGGTAAAAAAAGATGTAGCTACTATGGTTACATCGGGTCAACTAATCCGACATGGGTCTGGTGCAGGTACACATTATACCGCAAAACCAAGATTGGTGAGGAAACCGGATCGGATGCTTAAACTCAATAAACAGGAGTTAAAGCAATCATTTACCCTGACAGTTCCAGGTAGTAATAAAGCATTGAAAAAGATTTTATTAACACCGTTATTTGATTGGGTGCAGCCGGATGAATGGGTGAATCAATTAAATAAAGAGGGGTTATATTTATTGATCAAATGTATCAATCATAAAGAAGAAACTTTCTCAATGCAATTCCTGCTCGCGGCTTTCAATACTCCTTATTTATTTCAGCCGGTATTCACTCTAAACAATCCAATCATCATTCCAGACACTGTGATAGACAGAACTGTGTACCAATATGAATATCCAATACAAGTTGGTATTGAACTTTGCGGTTCAATACCAGCAGAGGACTTTCATTTTGATGTTTTAATAGTTTATGACGATAGAGAATGACACAAAAACTATCATAATAATTAATCTTTAAAATTATTAATGACTTAGTTCCTCCAAAGTATCTAATGAAACTGGTTGAAACCGATTGTATCTGAAAGTTTATCTTAGCATATTAATATGTTGGACAATAGATACAGACTTTCAATTGAAAATGTAATTGCTGCTCAGGAATATCTTTCTGATGTCTTCAAAAATTCACCTCAATCATTTAATAAACCACTAAGTGAACTGTTAAACGTAAATCTTATTGTTAAGGACGAAACGTTAAATCCGGTGGGCTCGTTTAAAGGTAGAGCTTCAGAGGTATTTGTCCGGCATGTAAGTCCTAATGAACATTTTTTTTGCGCTAGTGCGGGAAATTTTGGGCTGGCTATGGCATATTCCTGTAGTAAAAAACAAATAAAACTGACTGTATACGTTAGCCAAAACGCAAATTCCTATAAGATAGAAATGATCAGGGAAATGGGTGCAGAAATTAAAATTTTCGGCGGAGATTTTGATGCTGCTAAATTGCAGGCCAAACGTCAGGCGAAAGATTTTGACGGTCGTTTTATTGAGGATAGTCTGGACATTGAAAGTCTTGAAGGTGCGGCAACGATTGGACTTGAATTGTTACAAATTCCGGTTGATATTGACGTGGTATTAATAGCATTGGGAAATGGGGCACTTGTTAATGGAGTAGCCCGAGTCATTAAACACTTTAAGCCTTTAACCCAGGTAATAGCAGTGCAGGCAAAGGGAGCATCTGCGATGGTAGATTCCTGGAGGAGCGGATCGGTGGTAACTTATTCTGTAGTCGATACGATTGCAGATGGAATTGCTGTTAGGATTCCGATACCGCAATCTTTAATTGATATGAATGGCCTTATTGACGATGCCATTCTTGTAGAAGATGAAAGTATTATTCAGGGAATGAAATTGTTATTTAAAAAAGCAGGCATACTCGCTGAACCATCAGGCGCAGTAGGTGTCGCGGCGATTTTAGAAAATCCATCTTTATTTCGAGACAAAACAGTTGCTACTATTATTTGTGGTGGTAATCTGACGAGTGATCAAAAAGAAAACTGGTTGAATAGTTAAGAAGATCTCCTTATTGTTATGGCATAACAAATCACTATCAAGAGGGTAATCCTGATTTTCATATTAATATGATAATACTATAACGAGGGGGAATTTATTTTTTAGGATAAAGAGGAGTATAACCCTGACGACCATCTTTTCGAATATACACTATGAGCGCTCTCATGCGGTGGTCCTTGTTAGGATTGATAGTAACAGAATGTATAACATTCCTTTTTTCATGAAATATTTCTCCGGTATTGATGGTAAAGGGTTCTTTAAATTCCTGTCCGAACAATGCGGTCCCTTCAAGTACTATTACAAATACGTCGCAATCGTGGCGATGTGAAATAGTATCTGACTGTCCGGGGCCGAGCTCGAAAATAAATGTCTCAAATTTGAACTTAGCTAATTCTTCATCCGATAAAAATGTAGAAATTTGGTATTCCCCCGTTGCTTGCCCTGATGCATGTGCGCCGTGTTGCATAGCTGAGTGAGGGCCGTGTTGCGCGAAAGATGAGTTTAATGCGATACCGAAAAGAGCCATGGTAATAATTTTTTTAGGAGCGATAATTGCGAGAATGTTTTGCATGCGATAAATATTTATGTTTCATAACATAGAAGAGTATGCCATAATTACAGATGATTATTTATCAACTATTTGGATAAATCAAATAGCATAAACCTGTCCGTTTTCGAACAGAAAGTGTACGGAATTAGGACAGTGGACAGTTGAGAGTGGACAATTGACAGGGGGGTGAAATTATTATGATTGGCAATCTGATTGAAATATCCTACACTATCTGAAGGATAGAAAATTACCTGATAGACAGCTTAATGAAGATGGGAGTTTTTCGATTCATTGCACTTTACTTGTTTTCAAGGTCGCTGTATTCCGGGACAAAAAATCATTTCGTCCAAACTGGTGAAATATCTTTACTGATAGTAGTTAAAATCAGACAGGACTTAAAGCGTTTAATAGCGCAGCATGTTATAATTAATCAAAGCAACTGAGCACATTTTATTCAGTTCTTAGGCTTTTTACAGGATTCATTAACGCTGCTTTAATTGATTGAAAGCTTATGGTTATTAAAGCAATGATTAATACAAAAACTCCGGTTATGACAAATATCCACCACTGAATATTGATTCGGTAAGCAAAATCCTGCAACCATGTATTCATCAAATACCAGGCAATTGGGGAAGCTATCACAATCGCAATCAGGATGAGTTTTATAAAATCTTTTGAAAGAATTCTGGTAATGTCGAGGGAACTGGCGCCAAGTACTTTGCGAATGCCAATTTCTTTGGTCTGTTGCTGGGTTGTAAATATTGTCAGTCCAAAAAGTCCTATGCAGGCAACAAAAAGTGTTAGTCCTGCAAAAATGCTGAGAATCTCACTTGTTTTCTGCTCTGCACTGTACATCAGATTAAAACGATCGTCCATAAAAGAATATGACATCGGTTCATCTCCTGTCCATTTGCTTTTTACAAAATCAAGCAGGCCATTTATATCAGCCGTCTTTATTTTGACGATCATCATGCCACTGTATCCACCCAAAACCATCATCATTGGAGAAATTCGCTCTTTGAATGAATTGAAATGAAAATCTTCCACTACTCCGATTATCCGGTAGGTGATCTCTTTTCCCTCGTAGTTAATATGATCTGTCAACGTGTTTCCAATAGCCTGCTTACCCCAGCCAAAAGCCTCGGCCGCTGTTTTGTTGATAATAGCTGATGCAGAATCTGCGTATTCGGCCGAGAAATTTCTTCCTGCAATTAACTTGATACCTAAGGTGTTCAGATAAGCCGTGTCGACGATGTAAAAGGGTGTTTTAACGTATTGTCCGACTTTATCGTTAGGATAAACAGCATTGTTATTTAAATCATTATTGCCTGCTGGAATAAATGAGGCAGTGCTTACACTTCGGACTGCCGGATTTCTTAAAAGCTCATTGCGAAATGCTTCCTGTCTATTTTCAAGATTCCACGTATTTTCCAACACCAGCACCTGCTCTTTGTCAAAGCCTAATTTTTTATGCTGAATAAAAAACAATTGCTTGTAGATAATTATAATGCTAATGATGAGTGTCACGGATGCAATGAATTGGAAAATGACCAGCCCGCTTCTCATAGACACACTGTTTCTGCCAGCTGAAAACTTTCCTTTTAAAACAGAAACCGGTTTAAATGAAGAAAGGAAAAACGCCGGATAGCTTCCTGCTAGCGTACCGACGAAAAGCCCAAACAGGAATAAACCTGGTAACAGCCAGGGATTAGAAATCAAACTCAGAGCGCTTAACCGCGTTTCGGCTATGCTGTTTAATAGTGGTATTGAGAGAATCAAAAAAAGTACTGCTACAATCAATGAGATGAATGTGATCAGGATAGATTCAAATAAAAATTGTTTGATCAGTTCTTTATGGAGAGAACCAAGCACTTTCCGAATACCAACTTCTCTTGCACGCCTTGACGCACCAGCAGTCGAAAGGTTCATAAAATTGATACAGGCAATGAGTAACATGAAAAAGGCGATCACTCCAAAAATATATACGTAGCGGATATCTCCCGGAGCGCTTAAATCACCGTTGAGGTCAGAATGCAAATGAATATCTGTAAGCCGCTGAAGGAATAGTCCGGCGCTGTTTCCCTTTTCAATAAACTGATGGTAGTTGATGCCAAAAGCCATTTGAATCGGAGGCCCCATATATTTTTCTGCTGTCTGCGGCAATTTTCTTTCGAGTTGTTTGTAGTCGTATCCTTTCGGTAGCACCAGGTAAGTGAAAAATCCTGATGTCATCCAGTTGTCAGACTTCGCATAGCTGATCTGCTCTATAGAGGCTATAAGGTCAAAATGAAAATGTGAGTTATCCGGGATATTGTCAAAGACAGCTGTAACGGTGAACGATGAACTGGTATCCTTGAGCCGGATTAATTTTCCAATAGGATTTTCAGTTCCAAAAAATTTATCAGCAGTTTGCTTAGAAACGGCAATACTGTTTGGCGCTGTTAATGCAGTCTTCTTATTACCATGGATAATGCTGAAGGAAAAGACCTCAAAAAAGTTTGGGTCAGCATAAGCCATCTTGTTTCCTTTGAAGGCTTTGTCGCCCACTCTTATAAACGGAGTGCCACCATCCATCAATCGTGTTGTTTCCAATACCTCCGGATAATCTCTTTTAAGCGTCTCTGCCACCGGTGGCATTACATGGGCTTCCTTCATATCACCTCCTCCTATAAACCCTTTGAAAACCACTCTCACTATTTGATCTGCTTTTTCATGATAACGGTCAAAGCTTAATTCGTGCTGCACATACATCATGATGATCAAACAACTTGCGATACCAATAGACAGACCGGTAATATTGATAATCGATAACGTTTTATGCTTCACCAGCATACGCCACGCAATTTTCAAGTAGTTTCTTATCATGATATTATTTATTCTGTCCTTAAACTATTTACAGGGTTGGCAATGGCAGCTCTTATGGCCAGTGAGCTGACTGTTATCAATGCTATCAATACTGCGATAATACCAGCCACGGCAAACACCCACCACTGTATCGAAATCCGGTAATCAAAGTCCTGCAACCACCTGTTCATAGCCCACCAGGCAATAGGAAAAGCCAAAACAAAAGATAAGATAACCAGCTTCAGAAAATCCTTGGATAATAAGGCTGTGATGCCCGTAACGGAAGATCCTAATACTTTACGAATACCTACTTCTTTTACTCTTGCTTCGGCCATATATGCTGCTAATCCAAATAGACCCAGGCAGGAGATAATAATAGTCAGTATTGTAAAAATACCTACCAGTCTCTCTAATCTTTTACCACCCTCAAGCTTTCTGGCATATTCTTCGTCCACAAACTTGTACACAAAAGGGAAATGGGGGTTATATTTTTTAAAAATATTTTCAGCACGTTTCAGATTATCAGACATAGGTCTTTTATCATTCAATTTTATGAGCAAGGTGGACATCCAGGTATGAGGCGGTCCGGTGATCAGCATGGGACGCGTGGATTCATACGGAGATGTTATAATAAAATCTTTAAATATTCCTATAATGTGCCATTCTTTTCCGCCTTGCTTTATTATTTGACCAATAGGATCTTTGAATTTAGTGGCTTTTAGAGCAGATTCATTGATAATCATGGCTGTTGAATCGGTTGAAAATTGTTGAAGATCGATATCACGGCCGGCAATAAACTGTAAGCCTATTGCTTTACCCAATCCACCGTCTTCTGAAAACTGGTCAAAAGAAGTTTTGTCATGAGGATCCCTGCCCTGCCATTCCTGCCCCCAGTCGGAGCTTCTACGTTCAGTGGGTGGTGAACTGGTTTTTAAAACGTAAGTCGCAACTCCTGAAGAAAGCAATTCCTCTTTGAGGAGAGTGTAGTTCTTGTGCATATCACCTGTGAAGGGATGATAAATGAGATTATTCCTGTTATAACCTATTTCTCTTTCTTTGACAAAATTAATCTGCTGTTTAATGATAAGAGTACCAATGATCAGGAAAATAGAGAAGGTAAATTGTAATATCACCAATAATTTTCGCGGGGTGATGAGTGTTTTTGGATTTTCTAAATGTCCTTTTAACACTGCTATCGGTTTGAAAGAAGCTAGAAAAAAAGCGGGATAACTACCGGCAAGCAGCCCGGTGAGTAATATACATCCCAGTATCATGAGCAGGATTATCCTGTTTGTCAGATCAAAGGAAAGCCGTTGTGCAAATAACTGGTTGAAGACTGGCAGAACAAGCGCTGTCAAACAAATGGCGATGATACCAGCTATAATAGCAATAAGGATGGACTCGCCTATAAATTGTACCACCAGCGTTCTTTTCTGTGCGCCCAGTACTTTTCGTACACCGATTTCTTTTGAACGGTTTGCACTTCGTGCGGTACTTAAGTTCATAAAATTAATACAGGCGATTAGTAGAATCATTATGGCAACGGTACTGAACACACGGACCATAACAATTTCGCCTTTATTGTTTTCGACTCCATTGGAGAAGTTAGAATATAAGTGCCAACGGCTCATGGGATAGAAGAACATTTGCCAGTTAGGTTCCGATGGTTCGTATTTTGGCCGCATCACTTTCATCTTCGCGTTGGCAGCAGCGAGACTGGTATTTTCTTTTAATAAAACATAGGTCGTAATAGAATTGTTACCCCAGAATTTGTCATCGTTGCCAAAAGATACGAGGTAGCTATAGGGTAATAAATATTCAAAATTGAAACGGGTATTTGCAGGAAGATCTTCAAGGATACCGGTGACCGTAAATATATCCTCGTTGTCTATTAAAACCGTTTTTCCCATAGCGCTCTCATTTCCGAACAATTTTTTGGCCAATGTTTTTGTGAGTACTATAGAATGATTTTGTAATGCGAACCTGGGATTGCCTTCTAAAAGAGGAAACGTGAACACCTGCAAAAAATTAGAATCCACGATCTGACCATTCGAATACAATTTTTTATCTCCTACGGTAAAGAGCCGGTCAAATGACCAGTCTATGCGAACAGCATGTTCAACTTCGGAAACATCTTTGATGATAGTAGGAGCGAGTATTTTCGGAGTAAAGTTCCAGGTCAGCCATTCCCCATTGACAATATGATTGTTCCAGACCTGGTAAATGCGTGATTTTTTTGTGTGAAATTCATCGAAGCTCTTCATGTGATGAGCCCACAACAGAATAATCATCGCACTAGCCATTCCGATAGCCAGTCCCAGAATATTGATCAGGGAAAAACCTTTATGACGAAGAAGATTTCGAATAGCTGTTTTAAAATAATTACGCAACATATCTGGACCCGGATTCTTTTGAAAAATCAATATTATTTATTGAATCACTCTTCATTATTCTGTCCTTAAACTATTTACAGGGTTGGCAATGGCAGCTCTTATGGCCAGTGAGCTGACTGTTATCAATGCTATCAATACTGCGATAATACCAGCCACGGCAAACACCCACCACTGTATCGAAATCCGGTAATCAAAGTCCTGCAACCACCTGTTCATAGCCCACCAGGCAATAGGAAAAGCCAAAACAAAAGATAAGATAACCAGCTTCAGAAAATCCTTGGATAATAAGGCTGTGATGCCCGTAACGGAAGATCCTAATACTTTACGAATACCTACTTCTTTTACTCTTGCTTCGGCCATATATGCTGCTAATCCAAATAGACCCAGGCAGGAGATGAGAATGGTGAATGCAGTGAATATGTTTATCAATCTTCCCAATCTTTTGATCTCATCAAACTTATGGGCATAGTCCTCATCTATAAACTTATATACAAAAGGAAAATTGGGGTTATGTTTTTTAAATATCTTTTCAGCCTGTTCCAGATTAGCAACCATAGGTCGTTCAGTATTCATTTTCATGTGGAGGGTGTTGAAGAAATTACTGTTGGCAGGTCCCATGATCAGCATCGGTTTGATAGGTTGAAAAGGAGAGCCGATAATAAAATCTTTGACCACGCCTATAATGTGCCATTCTTTTCCGTTGTCTTTTACGATCTGGCCAATGGGATCTTTGAATTTCATCACTTTTAACGCCGATTCATTAATAATCATAGCTGTTGAATCGGTAGGAAATTTTTTAGGATCAATGTCCCGGCCGGTAATGAATTGAAGTCCTATCGCCTTACCGAGACCACCGTCCTCTGAGAACCGATCAAAAATAGTTCTATCATTAGGGTCTTTCCCCTGCCATCCCTGACCCCAGCCGCTGTTCCAGCTTTCGGTCATAGGAGCATTAGTTTTGATAACAGCAGTAGCGGCACCGGAAGAAAGCAATTCCTGCCTGATCAATTCAAAATTTTTGAGAATATCGCCAGTAAAATTGTGATAGACTAGATTGCTGCTTTTATAACCGGCTTCTCTTTCAAGAGCAAAATTTATTTGTTGTCTGATGATAACTGTGCCGATGATCAGGATAGTCGCAAAAGCGAATTGTACAATTACTAAAACTTTGCGTGGAGTGATAAGCGCTCTGGGTTTTTCGAAAGCCCCCTTTAATACTTTTACTGGTTTAAAAGAGGAAAGGAAGAAGGCAGGATAGCTTCCAGCAAGTAGCCCTGTCACCGCTATGAAGCTCAGCACTTTTAATATGGTTACGGGATCTGTAATATCGAAAGATATCCTGGCATTGAACAATTGATTAAAGAAAGGAAGAAAAATAATTGTAATAATAATGGCAATGATGCCTGCAATGAACGAGATCAGGATGGATTCACCGATAAACTGACCTACAAGAGAACTCTTTTGAGCGCCAACAACTTTTCGTATCCCCACTTCTTTTGAACGTTTTTCACTTTGGGCCGTACTCAGATTCATGAAATTAATGCAGGCAATCAGTAAAATAAGTAATGCGATAGTAGTAAATATGCGCACAATAGAAATCAATCCATTCCCATCTTCAACGCCATTTGTAAAATTCGAATAGAGATGCCAGCGGTTCATCGGATAGAGAAACATTTCCCAATCGGAAAAGGAGTTGTCGTGCCTCGACCGCATATCTTTTAATTTGTTGTTTGCAGCAGCCAGGCTGGCATTGGGCTTTAATAGTACATAGGTTTTAAGGGAAAGATTTCCCCAGTATGGAGTATCATCCCCTTTGGATATCGCATAGCTATAAGGCAGCAGATATTCAAAATTGAATTGTGAATTTGCAGGAAGATCTTTCAGAATTCCCGTTACGGTAAAATAATCTGTACCATCCAGTAGGAAGGTTTGTCCCAATGCCTGGCCATTTTTAAATAATTTATCCGCAAGCGATTTTGTGATAACTGCTGACTGTGGATCGTTAAGGGCGGTTTTTATATCTCCTTCAAGCAGCGGAAAGGTGAATATTTGTAAAAAGTTAGAATCGACAACTTGTCCTTTGCTAAACAGTTTTTTTTCGCCTACGGTGAATAGTCCTTCAAAGAGCCAACTGAATCGCGTTACATATTCTGTTTCCGGTACTTCGTTGCGGATTGTTGGAGCAAGTATTGGTGGAGTAAAGTTCCATACCCTCAGCTCATTATTCATATTCACCCGATTCCAAACCTCATAAATCCTGTCTTTTTTCTCATGAAATCTATCATAACTAACTTCATGCTGCACCCACAACAGTATGATCATCGCACTCGCCATTCCGATAGCCAGTCCAAAAATATTGATGATTGAGAAGCTCTTGCTTCTGAAAATATTGCGTATGGCTATCTTGAGATAATTTTTGAACATAAGTTAGAATTTCATTTTACCCTGTAAAAAATCGATGATGTGGATACGGAAAACATAATCATACCTGGCATTGATCAGGTTGATAGCCGACTTGTCATAATTGTTTTTGGCGACGATAAAATCAACGATCGTTCCTGCACCGAGATTATAACGCGATTGCGCTCTTTTAAATGATTCCTGCAGATCATTCACCTGACGCTGTGCTACATCGTGTTTCTCTTTTGAGAATTGCAAATTATAATGAGCTTCATTCACTAGTTGTTGTAACTGGGTACGCATCGATTTTTCTAACACAGTGGCGTTATCCTGTTCTATCCTGGCCAGCCGTACTGCATTGTGCACTCTGAATCCATTTAAAATTGGAATATTAAGTCCGGCAGAAATAGAAGTGCTTCTGTTATTACGGATCTGTTCATTGTATTTAATATCTGCTGCTCCTGAGTAGTTACTGTTTGCACCGGCGTATAGTGCCAGAGAGGGAAAAGATCCGGCGCGACTCACTTTAATGTCTATTTCACTTGCTCTCCGGCGCAGACCGGCAACTTTTACCATTGAAAGGTTTTCCAACGCTGCATCATATAATGCTTCGGAAGAAGTCGTATCAACAGATACCATTTCATCAGCATTCAGTGGCATCAGTCCGATATTTTTATTATAGGGAATATTCATTAATCGCGCCAGTGCCATTTTTGCATCTTCCAAAGCGTTCAATGCATTTACAACAGCAAGCTCGTCACCAGCATACAGTCCCTTTATGTCGTAATACTCACCAGGAGCCACAGCTTCCTGTGTATGTAGAATAGTGATGCGGTCTAATTGTTTTTTAGTAGCTTCTTTCTGAATATTGGTGAGGGTGACGAGTTCCTTTTTGGACAACACATCAAGATATGCACGGATGATATTAAGCGCCAGTTGTTCTTTGGCTTGTTGTACCTCTAACTTATCCGCTTCGTAGCTTACAAGATTTCTGCGTATAGTATTAAATAAAGCAAAACCATTGAATACGGTTATACTGCTCGAAGCATAGGGATTGGCGTAGTTGTATTGCTGATTAACATATCCATTAGTAAACGGATCTATACTTCTTCCCTGGTTCATGCCCATTGTATAACCTGCGTTCAGTGTGGGCAGTAAATTAGTTTTAGATTGACTAAGTATCACTTTGCCGGATTGCGCACGTAACTGAGCCTGCAGAATATCCTGGTTATTACTGAACGCTATACTGATGCATTCAGCAAGTGTCATGGTAGTGATGCTTTCACTACGGCTTTGGTTCCTGGTATTTTCTTCACGTTTTTGTGAAATATCCTGCGCATTGGTTATACAGGGGAGTAATAAGAACAGATATGGATAGATCCATTGCATATTATCCTATCAGAATATTTTCTGTTACTGTTTGTCCATCTAGCATACGAATAATACGGTGACTGTGTCTTGCATCATGTTCGCTGTGCGTTACCATTATAATAGTAGCGCCCTGTTCATTCAGTTCCGTAAGTAATTGCATGACTTCATTACCATTGTTGGAATCAAGGTTACCTGTAGGTTCATCTGCCAGGATCAGCTTCGGATGATTCACTACGGCACGTGCTACGGCAACGCGCTGCTGCTGTCCTCCTGATAACTGCTGGGGATAATGATTTCTTCTGTGCATAATCTTCATTTTGTCCAATACTTCTTCTACTCTCTTTTTTCTTTCAGAAGATTTTACTTTGGTATATATTAATGGTAGCTCAACGTTTTCAAATACAGTAAGCTCATCGATCAGGTTAAAACTTTGAAACACAAATCCGATATTATGCTTGCGTAGATCAGAGCGGTTGCGTTCGTTTAGATTAGCTACTTCTGTTCCATTGAATAGGTAACTACCATTATCGATACTGTCGAGCAATCCAATGATATTTAACAGAGTGGATTTTCCGCAACCGGAAGGTCCCA
This sequence comes from uncultured Chitinophagaceae bacterium, assembly GCA_964606315.1. Classification (GTDB taxonomy): domain Bacteria; phylum Bacteroidota; class Bacteroidia; order Chitinophagales; family Chitinophagaceae; genus Flavitalea. The sequence continues at coordinate 158,338 of CAZSFY010000002.1, read as the reverse complement.
TGATGGCAACAAATTCTCCTTGTTGCACGTCGAAAGAAACATTGTTAAGTGCGGTGGTCTCTATCTCTTCGGTTCTGTAGACTTTAATAAGATTTTTAATACTGATCATATCGGTTGTTGGTTTTAGTCCTCCTGTAATATTAATTCTTCTTTCTTTTCGTAGTTCTGATAACTTGAAGTGATTACTTTGTCGCCAGGTTGAAGCCCGCTGATCACTTCATAGAATTCCGGGTTTTGCCGGCCTGTCTCAATAGGTACTTTGTACGCCCGTTTATTATCGCTATCAATTTTAAAGATCCAGTTGCCGCCGGTTTGCTCATAATATCCTCCGCGAGGCAGTAGTATGGCAGGAGCCGCATCACTGAGCGCCAGGCGCACTTGCAAGGTTTGGCCTCTTCTGATACCACTGGGGACAGCACCGGTGAATTGCATATCAACCTGAAACTGACCGGAGGTAACCTGTGTATATACTTTTTTGATCACTAGGGAATAAACCGTGTTGTTAAAAGTAAACTCTCCAGTCAGATCTGTGAATATTCTTGAAATATAATGCTCATCAATATTAGCACGTATTTTAAATCCACTTAACACATCTACCTGTCCCAGCCGTTCTCCCTTGTTTTTATTCTGGCCTATTTCTGCGTCAAGTGAAGTGAGTTGTCCGTCTACCGGCGCCCGCACGATGAGATCTCCAACTTTTTTCCGCATTACGGCCAGTGCATTTTGTGTGCGCAGGTACGATTGCCTTGTTTGTTCCATTTCCGTTTTAGATGATAGTGAATCCTGCCGGAGTATCTGCTCGGCAAGCGCTTTCTTTTTCATCTGGTACTCATAGGCTATCTGCGACTGCCTGAATTCCTGTCCGCCGATCGCTTTTTCTTTATATAATTCTTTGTTGAGCAGGTAGAGCCGTTCTGCTTCTTTGAAAGTATTATCAGCGTCAGCCATCTGGTTTAGTTTGGTGATGGTATTCTGACGTGCGGCATTCTGTGATATCTGCATCTGCGTAAGCAGGTTAAAGACCGATGTTTCCTGGTTCACCAGGTTTAGCTCGAGATCTGTATTAGATAAACGCAGGATAGGATCTCCCTTGCTAACAGTAGCGCCATCATCGACAAATTTTTCCTCCACTCTTCCGCCTTCAGCAGCATCGAGATAGATAGTGGTGATCGGCTGCACGACTCCTGTTACGGGAATGTATTCCCTGAAGCTTGCTTTAATGACTTCTCCTGTCGTTATTCGTGAACGGTAAACATTCAGACTGTTGTTACCTGCAGCAGAGTATAAAGCAGACGCCAATGTTGCGATTATTGCCACACCTGCAACGATCAGCAATATCTTTTTCACCGTCCATTTTTTCTTTTTGATAACTACGTCCACTGAATAATCAATTTAACTGTATGCCGCTTTTATGTTCAACACTATGCCATAGTTGTAATCGGGTGAAAATCATTTTTTTAAATAATAGCTAATAGTAGCAGGTGTACGCATACGGACAAAAGTGTACGGTTTTGATACACTGTCTAGTATGTCTGAAAAATGATTATTTGTGTAAATAGAAGTTATTTAAATTGGGTCATGCAATTGAAAAACGCTTCGATACTGGTAGTAGATGATGATCCGGATGTACTCACGGCGGTCAGACTACTGCTCAAAACGAAAGCAAAAGAGGTTGTCACAGAGAAAAACCCGGAGAATATACTTCCATTACTGGCAGAGAAGAAGTTTGACCTGGTACTATTAGACATGAATTACAGATCGGTGCTGAATACCGGGAATGAAGGCATGTACTGGTTATCCAGGATAATGTCTTTTCGCACGCAACTTCCGGTAATCATGATCACTGCCTATGGGGATATTGATCTGGCCATTGCATCACTGAAAAAAGGCGCTGTTGATTTTATCGTGAAACCCTGGCAGAATGATAAGCTGGTGAATACAATAGAAGATGCACTTAAAAATAATAGTAAAAAAGTAAAAGAAAAGCGATCGATGAAGGATGAGCTGATAGGAGAGTCCGATGTGATGTCTGATTTGTTTTATAAGATAAAAAAGATTGCTCCTACTGATGCTAATATCCTGATATTGGGAGAGAACGGTACGGGTAAGGATTTGGTGGCTAAAGCGATTCATGAGTATTCACTGAGAAACGATTACCCCTATGTGAAGGTAGATGTTGGCGCTTTAACCGATACACTTTTTGAAAGTGAATTGTTCGGGTATAAAAAAGGAGCATTCACTGATGCACGCGAGGACAGGGAGGGCTGGATACTTGCAGCCGATCGTGGAACACTTTTTTTAGATGAGGTAGGTAATATTTCATTACAGCAACAGTCCAAATTGCTGAGCGTATTGCAGAACAGACAGGTTACCCGTTTGGGAAGTAATGAGCCGGTGGCAGTAGATATCCGCTTATTATGTGCTACAAATGTTCCCTTACCAGAACTGGCTAATGAGAACAGGTTCAGAAAAGATCTGATCTATCGCATCAACACTGTTGAGTTGATCATTCCGCCATTAAGAAAAAGAGGCGATGATATCATTTTGCTGGCAGAGCATTTTATTAAAATATATTCTGCAAAGTATTCTAAACATTTGCTTGAACTGGGTGAAAGCGCCAGGGGAAAACTGATGCATTACAGTTTTCCCGGAAATGTAAGGGAGCTGCAATATGTAATTGAAAGGGCAGTAGTCATGTCTGAGCAATTGGTACTGGAGGCAAAAGACATTGTATTTTCTCCTATTGAGAGCAAGCCTGCTGTTGAGGATAATGATCTCAATCTGAGTGTTGTTGAAAAGAATGCTATCCTGCGGGTGATTGAAAAGCATAACGGAAATATTTCAAGAGCGGCAAAAGAATTAGGGATCACACGCACATCATTATATAGGAGGTTGAGCAAACATGATATCTGAAAAAATTGAATGGCGCTTAGCCGCAAGCATATTTTTTCTGTTTGCAACGGCTATGGTAGCTGCAATATTGATTGTACGCGGGCAATATGTTTACCTGTTGCTGGTGCTGCCTGTGCTGATCTGGCAGCTTGTAGCCTGGTACCGGTCGAGGATGCAGATAAGACGTCATCTCAGGCAGTTCCTTGAAGCCGTTCGTTATGGTGATTATACAACCAGTTTTTCGGCTAACAAAAATTCAGGCGAGTTGCCTATCTTAAGAGAAGGATTAAATACAATTAATCAAACTTTTCGGAAGCTTTCCAAAGAAAAAGAAACCCAGCATCAATATCTCCAAAATATACTCTCACTTATTGATACCGGTATCCTGTCATTTAATATAGAAAATGGAGAAGTGGCATGGATGAATGAGGCTATGAAGAAAATGCTGGAACTGCCTTATCTGAAAACCATTTCTTCATTGGAAAAAAGAAATAGCGATTTGCTGCAGGAGATTATAAATATTAAACCTGGTCAATCGAAAGTGATCGTGGTCGATAATGGGATCAACTCTTTTAAAGTATTACTGTCTGCCACTTCATTTCGCACTCATGGCAGTAAATATTTACTGCTGGCTTTTCAGAATATCAACGAAGCAATAGAAGAAACAGAAACAGAAGCATGGCGTAAACTGTTGAGTGTACTGACTCACGAGATTATGAATTCCATAGCGCCTATTTCATCTCTGGCTGAAACAATGACTGGTCGATTGCAGGATATGCATGGTCTGTCGTCCGATGAAACCGTCCTGGAAGATATTGAGTTGAGTATTAAAACGATCAAAAGCAGGAGCGATGGCTTATTGAAGTTTGCCGAGGCTTACAGGAGCCTGAATAAAACACCAACGCCTGAACTGAAAAAAATATATGCAAGAGATTTGTTTGAGAACCTGTATTCGCTGATGCAACCAACTTTGACAGAGAAAAATATAGAAATGGAGATCATCCTGAAGGATCCCGGTCTGTATTTTGAAGCAGATGTGCACCTGATAGAACAGGTATTGATCAACCTGATGATGAATGCTATTGAAGCTGTCAGGAATGTTGAACATCCGAGAATTGCTGTTGCTGCCTATAAAGAAACTTCAGGTAAAACTGTATTGAGGATATCAGATAACGGTGGTGGCATACCCGAAGACCTGATCGATAAAATATTCATTCCTTTCTTTACTACTAAAAAGAACGGAACGGGTATAGGACTTACTTTGTGCAAACAGATTATGTTGTTACATCATGGTAATATCGAAGCACGTAATATAGCCGGCGGACAAACTCATTTTTTCCTGACGTTGTAGTAGAATTTCCGTATCTCATGTAACAATATGTGGGTTTCTATCTTCTTATTTCCAATGACCGCAAACAAGGTTATTCATGAAGTCAAATAGAAATTGATGAGTTGAACTTCAATTAATTTGCGGGAAGAAGAAACTGATAGAGGTGTAAAATAATCATCTGAGTCTCGGATGGGCTTATTAATACGACAAAAAAAGCTGAAGGTGAGCACGGCTCTCCCTCAGCTTCTGTTTCTGTTTCAATACTACTCAGGCTATATACTGCCTAATAAAATGCACTTATTCGGTTAGCCTGATCGATTCCAGAATAGCATAATAGCGTTTGCCTCTAGCCGTTAATAACGTTACGGTATCTCCCTTACGATGGCCGAGCAGGGCACTACCAAGGGGGTCCAACACCGAGAGCCGATCGAAGCGACGGTCTACGCGGTCGGGCAGTACCAGGACAAACTCCTGATTCTGACGAATAACGGTATTGCGGATTCTCACCCTTGAGTTCAGACCTACCACATCGTTGGGTACTTCGCTGTTGCTGAGTACCTGGGCAGCGTTGAGTTCCCCGAGGAGTTTTTCAGCACGTAAACGATCGTACTTAAGATCCGGGCTGTTGGTACGCAAAAAATTCGTGATCTCAACATGATCATTTTTTGATAAGACCATACGGCTTTTTAACATGGTTTCCATTGCAAACAGATTAAATATTAAACAATGACGACCAGTCGCCGCCGCTACTAGCCTTAAGTATAAGTATGATATTATTCGATTATACGGTAGCGTTATATGACACTTACTTGTTGTATCTAAGCAATGAGCGCCCTATATTCTTTATAGATACCAGCGTGTGCTGTGTCCATTCCAGCTAACCTGATCAAAAAAAAATTATCTTACAATGCTCTACCGGACAATGATTCCGAAATCCAGTATAGCAGCGGACCTGTGTCGTAAAACATAAGAATTAAAAAGAACCCCGAGCCGACAGAAGAAAAACAGGCCCGGGCTTAACTATTAAAGTCTTTGAAGTTGGAAAAGAAATACAGTTTTTGGTTCAGAAATTCCGAGCGATCAACCAAAACCGTATGGATCGCTGGAGAAAATAAGTAGATATGACCGAATTTTGTCATGGTTTGCGAATATACTCAATTAATTCGGGTAAACGATGGGTGCTGGGTATCAATCGCCTGAAGAGCGAGAAATCAGTCGCTGAGTGGTTGGCTGAGAAAATGGTCGGTTAGTGTAGTCAAACGCAACAATGACGATGTATAGAATTAAGCTACGACCAGTTACAGTTATATTTAAAGTTTAGTTAAACTATTTAGACCAATAAAGTATAGTTGATCTGGTCCCGGCATTTATAATTGAAACGAGGTTACTCAAATAATTCTTTATGCTGCATCGCCCATTTCAACAACGCATTATTGCCATCCTTTAAACTCAGCTTGCGGCAAATGTTGTGACGGTGATTCTTAATGGTATGAGGGCTTAGGAACATGATGGTGGCTATTTCCCGGCTTGTTTTATTCTGCAGAATCAATTGTATGATTTTTTGCTCGGTATGACTGAGCATTTGTTGTATTGGTGTGTTATCCTGTGTTTTCCCTAATTTAGGATTGGCTTCTATAAGTGGCCAGGCCAACTTTAAAGCTGCAAAAATGGCCGCCTCATCGGCCGGCTTTATAATATAATTTAATGGCTGGTATAGCAATGCTCTTTCGATAATAGCCTTAGATTGGTACGAGGTTATAAAAATTATATCAAACGCATAATGCTCTCGCATGTTTTCTACCAGTGTAATGCCGTCTTTTTCCTCTTTCAGATTAATATCGCATAAAATAAGGTGAGGCAAAAAACCGGGCATGGTATCTTCTACTTCCTGTTGATTAAGTGCAATAGCAGTGCTGCAATTAAAATTAGCGGTAAGCTGCTGCTCAATAAAACGGGCTATAATAATTTCATCTTCTATGATAAGTATACGCATTTATGCCTGATTAGGAAAGGTGAAAAAATAACTGACTCCGTTGCGCCGATTTTTTATATTGTACTTTCCTTTTAACTGCCGGGTGAGGTCGGCAATAAGCGTCAGACCAAAAGTATCACCTGGGTGACTGCTGATACCTATGCCATTGTCGTAGTAATGCATTTTCCAGCACTTACGTTCGGGCAGAATCTCAATGTCGATTTGCGGCTGCGGTTGTTCGGAAAAAGCGTGTTTATAAGAATTAGTGATCAGCTCAGTAACAATAAGGCCCAGACATATACCTGCGGTTGCATCTAAAACTAAAGTGTCATCAATTATAAGCCTGATATTAACCGATGCTGATTGCGCAAACATTTTTTTAGAATGTTCAGCGATGTCGGCAATAAATGTTACCGGCGAAATGGTTTTGTTGTCGGCTTTGTTGATGGGATTGAGACTGTCGTTCACCAGCATCATGGCTTTGATGCGGGCTACATTATCTTTCAAAATATTACCTGCATAATCATCTTTGCTGCCAGAGAGTTGCAGGCTGTTGAGACTGTATAGCAGTTGGAGATTATTTTTTACGCGGTGATTCAGTTCATTCATCAGCAACTCTATATGTTCATTCCGGAGATTGAGTTCGCGGGTACGCTCGGCTACATTTTCTTCCAAGAGTTGGTTTTGTTGTTGTTGCAACTGATTGATTTGCGCCAGATACAGGGTTTTGTCTTTTTCGTCTTGCCAGAGTTTACCATTGATACCGGTTAAAAAAAGAAGACTAACGGATATCAATAGACTTCCGGATAGTATAATAAATAAGCTGAACGCAGATTCACCCGCGACAAATAGCGCCAGCGTAACAAATAGGCCAACTACGAGGTAAAGAATGACACCATAGGCTAAAAAGCGCTCCTGTTTGTCGAATTTTTTCCAAAATAGCAACAGACGCAATAGATAAGCAACCTGGATAATAAGAAAAAAGCCGTTGACCTGACTCATAATCCTAAAATTGCCGGTGTAGTGATTGATGAAAAAAGAAAATACAGAAAGTAGTAGGATACCCCACAAAACGACTGTACCCAATCGGTACAATTGATAATTTCTTTCTTTCACTTTCCAAAAATCCAGTATCAACAGATAAAGCCCGGCAATAGCCAGGTGTAAAAAGTGGATGGTAAGCTGCCACCCAAAATAGGGGTGTGAGGGAAAGAACCAGTCGATAAGGTAACGACTCAGTGCGAGATTATACAGTATCAGCCCGGTTATAAAAACAGCCAGCCACAGATAGGGTCGGTAACGGGTAGTGGTCCAGTTGATCAGTATATATAATAGTAGTAGCAATGCTGCACCTTGGAACCAGAAATCTATTAGTTCCCATCGTTGTTTTGTTTTGGTGAAACGATGTATGTCGTTCAACTCAAAATCAAAAACAGGTTGGTATTGTTTGGTATGCTGGTTGCGAATAAGTATTCGATAAGTTATACCACTCGCCAATTTTAGTTGAAAATGAAAACGGCTATCGCCAGGACTTATTTGGTATGCTGGCATGAAAGCACCAGCACGTCGGCGGGTGATTACTGCTCCAGGCGTATCAGGCATAATATACAGATCTGCATAGCTAAGATGCTTAAATGATATTACGGCATCGGTTTCACCAGAACTTTTGATCCGGGTAAAGAGCCAAAAAATACTGCTGGGTGCTGTTGTTTTAAAACCTGTAATAGATGTAAACAGGCCGGGGTTAGCAAAAAGTGTATCGGGGTTATAAATGGCAGCATCATCTTCTATGATACCAAAATAAGGCCGCATAGCAATAGCTGATGCTGTAGGGTTAAAGATAATGCTATCGGTAGCAGTACTTGTCTTGCTACAAAACAGGGTAAAGAATAAAAAAAGTTGCGTAAACTGTTTCACTATATACTGGTGTCCCGATTGATTAAATGTCGGTTTGTTTTCTTTAATTACGGATATTAATGTCCTTTCAATAAAGATAATTATCCTTTTGTATTCCGAAGAATGGTCACAGGTATTCCCTGCTATACAGTTAAATTAGAACCCCAGGGTCTATTTTATACCGGATACTGGTGAATATCTTTAGTCCTGTAAATATCCAGCAACGAAAAAGCCGGCTCTTATGAACCGGCTCTTCGCTTTTAATAAAAAAGGTTTATCTCACAATATTAATTTTCTTTACTTCAACACCATTGTCCTTAATAATTCTGAGGAACATTGTTCCTGCCGCTTTATTAGGAACACTGATCTTTTCCAGGTGTGTGCCATTACCGGTAATGGCCTTGCTCAATAGTGTCCTTCCCTGAATATCAGTAAGCACCATAGTAGCTCGTTTTCCTCTTTCCAGATAGAAGCTTGTTTCGAATGTGCCGTTACTTGGATTAGGGAATACTTTAAGTTCTCTTTGTTGCACTTCATCCGTGATATCTGTATTGAGTACGGCATTAGAACAGCCACTGCTAACAAAAACATATGGAGAATTGTTAAGTTGATAATTACTACAAGCAGAAGCTTTAAATGTTAGCGTATGATTTTGTCCATCCTTTAACTGGGAAGGAGTGGCAAGCTCAAAAGCATGTTCTCCATTTCCGTAGTTGTCGTCCAATAAATCCTGACGGAATTTATTAGCAGGATAATTACTAAACAGTAAGGTAGCACCCTCATAAATATCAATATTGATAGTCATTCCAGGATTGCTGGGATCATAAATCCATCCTTCGATGAACATACAATTAACACCATTTACATCACTAATCAACGTATTACAATTGGGACCGCCGCTAGGTGGGTTCACTGTAATTTGTACGCTGCCGTTAGTACTGGTACAATTGTCAACGGTACAAGTGGCTGTGTAGGTAGTTGTTGACGTAGGGCTGACCGTCTTTGTGTTGCCTGTTCCTAATCCATGTGACCAGGTAACTGTTCCTGCACAACCGGTAGCTGTTAATTCTGTACTATCGCCAGATGTTATGGTGGAAGGGTTAGCGTTAAGCGATGGAGCAGACGGAGGAGTACAGGACGATAATTCGAAATAGATCGCTCCATCAGGCATGGTATCTTGTATATAACCTGTTGGAATAGTTATTCCGCTGGGGAATCCTAATCCACCCCATCCGGTTTCTCCTGCTCCTAAACATGATTTCTGTATCGGACCGTTGTTCCAGGTAACATCACCACGATCAACAAAATTATCACCCCGCACAAAGTGACGATCTACATTTGGAGTAGTTTCCAATATCACTACTGCCCATTTCAACTGACCATTGATCGTAAACTGGCGCGTTTGTACTTGCAGACCATTCCATGTGCCTACTACTCCTTTTTCAGTGAAATTGCATGGTCCGCCACCGCTATCTACTACAGTGATGCTGATAGTATCTATTTTATTAGAGCAGTTTGATTTGGAAGCAGTAACAGTATAGGTGTAAGAACCCGGAGTGCCAGGAGCATTGAACTGAACAGAACTGTTCGAACCGCTGATACCATTGCCACTCCATGAGTAACTTACTCCGCTACATTGTCCAAAACAAGAGGCATTAAGGGTAACCTGTGATCCTGTATTGACCGGATTGGTAGGTCCGGAAGCCTCAACAGAGAAGTTGCAGGGGTCAGGAGGAGTAGAGCCTAAACATGCTGCGACATTTTCCCAATACCCGTCATCGATCATATTTATCGATACCGGGTTATTATCGGTTGATCCCCAGTTATTACCATTCAGACCACTCCATGTAGATTGAAATAAATGGGTGCCGGTAAATACCGTAGGAGATATATTGACAGTTGTTGGCGATTGTCGCGAGGGAGCCTGATAAGAACCGTTTACATAGTTGGCCCTGATAAGTGCCAATGCTGGTTTGAGTGTTTCTATAGCCGGATCATGATAGTGCATAGCCAGATGTACATAATCCGCCCCATGTTTAAACATCCTGGGAATCCATTGATCCGCAACACCTGTAAGAATATTATTTGTACCTGCATACGCTTCTCCACAGTCTGATGGATCCATTTCTGTTGCAGCGATCTTATTAGGATTGGTGCCCTTCATTACATCCAGAGCCAGTATCTTTCCATCCAGATAATCAATATTTACTCCTTCGGTAGTAGATATTCCATCAAACTCATCCATAGCCATTCGCAAAGATGCATTATGCATATGTACAGTATTGCCTTGGGAAGTTCCAAAATCAGAGACATAATACAATACCTTTAAATTATTGCTATGGTTTTTTACGACATCTCTGAATTGTTTGTAAAATCTCATTAATCCCCATGACGCAAAGCGATGAAATTCTTTTCCGTGATCGGTGTTCCAGGAAGGCCACTGACCCTGAGCCCCCAGCGGAGCAGAGGCAATGTTATAGGTATTGCCATCCCAGGTTACTGTAGACTGACCTGGATAGCGGCAGGGTAGGTACTCATTGTGCCAGGCATCCGCAGCCCTCTGACCATGCATGCCGGTATAGACATAATTATTGACATCTAAGAGTGGCATGGCATACTCTTCTGCAGAACTAAGACCCATTTGCACATATAGGATTTTATCATAAAAACTTCCGAGCTGTGCCAGGGCGTCATTAACGAATGCAAGAAAGCGATTGCGGGCAGTCTCTGAATAAATAGAAGGGTTAGTAAATGCCACATTATCCCTTACGAGTGTTCCGTCGTAAATGCGCTCTATGTCACTTTCATCAAAGTAACTATCATTCCACGCGCCTGGACGTTGATAGGGAAAGTGAAGCGCGACTTTAAAGGTTCCACCTTTTAAATTCGTCAGATCTTGTATTGCCTCTACCAGTTTGGCTCTTTGGTAATCTCCTAAAGTGGGCTCATAATGTTCCCAGTTAATATAAAATCTCACGGCGGTGACACTGGCATCCTGGCCATTGTAGGTAAGATTGACAAATTTCTGAATATAGTCCCACTGGGCATTTGCATGCTGGGCGTTCCTGTCGAAACCATATCCCGTTGTGGCAATAATAATTTCTTTGGGAACCTGGGCAATTAACAAATTGCCCAAAAACAATAAAGCAAAAAGGAAGTAGATAAATTTTTTCATAGTAAAAATATTAATAAGGGTGAAGAAAAATGGTGTTATATACAGGTATTAAACAATTATGGTCATGAGTAGTGTATTATCTCCTGTTTGGATAGTAATATTGAAAAACACTACTAGTAAAAAACATTAATAAAAAACCTTTTGACTGAAAAATAAATAAGGAGGGGAAAGTAAGTTTTGTTTTTCTCAGACCTAAAGTATTGGGTGGTAAAAATTTTCATGGCAAACATTTATTGAGTGACAATATATAGATACCAACCTAAATATACTTTACTTTTTCGGCGGAACTGTACTGAAGTGTGTGCATGACACTTATAATAAATTAATTGAAAATATATCCCTAGATATTTTTGCTCTGTTATAGCCTATTTATTTTAGCATTCATAGATAATAAATTAAATGGTAAGCTTTTATAAGTCTGTTTTCTTCAATTCAATACCAGTGTTCTTAATAACTCTGGAGAACAAGGTTTCTGCTGATCCAGTGACTGTCTCCATCTTTTAATAAACTCTTTCATAAATAAAGGCTTTTTTCGCTCGAAAATCTTAAGTCAGTTTACAATATAGTAACGCATTAATCTGACTATGCTGCACTGTGGTCACCTGGATGCAATTATTTTATGTTTAAAATGAACGTTATATATACACTTAAAAATTATTTGTATCATATTTTGTTTAACGATGACATTATTATGGACGTATTCACGATCTACATGAATTAAAGCTCTTCTGTTAACACAACGACTTTAAATGTTTTTTGTGAGTATTGTGCTGATATTATACTTTCTTTTGATGCTTACCCTAAGTTAATATTCTGATATAATTTAAACACTCATCATCAATAACTGTTTGGGCCAAGGCTTAATTTTATGTAATTTTTTTATAATGAAAAGATTTTCACGATTGTTTTGTGTACTGGTGGGGATGAATACAATTGCTGTTGCACAGGTTAAACCGGATACCCTGCATTTTGCTCCGTTTGTATGGCCTTCCGATCCGCCGGTTAGTTGTCCTTTTAAACCATCAAAGCAGTTAACAGGAATTAAGTTTCTTGGTCTCAAAAGTGGTTTTCGTGCGGGTGATACCTGGTATCCTAGTTGGGCAGATGATGATAAAATGTATTCTCCATTCACCGATGGTGATTGTCCGCGTTTGGATGGTGGGCGGGATTTGTCTACTTCTTATGGAAAGAATCCTGTTACAGGGCAGGCTGTTATTGAAGGCAGTGATCCATTAAATATTTCTATTTATAGTTTGGGGGTTATAGAGGGAGATGCTTCTCCTTATACAGGAAGATATCCCTGCGGTAATCTGGTTTATGACAAGGTTTGGTATTATGGCACTTATTGTTTGGGCCCCGACGGACAGGCAAAATACAATGATACTATTTACAATTGGCCATGGATGGGCCCGTTTGTTGGCTTTAGGTATTCGATGGACTATGGCCGTACCTGGAAAGATTGTCCGCATACTCCTGAAAAACCGATTTTTGGTGAAAGTGGTTTATACGGTCAGCCGGTTAAAATCGGTGCTCCACATTTTGTTGACTTTGGAAAAAATATGCAGCACTCACCTGATGGAAAAGCTTATCTTATTGCACATGGAGCTGAAATTAATGACAGGCCTTATCGCTTCTTTAATGATAGTTGGATCACTGGCGATCAGATATACTTAATAAGGGTTACTCCTTCCATTGATAATATGAACAACCCTTCAGCTTATGAGTTTTACGCAGGGAAAGATGCAAAGGGAAAAGCAAAATGGACGAACGATTTTAAAAAGATAAAACCGTTACTGGAATGGGATAATAATATGGGATGTGTTACAGCAACATATAATCCTGCGCTCAAAAAATATATTATGTGCATAACGGATGGAGGTAATACTGTTTCTAAAATGAACACCTACTTACTGGAATCTGATTCAATTGATGGGGAGTGGAAACTTATCACGTATATGAGAAATTTTGGTGAACAAGCATATTTTGTTAATATTCCATCCAGATTTATTAGCGAAGATGGAAAAACGGCCTGGTTGATGTATTCCGGTAATTTTTCTCCCGATTGGAATGGAATAAAGTTGAATGCCAATCCTCCAGGTAGTCATTATGGTATGGTTATGCAAAAAATAGAATTTATTTTATCGAGATAAAAAATAAAACGTATACGGATGAAAAAATTGCATTTATTGTTTGGACTGTTAGTTTTATTTAACTGCGATAGTTGGGCGCAATTATGGGCTGGTACTACGCAAGTTAATATTACTCCAAAACTTCCTGCTGCTTTGCAGGGACAAATGTATTTACGAATTGGAAATGATGTTGAGTCGCCATTGATGGCTAGTGTTATCGCTATTAACACGGGTAAGGATACTGCTGTTTTTGTTTCCTGCGATCTTACTTTTATCACTTCCGAACTTTCGCGAGGTGTGCGTAGAGAGATATCAAAAAGAATTCCGTATTTAAATCCTTCAAAAATCATTATTACTGCTACACATACTCATACAGTTCCCGTATATGATACGGGAGATTCACCTTATCCTGTTCCTCCTGATATTCTTCAGCCGAAAGAATATTACCGTTTTCTTGTCAATACTATTACCGGAGCTATTATACAGGCATGGTCAAAGCGCGAACCGGTAACAGTAAGCTGGGGATTAGGACACGCAGTAGTGGCTAACAATCGCAGAGGTGTGTATTTTGATGGCCGATCCGTTATGTATGGTAATACTAATCTGCCGATATTCAAGAATATAGAAGGGATGGAAGATCATGATGTAAACGCTTTGTTTTTCGAGAATAAAAAAGGACAGTTAATAGCAGTTTGTGCAACAGTTCCTTGTCCGGCGCAGGAAGTAGAAGGCAACACCGCTGTAAATGCTGATTATTGGCATGATGTGCGTTTGGCATTAAAAAAACGTTGGGGACAGCAACTCACTGTTATTTCCTGGGCAGGCGCTAGTGGTGATATGTCTCCACATTTTTTATATGGCGGTGCTGCAGAAAAAAGAATGGCAGAACTGGCGGGTAGAACACGTATGCAGGAAATTGCTCACCGGATAGATCAGACACTGGCAGAAACTTATGCGCTGGTAAAAAAAGAGCAGCACAACAATATTGTCTTTTCACATGCCATCGACTCTGTAACTCTTCCAGCCCGACTTGTTACAGAACAGGAATATACCGAAGCAAGAAAAAATGCAGATCAGTTAAGAAAACGTATTGAAGATAATCCCGCAGATAATCCAAAATACCAGGGAGAAATGGGATGGTGGGAAGATGTTATTAATAGATACAATAATCAAAAAGTTAGATCAGATACCGTAATCAATACTGAAATACATGCTGTAAGGATGGGTGACGTGGCCGTTGTCACTAATGAATTCGAATTATTCACTGATTATGGTATAAGAATGCAGGCACGGTCACGTGCGTTGCAAACTTTTGTAGTACAACTTGCTGTTGGATATTATATTTATTTGCCCACTGATATTGCCGTTAAAGGTGGTGGTTATAGCGCTATCATACAAAGTTGCTTGACTACTCCCGAAGGGGGTAATATATTGGTGAACAGGTCTGTTGCGCTAATGAACGGTTTGTTTCCGGAAAAACAGCAATAGCTGCTATCTCATTGCGGAGTAACATTCTTTGCTGTATGTACTGGCAATTAAGACTGCTAATCATATATATGTGTTTGCTTTGTGATTTTAGGGGCAGACGGTCAAAACTGGCTAATTTGCGGAATTAGTCTTATCTTTGTCGCGACAAGTTTGAGCTTCGCATTAGTAACGGTAATTATCCTGTATCGCACATCTTAGTTAGTGTCTTACTCTCTGCCTTTCTCAGCTATTATTTTTTATTGTTAAATTATTTTTATGAACATTTATGTGAGTAACCTCAGCTTTAATGTGCAGGATGATGACTTACGTGGTTTTTTCGAACCTTATGGTGAAGTATCTTCTGCTAAGGTTATTATGGACAGAACAACCGGTCGTTCACGCGGCTTTGGTTTCGTGGAAATGTCTGATAATCAATCAGCCCAAAATGCTATCGGCGCCCTAAATATGGGTACTGTTGATGGCCGCCAAATCAGGGTATCGGAAGCAAGGGAAAAAACCGATGCACCTCGTAACGGTTCCTTTAATGGCAACCGCCGCAGTGGTTTCAACAACTCCCGCTGGTAATTTGATTTAAATAATACGGAAAGGAACCTGTTGATTCAGGTCCCTTTCCTGTATGCACATATTTTTTTCACCAAAGTGAGTATTATGGCTAAATCCCGTCAGAGCTTTCAGAAAAGACAAAAAGAACTTAAGCGCCTTAAAGATAAACAGGACAAGCAGGAAAAAATACAACAAAGAAAAGCGCAGCGGAAAGAAGGCAACGGTCTGGAAGATATGATGGCTTACATTGATGAAAACGGAAATATTGTAGATCAACCACCAAACAACACTGAACAACCAGATAATCATATATAATACTGGTCCTTTTTAAATTTTTATATATTCATTTTGTTAATTAATCATAGGGCCCCTGCTTTTGCTATTGCTGTCATAGTTGAGAAAAATATTCGCTCTCTTTCAGTCTTGCTTTTTTCAGTTGCCATATTTTAAGTTTAATAATTATTATGAACATTTTTGTAGGCAACCTCAGCACACAGGCTACTGAAAAACAAATTGAAGATCTTTTTCTTCCCTTCGGTAAAGTTTCTTCGGTTAAGATTATTACCGATCCTTATACCAAAAGGTCAAAGGGATTTGCTTTTGTCACCATGCCTGCCCAACAGGAAGGAGAAAAAGCGGTCGAAAAACTGAAATATACGAGTTTACATCTCCAAACACTGGTCATCAACGAAGCCAGACCTAAAAGTGACAATAATCGCTTTGGTCATAACCGTTATTGATCGTATTTTTTATACAATCTTATCGCTAGTCATTTAACAAGTTTTCAGGCAATTACTCTGTGAACAATGGACAGTTGACAGTGGATAGGGGACAGTTGAAAGTGGGGAGTTAGCGTCTTATCTCCCGCTGACGGGAGTGTCTCGTGGTAATCTCGCGGTAATCTCGTGGTAATCACGAGACGAGAGTGGACAGAAAAAGTTGAAGGTGAAGAGTGGACAGTTGAGAATGAACAGTGGACAATGGATTTTCAAGACATATGAACATTGATGGCTTTATCCTAACAGTACGTACTCAGGTGTAACACTAAAAAATTTATGGAAGATTTTGAAAAATTTATAAACCGATTCAGCCAGCAACTTTATCACCTGTTTCACCGGGATGGTAACATCAATGATTTAAGTCTCAATAGAGGATTGCCAAAGAAAATTTGGGAACAAATCATGTCTCAACACCCGTTATCTGTGGCCATTCCCCAAAACTATGGTGGCAGAGGAATGTACGCACAGGAATGTCTGCGCCTGCTGGCAGCAGCTTCTTATGAATCACTTCCCCTATCCCTGACATTCGGTATCAATATCGCTCTCTTTTTAGAGCCGCTGGCCAAATATGGTTGCCCGGAGTTACAAGCTCCGGTCTTTGAGCGCTTCATGCATCACCAGGCAATGGGAGGACTCATGATCACTGAACCTGACTATGGCAGCGACGCGCTGAACATGCGCACTTCTTATACAGAGACGCCTGAAGGCTACCACTTAAAAGGGCAAAAACACTGGCAGGGTCTGACAGGAATGGCTGACTTCTGGATTGTTGCTGCCCGTAAGCAACTGGCATCGGGTAATCTTGGAAGGGACATTGAGTTTTTCCTGACCGACCAGCGCCAGCCTTCGCAACAGATTAAAGTAAAGCAATATTATAACAACCTGGGACTTTACATGATTCCCTATGGTCTCAATATTATAGATGTTACTGTAGCCGGCCATCAACAACTTAAGCCTCAAAGCACAGGCATTAAGATGATGCTCGATATTCTGCATAGAAGCCGTACACAGTTCCCCGGTATGGGTATGGGATTTATACAGCGCATGCTTGATGAAGCGCTGACGCACTGCCAGCAACGTAAAGTGGCGGGACAACCACTAATAGCTATGGATTCGGTTCGCTATCAGTTGTCGCGTATTCAATCATCATTCACGCTTTGTTCCGGGATGTGCGCGCGCAGTGCAGCTATTAGCGGAATAGAAAATGATCTTTCAGGAGCAGGACTAGAGGCAAATAGTATGAAAGCATTAGTGACTGATACTATGCAGGAAGCGGCTCAAATATGTGTACAACTATCCGGATCAAGTGGTTACAAGATCGATCATATTGCGGGACGTGGTATTGTGGATAGCAGACCTTTCCAGATATTTGAAGGATCTAACGAGATGTTGTATACGCAAATTGCGGAAACAGTAGTTAAGGAGATGAAGAAAAGAAAAGAATTACATGTATATCGTTTTTTACAAGGATTTGTCTATACAGACAGGATTGATTCTTTATTCGCAAAAAGTCTGGATTTCTCCCTGCCGCCGGTGCTTGTACAACGGCAAATGGTCGTTCTTGGTAAAATCATAGCCCGCCTGATTTGTTTACAATATGTTATACAGATGAGCGATAAGGGTTTCAGGAAGGATCTTCTGATACAATGTACGCAACATGTGCAGACAGATATTAAAACTCTGTCCTCCGATTTGCTGGAGCACAATGTGGCGGAACCTATAGTTGAATACCAGGAAAAATCCCATTGGTCCGATTTTGTATAGTACGAGACATTCCCGATTCCCAGGACTTTATTTTTTCTGATAGTCAATGAGTCTTGATTATCCATCAATATCTTATTCCGCTACTTCTTACAGCATTCTATGTTGTCAATATGAACTTTTATAGCACCTGGTTTATTCACAGGGTGTAAACAGTTTTCCTATTTTAAATTATCTATTAAATACAAATAATTCAACCTATCGTGGATAATTGAAAATGTACTAATTTCGTGTATTAAGTTCTTTACTTTACTCTTTATCAAGCAATAAAGGTTCTCGCGCATCGCGTGGGATTAATAGGGAATTGTGTGTAAATCACAAGCTGTCCCGCAACTGTAAATAACGCAAAGGTTTTCATCCTTGTTGTCCACTGCCAAAAGCGGGAAGGATGATGAAAATGTTATAAGCCAGGAGACCTGCCTTCATTGTATTTGACAATGCTTTCGTGGAAAGGAGCAGTTGTTGAATTGATACACTCAAGTCGGCTATAACAGCAGGCAATAGGCATAGTGTGTACCTTCAGCGTCTCTTCTCCCCATTAGCATTTACAGTTTAGCAAAGAGCTTTTAACTGATTCTTATCATTTTAAAAGCAGTGAACATGCAAACACACAACCTGGGTTACCCGAGGATAGGTGACCAAAGGGAATTAAAAAAAGCTTCTGAGCAGTATTGGTCAGGTAAAATTGAACCACATCAATTGCAGCAGACGGCCAAAGCGATTCGTCAGCATAACTGGCAACTCCAAAAACAATTAGGGATTGATATCATACCCTGTAACGATTTTTCTTTTTATGACCAGGTCCTTGATATGTGCCTTGCTGTCGGCGCAATACCGGAACGGTATCATGATCTGATAGAGAAGAAAAAGCTAAAGGAAATTGATTTGCTTTTTGCTATGGCAAGGGGGTATCAGAAAGATGGTTTTGATGTGACAGCAATGGAAATGACAAAATGGTTTGATACAAACTATCACTATATTGTCCCTGAATTTACAGCCAATCAACGATTTAGTTTTTTTTCTTCCAAAGCAGTCAATGAATTTAATGAAGGAAAACAACAGGGATTTAATTTGAAGACCGTTTTAATTGGTCCCGTATCATTTTTATTATTGGGAAAAGAAAAGCAAGAGGGTTTTCATCGGCTTGAGTTGATAGACAGGCTACTTCCTGTATATATTGAGCTCATTAAAAAGCTTGTAGAAAGTAATGCTTATTATATTCAATTCGACGAGCCATGCCTGTCGCTTAACCTTACTGAACAGGAGAGAAATGTTTTTACAAAAGCGTATAAAGCTATAAAGAATCGTTTCCCGGAATTGCATATTGTTTTAGCCAACTATTTTGAGTGTTATGGTGATAATCTTAATACTGTTCTCCGACTTCCTGTTCAGACGATTCACCTGGACCTGGTTCGCTGTCCTTTGCAACTGGATGATATATTAACATCAGATTTTATCAAATCAAAAACTAATTTATCATTAGGATTAGTAGATGGCAGGAATATTTGGATCAATGATTTAGCGCAATCTCTTGATGTCATTAAAAAAGCTTCAGGTAAATTAGGTGCTGATAGAATATGGATTGCACCATCATGTTCTTTGCTTCATGTTCCATGCGATCTTGATGCTGAAAAAGATGAAAAAAAGCTAACGCCGGAAATAAAGCAATGGTTAGCATTTGCTAAACAAAAATTGAAGGAAGTAGCACTATTAAAAAGACTGGCCAGCGATGAAATAGATAGTGATATCGAAAAACAATTTGCATTTAATAAAGCTGCAGTACAAAGTAGAAAAACCTCTTCTTTAATTCATGATAAGAAGGTAAAAGAAAGAACTTCAGCCATTACCGGTAATGATGCGCATAGACAAAGCTCATTCCCGGAAAGAAAACAAAAGCAACAGCGAGGCTTAAAGCTTCCTTTATTTGCTACTACAACTATCGGCTCATTTCCTCAAACGGCAGAAGTTCGTTCATGGAGAGCTAAGTTGAAAAAGGGAGAACTGAACCAGGAACAATATGATGAACTCATTGCCAAAGAGACTGAAGCTTCCATTCGCTGGCAGGAAGAAATAGACATGGATGTGCTGGTGCATGGTGAATTCGAGCGTAACGATATGGTGGAGTATTTTGGTGAGCAATTAAAAGGCTTTGTGTTCACTCAAAATGGATGGGTACAGAGCTATGGTAGCCGCTGCGTGAAGCCACCCCTTATTTATGGGGATGTTAGTCGTCCGACAGCTATGACAGTAAGATGGTCTTCCTACGCACAATCCTTGACTCAAAAGTGGGTGAAAGGGATGTTAACCGGTCCAGTGACTATTCTACAGTGGAGTTTTGTACGAAATGATCAACCCAGGAGCGAAACATGTAACCAGATTGCGTTAGCCATAAGAGATGAGGTAGTAGATCTGGAAAAAGTCGGAATAAAAATTATACAGATAGATGAACCTGCCATACGTGAAGGTTTGCCGCTTCGTAAAGAAAACTGGAGGACTTATCTTGATTGGGCAGTTAAAGCATTCAGGATTGCTTCTTCGGGTGTGAAGGACGATACGCAAATACATACGCACATGTGTTATTCGGAGTTTAACGACATTATCGATGATATTGCGGCTATGGATGCCGATGTGATCACTATTGAATGTTCGCGATCGCAGATGGAATTACTCGATGCATTTGCTGCTTTTAAATATCCAAACGATATAGGTCCGGGTGTTTACGATATTCATTCTCCACGAGTCCCGTCAAAATCAGAAATAATAACCTTGATAGAAAAAGCGAAAGCGGTAATTCCATATGAACAAATTTGGGTAAATCCTGATTGTGGGCTAAAGACCAGGGGATGGACTGAAACAAAAGCGGCTTTGATGGAGATGGTAAATGCCGCGAAGGAGCTAAGAGAAAGTGTGCTGCAAACGAAATAATATTGCATGCACGTATTATGTTTGTAGCGAGGCGCTGTTATCACGGTGTCCTCGCTATATATTTTTTTCACATAAAAAAATTTATTGATCCTATATCAATTTATAAATAATTATAATGAGCAGTATTGAACAAAAGATCAGGAATTCGAAAACGAGTATTTTTAAAGCAGTATTTCCGGATACAACCAACCATTATGATACTCTTTTCGGTGGAACTGCATTGGCGCTGATGGACGAAGTTGCATTTATTACTGCTACCAGATATAGCCGGCAAAAAATGGTAACCGTCAGTACCGAGCGTATTAATTTTACCAAACCCATACCTTCAGGAACGATCATAGAACTGGTAGGAATGGTTTCTCATGTTGGAAATACAAGTCTGAGAGTGCAGGTCGACATTTTCATAGAACAGATGTATGACAATCAGAGGGAAAAAGCGATTACAGGGGAGTTCGTTTTTGTAGCTATCGATAATGAAAAACGTCCTGAGAAGATCAGGTAATTTTTTTATCCTTCAGGTGGTGTAGGATATTTCGGCTGTTTTCATTGTTGGATGGACCGGTTATTTTCAATAGCATAATGCCTTAGTTTAATATTGCAATAGTCGTAACAATACTCCCACACTTAAATATTTTTTTCAGCACTTCTTCGAACATTCCCAAATGAATTACGATCTTCAGGGTCTTTATTTTGCTATTGTCTAATGACTATCTGAATGATTGCATCTGATTATATTCTGGAAGCCAGGGGAATAACCAAATCATTTCCTGGCGTTAGGGCTCTTGATAGTGTGAATTTTCAGTTGAGAAAGGGCAGTGTTCACGCCCTGATGGGCGAAAATGGAGCGGGTAAGTCGACATTAATGAAAATATTCATGGGCCTATTGTCTCCCGACTCCGGGTCCCTTGTTTTTGAGGGAAAAACAGTAAAATTTTCATCTGCCCATGACGCGCTTAAAGCGGGACTTTCCATGATACACCAGGAATTGCTTCCCTTCCCAAACCTCTCGGTGGCTGAAAATATTTACATAGGAAAAGAGCCGGTAATTATGAAAGGGTGGATCAATAAACGCCAGATGAACAGCGATGCTGAAACATTAATGCGGAGCCTGGGTTCGACGATTGACGTAAAAAGACAGGTAGGTTTATTGAATGTTGCAGAAATGCAGATGGTGGAAATTGCAAAAGCTATAGCTAATAAGGCTCGTGTGATAATTATGGATGAACCAACATCAGCTCTAACTGACAGAGAAGCGACTGTGCTTTTCAAACTCATCAGGGAGCTTAAAGAAAAAGGTATTGCTATCATCTATATTTCCCATAAAATGGATGAAATTATGGATATCGCTGATGAGATAACGGTTATGCGTGATGGTAAATATATCGGGACGTATAGTAAGGAGGAGATGAATAAGGATAAACTCATTTCTTTAATTGTTGGCAGGGATATTAATACCATATTTAATAAACCATCTATTGCTCCGGGAGAAGAAGTTCTTTCTGTAAATAATTTAAAAAGTGAAAAATTCAGTAATATCAATTTCTCACTACGCCGGGGCGAAATTGTTGGTGTAGCCGGATTAATGGGAGCAGGCCGGACAGAGATGATGAATGCCATTTTCGGTATCGACAATAATTATGAAGGCGAGATATTTATAAAAAGGGAAAAGACAGTCATACGTTCTCCTCGACAGGCTATCCGTAATGGTATCGGCATGGTGAGTGAAGACAGGAAGATGTCAGGATTAGTACTGGAACTTCCCGTTAAAGAGAATATCACCCTATCATCCTTGTCATCTTTACGATCGGGCCCATTAATTAATTTCAGTAAGGAAAAAAGAATAGCTGAAGAGCAGGTTAAGCGTTTCAGAATAAAAGTGTCTTCAGTAAATCAAAAAATAAATCTATTAAGTGGAGGTAACCAGCAGAAAGTTGTGTTGGCTAAAGTATTGTTGAACGATCCCGATATTGTTATTCTTGATGAACCTACAAAAGGAATAGATATTGGAGCAAAGACAGAGATATATAAAATGATATTTCAGTTAGCGGCTTCGGGAAAGGGGATTTTGGTAATATCATCGGAGTTAACTGAGATCATTGGACTAAGTGATAGAATATTAGTAATAAGCGGCGGTAGAATTACAAAAGAACTGAGCAGTACTGAAGCCAACCAGGAATTAATTATGAAATACGCAATGTTATGACCAATACAGAACAAACAGGTACAGTTGCCGGGATGGATAGCCAGTATAAGAAATGGAAAATATCGCAGGGAATATTTAGAAGATATGGTGTTTTTGTAGCATTCGTTTGTATATGCATCGTTGCGTCGCTAATGAGCCCGGCATTTTTTACCGTTCAAAATATTATTACTATACTGAAGCAGGTTTCTATTAATGGTATTTTGGCGATAGGCGTAAGCTTTGTTATTATCGCCGGGGGTATTGACTTATCACTGGGCTCGGTGGTAGCTCTTGCCGGAGTAGTAACGGCATTGTTTGCCCGTAACGGTGAATGGCTGCTGATTGTTCCTTTATTGGCTGGTTTATTGACCGGAACCGCTACTGGTGTGGCCAATGGACTGATCATCACTAAGGGAAGAACAGCTCCATTTATTGTTACCTTAGGAATGATGACCGTTGCCCGCGGACTGGCATTGGTTGTAAGCGACGGTAGACCGATATCCGGGCTTTCTGCATCATTTAATTTTATTGGCAGTGGCAGTCTGTTAGGCATTCCTGTTCCGGTGATCATTTTTGTTTTTGTAGCTGTTATTGCTGCAACCGTACTGCATGGAACAGTGATCGGCCGTCATGTATATGCTGTAGGGGGTAATGAAAATGCCGCCTGGGCTTCTGGTATTAATGTAAACAGGGTAAAGATTTTTGTGTACAGTGTTTGCGGCTTCCTGGCTGGTTTGTCAGGTATTATCCTGGCTTCCCGCATTACTACAGGTCAGCCGAATGCCGGCATAGCATATGAGTTGGATGCTATTGCCGCAGTGGTGATTGGAGGTACTAGTTTAGCGGGAGGAACAGGTAAAATTTCAGGGACCGTACTGGGCGTTTTATTGATTGGTGTCATTAATAATAGTCTTGATTTGCTAAATATCAGCTCATATTATCAGCAGATCATTAAGGGCCTTATTATTATTGGCGCTGTATTGATTGATAGAAAAAATATAAAATAACTTATATTGGCGTTTATCTTTTATATCAATCCGATAGCTTAAAACAAAGAACGAATGAAAAAAACGGTTGTACTCATAGCTTGTGTTGCAATATATTTTTTTACCGGATGTGCGTCTAATGACTCTTCATCCAAACCAGTAGCCACTATTGGTGTCTCTCTGCTAAGTTTGCAAAATGAATTTATAGTGAATCTGAAAGATGAATTACTTAAAGCTGCAAAGGAAAAAAATATTAAACTGATTATTAATGATGCGCAACGTTCGGCCGAAAAGCAAGTTCAGCAGGTAGAAAGTTTTATTGCACAAGGTGTGGATGCCATAATCTTAAATCCTTGTGAGGTAGAAGCAAGTTCCCCTGCAGTTGACAGGGCGAAGGCTGCGAATATCCCCATAGTCAACGTTAATTCAGAGACTACTTCCCAGCCCGATGCTTTTGTTGGATCAAAAGATGAGGAATCGGGGAAAATAGCTATCGACTATATTGCGCAGGCCCTTAATCAATCGGGAAATATTGCGATTATGGAAGGGTATATCGGGCAAGCTGCACAAATAAAACGTAATACAGGTGCAAAAGATGCTCTTTCTAATTATCCTGCTATTAAAGTAGTGGCCAGTCAAACTGCTGAATGGGATCGTGCGAAAGGAATGTCTATTATGGAAAACTGGATCCAGGTGCATGGTAAAATTTTGAATGCTGTTTTTGCACAGAACGATGAAATGGCAATGGGCGCTTTGCAGGCCGTTGAACAGGCAGGTCTTAAGGATAAAATAAAGATAATTGGTATTGACGCAATAGCCGATGCATTACAAGCTGTTAAGCAGGGAAGACTTGATGCTACTGTTTTCCAGGATGCTAAAGGTCAGGCCTATAAAGCTGTAGAAATAGCTTACCAACTCATTAAGAAAGATCCTATAGCAGAGAAGAGTATTTTTATTCCCTTCAGATTAGTGACAAAAGATAATATAGGGGAATTCCTGGGAGATTAACTGAATATGTACGGTAGGGTTTTGATGAATTCTATAGGGGATTATTATCCTTTCAAGGTTCCAAACAAACCATTTTTATAGTCTTCCATGGCCTGGTCAATTTCTGCTGAGGAGTTCATGATATAGTTGTCTTTTGCTGCTACCGGTTCATCTATGGGCTCGGCAGAAAATAATAATAATTTTGTGTCTTCTTCAGCACAAACAATTATTTCATCGTTTTCCTTTTCAAAAACTACCAGTTGATGTTGATGAATGGACTCCATATTGATATTAGCTGCTCCGCTGGCTATATAAATTAATGTCCAGTAATTTTCTTTTGCGGTGATTTGTATGCGTTTGCCTTTTTTTAATTCTCCTATGAGTATGATGATAGGTGTTAATGTCCTTATTGGTCCCTTTTTTTCTTCGTATTCACCGCTTACTAATCTCAACTCTATCCCTTCTTCATTTATTACTTTTGGCTGATCTTCTTTTCCAGCTATCTGGTAGGTAGGAGGATCAAATTTGTTTTTGGCAGGTACATTTACCCATATTTGTATCAATTCTACAGTACCTCCTTCTGCTAATATTTTAGGTGAAGGTCCTTCGCTATGCAGTAATCCTTTTCCTGCAAACATCCATTGCACATCACCTGCTCTGACTACTGATTCATGGCCTGCACTGTCTTTATGATACCCTTCTCCCTGCAACTGGAAAGTTACCGGCGCAAATCCCCGGTGTGGATGCGGATGTAAACGCATAGTTGAGTTGGGGAAAATAGTAGTAGGAGGTATATGGTGAACAACTACAAGCGGATTTGCAAATCTAAAGTCCTTATGTGGCAGGGATTGTAATACCTTGTCTTCTTTGGTAATATTTTTCTCCCTGCCGTCTAAAATATGAGTGATAAGTTTACGCATAGTTTTTATTATTATGCCAGTACACCAAATTTGCCAGCTTGGAAATCTTCAATGGCTGCTAATATTTCCTGTTGTGTATTCATTACAAACGGACCATAGCTGGCGATAGGTTCATTAATAGGTTCACCGCTTAACACAAGGACTACTGCTTCACTGGTTGTTTTTATGGATATTTCATTTCCTTCATTATGAAATAATACAAAATTATGTTCTTGAGCATACTCTCCATTTACTTCAATGTTACCATTTATGACCAGCAGGGCTGTGTTATGTGATTCGGGGATTACAAAATGTGTTTCTCCGTCCTTTTCCAGTTTGATGTCAAATAAATTAACTAGCGTATAGGTACTGGCCGGGCCCTTAATATTATTAAAATTACCTGCAATAACATTTACCACACCCTTATTTTCGGGTAACAGAAACTTACCCATTTGTCCGGCAGTTATGGCCTGGTAATGCGGCGGAGTGTTTTTATCTTTTTTAGGAAGATTTACCCATAATTGTACCATTTCGAATGGTCCTCCTTTTTTGGAGAACTCTTCTTCATGATATTCTTTGTGTAAGATACCTGCACCTGCTGTCATCCATTGCACATCGCCGGCATGTATAATGCCGCTGTTGCCAGCACTGTCGTGATGAGCTACGCTACCTTTATATGCAATAGTTACAGTTTCAAAACCTTTATGCGGATGAACATCAACTCCTCTTATATGATCGGATGGACCAAAGTCGAATGCTGCATTAAAGTCAAGCATCAGGAAAGGACTCATTCTGCGTTGTGTAACTCCTGCGCCAGGTATCATATTATATACTCTGAAGCCATCGCCTACCATTCCTGGTCGCTGGGGACGTGGAAATATTCTTTCAATTGTCTTTTTCATATGTCTGATTTAAATGAATATTGTATGGCAAAACTAATCTGCCATTAAACCGTTACCAATAAACCAGGTTAAGAGAACTTCTTAATGTAGATTAAGATTATTTGCCAGAAGAACGCTGATTAAGCATCTTACTTAAAAACTCTGGTGTTACACCAATATAGGATGCTACCAGTTTTTGCGGTAAGGAAGTGATAAGGGTTGGATAGAGTGTACAAAAACTATTGTACCGTTCTATGGCTGGCAAACTCAATGTATTCACCAGCCGGTGCTGGTAGGCGGCAATGGCGCGCTCGGAAAGTATTCTGAAAAAGCGTTCAAACTTGGGAATATCATCGAACAATTTTTGTTGGTTGTTATACGATAACATGAGAATTTCAGAATCATACACTGCATCGATATTTAGTGTGCCGGCTTCCTGCTTAATGAAACTCGTCATATCGTTTATCCACCATCCGGCAGGGGCAAACTGAAGAACGTGTTCATAACCATTTTTATCAACGGCATAACTCTTAAGACATCCTTCATTAACGAAAAGGCCGTATTTGTTGATATTGCCTTCCTGTACAACAAACTGTTTTTTTCTGATCTTTCTCCATTGCAGTAATGCGGTAAAATATTTTTTCTCCTCTTCAGAAAGGGAAATATATTTATTAATGTTTTCTAACAGGAGGGAAAATGACATGATTAAAAGCTTGATGTATCAAATATAAAAGTTTGTACGGTAAGTAGTGTGAACAGGTACTATATATTCTATATAGAAGAAACAATGAGCTATAAGATTATTTTGGCTGATATTTGTTCATAGAATGAGTATTCCGGAAAGGTTATATGTTTCTAAAAGAACAAGAAAAGCAAAGCAGTTTTTCATTCAATTGCTGTTCATTCTTTTATCTGCTGTAGTTACGGGATTATTGGTAGCGTTGTTTTTATGGTTGCTGGATTGGGCAACGATCACGCGCTTTCAAAATCAATGGTTGATTTTTCTTCTTCCTTTGGCCGGTATATTCATTGTCTTAATATATAAGCGCTATGGGAAAAATTCGGTTAAAGGGAATAATCTTATTATAGAAGAAATTCACCGTCCGGGTGGGGGAGTACCGGCCCGGATGACTCCACTGGTATTGATCACTACTGTAATAACACATTTATTCGGTGGATCGGCCGGAAGGGAAGGAACTGCCGTGCAAATGGGAGGAAGTATTACTGCTTTTTTCACAAAATGGATGAATATAGAACCGCCTGCCAGGAGTCTCTTATTACAATGCGGTATAGCGGCAGGATTTGGAGCTGTTTTCGGAACTCCACTCGCGGGTGCCATCTTCGCTATTGAGGTATTGATTGTTGGTTATATACAATACCGCGCTTTTCTATATTGCCTGCTGGCGGCAATTGTTGGGCATCTTACCTGTATAGCTTGCGGAGCACATCATACGCATTACAGTATCGATTTCTCAAATCTGCTATATAGTGGATTAACTACCGATTTCACCAGCATTTTATTATACCTGAAAACTATATTAGCAGGTATTGTATTTGGTGGCGCTGCTATCATGTTTGTGCAAGGTTCGCATCGTGCCAGCGAGTTTGTGAACAAAACTATCCATCCTTATTATATAGCTCCTGTAATAGGTGGCGCTTTGATTATTGGTATCAGCTTTTGGCTGGGAACATTCGATTATCTCGGTCTGGGTGTAATTAATCCGGGTAACGGGGTAAGTATCACTGCTGCTTTTATGAAAGACGGCGCTACTACCTTTAGCTGGCTATGGAAATTATTATTAACTGTAATTACTTTATCTACGGGTTTTAAAGGGGGAGAAGTAACTCCATTGTTTTTTATAGGCGCTACATTGGGAAATACGCTGGCAGCTTTCAGTGGGTCGCCGGTGGACCTTTTCGCCGGACTTGGATTTATAGCCGTTTTTGCCGGGGCTACCAAAACGCCGCTGGCCTGTACTATCATGGGAGCGGAATTATTCGGAATAGAAGGTATCTTATATTATGCGCTGGCCTGTTATACGGCTTATCTCGTTAGCGGTACAAAGGGTATTTATCATTCACAAAAAATCGCACGATAAAAATTGTTGCTGAAATTTTGCAGATATCAAAAAGATTTAATTACTTTGAATTTCAAAGCGCTTTTAAATGACACAAATAGATAGTAATCTTGAAACTTTGCGGGACATTAAGAAAATGATGGAGCGGAGTGGGAGATTCATTAGTTTGAGTGGATGGAGTGGAGTATCTGCGGGACTTGCAGCTTTAACAGGAGCTTTCTTTGCAAAGAAAAAAATAGCGGAGTATTATAGCAGTTATTCTCCTGATGCAAACTGTCCCACCTGTTTGCGCGACGATCTCATAACCATTGCTGTTATTGTTTTTGTGGTCGCTTTTGCTTCAGCCATATTATTTACCTGGTTTAAGAGTAAAAAAGAAGGAGTAGCTATTTGGGGTAGTTCGGCCCGCCGATTATTGTGGAATACCTTATTACCAATGATTGCCGGTGGATTTGTTATATTACGTATGGTGAGCCTTCACCAGTATGACCTGGTAGCTGCGTCATCATTAATATTCTACGGACTGGCATTGGTCAACGGAAGTAAATACACAATGGGCGAGATAAGATATCTGGGATATGCGCAGATCATAACCGGTATTGTGGGACTTTGGCTAAGCAGATCTGGTTTAACTATCTGGGCGCTGGGTTTCGGTGTCTGGCATATCGTTTACGGCATTGCTATGTGGTGGAAGTATGACAGGAATAAATAATCATGAAGAATCCAATAGAACATCTCAATAAAATATTTGATAGCCGCATCAGGTTGGGTATCATGAGTGCATTAATGGTGAACGAGGAAGTTAATTTTAACGAACTGAAAGAAATCATACAGGTTACTGATGGCAACCTGGCGAGTCATCTTAAAACGCTTGAGGAAAATAACTACATTAAAGTAAACAAGGGATTTATAGGAAGGAAAACAAACACGACCTATGCAGTTACAAAAGCAGGAGAAAAAGCTTTTAAGGCACACCTGGAGGCGCTTGAAAAAATGATCAGATCAATAGAGTAATTTTTTTATACTTATACTTTGAAATACAAAGTACTTTTAATGAGTAAAGAATATACAAGCTGGGGGATTGCTGCAAGAATATGGATGGGGTCAAGTGGTGTATTTGCACTGGGAAGCCTGATCTTTTTACTTTTCGATGATCTGTCAGCAGCACCTTACTCTCTGTTAATAGGCATGGCTGCTTTAATTGGGAGTATGCCTGTGGTAATAATACTGGTTGTAGTACTGAAATATTTAATGTGGTGTGAGAATACTCTTTCATTACGGGTGACAAAACTGATTGTATCCTGTTTCTTCATCGCAATGATCTATGGTGTATTAGGCGGATTGATAGATAGTGTTTTGTTCTCGGTTACTTTCTTTAAGACAACGGGCATCATTACGTTAATTCTCTTTGGTACATCGCTGCTTACACTTGGAATTTTTGCAAAATCTGTTAAAAGCTATTTATCATCAGACGAACATCTTACTAAACAATTATACAAAATGGAAACGTCAAACAATTCAGCATCTTCCACTAATCCTATTTTTATTAAGGGATTGATCACACTTGGACTCATACTTTTACTGATGATACCCACTGTATTTGTCAGCAATCTTGTAAAGGAACGCGAGACCAGGCACAAAGAAGTAGCTATAGAAGTGAGTGATAAATGGTCGAGGCAGCAAACATTAAGCGGGCCTTTTTTATATGTTCCCTATAAATATGTTGCCAAAGATTCACAGGGTAAAGAGTATGAAGAGACAAGTTATTTTAGATTACTACCCGACCAATTGGATGTGTCAGGAAATATTGACCACCAGGTACGTCTGAGATCGATATACAAAGTGTTATTGTATCGCGCAGCGCTGAATAATAAAGGAGAATTTAAATTAAGTATACCTGATGTTCAGGGGGAAGGGCAGATATTATGGAAAGACGCAAAAGTTTGTTATATAGTATCAGATTTTAAAGGAATTGAAGAGAGATTATTGGTGAATATTAATGGCGCTACTGTTGAATTGTCGCCAGGGCTGCCCTATAATGAATTAGATGCAATCGGATTATCCGCTTCTATTGATTTAAGCGACAGTCGTGTGGGAGATGTGATCCCTTTTGAGTTAAAAGTAAAGATCAAAGGAAGTGAGAAACTGCATTTTATTCCGCTGGCAGGCAACAGTTCATATACGCTACATTCAGCCTGGCCGAACCCATCTTTTGATGGCAATAATCTTCCTGCGGATAGAAGAGTGAGCGACAGCGGATTCGATGCCAAATGGGTATTTAATAAAGCTAATTTGCCATTTGGTACATTGGTAACAAATTATTCCTTTGATATGCATGAGCTGGCATTCGGTGTTACAATGGTTCAGCCTGCCGACCAATATGCAAAAACAGAGAGAAGTGTAAAATATGCTATCCTGATCATCGGTCTAACTTTCTGCTTATTCTTTATAGTAGAAATAATGCAGAAAAAAGCTATTCACCCTGTTCAGTATGTATTGATAGGTTTAGCGCTGGTAATATTTTATACATTGTTACTCTCCATTAGTGAGTTTATATTTTTTGACGGCGCTTATGCAATTGCAGCACTATCGGTTATTATGCTGATTACCTTGTATGCCAAATCACATTTTAGAAGCTGGAGATCAGGAGGTATTTTCGGAACGGTATTAACGCTGCTTTTCGGATTTATTTTTGTACTGATCAGATTAGAAGATACTGCTCTATTAGTAGGAAGCGTTGGACTATTTATCATTCTTGCTATTGCTATGTATGCAAGCAGAAATATTAACTGGTATGGAAAAACACCTTCAGCAGAGATAATATAATAATTGTTTAAATCAGCCTGCCTTATTAAGACGGGCTGACTTTTACTTAATTCAAGTTGCTAGGTAATAGAAGCCTTTTCCTATTATTGATAATCTCAAAATTTTAGCAGCAATGTTAATGGTGATGATCAAGTGGTGGTGTAATCATGATATGAGCCTTATAAGTGCCTTCATCCATCAGCCAGGGCTGACCAAGGTTATTGGGTTTGTTGGATAAACCCAGATCGGAGGCTTTGGCAAAAGGAGTATAGATCACATAACGCCTGTTGCCATCGCTCATTTCACCTGTTTCCTTATTAAGCTTTTCCAGAGTGCCCCAATAAGCAAAAAGTGTGGTGGGTGTTTTAGGCATGAGCAATTTACCATCCGCAACTTCTTTTTCCCTGATGGAATCGCGATCCTTTCTTTTGCCCTGTGCAGTGAGATCCCTGCCCCGTTTCATGAAAGGTTCTAGCGAAACATGATAACAATAGGAAGCAAAATAATTAGGTGTTTTATAGTCGGGTGTCAGGCAGATATAATCGTTTGTGCCTTTACGAAGCACAATCAGTTCACCCTTGCTGTTATAACCCATTACGGTCGCTCCATCTCTGAATTCCGGCGGTGCGGCCTGTACTGCCACTTTTATCTGAACTGCCGCAGGTAGAATATTATCCGTCGTTTGTGCAAAAGCGGTACCTGACAGAAAACAAAGACATACAAACAGATTAGTTAGCTTTTTCATTGTATAGAAAGTTTAATTATTTAAAATTTTCCTCAGAAAGGACGTTTGCGGGTATCTTTTATTACATGAATGGTTTTTAAAGCCTGTGCAGCCACTGTCTTATCGGCATCTTCTGATAATTTTTGGCAAACGTCCAGGATATCATTTTTATGATATGAAAAACCAAACCACGAAAGCGCTTCCAACGCAGTAACTCTGACCTGACCTGCATGTTTCTGATCTGCTGCTAATTCCAGCGCCGCCGGTATTAATTGATGATAACGATAAGCTCTTAACGTTCTTAAATCGCTGATCAGTTCTTTATCGGTAGCTTTTTCGTTGCGAAGGTTAGCTTCCATTTTCGATAGTTTCTGTTTTTCATAATTGATCTTTTTGGTCAGTTTATCATAAAGATTGTTATTATCCAGATCATTATTTTTTAACAGGCGGTCAATTTCTTTTGCCGCAACGTTGTAATTAAAAAAAGGAATACACCAGTCCAGTTTATAGATGACTCTTTGCATTTCCTGGTTGTTGATATAAAACTCAAGGATATCGGCGAACAGACTGTCATCTCCTTTTTCAGCAATGTCATAAGTAGCTTTTCTTTTAATGTACTCATAATTATCCTGCAAACCCAGTCTGATCAGTTTGTCTAAATCGGTATTTTCATATCGCCTGAGTAAAAAATAGGCTTGGGCTCTTACTGATTCATACGGACTGCTAGTAAGGATATCAAACAACTGTCTTGAAAACTCAACTTCCGGCTGAGTTTTGAAAAGCTCAGTCAGAGTATAGGACTGCAAATCAGCGTCACCGGATTGTAATAGCTTCTGCCATTCTTTAGCCGGAGTATTGGGGTTACCCATTATACGATTATAGTATTCCTGTTTGTCTGCCTGAAAATGATAGGTAGGATCACCAATAATATGCGTTTCCAGGTAGGCTGTTTTTTTCAGTAGGTGACCGAGCCTTGCTCCATGCTGGAGAATACCCAGTAGCTCAATATTCCAGAGATCCTGGAGCACACCTACTGAGTTAGCGAATGCGGCGATATTTCTGCCTTCTGAAAAAGGATAGTGACCCGCCAGATAATCGTTGAGATGAAAGGAGCCCGTTAGGCAGGAGTTAATATAAGCAACCTGTGCATTGATGTTTTTAATATCGTGGATCTGTATATCCAGGTGTTCATTGAAAAGTGAGTCTTCCACAATCTTCTCTGGGGCAAAGGCGTCTTCAAACCATTTATCGTTTAAGCCGAGTGAACTTTGAAATCCGGCTTTAACTTCTTCCAGGTTTCTGTTACTTTCCTTCGCATTTCTCATTTTGGATCGTATGTAACGGGCTACATTTTCCATGGATTGTTGTGGAGAGGATACGTCCGGATAACCATTGAGCAATTGAAGGGTAGGAGTACCATGTCCTGTCATAAATGCCAGATCAAGCTCTTTTCTTTTCAGTTCTGTCAGCAGAAAATCTTTTAGAAAATCTGCGTCACGATAGTATAAGAACTTGATGGAATGATCCTTTGTAAACAGATTAGGGAACGCCGTGCGTATAGCAGCCACTTCTCCTGCCCAGCTTATAGTGGAATTGGAGTTGTATCCGTGTCCTGTAGATACAATCATATGGTCCAGGGGATTTCGCTCTTTTTTGATGGCCACCGCTTTTCGGAGAAATGCTTTGATCTCCTCATTGCTGTTTTGATGGTCACCAACCGGTGGTTTGATACGCGCCGAGTAGATGTCCATTGCTATATACTGCGGACTTTCAGGTTTAATTTTATAGTAAAACAGATTTTTACGGCTAACATCTTCGTCCTGTTTCAAAAATTCAAACTGGAGATCAAAATCATCATAAAACCGGTCTGAAGGAACAGATGAACGATCCCACCTTATTGTTTCAGTCATTTTAAAAGTAGAAGTGAGGTATTGCGCTTCTCTGATCATCGGCACGGGAATATTTCCGACAAACACAGCTCCTTCCAGGGGACTTTTAGGTGTTCTGTATAATTTTTTCAATACTTCTCTTATTTCATCAGGGTTTTTCCAGTCATGATGAACAATATATGTACCCAGTCCGTCTGCTTCAATGCTTTTTTTATAAGTGTCGACTTCATTTTTTACTGCTTCGTAAGTTTTGCTGTCGACCACTATGGCAAAAGTGGAAGATGTTTTTATTGAAGGAGGAATGACAGATTGAGCTGTTACCGCTGCACCCGAAAGAAGTATGCAACAGAAAAAGAACAATCTTCTTAAAAGGGTGCCTGAATGTATTATATAACTTAACATAACGTTGAATGAATATGTTGTTTACTGATATTGTAAGATACTGATGGTTCTTTCCGCTTCGTACCTTAATTTTTCAGAGGCTTGTTCAGAAGTTAGTATTTGATTACACAAATCTATGATATCCTGTCTTTTCACAGACCTGTTAAACCATGACAATGCCTCCAAAGCGGGTATTACACGGTCCTCGTCCTTAATGTTTGACCGGATGAACTGTATCAGTTCCGGTACATATTGGTGTAACCGGTAAGCCCGTGTAATGCTAATGGTAAAACCGGCATCTTTAGCAGTCGTTTCAGGTTTGTTTAAATTGAGATAAGCTTTGTCGAAGAAACTTTCTTTTTTTACTTTTTCTTTTAGTTCTTCTGCTGCCTGGTTAACGGGTAAGGGATGATTGGCAGCTACCTCGTCGATAGTTTTCAATACAGATGCTTTGTCAAAGAACAATATAAAGCGTTCTATATTAAACACAGTTCTCCTGGAATGCCTGTCCTGAAAATACAGTTCGAGCATCGGCGTAATAAAAGACGGGTCTCCTGTTTCTCCCATTTCATAGACAGCAATGCGTCGCAGATATTCAAAATTATCTTTTGAGGCGCCAATAATAATGCTATACCAGTCGGCCGGTTTTATTTTCTTTAATAACAGGAAGCATTCTGTTCGTACTGTTTCATAAGGACTATTGTAAAAGTACTCCTTAATTAATGAAGCGGCTTTTTCAGGAGATTCTATGGTGCTGATCTTTCTTAGAGCAAGGGCTTGTATATCAGGGTAATCGGTTTTGAGTTGTTTGTTCCAGAATTTCAGACTTGTGTTATGAGTGATAGCATTGTTCCATGCAGCGGCATCTTTCTTATAAGAAAAGAAAAATGTAGGGTCGCCGAAAATATGTGTTTCGAGGTAAGCTGTGTATTTAAGAATATTTCCTATCCTGGTTCCGAACTGAAGCAAACCGATTAATTCATTCGCCCAAAGATCCTGCAACACTCCCACGCTGTTAGCTATCGAAGCGATGTTTTGTCCGTTGCCGAATGGATAATGCGCTGCAAGATAATCATCGAGATGAAAGGAGCCGTTCAGGCATGCATCCAGGTAAACCAGCCGGGCATTTATTTCGGATGATTGCAGATCGTTTATAGCAATTACTTTTTCTGCTTCGTATAGGGAATCTTCTATGATGGAGGTAGTATCAAAACTGTTTTCAAACCATTTATCATTAAGTCCGAGTTGTTCCTGGAGACTGGTTTTTCTTTCCGCTTGTTTATCTGCTGGCGCTTTACGCATTTGCTGACGCACGTACCGTGCAACATTCTGCATTGATAATTGCGGACTTGATCCTTCCGGGTTGCCGCTGAGTAACTGTTCATTCCATAGTCCATGTCCGTTTAAATAGGCAAAATCCAACTCACTGTTGCCAAGCGCTTTCAGTAATTCGGGCTTTATCATTTCTTTATTGCGGAAGTTCATGAACCGCACCTGGTTTGGTGCTATATACATATCCGCAAACTGTGTTCTGTAACCCAATACCAAACTCGACCAACTATTCAGAGCATTTGAATTATAACCGTTACCAGTAAACGCAAGAATATGACTAAGCGGGTTATTCTTTTGTCTTTCGGTGATCAGCTTATTCAGATATTTTTTGATATACACGATACTTTCTTCCAGCGAAGCTGTGGGAGCTTTTATTCTTCCGGAGTAGATATCCATGCTAATTTCATGACGGCTTTCCGGAAGAAGCTTATAGTAGTATAGCAGCTTTCTTTCTTCGTCCTGTTTAATAAATTCAAACTTCAGGTCAAAATCATCATAAAACCGGTCCGACGGTACAGAAGACTCTACCCAATCCATATTTTGTGGCATTTTAAAGGTAGATGTCAGATGCTGTGCGTCTCTGATCATTGGCACAGGGATATTACCTATGAATACAGCTCCTTCCAGTGATTCATTAGTATATAGCTGGTGAAGTTGTTGACGGATACTTTCGGGCCTGGGTTGCTCTTGTATGAGCAGGTGAACTTTGAGCCCCTCTTTTTCCAGGATTGACTGGTAGGCTGCAATTTCTTTATTGAGCTGCAGATAGTGAGGATTGTCGATGACAATCGCAAATGACGATCCTGCAGACTGTGCATGTATGCTATACGATAAAAATGCAAAGATGATTAATATATAAAGTCTTCTTATCATCGCTAGTTGAATAGTCCAAGTGTAACAGAATAAAAATGATTGGAAAGAGTTGTGTTGTAATGAATGTTGCTTCCAATATTAGAGAAGTGGGTGTAGGAGGCTTTCAGATATAGCTGTGAAGCCAGTTTTGGTACCGAAAAGGAGTATTGCAGATCTAGTGTGTTGCGTAGTTGGTTGATGGTATTAAAATAGAAATTGGGATAAGTGATCTGGTAAGCGGCAAAGTTATTGGAAAAAGATTTAGGAATGTATTGAAGGTTGCTGCTGACTGCGGTTCTGTAGCTTCCGGTATATTTTATGGCAATCTCGCTGTTCGATAAATATATCCATTTACCGGCTTCAAGTGATCCTTCCACAGTGGTGAGTTGTTCCTGTCCGCCAGTGGTTGGATATTGCTCATACCAGTTCCTTATATTGACTCCCGCGCCTGCGATCCAGTTGAGGTTTTTCTCTTTTTTGCTCAGTAAGCGATAGCGGATATCTGCTTCCCTTTTTATTTTGGTATTCATTTCGGCCTGGTGTATTACCTCGTACAATTGGGTAGTGCTATTATATACCTGAACAAATTCAGTATTGGAAATATCCCTGTTCAACAGGAATAATGATAAGAGATGTTCTTTTGATGTTGATATCGAGGTGTAGGTTAACCGTGCCTCTATATCTTGATATTGGTGCTTGCCGCCATTGAATGGAGTGGTCGTCCCGTCTGTAATTTTTTCTGTATTTGCTTTGAAAGAAATAATCGATCTGATCTTTTTACTTTCTGTAAAATCATGCCCAAGACTGATACCGCCTCCGAATATATTTCCTTCATAAGCTCTCGATAAAGCGCCAAGAATGATTGGTCCGTTATACAGGTATTCTCCCATTCCGCTGAGCTTAAATATTTCTTTGGGTCTTAAATGATTTTCGAGGGAGATGCTAAGGTCTTCTCTCAGTCTGTTGTAATATCCGTTTACACCCAGCTTCCATTTGCGGCTGATATCGAACATTACGGAG
The DNA here is from genome assembly GCA_964606315.1 of uncultured Chitinophagaceae bacterium. Lineage (GTDB taxonomy): Bacteria > Bacteroidota > Bacteroidia > Chitinophagales > Chitinophagaceae > Flavitalea. Next base: position 120,432 of record CAZSFY010000002.1, on the reverse strand, counting down.
GGGGTTAGTTCTATATGTATGGTTTTATCTAATGGCCGGGGATCTTTTTGACGGGCGCCATTCAGCACTTCATATTTAATTCCTATTCCCGCTCTTGTGTATGAGTTGATTTGGGGAGAAACGATTTTTGTCTGCAACAGGTAATGTTGTTTTCTCCAGTCGCCAAAAGACGAATCGGCGATCTGATAGGGATTATCCCGGTAAGGATCGGCCATAGAAGTCATCCTTGTCTGGAAATCTTCAAATTTTGAGAAGATGAATTTTCCATAGATGACCCAGTTATTGGTAGAGAGATATCTTTCTGATTGTACAGAGAAGCCTCGGGATTTTTCCGGCATAAATGCATCTCTGAATGTATTCTTTTCCGAAAAATATTCCAGTCCGCTATTACCACTGTTGATACTATCTGCATCTGCCAGGAAAACCGGGTTATCAAAAAGCACAGTGTTTTGACGCCACTGCGCTTTTTGCCATTCCGATGCCGACTGCGGGAAAACCGCAGCCGGCAAAAGAATAAAAATCAAATAGAAAAGATTCTTCATCTTATAACCTTGGTTAATTACCATGCTTTAGGTGTCGGAGGATCGGCTACTTCAAAGTCGTTAGAAGAGTTGTTAGTATCCTGCAATACCTTACGGCCATTAATTTCCTGTTTTACTTTTCTGCGTAAAGAAGTACCGCTATAGGTAGAACCCACAGTATTCATTCCTGCATCGATACCTACAGGAAGTCTTTTTTGTTCAGGCCTGATGGTATTATTGGCCACCGCGTCCACTCCATCTATGATGGCTTCTTTCGGCACTTCCATGTATTCGGAAGATGATGTTGTATTTGGTTCTGTGAATTTGGGCAGACTGGCAGGATTGTCGTGTTCAAAAATAACCAGCCCGGCTCCAAATACGCCCGGCAGGTAGTCGAACAGAGTTGTTGAATAAGCATGAATAATTTCAACATTCGGAACATCAGGGTTATCGGTATCCGGTGTGCTGGGATTTACGTAATAATATACTTCAAAATCGGCAACGCCGGGACCAAGATTTACCGGAGAGTTTTCATTTCCGTTCGGATCATCTTTATGATTAATTCCATCTGTTGCAATGATGATTGATTTTCCTGGATCTACCGGATATTGAGTACCGCTGCCGGGTATTTTTAACACTGTTGCCAGGTAAACATCTTCTTTTCCTTCAGCAATAAAACCGTATACTGCGGTGCTGGATGAAGATGACGCTTTGGTGTTGCCAATTAACAATCCGTCAGCATAAAGAACATCAGTTGAATTATTATATATTTCTATGAAGGCATCATAAAAATAAAAAGAGTTAGGAGCGCCGGAGTAGTAAAATTGTTTTATTACCCAGCCTCCTACGGTACTTCCTTTAAGCACGATAGTTTTGCTTCCTTCTGCCAGTATCTGCACTTGTGGCTCGGTAGCATTCAGGAAAACTTCCTCTGCTACACCAGTAAGTGTTTCTGCTTCTGCTGCGGAAAGCTCTTTGGATGCGGTAATAGAGTAATTGCCGGGAGCCAGTTTTTCAAAATTGGCTGTTCCTGCTGTATTGGTGACTACGGTAGTCTCCTGGTTGGTAGTGAGGTTTTTTACTACTACACTAACTCCTGAAGCAGCGGCAGCGTTATAGTTTTCAGGATAGTTAACCGTTACTGAATAGTTAACCCTGTTGTCGACTTCATCCTTCTTGCATGATGCAAAGAAGAGTGTCCCTGACAAAAACAATAGAAAAGTACTAATTCTCATTTTGTATGTTTTTAGTTTAAATGTTTACAGTTTTATTGAAATTTCTGATCCAAAGAAAATCCCTATGTTTCGTTTTGAATATATATATTCGGATTCCTTGTGCCAGCTTGTAAAGGCCTGTGGTTAATGAAATTATTTGCGAAAAAAGAAAAGTTCAATCCGCTTTTAAACTCTTTGGTGAGTTTAAGATTAAATAACCAGAGAGGCTTCCAGCTGTTTCTCACGAAAGTGGTGCTATTGATATTCTGATAAATATCGGCGTCTCTTACCGGATCAATTTCTGATATTTCCTTTTCGGTCAGATAAATGATCCGTGGATCGTTTCCTTCATTATCAAATGGAATATATCCGAGGGGGTAGGCATTATAGCCGATATATTGGTCGGCATCTTTCCAGATGGTCTGACCCACGAGTGTTATAATAAATCTTAATTGCGGGATATTATGTATAGCCCTTATCGTAGAAATGATCCTGTCGTCAATAGTTCCCCTGCCAGCAGCAAACACACCAATACGTGTAGTAACCCTGTCTGCAAGATTTTGTTGCAGAATATAGTGGTTATTTGTTTTTGTCTTTGTGTAAGTATAAGCTCCGCTGATATTAAAGGAGGTGTTGATAGCATTGAACCTGCCGAGGTTCAAATCAAATTCTACTCCTTTATTATATCTGTTGTTATTGTTTGAAGGAATAAAGAAAGAAACGAATCTTGTATTGCTTCCCACAACATTGCTGAGAATAGGCTTTTGACCAACTGGTCTTTCAACAATGGTATATACGGGATAATTGCTGAACTCCACAGATTCAAGGGTGGTAGACATACTGTATCCGTCTGCTGTATGCTCATGATAGAGGGTAAGCGACAATCTGCTTGTTGGATTAATTGCTCTCAGGTTGATATCCACGCCTATTTCAAATTTCTTGTTCTTGGTGAGTCTGAGTTGGTGGTTCTCAGAATTATATACTCTTGTTGCTATAAGAGCCAACCGCTCATCCGGATTGGTAGCGTAGTGATTTAAACTATAGAAATCAAAATATGCACTTTCCGGATAGAGATATAAGAGGGTAGGCGCTTTGGAAGTAATGCCATACGCTGCTCTGAAAGTAATTCCCTGCGGTATCCTGTAAGTCGTGTTGATACGTGGCGATAAGTTAGACAGGTGATAATCTGTATCGAACGGCTGTACGATATCGTACCTTAGTCCGGCAGTAAGCTGCCATCTGGCTTTTCCTATATTTCTTGTTATCTGGTCCTGTAAATAAATAGCGGCCTGGTGTAAAGCCGGAATTTCATTATAAGCTCTTTCCCTGAATGCGGCGCCTGAAGTGTTCCTGGGCGGACGGGTGAACGTTTTTCCGGAGCCAAAGTTGGCGTCCATCCGGTATTCGATGCCGGTAAGAACGGAATGGTTGAACTCGCCTGTTAAGAGATAGAAGTTGTTAGACATCCTCCCGTTAAGGTTAAGCGGTTTACCACTCACCCACATTCTGCTTGTGTAAGTTGACCGCAGGTAAGGCACTTCCTGAACAGTATTATATTTCGCATACGATTCAGCCGTTATATCTGCCGTATATTGTTGCTGCTGGTAACCTTCCTGGCTGGTATAATTAGCACTTAAAACGTATTCAAATCTCCTGGAAATTTTTTTGTTGAAATTTATATGACCGTTTGTTGACAGCCTTACAGAAATATCACGGGCATTACTAGACGTAGAATCTGCAATGTAATCCGGATCCATTTCATACTTGTCGCGGGCGTACCCTAAAGCCAGTGTCGTATTGCTGAACCATATTTTCCTGGCGCCGATAGTACGGCTATATTGTGCGGAACCAGTGATTCTTTTATAGTTCCTGTATTTATTGACTTCATTGTCGAGGTTCTGGGTATAATCCAGGTCAACGAATAAACTCCCCTTGTTTTTATTCAACTCCAGTCCTTTTCCTGCCCAGAATTGTGTTAAAGCAGGATTGAACCTTGCTTTAAGTTGAAACGGTTCTTTTTTGGCTTTTGTTTTTACAATAACAGCTCCCGAAAGCAGGTCGCCGTATTCTACGGAAGGCACACCTCTTATCACTTCAACCGATTCGATATTGTCAGCGGTTATTGCTCTAAGGTCTACGCCCGCTCCGCTGGACGTGGAAAATGATGCGCTTCCGCCGGAAGTAGCAGTGTTGATGGCCTGAAGGTTGGCATTGTTAGAAAGAGTGGCTCCGTTTACAATGATGGCCGTACCCAATGATCCCAGGTTGTCATTTTCGTATTGCCGGATCGAAGCGCCGGTAGTATTGGTAAAACTAGGATTAGTAACAACGGCGCCAGGCACCAGTTGCAAAACTTCCTGCAAACTCGTAGCCTGCAGATGTTCTATGGGCTTTACGGTTTATTCTGGTTGAGGTTATACCACTTTTGTTATCTTCAATACCAATCACAATCACTTCTCTGAGTGCGACGGAGTTGCGTTTCATGTAGATGTTTACAGGGGCAGCAGGATTATTGACGGAGATTTCTACCGGTAGGTATTGACCATATTCAACGGTAATGGTTATACGAATATTTGGAAGAGCGTTGAAAGTAAAAATGCCCTCGTCATTACTTAATGTTTCCAATCCCAATTCCCTGATGAATACCGTGGCTCCTGCCAAAGCTGAAGAATCACCGGCATCCATCACTTTTCCTTTCACTACAATGTTTTGGTCATGTATTGTAAAGCCGATGGGCTCTACAACACAATAAGCGTTGTAGTGGGTGAATAACGCAAAAATCAGGAGGGTAAAAAGCTTAGTATTCATTTTATTTTTCCAGGTTCCAAAAATTATCAAACAACCTGTTTCGCGCTGCCTGAAAAGGACATAATAATAATGTCATACTACTACAACTAACCGTTGAGAGTGAGCCTTTCAGTTTGCAAAAGTACAGTGATGTTCTGTGGCAGGATTACGATATTGGGAATTTATTCAGAGTTGCTACCCTGGCTATTTACCCTGTTATTCTGTAAGATAATGGAGGTTAAATATTTATTAATTATAAATATATCAATATATCAATATATCATAGGACACAACAAAAATATTATTAATTAAGCGTTTCTATTTTTGATTCCTGCAATATTTTTTGAATATCCTTATTGGGCCTGATGATCAGGCGTAGCGTTGGATCATTCGTGATAAACGACCAGAACCAGTTATATGCGAGCTTGGCCTTGTTCCTATAACCCGCTATGGGTATGAGGTGGATGAATAACCATACAAGCCAGGCAAAAAACCCTTTGAAGAAGCCTTTCGGCAGATCAACAACGGCATTGTATTTCGCTATTATAGCCATAGATCCTTTGTCGCGATATTTAAAAGGTTTTTGTGCTTTACCCTGTCTTAACCTGATAAGATTTTCAGCGAGAAGAGTGCCTTGTTGAATAGCTACCTGGGCGAGTTGTGGATGACCATTAGGCCATGTGCTATCTCCATTCATCAAACAAATATCACCAACGGCATAAACATTCGATAGGCCATTTATCTTATTAAATTCATCTACAAGAATTCTTCTGCCTCTTCCAATACTTTCTTTTGGTAATCCCGGTGCTTCCCTGGCAATTACTCCCGAAGCCCAAACCATGGTGTTAGACTCGATAATCTCTCCGTTGCCGAGGTACACTTTACCGTCAACAAAATCTTTTACAGGAGTATCTAGAACGATTTTTACGCCCAGTTTATCCAGTACTCTATACGCTTCTTTTTGTGACTTTTTGCTCATAGGAGCTAATAGTACCGGACCTGCATCAATGAGATAAATATTACCACTCATATTTTTGAACTCGGGATAGTCTTTCCGCAGAATATTCTTCCGCATTTCGGCAAGCATACCTGAAACTTCCACTCCTGTTGGTCCGCCTCCGGCGATAATAATATTGGTTAATTTTTTTCTTTCGGGCCCATCCTGTGTGCGGGCAAGTTTTTCCAGGTTCATCAACAAGTGATTGCGCATATTCAGTGCATCGTCAATTGTTTTCATAGGCAATGCATTGCGTTTTACATTCTCCATACCGAAATAATTTGTTTCGGTGCCCATCGCAAGAATAAGCTGGTCGTATTCAACTTCACCTGTATTAGTTAATATCATATTATTTGCTGTATCCACATGCAGCAGTTCACCAAGGTAGAAACGCAGATTGTGTACTTCTTGGAACATTCTTCTGAACGGGTAACTGATGTTTGAAGCTTCAATAAAAGAAGTAGATACCTGGTACAATAACGGGGGAAAAAAGTGATAGTTGTTTTTATCAACCAGCACTACCGATATATCCTTCCTGGAAGCTAACTTTTTAGCCATATTTATTCCCGCGAACCCACCTCCTACTATTACAACCTTCATATTATATGAATTTGAGTAAAGGTAACATACACGCAAATTCTGATCCGCCCGTACTATACTGTGAGGTTGTATAACCTTATAAAATAAAAAAAGGGCCAGGATAAAAATCCAGCCCCGTGTTTAAAATCCAATATCCTATGAAAAACCGATTACAATAGATCGAATCCCGTGCCAAACGTTTTTAGGCGTAAAAAAGGACATACTGGCAGTATTTTGTTCCCCTGTAGGGAAAGCAATTGCCAGACTGGGAACCAGCACAAATCGAGGTAAAAAAGAGCAATGAAACAATTTGCCGGGACGTTATAAAACAAATCCGAATACCCATGCGAAATCCTGTTTACAAGGTCGTATTGACCTCCGTTTGTGCTTTATTCATTTTAGGATCGTGTAGTAAAGAAATGGATCAAGACAAAGACGATAATATCATAGAAACACAGCCGGCTATTCAGAGTGCTGTAAGTGTGAGAGTAGATGACAATTGTGCCGGTTATTATGCAGCGCTTCCTTCACGTTATGATTCGAGTCACAAAAAATACCCGCTGATCATATTTGTACATGGAATTGGTGAACTGGGCAATGGTACTACTGACCTGCCAAAGATGCTGGTAACTGGTTTACCCAGAATGATCAGTAAAAAACAGTTTCCGCCGTCCTTTGCTGTAAACGGCAAGAACTATTCATTTATAGTGATTTCTCCCCAGTTCAAGGCCAGGCCTGATAATACCCAGTTCAATAATCTCGTTCAGCATGTGATCAAAAAATACCGTGTAGACCTGTCGAGAATATATATTACCGGTCTGAGTATGGGTGGTGGCGTAACTTGGGAATATTCTTCAGAATACGGAAATGATATCGCTGCTGCCGTACCTATTTGTGGTGGTTCGTGGCCCGACCCGAAAAGAGCAGAGCGTATTGCCTCTTTTAATCTTCCTGTATGGGCATTTCATAATGACGATGACAAAGTAGTACCAGCCTCTTATACTCTTGACTATGTCAGTAAAATCAATGGTTTTGGTGTGGCTGTTCAGGCTATCGCTACAGTCTGGCCAACCGGCGGACATGATTCATGGACAAAAGCTTATGATCCCTCTACCAGAATAAATGGCAAAAATATTTATGAATGGATGCTGGGATATTCGCGTGAAGTAGTAAAATAAGGATACACCAGTAAGGCCAGGCAGTTTTTTTGCGTAATTTTAGCGGTATAACTGCAAAGAATGATGTACGCAGAGAGGATCAAGGTATTGATGATTTCGTTTTTTCTTGTTGCATTGATGGGCTGTAAAAAATCTCACACAGCTCCAACAACAGGCAGGCCTGGTGATTCCGATACTACCGGAATTGGCCGTCCGGGCGGTGGTTCAGATATTCCGCCCGACACAAAGGTTTATGAACAGGTCGGGCATTCTGTTCGTTTAACAACTAATATTGGAGGCTTTTACGAAGCAGTGCCCCCGGATTATGATTCTTCTGAACAAAAAAAATACCCCTTACTGGTATTTCTGCATGGCGGTGGCGAAAGAGGAGATGGTTCTGTTAATGAATTGCCGGCAATAAAACGCAATGCTATCACCCGCCTCATAGATCGTAAAGTTTTTCCATCTTCATTTACTGTTAACGGCGAAGAATTTTCCTTTGTGATTATCAGTCCGCAGTTTATGGAATGGCCGAGAAATACAGATGTAGATAAAGTGATTGATTACGCAATAAAAAATTACAAGATCGACGAACAGCGTGTTTATGTCTGTGGTATGAGTATGGGGGGAGGAGCAACCTGGGATTATATGATCAACTACAACCGGCGGCTGGCAGCTATCGTGCCTATATGCGGCGCTTCGTGGGCCGATACGGTTTCTATACAAAAAATAGCTTCATCTAACGTTCCTGTTTGGACTTTTCATAATCTTGATGACAGCATAGTTACTTATGCTTCAACCACTCAGCGGTTCATTAATATTATTAAAAGCGTTAATCCCGACTATCCGCTTAAATTGACGCTATGGGAAAATGGGGGGCATGATGCCTGGACAAAAGCTACCAATCCTGCTTATAAGGAAGATGGAAAAAATATATACGAGTGGATGCTACAATATAAAAAATGAGGAAATATTTGGACAGCTTATGCCCAAATATCCATTGTCGGATCTTCTATATGCTTTTCTTCGGCCAGGTATTGAACGTAGACTATAGCTACTGCCGCAACGGTTCCAATAATTGCTGCAGCCATTAATATTTTCTTCATAAAGGGATTTTGTGCTGATTATGGCAATCGTTATGCCAACCTTGGTAATAGTTTATTAATATTCAGGTGCTAAATTTAAACTATAAAACGTAAAAATCATTCCTTCGCGTCATAAATTTTTCCTATAATAAAAAAACGGTTGGAGATGAATGATTCTTTTGAAAATCGGAAAAGAATAATCACTAAAAATGAAAAAATATATAATCGTTTTTATACTTGTTTGCGGTATTCCTTTTACTTCCCTGGCCTGGGGTGTACTCGGACATCGTGTAGTAGGAGAGATTGCTTCTTATCATTTAACCCCAAAGGCTAAACGATCCATAAAAAAGATACTTGGTGATGAATCAATAGCAATGGCCAGCAACTGGGCTGATTTTATAAAATCCGATAAATCGTATGTATATCTTAATACCTGGCATTATATAAATATGGCCTCTGCGACCGACTCTAATGCTTTTTATCAACGACTCTATACGGATACAACAACAAATATTTATAACCGGATTAACTTCCTAATTGAAGAACTGCGATCAGGAGATGCTGATATAGAAAAAAAACGCATGTATCTGAAACTGTTGATCCATCTTGTCGGAGATGCGCATCAGCCGCTACACACAGGCAGGCCGGAAGACCGGGGAGGGAATGATATAAAAGTCTTTTGGTTTAACACTCCTTCTAACCTGCATAGGTTATGGGATGAACAATTGATAGATTTTCAGCAACTCAGCTATACAGAGCATGCTAAAGCGATTAATACCATTTCTGCGGGGCGTAAGAAAGAGTTGCAGCGTCAGCCGTTGGCCGAATGGTTATATGAATCCTATCAGATAGCGCAGAATATATACATGCACATAAAACCTGATGCCAGGTTGAGTTATGATTATAACTACCGGTATGTTGCTGTTATGAACCAGCAACTTTTGAAGGGTGGTGTACGATTAGCGGGAGTACTGAACAGTATTTTTGGATAAGCGGTAAATAAAATATCGTCAAAAAAGTTTCTATTTGCACCAAATAATAACTGTCTATGCTTACATCTCGAATTACACTATTATTTCTCCTGTCATTTGTTTATTGGGGAGCTACTGCTCAACAAGCGGAATGGAAAGAAGGCTCGGGCAATGGCTATAAATACCGCTATGTCAGCAACGATCCCATGAAAGCAAGGTTTTATACATTGGAGAACGGGCTCACTGTGATTTTGAGTCCTAATAACAAGGAACCCCGGATTCAGACACTTATCGCTATAAGAGCAGGAAGCAATAATGATCCCAAAGATCATACAGGCCTGGCTCACTACCTTGAGCACCTGTTATTCAAGGGTACTTACCTGTATGGATCGATCGATTCTGTTAAGGAAAAAAAATACCTGGACCAGATTGAAGATCTGTATGCATTGTATAATCAGACGACAGACGAAACAAAACGTAAACTCATTTACAGGCAAATCGACAGTGTTTCCGGAATTGCAGCCAATTATGCTATTTCAAACGAATACGATAAGATGATGACGAGTATGGGCGCACAGGGAACAAATGCCCATACTTCTGTTGAAGAAACAGTTTATAAAGAAGATATACCCTCGAATGTAATAGATAAATTTCTGGCAGTGCAGGCCGAGCGCTTCCGTAATCCTGTATTCCGTCTCTTTCATACTGAATTGGAGGCTGTGTATGAAGAAAAAAACCGTGGCCTGGATAATGATAGCTGGAAAGTATGGGAGACTATGTCCAGTTCACTTTTCCCTACTCATAATTACGGACAACAAACAACTATAGGAACTATTGAACATCTGAAAAATCCTTCTCTTAAAGCGATCAGGCAATTTTATAATGAATATTATGTACCGGGAAATATGGCCATCATTATGGCCGGAGATTTAAATCCGGATGAGGTTATTGCCAAGGTAGACAAAGCTTTTGCTTATATGCAGGCAAAGTCTGTAAAAGAATATGTAGGGCCCAAGGAAGCTCCGATCACAGTGCCTATCATTAAAGAAGTGGTAGGACCAGATGCAGAATCATTGCAGATGGCTTTCAGGTTACCAGGTGTAAATGATTATCAGACGCAGCTAACTGCTGCAGTGGTAAGCCAACTGCTGTCAAATGGAAAAGCAGGCTTACTGGACGCCAACCTGAACAGGCAGCAAAAAGTTCTTTCTTCAAGTGCTGGATTTCAGACTTTTAAGGACTATGGATTTTTTGTACTTTCCGGAAGGCCCTTGGAGGGACAAACGCTTGAACAGGTCAGCGATCTTTTGCTCTCACAAATAGAATTGCTGCGTAAGGGAGAGTTTGATGAAACACTGGTAAAAGCTATCGTTAGCAATTTTAAACTCTCTGAACTAAGAGGATTGGAAAGTAATGGCAATCGTGCTAATAGTCTTATGTCGGGTTTTATCCAGCACAAAGGGCAACTGTGGGATAAAGAAGTGGAGTTTATTGATAACATGGCTAAAGTTACACGTCAGCAGATCATTGATTTTACTAATACCTATCTCAATAATAATTACGTTGCTGTATTAAAGAGAAAAGGTGAGAACCAGAATATCGTTAAAGTAGATAAACCTCCTATTACACCAGTAGCCGTTAACAGGGATGCCCAATCAGATTTTCTAAAGAAGATTGATGCTATACCTGTAAATCCCATACAGCCGGAGTGGGTGGATTATAATAAGCAGATCAGCCGTTCAAAAATTGGTGCTGCCGAAGTGATGTATATACAGAATAAAGAAAACGATCTTTTCAATCTGTATTATCATTTTGATATGGGTAACTGGCATAACAAAGAGTTAGGATTAGCAGCTTCATATCTTCAGTTTTTAGGGGATGGTAAACTCACTACCGACCAGATCAGCCGGGAGTTTTATAATATAGCCTGCAGTTTTGCAGTGAGCCCCTCTAATGAAAACACTACTATTACTGTAACCGGCCTTCAGGAAAATTTTGATAAGGCAGTAAAGCTCCTTGAGAATTTAATACTGAATTGCCAGCCCGATGAAAATGCTTTGAAAAATTTAAAGGCAAGAATATTGAAAAGCAAGGCAGATGCAAAACTGAATAAGGGCAATATTGCAAGAGGATTAGCGAACTATGCTTTATACGGTCCGCAAAACCCGTTTACTTACCAAATTAATGATAAGGAGCTTGAGACTATCACTGCCAAACAGTTAACCGACCTGTTACATAATATTTTTAATTATAAGCATAGGATTATTTACTATGGCCCCAAGCCATTAAATGCTATCACCACTACGGTAAAAAAGCTGCACAAAATGCCATCTACATTCAAACAGGCGCCCCAGCCTGTTAAGTTTGAAAGGTTGAAGCAGGAGACTAATAAAGTGTTGTTTGCGAATTATGATATGGTGCAGTCCGAGATCACCTGGGTACGCAATGGTATTCCTTATGATTCAGCGTTAACACCTACCGTCCTCTTATATAATGACTATTTTGGCGGCGGCATGGGATCGCTTGTCTTCCAGATCATCCGCGAATCCAAGGCCCTTGCTTATTCTACGTATGCTTTTTACTCACAACCCGATAAAAAGGAAAACAATTATATATCAACAGCTTATGTAGGTAGTCAGGCCGATAAAATGGGCGAAGCGATAGCGGCAATGAATGAGTTGCTCAATAACCTTCCCCGTACCGATGAAGCATTATTAGCGGCTAAAGAGAGCATAAGGCAGGGTATAGCCAGCGACCGGATTGTTAAGGATGCCGTGATCTTTAGCTATCTGGGTAATCTCAAGCTCGGCCTCACTACAGATAACCGGAAATTTATATATGAAACTGTAGAAAAGCTGCAATTCGATGATATTCAGCGTTTTCACAATAAATATATAGCTAATCAGCCTTATACTTACTGTATTGTTGCTTCCAGGGACAAAGTAAGTAAGGAAGAATTGGAGAAGATTGGAACCTTTGAGGAAGTGAGCCTGAAGCAGATTTTCGGATATTAACAGGAGAATATTTATTTTTTAAGGATTCCGTCAGCAGGCTGACGGAATCTTTGTTTTACCTCAATTCTTCTTTTTGATTTCTTATCATTTTTCTTTTATCTTTGCGCTCCTTAAAATGTATGGGTAAACAACCGCTGATTAAACAGGATGGAACTATTTTAGAAGCCTTGTCAAACGCAATGTTCAAGGTGAAGCTAGAGAATGGGCATGAGATCTTGGCAACGATTTCAGGCAAGATGCGGATGAACTATATTAGGATACTTCCTGGTGACAAGGTTGGTGTGGAGATGAGTCCTTACGATTTATCGAGAGGAAGAATAATATTCAGGTATAAGTAAAATTTACAGGGCAATTAATATTGTTCTGTTTATGGTATAAAAGGGGAGGTGATAATCGCCGCCTAAAAACTTTAAAAAGATGAAAGTTAGAGCGTCTATTAAAAAAAGAAGTGTTGACTGCAAGATCGTGCGCAGGAAGGGCAGGTTATATGTGATCAACAAAAAGAATCCCCGTTTTAAACAAAGACAAGGGTAAACCAAACCATTAAGCTAAAAAAGTAAAACAACAATAAACTATGGCTCGTATTGCCGGAGTGGATCTTCCAAAAAACAAAAGAGGTGAAATCGGTCTTACCTATATATATGGTATTGGTCCTTCCACCGCTAAATATATATTGAATAAAGCTGGGATCAGTGTGGACAAGAAAGTGAACGAGTGGAACGATGATGAGTTGAATGCCATCCGTACCACCATCACTAATGAATTCAAAGTGGAAGGTCAGTTGCGCTCTGAGGTTCAGATGAGCATCAAGCGTCTTCTTGATATAGCTTGCTATCGCGGTCTTCGTCATCGTAAAGGATTACCCGTTCGTGGTCAGCGTACCCGTACCAACAGCCGTACACGCAAGGGTAAACGTAAGACAGTAGCAGGTAAGAAAAAAGCAGCTAAAAAATAATTGAGCAATCATGCACCGGAAGTCCCGCTGCGAAGCGGGATCAGGGCAGGTCTCTCGCCTTGGCGGGATTTTATATAAACGTTAATTGATTACCTCCAACAGAATCTAAAAATGGCAAAAGCACAAAACAGCGCGAAAGCGGCTGCTAAAAAAAGGATTGTAAAAGTTGATAATTATGGCGATGCCCATATTAGCGCAACTTTCAACAATATCATTATCAGTATTACCAACAAGCAAGGCCAGGTAATTTCCTGGAGTAGTGCAGGTAAAATGGGTTTTAAAGGATCTAAGAAAAATACTCCCTATGCTGCGCAGATGTCTTCTGCAGATGCTGCAAAAACGGCTTTTGATGCAGGAGTAAAAAAAGTGGATGTGTATGTAAAAGGTCCTGGTTCAGGAAGGGAAAGTGCGATACGCGGACTGGCTACCAGCGGTATTGAAGTGGTGATGATCAAGGATATTACCCCGCTGCCCCATAATGGTTGCAGACCACCTAAGAAAAGAAGAGTTTAATATTTATTTATAAGTTAGCCCTGCGATTGATTTTTTTAAGATTTTTACTGATCGCAAGGCTGTAAATTAAAAAATCCAGCATTACAAATTATGGCACGTTACACTGGCCCAAAAACAAGGATCTGTCGCATTTTCGGTGAGCCTATCCTTGGTAACGGTAAGTATCTTACCAAAAACAGCAATCCTCCGGGACAGCATGGTCCTACTAAAAAGCGTAAAGCGCCCGGAGAATACGCGCTTCAGTTAAAAGAGAAGCAAAAAGCCAAATACACTTATGGTGTGTTGGAGAAACAATTCCGTAAAACATTTGAAGAAGCGTCCCGTCAGAAAGGAGTTACCGGTGAGAACCTGATGAAATTACTGGAAGCCCGTTTAGACAATACTGTTTACCGCCTGGGTATAGCCCCTTCGCGTCCCGCTGCACGTCAGTTGGTGGCACATAAGCATATTACCGTTAACGGTGATGTGGTAAACATTCCTTCTTTTCAGTTAAAACCGGGTGATACCATCAGCTTTAAGGAAAAAGATAAATCGAATGCTTCTTTAACTGGTGCTATTCGTGGAAAGAACCAGAAGTTCGGATGGCTCGACTGGAATGAAGCCGAGTTCAAAGGAACTTTTGTCGCTTATCCTGAAAGGGAAAGTGTTCCTGAAAATATCAAGGAACAACTCATCGTGGAATTGTATAGTAAATAAGTGTTGGTTGGTTGTGATTTGCTTTCAAATTGTAAACAGCTTTTCAAAAAAATTTATAAAACCCATATATGGCAATTTTAAATTTCCAGAAACCAGAAAAAATCATCTTGCAAAAGGCTACGGATTTCGAAGCGCAATTTGAATTCCGTCCGTTAGAGCCTGGTTATGGTGTTACTATTGGTAACGCTTTGCGCAGAGTATTGCTGAGTTCTTTGGAGGGTTATGCTATCATAGGAGTACGTATAGAAGGCGTAGATCATGAATTTGCGACTATCAAAGGTATTTCCGAAGATGTGGTGGAGATCATTCTCAATCTTAAACAGGTTCGTTTCAAGAAAAAAGGCGACAATGATCTTACCCAGGAGAAAGTAAGTCTCAGTATCAAAAACAAAACTGAGTTTACTGCCGGGCTGATTGGCGAAGCTTCTCAAAGCTTTGAGATCATGAACCCCGATCTGTTAATCTGCACACTCGATCCTTCTGCCAAACTGGATATAGAATTAACTATTGCCAAAGGTCGTGGATACGTTCCTGCAGAGGAGAATAAGCAAAAAGACGCACCATTCGGTTATATTCCTACTGATGCGATCTTTACGCCTATCAAAAACGTAAAATATTCAATCGAAAATACACGTGTTGAACAAAGAACAGATTACGAGAAACTGCTGATGGAAGTTTCTACCGATGGAACCATTCATCCGGAAGAAGCTGTTAAGCAGGCGAGCCGTATTCTTATTCAGCATTTGATGATCATCACCGATGAGAATATCACTTTCGATAGTAAAGAAGATAAGAAAGAAGATGTGGTTGATGAACAAATGCTTCAACTGCGTAAAGTGCTGAAAACACCATTGGAAGATCTGGATCTTTCTGTGCGTGCCTTCAACTGTCTTAAAGCTGCTAAAATTAACTCATTAAGTGAGTTGGTACAATACGAGCAGGAAGACCTGATGAAGTTCCGCAACTTCGGTCAGAAATCGCTTGCTGAAATTGAGCAGGTGCTGGCCGAAAGAGGTCTTCACTTTGGAATGGATCTTAGCAAATTAGGAGTAGACAAGGACGAATTCTAAACACCCCGGCGCTTAGCGCTGCGTTTCCCGCTGGCGGGAGTGGAGTGGATAATTATAAAACAAGGCTGCAATTCCTGACACGGTGCAGTTTATAAACTTACAGTCATGCGTCACGGCGATAAAATCAACAATCTCGGCAGAACTGCCTCTCACAGAAAAGCTTTATTAAGCAATCTGGCTATCGAATTGATCAATCATAAGCGAATCGTTACCACTTTGGCTAAAGCCAAGGCTTTACGTACTTATATTGAGCCTTTAATCACCAAAGGAAAAGATAATACTACCCACCAGCGCAGGATAGTGTTCAGTTATCTGCAGGATAAAACTGCGGTGGCAGAGCTTTTCGGTCCTATCGCTGAAAAAGTAGCTGGCCGTCCCGGTGGTTATACCAGGATCATTAAGCTCGGCGCCCGTCGCGGTGATAATGCCGAAACAGCTTTAATTGAACTGGTAGACTTTAACGAAATCTACGGTAAAGGCAAAGGAGAGGTAAAAGAAGCAGCGAAGAGAACCCGTCGTAGCAGAAGCGGCACGAAAAAGGCAGAAGCAAAAACTGAAGCGCCAGCAGCCGAAGCAACTCCTGCAGAAGAAGCTCCAAAAGCCGAAGAATAAATTTTCTATTCAGAAATTATATCGAAAGCAAGACTCAAAAGGTCTTGCTTTTTTGTTTTGACTCTAAGGAGGTTTTTTGATTTTTTACGGTTAAAACATCCGAAGCTATTGGATGAAAATACCATTGTAACGATAGTAGGCTGAAATAAGTTTGATTAAATCAACTTTTGAGTTATGCCTGTTATTTCCATGTTCTATGGTCTTATTGTATCCATGTATTATCTGGATAACAAAATGCACAATCTTCCGCATATTCATGTAAGGTATAATGATATGGAGGCTGTGTATGATATTTCAAATTGTACGATACTAATAGGTTCACTACCTTCGAATAAGCAAAGACTTATTCAAGCATGGATAGAAATACATAAGGAGGAATTAATTGCCAATTGGCAACTGGCGATAGAAGGAAAAGTCGTATTTAATATTGATCCACTTAAATAAAGTATATGAGCCCCAAAATAAAATCAGTTAAGTACCTTGATGGATATAAATTAATCCTCGTTTTTAATAATAACGAGAAAAAACAGTTTGATTTAACAAGCTATCTACAGTATCCTGTTTACCAGCCATTGAAGGACGAAACCTTCTGTAGAAAAGTTATGGTAAAAGATGGAATTGTTCAATGGAGTGATAAAATTGATCTTGATCCCGATACTGCATATTTTGAGAGTGTTCCACTTTAATCTTCATAAAAAGTACTACCCCTGAACTCTGACTTACCGTTCAGAATAATTATGACTTTACCAGAGGAAGGAAGTAAAAACCAGCTGGATAAAAGTCTTTTGGAAATCTGCAACAACTTTGCAATTCAGATAGAGATGAACCCCTAATGTTGCGTGCATCTCCCATCTCATTCCTTATCTTCTTAATTTTTTGAGTTTAATAACGTCAATTGGTTGGACAGGTCAACTTCGCCAACATGTGCTTCTTACCTGGGCTGTCTTTAGGTCGATACTGCCTTATAATGAATATTTTCTTACTGAAATCCCCTTAAAATTGCTTTTATTTGCAAAATTTCCCTTAATGAATTCTTCTCAACAGGCAATCGCAATCTTATTACTGGCAGACGGAACAGTACATTATGGAAGAGCATTTGGTAAGAAAGGCACTGCTTCCGGCGAAATATGCTTTAATACAGGAATGACGGGTTATCAGGAAGTGTTTACCGACCCCAGCTATTACGGCCAGGTAGTGATCATGAATAATGTACACGTAGGGAATTATGGCGTTAAAGACGAAGACATAGAGTCTGACAGTGTAAAGATCAAAGGATTGATTGCCCGTAATCTCGAAGAGCTATACAGCCGTAAACTGGCGCAAGGTTCATTAGAAGACTATCTCATCAATAATAATATCGTATGTATCGAAGATGTGGACACCCGTTCACTGGTGACGCACGTTCGGCAAAAAGGAGCTATGAACTGTATTATTTCTACTGAGATACTGGATGTTGATGAACTGAAAAAAGAACTCGATAAAGTTCCTTCAATGGCCGGACTGGAACTGGCGAGTGTAGTCAGCACCAAAGAGCCTTATACCAAAGGAGACGAAAAATCGGATATCAGGATCGCTGTGCTTGATTTGGGTACCAAGCAGCATATCATCAACTGCATGGTGGAACGCGGCGCCTATGTAAAAGTGTTTCCCGCAAAAACCGGTCTGGATGAATTAAAATCATTTGATCCGAGCGGTTATTTTATTTCCAATGGCCCGGGTGATCCGGCTTCAATGGATTATGCCATCAATACGGTGAAGGAAGTGCTAAGCGAGAAAAAACCCACTTTTGGTATATGTCTTGGTCACCAGCTATTAGCCCTTGCTAATGGTATTCCCACTTTTAAAATGCATCATGGACACAGGGGGCTCAATCATCCGGTAAAGAATCTGGTTACCGGTAAATGTGAGATCACCACTCAAAATCACGGTTTTGGTGTGGATCCCGAGGCTGTGAAAAAATCTGCTAATGTCGAAGTAACACATGTTAACCTGAATGATGATTCCATAGAAGGGATTCGTCTGAAGGATAAACCTGCTTTTTCAGTGCAGTATCACCCCGAAAGCACTCCCGGTCCGCACGATAGCCGCTACCTTTTTGATGATTTTATTCATCTTATCAAAACATACCGGCAGTAATAAAAGCTGCTCGTTTTATACTATGAACAAAGGTCGCCGCCACGAATTGAAGATCTTACGGTATAAAAAAAGATTAAGAAAATATGGCTGGTTAAATCCTATTACTTTAAGCTCTCCTAAGGGGATTGATAAAGATGGCCATGGGTATAATTTTACAGCTTTCAGAACATGTGCCAAGCCATGTTCCTGTCATTTGTGTACATTTGAACGTTACAGCAGGGCTAAGGCAAAATAACAGTTACATAGAGAAGTGTGTCTGAATGATAATATTTAAGTACGCCAGATCCTTTTTATCTAATAGAATATATACATAAAATATTTGACTGATGAAGATCACCATTATTAACGGTCCCAATCTTAATCTCCTCGGTAAAAGGGAACCTGGAGTATATGGTCATCGTACTTTTGAAGAGTGGTTGGAACAGCTTAAACAGGATTTTCCTGGCGTAATATTTACTTATCATCAAAGCAATATAGAAGGGGAAATTATCAATTATCTTCAGCAGGCTGATGCTGATGGTATTATCCTCAATCCGGCTGGCTATACGCATACTTCTGTAGCCATAGGCGATGCTATTGCTGCCATAAAAGTGCCTGTGGTTGAAGTGCATATCAGTAATGTGCATGCCCGGGAGGAATTCAGGAAGCTTTCTTATATATCTGCTAAGGCAGTAGGCACAATTGCCGGATTGGGTTTAACAGGATATTCACTGGCTGTCCGCTACTTGCTTGATAAATCGGTATAATTACTGTAGTTTAATTGGGTGAATGCTTACGGTCGGTAAGCGTAAAAGAAAAGTTATGTATATACGATTACTTGCCTGTTTTCTCCTGCTTTCTTCCGGCGCTTTCGCGCAATGGAAGGATTACCGTTTGATCAACGATGGAAGGGACACTATAAACCGTATTGACCAACAGGGAAGAAAGCAATTTGAATGGATTATAAGAGTAGAGAGCTTGCGGGGTGAGCCGGGATATGAAGAAGAAGGAATGTTCGTTAATGACCGCAAGGAAGGAGAGTGGCGCATCTTCAACCTGATGGGTGATTTAATAGGGATAGAGCATTACAGGTGGGGAAATAAAGATGGCACTGCCCAATATTTTACGGTACATGGCAGTCTAAGAATGGAACAAAGCTGGAAAGCTTTAAATCCCGATAAGCAGTATGATACTATCCAGGTAGAAGATATTGACAAGCTGGATTCCTTTAGAGAAGTGATAGTCAAAAACGAGGGGGCCTCACTAAAACATGGTGAATGGAAAGTTTACGACCCTGAAACGGGGGCGCTTATTAAAACCGAAAACTATGTTTTAGGCAAACTGGAACAGAATGGTTCTTCTATGACGGTTAAGGATGAGGAGCCTAAATCAGTTCCTAAACCAAAGGAGGTTCTTGAATTTGAACGGTCCAAGAAAGGAAAAAAGAAGATCAGGTACCAGGACGGTAGTACTTTTTAAATAGGCTGCTTTAGCGGTGCACATCCTATTGTTGTCCTGTTAGGATCCATGAAATCCAGTTTTTTAAGATCAAGTTCTGCAAATTCATTTTTTCCCTCCGTAATGATCAATCTCTTATTAGGTTGAAGATTGGTAAATGTCTGAATGGTACCACTGCCCGGCCATTTAATTTCCAACAGATCTATATTGGTAGCAGTTCCTATACCTACGTGTTCAATAAATGGATTTGCGCCGTAGCTTGATCCGGTAGTAAGGGAACGGTGCACTGTACGCTGTACTCCATTTTCAGTAAAAGTTACTTTAATTCTTGCGCCGATACCCGGAGCGTTAGCCTTTACACCTTTTAGTCTTACACTAATCCAGTTGTTATCATTCTGACCGGGATTAATATAAAAAGCATTCTGATAAGCATCACCTTCATAAAGTCCGCCCTGCTCTATAAACAAATCAAGGTCTCCATCATTGTCAACGTCAGCAAACGAAGTGCCGTGTGATTTTTGTATGCTTCCCACACGCGCTGATCCGGTAACATCCTCAAAGAATTCGCCATTAATATTTCTGAACATTCTGTTAGGGATGGCCGCAGCGAGATCCGGTGTTCCGCAGGCTACATAAAAGTCGAGGTAGCCGTCGTTATCAATATCTCCAAAGTTACAGCCCATGGTATAAAACACTCTGTTGGCAAGCTTTGTCTTACCCGAAACATCTTCAAATGTTCCATCGCCCTTATTCCTGTATAACAATAACTGTCCTGCAGAGTTAGCAAGCTTCCCAAGAGCTTCTGCTGTTGCCAGGTAAGTTACGGGGTCACTGTTCCTATATAAGCAATTAGCAATATCAAGATATCCATCGTTATCAAAATCCCAGAACCATGTAGCGAATGCCCCAAATGTATTGGTGATGCCTGCCTGTTTGGAGACATCTGTAAAAGAGGGTAACCCTTTGCTATTGATACCGTTGTTTTTAAATAAGAATTTTTCTCCTGTCATCGCTGAAATATACAAATCAACAAGGCCGTCATTGTTATAATCACCGGCATTTACTCCCTTAGCATATAGTGCTACGTCTATACCACAAATTTTTGAACACTCCGTAAACGTACCATTCTTATTATTGATAAACAGCAGACTTGGACAACCTACTAAATTAACGGTTTCGTTGGCGACAAAAAGATCGAGGAATCCGTCATTATTAAAATCAGCCCAAACAGAACTTATACAGGGAGCAAAATCCATCAACCCGCTTTCTTTTGTTACATCAGTGAATGTTCCGTCTCCGTTGTTTCTTATTAGTGAATTAGGCTCCCTGCCAAATTGAGATTTCCATGCCCCTCTCATTACATAGATATCAACAAAGCCATCATTGTTATAGTCAGTAGGTTGAATATTTAATCCACCTGCCATCTCCGATAGCCTTGATACGTGAGTGGCATCACTGAACGTTCCGTCACCGTTATTAAGAAAATAATGGATACCGTCATTAATGTCCATGCTGCTGGTAATAATATCAAGATATCCGTCATTATTAAAATCTTCGGTAATAGATGTTCCTGCCACACTACTGAGGTTAAGCCCATTTTTAATAGCAGCATTAACAAATGGTTTTATAGCATAAGAAGTATCATCAAGGAATGTTAACAGATATTCTTTAGGAACTTCGTCAGGGTATCCGTCAATAGTCATATAAGCTATGTTCAGCAGCCATCTTGACTCATAATCACTCGGATTTTTTTTCAGCAGTGTTTCATAGATCTTAATGGCGTTTTCAGATCCCGAAAGATCTGTATGTATACCCTCGCCTCTGATAGGAAAAATACAGGATTCGCCGGTATGGGAATTAATACAATTTACTCTTTCACCATGACGTGTCCACGCAATTGCAAGGTTTTTTAAGATCAGTGTGCGCTTCGCATCGTTGGATTCCTCCGTAAGATCATAAGCGCGCTCAAAAAGTTCAATAGCTTTTTTTTCTTCTCCTCTCTGAAGGTATAAGGTAGCTCTGCCGTAGACCTTTGCAGGGTCATTCATAGCTTCGGGAGATTGAAAAATAGAATCGTAATATTTATGTGCTCCGGCAGAGTTATAAATATTATTAGGATGTTCGTTTTCCTTAAAAATTTTGCGTACAAGCTCTGCCATTTCTATGTTAGGGTTGGTAGGTCCTTTACATGAGATACAGGTAGCAGTAAAGGTGAATAAAATAGCAAACAATGGCAAAAATCTCAATTTCATAAGCTTTTTCTTAGTTACACGAAAGGGTATGTGGTTTGCTTCTGGTAAGAGATGTTAAATTAACATCTTTCTTTTATATGAAAAATTCCCACCAGTTAAAATATAGATATATTTATAAATATGCATACTAACCGGTGGGAGTACAAATTTAAAATTCCAAAGCTAATCTTCTTTTAAGGGAGCACATCCTATTTCGAGCCTATTAACATCAAGGAGATTTAGCTTTTTACGCTCCTGGATAACAGGCGATTGATCACCTTCTGTAATAACAAAGGTCCTATTAATATCTAAGTTGGTGAATTCTTGAACAGATCCCTTTATTGGCCATATAATTTCCACTTTATCTATTTTACCAGCTTTTCCAATGCCAATATGCTGCATCAGAGGATTTGCTCCAAAACTCGATCCGGAGTTGACGACTCTGTAAACTGAGCGTTTTACATTATTCTCAGTAAAACTGACTTTTATTTTGGCGCCAATGGCTGCGGCATTGGCCTTCACTCCTTTAAGCGACAAATTGATCCAATTATTATCATTTTGGCCAGGGTTGAGATATAATGAATTCTGATAACCATCTCCCAGGTATGCCCCACCCATATCAATATGAATGTCTATATCTCCGTCATTATCCAGATCGGCCATTGACACACCATGTCCTTTTTGCAGATTACCCACCCGCGCAGGTGTTGTTATGTCCTCAAAGTATTTTCCATTTACGTTACGGAATAATTTATTGGGAATAAGTGAATTGTAATCCGGGTTTCCTGTTCCAAAATAGCAGTCAAGATATCCATCATTATCGATATCCCCGAAATTAGAACCCATAGAAAAAATAGAGGTGCTCATTCCGCAGCTCTTCGAAATATCAGTAAATGTCCCATCTCCATTATTTTTCATTAAAACGATTCCGCCGTAAGTAGATGGAGTCAGACCGAGATAGCTTGCTGCAACACTGCCGGCAATAGATTCATTTAATTTGTAGCCGCAGGCAAGAATGTCAAGCCAGCCGTCATTGTCAAAATCCCAGAACCAGGTAGAAAAGGTAGTTTCCTGATTTTTTCTTACGTTAGCTTCAATGGAAACATCCTTAAATAGGGGAATACCATTTTTATCTGGTCCCATATTTTTCAGTAAGATCTTTTTGCCTTTGAAAGATGAAGCGAAAATGTCAACCAATCCATCATTGTCATAGTCACCGGAAGTGACTCCTTTAATAAAATCAACGAATAAGACCCCTGCTTCATTTGTTACCCGCCTGAACACTCCCTTGTTATTAATATATAGCTCTGAGGGCGATTCTGTTGAATGTGGCTCGTTGCCAATGAACACATCAACCCATCCGTCGTTATTAAAGTCGGCCCAGGTAGCTGTTTGAGTAGGATAAAAAGATAACAGGCCAGCTTCTTCCGTAACATCAGTAAAAGTGCCATTACCGTTATTACGCAATAAAGAATTGGGTTCTCTTCCAAACTCTCCTTTCCAGGCTCCCCGCATAACAAAGATATCTTTATGCCCATCGTTGTTATAATCTGTCTGCATAATGTGCAATCCGCCGCTTAATTCGTTTAAGCCGGAAATTTTTGAAACATCGGAAAACGTTCCATCGCCATTGTTCCTGCAATAATGCATGCCCTGCTTAAGGTCCATACTGCTGGTCACAACATCGAGATAACCATCGTTATTAAAATCTTCGACAATGCTTCCGCCAGCTAGATTCGCCGTGTTAAGTCCTGTTTTAATAGCTGCGTCCTGGAAAGGTTGAATATCAACAGAAGTATATGAAGGCAGCTTAATTAAATATTGAGGAGGGACCTGGTCGGGGTAGCCATCTATTGTCATATAAGCAATATTCAGCAGCCACCTCGAACCGAGATCATTTGGATCTTCCTGGAGTAATTCTTTGTATAGAGCAATGGCATATTCTGATCCTCTCTTGTCTGTATGTATCCCCCTTCCGGTTACAGGAAATATACACGATTCTGTACTGTGATTATCAATACAATTATATCTTTCCCCTAACCGCATCCAGGAGATAGCCATATCTTTTTTTATCCGCCTTTTTGCTTCTATCTCTGAGGGGGGGATTTTTTCAAGCAAATGGCTGTAATATTTGATTGCTTCTTCCTCTTTACCTGCTTCAAGAAAAGCGTTTGCCTTGAAGTACTGCGCTGCAGGATGATTCATAGCTCCGGGAATATTACTCAAAGAATCGAAATAGGCAATTTTAGCGCTAGTGCTGTATATATTAGAAGGAACTTCACTCTCTTCAAATATGAAACGTAATAATCTTGCCATTTTAGTATTCGAACTAATTTGTTCTTTGCAGGAAGGAAATATTATTAGTATACTTATAGCAGGAACTATTATTCCTGTTATTAAGAATAATCTCATTGGTTTGGTTTTATTACTTACAGTAAAACTCATCCGTCATTAAAATTTAATGACAATAACAGTGAGTTGTAAACGAATATCGCCCTGTTCTTTTATAGGAAAACAGGCGAGTACAAGAAGCTACTTTGTTATTAGTAGGCTGACTAAACTACTTGAGGAGGCTTACCCGGTACGTTATAATAAACGGAAGGAAAAATAATTGCCCTTTGATGGGCATAAGCATTAATATTTTCTATTAGTGTAAAACTAAAATCCGAAAGGAATTGTGAGTCATATTCTACAACGGGGCATTTCTGCACGTTTAGGGATTTTGATGAGGATTGGTTTTTTTCTATATCCTGGGAAAGATCGTTTGTTTTGGCGAAATAATCCTGCTTCTTATCCTGCAACCTCATCTTGTCATAGTGTGGAATACATTGAAGAATCAGTTCTCCGTTAATAATCTTTCGCTTAACATAACGGTACACTTTTCCTTCTATAGTAATCTCTCCGTCCACGCGTTCAAATTCAGGCTGATTTAATTGGTAAGGGTTAGATAAAGGAACTGTAATGGTAATTAATTCTTCTTCATTATAGGATGCATTATCTAATGCTGCTTCAATAGCAACATCAGCCCTCTGTTCGGCAATAGTAAAAATGAGCCGGTAACCAAAAAGGTTAACAAACAGTAAAGCAGTTAGTAATATGGCGGCCGATTCCCTCAAACCAGCCGTTAATATATAATTTTTTCTTATGATAAAAGAAATTACTTCTCAACAATCCTGATATTAGCAGGCGCTCCGCTACTGCTCCATTGATTATTAGATTCATCAATGTCGGCTGTTTCTTGTTGAGGATCAAGCTTTATTGAAGCCACCGGCTTTTTTTTCATAAATGCCTTTTTGATGGTTTTTTCATTTAAACGCCAGATCTGCGCTGCTATCCTGTCTGTTTCCTTTGTACCATCGGTATATGACCATTCGATAATCACCGGCATGACGAGTCCGCCTTTATTGCTGACGGTAAGTTCATAAAAGTGTTGGGACGGGCTGTTGCCGGTTGTAAAATATTTCACGCTATCGAGGGAAAGGTCACATGGATCTGTTCCATAAAACCATCCTCTCCAGAACCAGTCAAGATCGGTCCCACTGGCATCTTCCATCGTTCTGAAAAAATCGGCAGGAGTAGGCTGCTTAAAGGCCCAGCGTTTCGCATAAGTTTTAAATGCATAATCAAATAACTCCCTTCCTAGAATGGTTTCCCTGAGAATATTCATGGCAGCGGCTGTTTTAGTATAAGCATTACTGCCGAAATAAAGAATATTATCAACATTGGTCATTATAGGTTCAAGCACTTCTTTTGGGGATCTCATATAATTAACAACGGTTGACGCAGGCCCTCTTCTCGAAGGAAAAGTAGAGTCCCATGCCTTCTCAGCCAGGTATTCAACAAAGGAATTTATGCCTTCATCCATCCAACTCCACTGGCGCTCATTATTATTAATGATCATAGGAAAGAAATTATGTCCTACTTCATGAATGATCACCCCTATCATTCCCCATTTTACCTGGTCAGAATAATAGCCTTGTTTATCTGCTCTCCCAAAGTTGAAACATATCATAGGATATTCCATTCCGTTATTAGCTTCCACACTTTGTGCAACAGGATAGGGATAAGGAATGGTCATAGAAGAATAAATTTTTAAAGTATGGGCAACCACTTTAGTAGAATATTTACTGTAAAGAGGATATGCTTCTTTACCATAAAAACTCATGCACATAACTTTTTTACCTTCTATATAGGTGGGCATGGCATCCCATACAAATTTTCTTGAAGATGTCCATGCAAAATCGCGAACATTCTCTGCTTTAAATACCCATGTTTTTTTTCGGGTGCTTTTATTTTTTTCTGCGGCTTTGGCTTCTTCGAGTGTTACTATTTCGAGCGGCTCCTTAGCGGATTGTGCTTTTTGCCACCTGCTCATTTGAGCTGGAGATAAATTCTGCTGATAATTCTGACATTCGCCTGTTGCACCAACTACGTGATCGGCGGGGACAGTGAACTGTACCTTGAAATTTCCGAAACTGAGATTGAATTCCTTACCGGCAAACTGGTGATTTTCCCATCCCTCATAATCTGTGTAAACACAAAGCCTGGGATACCATTGGGTCATAGTGAACAGGTGATTTCCATCTTCCGGAAAATATTCATATCCGCCTCTTCCTGACTGTTCCTGGCGATTGGGTATTTTATAGTTCCAGTCTATTTTAACTATGTATTGCTGGCCTGGTTTGAGGGAAGAAGGCAAATCAACCCGCATCATGGTACGGTTAATAAAATAATTCAATTTTTTTCCTGCGGCGTCAGTAAGACGGGTAATATTTACTCCATAACCGTTATCAGCAGTTGCATTTCCTAATGTTTTAAGTTGTTTCTGACTGATCTCTTCACCTATTACAGAACTGTTTTCATATCCTGCATTATTGATAGAGCTATGTTCATTCTCATCCAACTGAAACCATAAATAGGTGAGCGGGTCGGGCGAGTTATTATAATAAGTAACTGTTTCACTACCAGAAAGCAACAGTTTTGTTTCATCTAGTTCACATTGAATATCGTAATCGGCCCGCTGCTGCCAGTATTTAGGTCCGGGTGCACCACTCGCAGTACGATATTCATTAGGAGTGGGAAGTATAGTACCCAATTGTTCGAACTTGTTGCCGTGAGTGGCATCGGGATTGTTGAGCCATTGTGCCGGTGAGCATAAAGATAGAAAAATCGAACAGGTGACTGTTAGTAACTGTTTGGTCATAGTAAGCAGAGATTTTAATTAGAGTTCCATGTTTTCTTTTATCTCAGGAGAAATGTTTACCAACACTTTATCGATTCGTTGTGCATCCATATCCATAATCTCAATGGTAAACCCTTCCCATTCAAATTTTTCACCGCTGGCAGGTATGCGCTTAAGCTGGTGGAGAATAAATCCGGCAAGCGTATCGAATTCCTGTTCTCCTTCATTCATTTTATCGGTTCTTTCGAATTTACTTAGAAAATCATAGAAAGGAATTTGTGCATCTATTAAATAGCTGCCGTCTTCTCTTTCTATTATTTCATAATCATCCGAATGCTGTTCGGGAACATCTCCCACTATAGCCGATAAAATGTCATTGAGAGTAATTAATCCGAGTAAACTCCCGTATTCATCTATAATGAAGCAGGTATGATTTTTTGACTGTTTGAATTTTTCCAATACCTGGTACGCTGTATTATTTTCCGGTACATACAAGGGTGGTTTCATCAGGTGTTTGAAAAGTGTATGGTCGTTGGCCACATACATGTCTTTCAAAGACACTACGCCTTTAATATTATCAACCTGTCCGTCACAAATAGGATAAACCGAATGCGGGTCCTGGAAAATCTTTTCACGTATGGTCGCCTCGGTGTCGTTTAGGTCAAACCATATCAGGTCGCTTCTGTGGGTCATTAGCGAGGTGATGGTTCTGTCGCCCAAATGAAATACTCTCTCGATAATCTCCTGTTCTGCCTCATCGATCGCCCCCTGTTCAGTGCCTTCGCTGATAATAGCCTTAATTTCTTCTTCCGTTACATGATTATCAGTAGTCTGTATATTAAAAAGTCTTACAATGACAAATGTTGACTTTGATAATAACCAGATAAACGGATAGGTGATGATGCTCAGCGCACGCATAGGCTGGGCAAATAATTTTGATATGGTTTCCGGTCTGGCCAGCCCTAATCTTTTTGGTACCAGTTCTCCCAATACCATAGAAAAGTAAGTAATGACAATTACTATAATAGCCGTGGCAATGCCGTTGCTATATTGCTTAATACTATCGAATTGGCTAAGAAAAGCCACAAACTCTGTCTTTAGCTTTTCGCCCGACAGGATACCGGTTAATATACCTATCAGCGTGATCCCTATCTGGACCGTAGAGAGAAATGTATCCGGATGGTTAGCAAGATCAAGAGCTTCTTTTGCTCTTTTATCGCCTTTATTGGCCTGGGATTCCAACCTTGTCTTGCGTGCAGAAACCAACGCTATTTCAGCCATGGAAAATAATCCATTCAAGAGAATAAGCCCCAGGATCAATAAAATTTCGCCCATTTATATTATTTTATTCAACAAATCACTAGCCACACTCCGCATTGTAAATGCTAAACTACATGAAAATTAAGTGCAATTCCATTATTTTTGCGGTTACTAAACAGGGAAAAAGTGTCATTGATCAAAAGTATTTCGGGGATCAGGGGAACAATTGGGGGAAATCCGGGAGATAATTTAACACCACTTGATATTGTAAAGTTCGCTGCTGCTTATGGAAGCTGGCTACTTGAAAAAACCGAAAACCGCAAAATTGTAATAGGCCGTGACGGACGTATAAGCGGATCCATGGTGCAGAACCTGGTGGTAAATACGCTTATCGGATTGGGTTTTAATATTGTTGATATTGGCCTTTCCACTA
The DNA here is from genome assembly GCA_964606315.1 of uncultured Chitinophagaceae bacterium. Taxonomy (GTDB): domain Bacteria; phylum Bacteroidota; class Bacteroidia; order Chitinophagales; family Chitinophagaceae; genus Flavitalea. Next base: position 91,582 of record CAZSFY010000002.1, on the reverse strand, counting down.
CACCTACTGTTGAGATTGCTGTTCCTCTGGAAAAAGCCGCCGGGGGTATTATCATTACTGCCAGCCACAATCCCAGGGAATGGAATGCACTTAAATTGTTAAATGAACACGGTGAATTTATCAGTGCAGCCGATGGTGCAGTAGTACTGGATAAAGCAGCAAAAGAAGATTTTCATTTTTCGGGTGTTGATAAACTCGGCACATATACTTACAACGATAGTTATCTTCAAAAACATATTGATCTTATCGTCAGTTATCCCCTTGTGGAGGTAGAACACATAAAACAGAAGAATTACAAAGTAGTGGTAGATGTGATTAATTCTACCGGTGCACTGTTTGTTCCGCCGCTATTAAAAGCTTTGGGTGTTGAAGAAATAATTGTGCTTAATGGCGAAGTGGATGGTAAATTTGCTCATAACCCCGAACCTCTTCCAGAAAATCTTTCGGAGTTAAGCGCTGCGGTAAGAAAACATAAGGCCGATTTAGGTATTGCTGTGGATCCCGATGTTGACCGTCTTTGTTTTGTTTGTGAAGATGGTTCTATGTTCGGTGAGGAATATACGCTTGTTGCCGTTGCCGATTATGTTTTGAGTAAGCGCTTAGGCAATACCGTCAGTAATATGAGCAGCACAAAGGCACTCAAGGAAATTACCCTGAAGCATGGCGGTGAATATTTTCCTTCTGCTGTGGGTGAGGTGAATGTGGTGGCTAAGATGAAAGAAAAAAATGCCGTAATAGGAGGAGAAGGTAATGGCGGAATTATCGTTCCTGATCTTCATTATGGCCGCGATGCATTAATAGGTATTGCATTGTTCCTTAGCTCGCTAAGTGCACATCGTAATGGAATGAAATCTTTCCGCGCACGTTACCCCGATTATTTTATTTCCAAGAATAAGATTGAACTGGATAAGGACGTGAATGTGAAAGAAGTGTTTGAGCAGATTCAGAAAAAGTATAAGAAACAACCTGTAAATACAGAGGACGGACTGAAAATTGAATTTGATAATGACTGGGTGCATTTACGTACTTCTAATACAGAGCCCATTATCAGAATTTATGCTGAAAGTAGTTTTGAAACTACTGCTAATAATATCGCTGTGCGCCTGATGCAGGATATTCGTGAGTTTAGCTGACATTTATAAGGAATATTTACCAGTCATCCTGTAGAGCTTCTGCTGCTCCTGTTTTTTCAATAGGCATAAAAGGGGTAAAGCTGAATGATTATATTTGCGGACTATTACCTCTGTTGTATATGAAAAGAATTTATTTTGACAACGCGGCCACCACTATTATGGAAAAAGAAGTGGTTGATGCCATGCTTCCTTATCTTACCGATAAGTTTGGGAATCCTTCCTCTATTTATTCATATGGCCGGGAAACCAGGATGGCCATTGAAACAGCCCGTAAATCCGTAGCAGCTATACTGAATGCACATCCGGCAGAAATATTTTTTACTTCCGGGGGAACTGAAAGCTCCAATACAGCTATATCTGCTGCCGTAAGGGATCTGGGATGTACATATATCATCTCTTCTCCAATTGAGCATCATGCAACTTTACATACGGTAGAGTATCTGTATCATCGCGGAGAAGCAGGATTGAGCTATGTGAATATTCTCCCTGACGGACATATTGATATACAGCATCTTGAAACTCTTCTATCGGAAAACAGTAAGGAAAAATGTCTGGTTACCCTGATGCATGCTAATAATGAGATTGGTAACCTGCTTGATATTGACCTGGTGGGTAATATATGCAAAAAGTATGGAGCTGTTTTTCATTCCGATACTGTTCAGACTGTTGGTCACCTTCCTTTTGATCTGCGCAATACCCCTGTTCATTTTATAACAGGGGCCGGACATAAATTTCATGGGCCAAAAGGCGTGGGATTATTATATATCAATGAAAATGTGAAGATCAAACCATTTATTCATGGTGGTGCACAGGAACGCAATATGCGTGCAGGCACCGAAAATATATATGGTATTATCGGCTTTGCCAAAGCACTGGAAATAGCCACGCGCGATTATGAAAAGGATAGTGAGTATATTAAATCCATAAAACTGTATATGAAAGAACAACTGTCGCAGCATATTCCTGGCGTTGGTTTTAATGGGGATGCACTGGGACGTTCGCTCTATACAGTATTAAGTGTATCATTTCCAAAAACGGAAAAATCAGAAATGCTTCTTTTTAACCTGGATATTAATAATATTTGTGCCAGCGGCGGAAGCGCCTGTACAAGTGGGGCCGACCAGGGTTCCCATGTAATACGGGCATTCAATAATAATCCGAATCAGGTTACTGTACGTTTTTCTTTCAGTAAATTCAATACAAACGAAGATGTGGATTTTGTTGTAGAGAAGCTTAAAACCCTGATTTAGGATTGCGACGGGTGCTTAATATCTCTGGAGAAATTAAATGAAGTGTTATACCCGGTTAGCTGAATCATGAAACCTGCAAAAAGAATTTTACTATTTAAAGTAAACTTTGCGAACAATTAACAATTAAAGGATATAAAAAATAAGTTATGGAGTTAGCAATCGTTGGTTTAGGTAAAATGGGATATAACCTGGCGCTCAATCTACACCGTAATAAATTTGATGTTATAGCCTATGATATTTCTGAAGAAACCAGGAAGCGTTTGGCCGGAGAGGGAATTAAAGTTGGAAATTCTTTAGCTGATATGCTTTCTCAATTGAAAGAGAAGAAAGTGATATGGCTGATGGTCCCTTCCGGTAAAATTGTTGATGATACTATTGAATCTTTAAAACCTTTATTAACGGCCGGCGATATTGTTATTGATGGAGGAAATTCTCACTACAAGGATTCTGTAAGAAGATATAATGATCTGGCTCAAAAAGGAATTGATTTCCTGGATTGCGGAACAAGCGGTGGAGTTAACGGAGCCCTTGACGGAGTATGTACTATGGTGGGAGGAAAGAAAGATGTGTTTGCTTATTGTGAACCTATTTTTAAATCTATCGCTGTACCAGGTGGTTATCTCTATACAGGTGAAGCGGGTAGCGGTCATTTCACTAAAATGGTACATAACGGTATTGAATATGGAATGATGCAGGCTATTGCAGAAGGATTTGAATTAATGGAGGTAAGTGAATATTCGTTCGATCATGCTGCTGTTGCCAGTTTGTGGAACAACGGTTCTGTGATCAGGAGTTGGCTGATGGAACTTACACATAATGCATTCAGTAAAGATGAGAAGCTTTTGGGTATCAAAGGAGTTATGCATTCTTCCGGTGAGGGCAAATGGATGCTGGAAACAGCGCTGGATAAAGGAGTGGCTACTCCAGTGGTGGCGCTTTCCTTATTGGTGCGTTATCGTTCACAACAACAAGATACTTTCTCAGGAAAGGTTGTGGCTGCCCTTCGAAATGAATTTGGCGGACATGCAGTGGAAAAAGTAAGCTAAATGAAGTGTCTCAGGCTTAGGTAATATTGATAAAATATTATAAAAAGGAGTTTCGAAAAGAGGCTCCTTTCTTTATTCTGTGTTTGTGGTATTTTTTGCACTATTTAAGCAAACTTTTTACTTCATTTAATTTCATCAATGCTTCTACGGGAGTAAGTCTGTTAATATCTATATTCTCCAAAAGTTTTCTGATATCAGCAAAAGTTTCGCTGTGTGCATCAAATATTGAAAGCTGTAATTTGGGAGCAGCGATGTTTTTTACCTGTTCAGAAATATTATTGTCGACATTTTTTTCTTCCAGTTGTGATAGTATTTCATTAGCTCTTTGTATTAATTCAGGAGGCATGCCTGCCATCTTGGCTACATGAATACCGAAGCTGTGGGTGCTTCCCCCCGGCGCAAGTTTTCTTAGGAAAATCACTTTATTGCCCACTTCCTTATTAGTAATATGATAGTTTTTAATACGGACCAGTTTGTTTTCCAGTTCATTCAGTTCGTGGTAATGTGTGGCAAATAAAGTTTTTGGCCGTTCTGGTGAGTTGTGCAAATATTCAGCTATGCTCCAGGCAATAGAGATGCCATCGTAGGTTGATGTGCCCCTTCCAATTTCATCCAGTAAGATTAAACTATTGGCTGTTATATTGTTGATAATACTGGCAGTTTCATTCATCTCTACCATAAAAGTGGACTCGCCTCCACTTAAATTATCACTGGCGCCTACGCGGGTGAATATTTTATCGGTGATAGGAATTTTTGCTTTATCGGCTGGAACAAAACTCCCCATATGCGCCATTAAAGTAATCAATGCTGTTTGCCGGAGGATAGCGCTCTTACCGCTCATATTTGGCCCGGTGAGAATAATGATCTGCTGTGAAGAAGGGTCGAGGTGAATATCATTGGTGATATAACTGTCACCTTCAGGAAGATTTCTTTCAATTACAGGATGCCTGCTTTCTGTAAGCGTCAGCGCATTACCCTGATAAATCTCGGGTTTATGATAATGATAGGCCAGTGCGTTGTTGGCAAAAGCAGTTAGACAGTCAAGTATAGCCAATATGTGGCCATTCACCTGCATAGGACTAAGATATTCCTGGAGGGCAAGTAATAATTTATCATAGATCTGCTGCTCAATCGCTATGATTTTTTCCTCTGCACCGATAATTTTCTCTTCATATTCTTTTAGCTCAGGTGTGATATACCGCTCTGCATTGGTCAGCGTTTGCTTTCTTATCCAGCGTTCGGGTACTTTCGATTTATGTGAGTTGGTCACTTCCAGGTAATAACCAAATACATTATTAAAACCGATCTTTAAACTTGAAATACCTGTGGCCTCAGTTTCTTTTTGTTGTAGTGATACGAGATATTCTTTTCCACCTGAAGCAATATTTCTTAATTCATCAAGTTCTGCTGATATTCCATCTTTAATCACTCCACCCTTGGCAATAACAACAGGTGGATTCTCATTGATCTCCTGTTCGATCTTGTTCAGTATGGTTGTGCAGGTATTTAAAGTGGCCGACAAATGTTGGAGGTAATTATTGTTCGCACCACTTGTCAGTGTTTTAAGCTGGTCAATATGATTAAGCCCTTTTGCGATTTGTATAATTTCTCTGGGATTAATTTTCTTTAATGAGATTTTGCTTACTAATCTTTCTATATCTCCGCATTGTTTAATATGGTGAGCAATGGCCGTTCTGAGATCGGTTTCCTTAATAAGAAATTCAACGAGGTCCAGCCTTTCATTGATTTTAGTTTCTTCTTTTAAAGGCATTACCACCCATCTCTTCATCAGTCTTGCTCCCATAGGAGAAATAGTAGTATCCACCACTTTCAGTAAACTCAGTTGAGCATCAGATCCGTTGTTGATCAATTCAAGATTTCTGATCGTGAACTTGTCCATCCACAGAAAATCATTCCTGTCTATCCGCTGTAGTGAAGTGATATGTTGCAGGTTGGGATGTTCAGTATCTTTCAGATAATGAAGGATGGCTCCGGCAGCTACTATTGCTTCATTCATTTGCTCAACGCCAAATCCTTTCAGTGAATGTGTTTGAAATTGTTTTAATAAATTTTCAAAAGCATATTGATGATCGAAGATCCAGCTTTCCAGAGCGTAGGTGCAATATTTGTTACCGTAAACTTCCTTGAAATGTTTTTGATAGCTTCTCTGGAAAATCACTTCCGCGGGATTCAATGCCTGCAGCAGTTTGTCGATGTATTCCTGTGACCCTTCTGCCACAAAAAATTCACCGGTGCTGATATCCAAGAGGGCAATCCCTGATATTTTTTCTGTGAAATGAATCGCTGCAAGAAAATTGTTACTGTTATGATCCAGCAGTTTTTCGTTTGTAGCTATGCCGGGTGTTACCAGCTCCGTCACCCCTCTTTTTACAATTCCCTTGGCTTGTTTGGGATCTTCCAGTTGATCACATATCGCTACGCGGTAACCTGCTTTGACGAGCTTGTGCAGGTAAGTATCCAGTGAATGGTGGGGAAAACCTGCCAATTCACTGGAAGCTGCAGCGCCATTGTTTCTTTTAGTGAGTGTTATACCCAGTATCCTCGAGGCAATGACCGCATCTTCGCCAAAAGTCTCGTAAAAATCACCAACCCTGAATAGCAATACTGCATCAGGGTAGCGCTGTTTAATAGCCCTGTGCTGCTGCATCAGGGGAGTATCAGAAGTTTTTCCTGCCAATGGAATACCGTTTTCGCTGTTTTATATCGCCAGTGTGATCAATAAGATCTTTCTGGTGGATAAATGATAAAAAGATTCAAAATTATAGTGTAAAATGCGGCCAATTTAACAATAAGCCTCTTAAAATTGAAAATTAAAAATATGGCCGATTTGCTTAGAAAATCGGTTGAAGAGTTTAAAAAAGCGGAAAAAATTCCTATTGCAGTGGTGCTTGATAACGTGCGCAGCATGCATAATGTGGGCAGCGTTTTCAGAACCGCCGATGCTTTCCTTATTCACTCTATCTGGCTATGTGGGTACACGCCCAGGCCACCACACCGCGACATTCAGAAAACAGCACTGGGAGCTACAGAAACCGTTGAATGGCATTATACAGAAACCACTCAACAGGCAGTAGAAACTCTCAGAAGTGAAGGTTATGCAATTTATGCGGTGGAACAAGTGGAAAAAAGCATTCCTTTGCAGGACTTTTCACCTGTTAATAACCAGAAAATAGCTGTAGTGTTTGGAAATGAAGTGAACGGTGTTGACCAGGAAGTCGTATCGGGGTGCGACGGTTGTATTGAAATACCTCAATTCGGTATGAAGCACTCGTTAAATATTTCTGTGGCCGCAGGCATCGTGCTATGGGAAATAGCCATCAAAAAGTACAAAGCGAATGATTAAAAAATATCTGAGCCTCATTAAGTTTTCACATACCATCTTTGCCATGCCATTTGCTTTGATCGGTTTTGTGCTGGGATTAGTGTATGATCCCGGGACGGATCAAAGTAACCTGGATAAAGTTATTGGGCGGACGGCCTTTGATTGGCCAACGATCATTTACAAACTTGTGCTCGTGGTGCTCTGTATGATCTTTGCCCGCAGTGCGGCAATGGCTTTTAACCGCTGGCTCGATAAGAAATTTGACGCTAAAAATCCGCGTACGGCCATACGTGAAATTCCCGCTGGTATCATTTCTGCTAACAACGCGCTGCTCTTTGTGTTATTTAACAGCATAGCATTTATTGTGACCACCTGGTTTATCAATATGCTTTGCTTTTATTTATCATTTATCGCCCTTTTCGTTATTCTTTTTTACAGCTATACTAAAAGGTTTACTCCTTTATGTCACCTGGTATTGGGATTGGGGCTATCATTGGCGCCTATTGGTGCTTTCCTGGCGGTAACCGGAGTATTTGCTCTTGTTCCCGTATTATTTTCCCTGGTGGTGCTAACCTGGGTATCAGGATTTGATATCATTTATGCTTTGCAGGATGAGGATTTCGACCGTTCGCAACAGTTGCATTCTATTCCGGTGTGGCTGGGACGACAATATGCACTAAGATTTTCAGAAATATTACATGCTATCTCCGCGTTGCTGGTGATAATAATCGGGTTATATACGGGATTTCACTGGCTGTATTGGCTAGGAACATTAGTGTTTGCCGGAATGCTTATTTACCAGCATTCCATCGTCAAACCTACTGACCTGTCAAAGGTGAATATCGCATTTATGACTGCCAATGGGGTGGCCAGTATCGCTTTCGCGATATTCGTAATCGCAGATATTTTAATATTTATGCTGCCATGGGACGCATCATTTGCTTAGACTACGGACTTAAAAGAACCGGCATTGCCGTAACAGATCCGCTTAGGATCATTGCTACTGGTCTGACTACCATTCCCTCAAGTGATCTTATCAGATTTCTCCGTGATTATTTTAGTAGGGAAGAAGTGGACTTATTGCTAATTGGGGAACCTAAAAACTGGGACGATAGCGACACCCACGCTACACCACTGGTACAGGCTGCCGTAAAAAAAATAAAAAAGGAGTTTTCCAATCTTCCGGTTCAAATGGTAGATGAGCGGTACACTTCAAAAATGGCTTCGCAGGCGATGCTGGAAATGGGACTAAAAAAAATGCAACGGCGTAATAAGGCGCTGGTTGATGAGATAGCCGCTACGATCATGCTACAGGAGTACCTCAGGAGCCTATAAAACTGTACATTTGTTTTTTTAGCATAAAATGGTCATTAATGATACTTCCGATAGTAGCTTATGGAACGCCGGTTTTAAGAGCAGTAAGTAAGGAAATAGATAAAACCTATCCTGATCTTCAGCAACTTATTGCAGACATGTGGGAAACCATGTATGCTTCCAATGGCGTAGGTCTGGCCGCACCCCAGGTGAACAGGGGTATCCGGCTTTTTGTTATGGATAGCCAGCAGATTTTTGATAACCAGGAAGAAGATGAAAAAGGAGATTTTCCTGATGAACCTGGTGTTAAAAAAGTTTTTATAAATCCCAAAGTTTTAAGTTTGGGTGGTGAAGAGTGGCTGTATAATGAAGGATGTCTTAGCATACCTAAAATTAGAGAAGATGTGATACGTAATGAAGAAGTGACTATTGAATACCAGGACGAGAATTTTAATAAACATACCGAAACGTTTAATGGCGTTACAGCCCGCATTATACTGCACGAATACGATCACCTGGAGGGTAAATTATTTATAGACTACCTGAAACCTTTAAAAAGAAAGTTGATGAAGAGTAAGCTGGATGATATTACTAAAGGGAAGATTAAGGTTGATTATAAAATGATGTTTCCCAAATGAAGCTGACGCTTCTTATTGTCATCGCTCTCTGCAGCCACTCAATTTATTGTTTAGCGCAGGACTCCACTTATAATTTTGAAGAGAAAGCCGTCACGCTTAAAGAAGTGGTGGTAAGAAGCCATCTGAATATTCCTGCCTTTATCCAGAGAGTAAAGGATGATACTACTTTTCATAAAGCCTTTCTTAATTTAAAAGTATTAGGATATACTTCTATTAATGATATCCGTATGCTGAACAAAAAGGGCGCAACATTGGCTACCCTTAATGGCCGTACAAAACAATTTGTTCACAATCATTGCCGTTGGACAAAAGCTGAAGAACAGAAAACCACCGGCGACATGCTCGACAAAAACAATAATTTTAATTATTACACCGCACAGATGTATAGCAGCATATTTTTTGCTCCGGATACTGTTTGCGGTGAGACGAATGTTGTGGCGGGCACTACTTTTAGTACTGAAGGAAAAACCGGGATATCCAGGCATAAGGAACAATTGAAAATGCTCTTTTTTAATCCCGGTAAAAGAATTCCCGGCTTACCGTTGATAGGAAACAAAGTGGCTTTATTCGATAAGAATGTAATGGATAATTATGATTTTATTATTGATATGGCAGAATACAATAATGAATTATGCTATGTTTTTAAGATGATCCCACTGCCTGATAAAAAAAATAGTATTGTCATCAACGAAATGACCACATGGTTCAGCCAGAAGAGCTGGGAAATATTAGGCAGGAACTATGATCTGAGCTATAAAGCAGGCGTATATGATTTTGATGTTCATATAGAAGTAGAAATGACAAAATTCAGGGAGTTAATCGTTCCCAGAGTATTACGTTATAATGGCAACTGGAACGTGATGTTTAAGAAAAGAGAGATAGGAATTTTCACTGCTACTTTATTCGACTTTCATCAATAATTATCCTCGTTACCCACAGCAACCTCGTATATTTTTTGCCGCTAATTTTCTTTTACTTTACACTTTGAGCGACGAAGGGCTTACAATTTTTGGAGGAATTAAAGTATTGAAAGCGACTATTATTGATTAACATTCCTGCTTTTGGCATAGCCTCTCCATTTCTCTATAACCTGTTGCATATCATCAGGAAGTTCGCTACTAAAGATGACCTCCTTATGCGTACCGGGATGAATAAATCCGATGGTTTTAGCATGAAGCGCGTGACGCGGACAAATAGCAAAAGCATTGTCGACAAACTGCCTGTATTTAGTAAATACGGTCCCTTTTAATATTCGGTCGCCCCCATATATTTCATCGTTAAACAAGGGGTGACCAATATGTTGCATGTGTACCCTTATCTGGTGGGTACGACCTGTTTCCAGTTCGCACTGAATTAAAGTAACATATCCAAAACGTTCCAGTACTTTATAGTGGGTGACAGCTTCTTTTCCGTAATCACCTTCAGGATAGGCATCAAATAATTTTCTGAATCGCTTATGCCGGCCTATATGGGCTTTTATTGTTCCCGAATCTTCTTCAACATCACCCCATACCAAAGCCATATACTGGCGGTGAACAGTATGGTTAAAAAATTGTTTGGCCAGGCTCGCTACAGCTTTGGCTGTTTTGGCCAGCACCATTAATCCGCTGGTGTTCTTATCAATTCTATGTACCAGCCCGAAGCGGGGGAGATCGGTTTGGTTAAGGCTGGCGTTCTGCTGTAATAAATGAAAAGCTATTCCATTGATCAGTGTGCCCGAAAAATTTCCGCTGGCCGGATGCACAACCAGTCCCACTGGTTTGTTGACAATGATAACCTGGTCGTCTTCATACTGAATATTCAGGGGTATAGGTTCGGGAATAATTTCATCACTCTGAGTTTCCCTGTCACTGAAAATCACGATTTCTTCACCCGGTTTTATTTTGTGATTGGCCTGAACCTTTTTGTTATTGACCAATACCCTTCCGCTTTCGATAGCGATCTGTACCTTATTTCTCGATGCGCCCTCAATCCGGGCAGTAATAAATTTATCCAGGCGCATAGGCTCCTGTCCCTTATCGACGATGATCGACATGCGTTCATATAGCTCTTCCTGGCTATCTGATTGTTCTTCAGCCTGTTCCTCAAAATTTTCCGGCAGTATCGCCATAGCGTATTACTTTGCTGCAAAGGTAACGATCCTACTACATGCGGTTTTCGTAAATTTGCCGCTGATGTATGTCTAAACAACAGGTTCTATTTGAAGATCTGGAGCAGTTAAGCTACCAGGTGGCATGGGATTACCAGGAAAAATTATTAGCTGGTAATGTCGCTATAAAATCAGAAAAGTATAAGAGCGCTGATGGTATGGGTGACGGTGTAGCCGATACCCGGCATCATTTGCTTTTTGTAGAGCATCCTCCTGTGTACACTTTAGGTAAAAGTGGGAGCATCGAAAATGTATTGATCAGTGAGGAAGATAGAAAGAAGGGTGGAATGGAATTTTTCAAGATTAATAGGGGAGGAGATATTACTTTTCATGGACCGGGCCAACTGGTAGTCTATCCTATTTTTGATCTGGAGAAATTTTATACCGACATAGGAAAGTACCTTAGAAATCTTGAAGAAGTAATCATTAAAACACTGGCTGATTATAATATTATCGGTGAGCGTTCTGCAGGAGAAACTGGTGTCTGGATAGATCCTAGGATAAAAGGAAGAGAGCGTAAGATCTGTGCAATAGGCGTTCGTTGCAGCCGGTGGATAACGATGCATGGGTTGGCGTTTAATGTAAATACCAATCTAGATTATTTCAACAATATTGTTCCCTGCGGCATACAGGATAAACAAGTGACTTCTCTTGAGAAAGAGCTGGGAAAAACAGTGAGTATGGATGAAGTGAAAAGGAAGATGAAAAATTATTTTGAAGAAGTGTTTGATATCGAACTTATATTGTCTGGCAAACATGCCGATGCTTCCTATCGTTAATTATCGTATCAGAAATCCTTCGGAATAAAAAGTTTGTGCTTTTCCTTTAATTCTCCTTCTTCAAATAATTCAAAGAGAAACCATCCGGAACGAATAAAGTTGGACTTATCAATAATGAGTAACGGAGAGGGTATTCTTTCGATCTCAAAAAGAGGTGTCCGGTTTTCATTAAAGAAATGAAGTGAATATTTTTTTGTTTCTGCATCAGGGAGATTGATTTGCACATTTCCGGCTTTTTCAGTGTAGACAAACTTCGATGCCTTATATACTTCTTTTGGAATAAAAGGCTTGATTAGGATAGTATCAACTGCTACAATAAGCATCGTATCTCTCGTAGAATATAAAAGAGAATCACGGAGTTTTTGTACTCCTTTCTCTGCTATTTTACTGATGACGGAATCTCCTTTTTTGACAAAAAAGTATTTTTCAGGTTTTGGCTTAACAGCTTTAGCTGGCTGAAGTTTTTCTTTAATGGTCGTGAGTTCTTTGTTGCTAAGGCTATCAGATAAAACTATCCGTTGATTATCATTTTTTAATACAGGTTCATTACTTACCGGGCCCATATCCGGTGCGGGACACTGGGATTTGCTGAATTGATATTTACTGTTTTCAAAAACAATAAACAATTTATAAAAATTAATGCCTACAGGAGCTTTGCTGTCTACATATCCATTTTGGGGGATAGTGGGATCAGGTACAGTGAGAATAGTTTTAAAGTTTCTCAGGCTATCCCTAGACCGCTGAATACTGATTTGTTTGACATTTTTATAGGGGTTGGTCCAACTGATCACATTTTTATTCATAGGCTTAGCGATAACAGTGAACCTGGGTAGGGTATCCTGGGCTAGTCCGTGCAGTGCAAAAAGAAGATAGGCAATTATCGCTGGTAGTTTTTTCATATCAGATGGCAAAGATAGGGTAGATTAAAAAATGAGTTTTCCTTTTTCGATCGATCGGTTACCCTGTAATCCTCCACTATGAATGATTAATATTTTTGATCCGGCAGGAAAAAAGTTTTCTTTGATAAGGTCATTAACTGCATAAAATAATTTACCGGTATATACAAAATCAGTAGGAATATTTTCCTGTTGGAAAAAGCTGTTCATGAACAGAAGTAGGTTTTGTGAATATCGCGCATAGCCACCAAAGTGATAGTTAAACATTATTTCCCAATTATTCTGTTCAGTGTTGGCGCCGATATAATTGATCAATTCATTGTTGTTTTCATTGGCTACTTTAAGTGCGGATATACCGATCACCTGTTGGTTTTTTTTACTGGCCCTGATAAGGCCCGCCATAGTTGTCCCTGTGCCTACAGCACATACAATATGTGTAAAGTTATCCTGAACAACATCCATGATTTCGGTAGCACCCTTTATTCCAGGTTCTCCTGCTCCACCTTCCGGAACGATAAGAAATTCAGGATAGGTAAGCGATAACATATCACCCATGGCATTTTTGTTCTTGTATTGCTCCCTGCTCACGAAAAGCAATTCCATCCCCAGTTCCTTTATTTGCAGGAGTGATGGTCCGTAAGAAGCAGGCTCTTCTCCACGAACAACACCAATAGCCTTTATGTTAGCTTTTTTACAGGCAAAAGCCAATGCGACAAGGTGGTTAGAATAGGCCCCTCCAAAACTGATAATACCTTTTTTGTCGGAAGACACCGCTTCTTCGAGGTAATATTTCAATTTATACCATTTGTTGCCGGAAACAGCCGGATGAATAATATCCAGTCTTAACGCGCTAACTGCTATAGTTGCAGAGCCAAACGTTTTCCGGTCTATGGATTGTATCAGCGGTTTTTTATACATTCGTGACTATAATTTTAAAATTACAATTAATGCAACCAACTCTATTAATTCTTGCGGCTGGAATGGCCTCACGTTACGGAAGTATGAAACAGGTAGAAGCTTTCGGTCCTTCCGGCGAGACAATAATGGAATATTCAATTTATGATGCTATTAGGGCTGGATTTAAAAAAGTGGTGTTTATTATCAGGGAAGAATTCGTCGATAATTTCAAAAAAACTTTTGATCCTAAGTTGCAGGGTAAAGTTGAGATTGATTACGTGTTCCAGGATTTAAAATCCTTCTTAGGGGGAAGAACGGTGCCGGCCGACAGAACTAAGCCATGGGGTACAGCCCATGCTGTTCTTTGTGCTAAGGATGCAGTAAAGGAACCGTTTGCTGTTATTAATGCTGATGATTTTTACGGAAAAGATGCTTTTCAGAAGGCCTATGATTTTCTAACATCTGCAGTAAATGAAAAAACCTATTCTATTATTGGGTATGAGTTATTAAAAACACTTTCTGATAATGGAACCGTAAATAGGGGAGTGTGCCAGACAGATAGTGCAAATAATCTCACGTCTATTGCTGAAAGACTGAATATTTCTGAAAAAGAGGGCAAGATAGTATGCGAGGATAATCAGGAACCCCGCGAATTGCCCCGCGATTCGAAAGTGTCTATGAATTTCTGGTGCTTTGATCCTTCTGTTTTCAGTTATTCAGAAAAGTTGTTCAGCGACTTCCTGGATAAGGATATTAATACACCTAAATCAGAATTCTTTATTCCTATAGTGGCTGATAAATTCATTAGCGATAAAGTAGGCGTAATAAAAGTGATTCCCACTTCGGCCCAATGGTTTGGTGTTACTTACAAAGAAGATGCTCCAGAAGTGAAGGCAAGTCTTAACAAGTTAATCAGTGCAGGAGAATATCCTGATAATCTTTGGAAATAATTATAGCAGCGCATTATAACTAAAAAAGCGGTTGTTCAATTTGAGCAACCGCTTTTTGTATATGATAAGATTAAGATAGAATGTATTAATAACTTTTTACCATGAATATGCATTCCTGGATCTTTTTGATTTGTTGTACCCGATCCAGGCCTTTGAGTGAGGACGATTGAGGCAATTTAATATGTGGTACAGAATCTTTATTTTCCCATGCCGTTTTATCCTTGCTCAATTCATTCACTGAAGTAATAATATGACGGGCATTTATGGCGAAAACCACTCCTTCCGCACGAACCTGGCGAGTATTGATGATAGCGATGATCTCACCATTTCTATTGAATACAGGTCCGCCTGAGTTACCCGGATTAGCCTGTACTCCAATCTGGCAGGTAATAGTATCACCGTTAAAGCCTGTTTTAGCGCTCATGTATCCCTCATTATACACGATCTCTTCCCTGGGATAGCCAAGGGTAAATAGTTGCTCACCGAGTTCAGCGCCACTTTTTTTCAAACCATAAGGAAGTTGTCCGAAAGGTTTAAAATCACTATCCTCAATTTGCAGGATTGCGATGTCATTATCCTGGTTAATATGTACAATTTTAGCTCTGAACTCCTGGGCTTTGTTGTTTTGTACCACTACAGTTGAGGAGCCGTCCACTACGTGGGCATTAGTTACCAAAACTCCTTTTCCATCGATCAGGAAGCCTGTGCCCCCGGATTTTACAGGAGTATTAGCCGGTGATTTTTCCTCTATTACTTTATCGCTCTCCACTTGTTGTTTGAGCGCATTTACTTTTCTTTCCGTATTCTCGAATTTTTTACTAAGCTGAAGCAGTTCTGCCGTATTGGCTTTTCTGGAATAGTAAGAAACCATACCTGCAATCAGCATGGTAGTGATCCCTGCAATAGAAGCGGCTACAGCCATCACTCTCTTTTGTTTTTTCCACAATTGCTTGACGGCAGCTTTGGAAGCTGTTTCTTTAATAACTCCTTTGTCGGTCAGCTCATTGTGAACCTCATGCAGGGTTGCGTGTATGTGGCGGTTCTCACCGTATTTCTCAAGCTGGTTAAGAAATACACTATGCTCTACCACAAGTTGGTCAACTTCTGCATTTGTTTTGCGGAGTTGTTCAAATTCAAGTTTTTCTTCGGGTGACATTTCTCCCCTCAAAAATCTTTCAATGGCATCTAGTAATGCTACCTGGTTCATTAAACACTATTGGTTTTATATTCTGAGAAGAACAATTTCTTTAACCGCATTAAACATTTATACTTCTGGTTCTTCGCATTTTCGGGATTTGTATATCCAAATGATGAAGCGATCTCACTCATGTTTTTCTTCTGCAGATAGAAAGCTTCCAACAGGCTCTTACAGGGTTCTCCCAGGCTGCTTAAGGCTTTCTCCATCATCTGGTAATCATCATTTCTTTGCTCGTGAATGTCAAGATCATCTTCAACAGCTACAGTTTCGGCGACAGTTTTCATCTCAGGAATATACCTGTTTGACTGGTTCAGCTTCTTCAGCCAGAGGCGCCTGCAAACTGAATAGAGATAGGTTTTGATCTGGCAATTCAACTCGAAGCCGGGTGTTCTCACTTTTTCGTACAACACTATCATCGCCTCCTGAAAAATATCCCTGGCATCGTCAGACGAGCCATTATTGTTGATGATCAACGACTGGACCATCCCAAAGTGCCTGGCATATATAGTTTCTATAGAAGACCTGTCATTCGATGCCAATCCTTCCAGTAAACTTGATTCTGTCGGGTCTGAATTCACTCTACAATCTTAATTTAATACCGAAAATAGGAAGAAGTAACCCCTTTTAAAATATTTTAACTTTTTTTCGAACCGGCGGGTTACCTTTTTGAAATACAAGTATTAACACGAAACCATTCTTTAAAAACTAATTCAAAAAAAGAACATGAAAAAAATTCTTTTCGTTTTAGCGTTAGGAGCTTTCGCTTCTTGCACTGATGCAACTACAGATTCAGAAACAACTACAGATTCATCAAATGTTGTTGCTCCTGCGGCTCCGGCAGAACCTGAAGCTCCTGCAGTTACAGATTCTACAACTGTTTCTGATTCTACTATAGCACCTGCTCCTGCTGAATAAGTAAAAACAGTTTTAAACATATAAAAGGCCGGCTCGCAAGAGTCGGCCTTTTTGTATTTATGCTGATTTTCAATGATTTATAATTAAAAGCCATCCCGTATTTTCCAGGATGGCTTTTAATAAGTAATAATCTGCCGAACGGTTCGGTATTATTAGAACTTTTTCTTCAGGTTCTGGTCAATGGCTTCCAGAAACTCTTCAGTATAGAGAAAATGCTCCCCATGCTTAACCTTATTACCATGAATGGCCACAGCCAGGTCTTTGGTCATTTTTCCACTTTCCACTGTTTCGATACAGACTGCTTCCAGGATATTGCAGAAGTCGATCAGCTCCTGGTTACCGTCCAATTTTCCACGGAAAGCTAAGCCTCGCGTCCATGCAAAAATAGAGGCTATAGGATTGGTACTGGTAGGTTTACCTGCCTGGTGATCACGGTAGTGACGGGTAACGGTGCCATGGGCAGCTTCGGCCTCGAGTGTTTTACCATCGGGCGTAACCAGTACAGAAGTCATTAAACCGAGAGAGCCAAAACCCTGTGCCACAGTGTCGCTTTGCACATCGCCATCATAGTTTTTACAGGCCCATACGAAGTTTCCGTTCCATTTTAATGCGCTGGCTACCATGTCATCGATCAGACGGTGTTCATACACGATCCCTGCTGCCTCAAACTGGGCCTTGAACTCATTATCATATATTTCCTGGAAGATATCTTTGAAGCGTCCGTCGTATTTCTTAAGGATGGTGTTTTTCGTTGACAGGTATAGCGGCCATTTTTTGCTGAGAGCCATATTAAAACAACTCCGGGCAAAGCCCTTAATGCTTTCATCAGTATTGTACATAGTGAGCGCTACACCGTCTCCTTTGAAGTTAAATACCTCAAATGTTTGAGGCTCCCCGCCACCTTCCGGAGTAAATGTCATAGTCAGCTTGCCTTTACCTTTAATTACTGTATCGGTCGCCCGGTACTGGTCTCCGAAGGCGTGACGCCCTACAATGATTGGAGCGGACCAGTTAGTAACTAGTCGGGGTACATTTTTGATCACAATAGGTTCCCTGAACACCGTGCCGTCAAGTATATTGCGGATGGTTCCGTTAGGACTTTTCCACATTTGCTTGAGGCCGAACTCTTTTACACGAGCCTCATCGGGGGTAATAGTGGCGCATTTAATGCCTACGCCTACTTCTTTAATAGCATTGGCAGCATCAATTGTTACCTGGTCATTGGTCTTATCACGGTACTCCATACCCAGGTCGAAATACCTGATATCCACGTCTATGTAGGGAAGAATGAGCTTGTCTTTGATAAATTTCCAGATGATGCGCGTCATTTCATCGCCGTCCAGTTCTACAACCGGGTTTTTTACTTTGATTTTTTGTTTCATTGAACCTGCTGATTTTTTTGATACTTGTAAAAATAAATAGAAATAAAACATTTCACTACATATAACTATTTAGAGTAAGGATATAATTGCACATCATCCTCTGTTTCGTATATATGGTTTATATTGCAGATATGGTTAAAGCTTTGAAAGAATACTTAGGCAGATTTGCCGATCTTTCAGACGAAGAGCTGCAGCAGATTCTGGATGTAGCGGTTATCCGCACGTACGATAAAAAAGTTAAGTTTATTGATCTGGGAGAAAAGGAAGATTATTTTAGCCTGGTTATTAAAGGTCTGGCCAGGAAATACTTTTACAGAGGAGACTGTGAAGTCATTACGCAACTGGCCAAAGAAGGAGAAATCATCAGCTCATCGGTGTCCTATTTATCAGGTGAACGTTCAATGTATGTAGTAGAAACCATCGAGCCTACTACATTCCTGTCTTTTCATAGAGAAAAAATTGAATACCTGTATGAAAAAGATATTAAGTGGCAACGTATGGGCCGGTTGATCATTACAGATTTGTTTTTACAGAAAGAAAGCTGGGATATAGAACGGATATTATATAATACACAGGAAAGGTTTGTGCGGTTTGTGAATACAAATGCTGAATTATTTCAGAGGGTACCGCAGAAATATCTTGCTTCTTATCTGAATATTCAACCTGAAACCTTCAGCAGGCTTAAACATTTGTTGCGCAACCGTAATTCTTCCACTATGGTTTCATCAGCTTAACAATGGACAGCCAAATTAATGAAGTCGATAGTTATGCAGCCTATATTTTAAGGTTTGTATCTAAATACGTGTCAATTTCAGAGAGGGAGTTCAATGTATTTCTTCCCTTCCTGCAAGTACGCAAGTTTGGAAAACGTGAAAAACTGGTTAAGTACGGAGAAACGGATAATTATCTTAACCTGGTGGTTAAGGGACTGGTAAGGAAGTTTGTATTAGTCGGTAAATCGGAAAAAACACTGCAACTGGCAACAGAGGGGCATATTATTCAGTCTGAATTATCTTTTCACACCAGAGTGCCTTCTACGCTAGTAATAGAAGCTATCGAACCATCAGTAATCGTATCCATGCAATACGAGAATGTGCAACAGGTGCTGGCAAAAGTGTCGGCTGCTGAGAAGTTGGCCAGACAAATAATGACTTATCTTTTTATAAAAAAGGATAAAAAATATTTTGATCAGTTGAATTACACAACCAGGGAGCGTTTTTTAGCTTATATACAATCACATCCACATATGCTTCAACGTGTACCTCAAAAGATACTAGCTTCATATCTTGATATAAAACCTGAAACGTTCAGTCGCCTCAAACATCTTTTGAAAAAATAATTAAGTTTTGTTTGTGCCAATGCTGAATGTAAGTAGAAGTTGTGTTATGACGGTGACCTAATGCTGATAGGGTATGTAGAGGTTTTCATCATTGCGAAGATACCTCCAAAGGCTTCCCATGGCCTGAATTTTGTTTGTATAAACCTAAATTTAGACAAATCGAAAAAATCAAATTAAAATAGGCACATTATTTTTATTGATAATCCTATCTTATTACTTTTAAACGATCGAACTAAGTCGCTTCTGCCTATACTAATTATCTTATTATGAACGAAGTTGATAATTGATAGTTGACGGGGGATAGTTGACAATGGACAGAGAAGACAATCGGCGAAAGCCCCAAACTGTCGACTATCAATTGTCTATTGTCAACTGATAGAATTTAATGTACAAAGTAAAAACGAAAAATATACGGATGAACCGAAGCATAGTAGGATTTCTCATAAGGGAATGTATATGCGGAGTTCCATCCGACCATTGAAAAAACAAAAATGTACGGATGAACCGAAGCATAGTAGGATTTCTCATAAGGGAATGTATATGCGGAGTTCCATCCGACCATTGAAAAAACAAAAATGTACGGATGAATAGATGCTTGTTGATCCTGGGTCTCCTGGCACTGGTAGTAGCTGGTTGTAAGGACAAAAAAAAGATCTCCAGAACTGGAGAGGATCCTGTTGAGGCAACAGATTTCCTGGATTTTTTTCCATCGGTAACCTTACCTTATACGATTGCTGATACCAGCCTGGCAAAAAAAATCCCCGATTCTACGGCAATAGCTTTTCAGGTTTTTACGCAATTTGTTCCTGATTCGGTCTTTAGAAAAGATTTTGGTAAAACACAGCCTAAAATTTATCCATTAGGTAAAAGTATTGAAAAAGGAAAGGATGCCTATATATTCCTGGCAGCGGTGACCGGCGCTAAAAAGATGGCCTATCTGGCAACTTTTGACCAGTCTAATCATTATTTGAATATTTTACCACTTACTAGTAAAGGCTTTGATGATTATACGACGAGCTATGGCACACTGGATAAAAAATATCAGATTAATACCTATAAGGAAAAGAAGGTAGGGCCTGGAAAGATAAGTTTCAAAAGAAATGTGTATATCTATAATGGAGCAGCAAACGAGTTTATTTTAATTTTTTCCGAGCCTAATGAAGATGTTAAGGAAAATATTTACAACCCCATAGATACGCTGTCCCAGAAAAATAAATATACCGGCGATTATGTGTATAATAAAAAGAACTTTATTTCATTCCGTGATGCAAAAAAACCTTCTGAAATTATTTTCTTTGTCCATTTTGAAAAATCAAAGGGCGAATGTATCGGTGAATTAAAGGGTACAGCACGATTTGTTTCACCTAAAAAAGCAGTATATAGTATAGCGGGTAACCCATGTACGCTTGAATTTACATTTACTAATACTGCCGTAGTGATGAAAGAAGTGGAGGGGTGTGGCACTTATAGGGGTATAACCTGCTTTTTCGAAGGCACTTATCCTAAAAAAATTAAAAAACAAACTAAAACGCAACCTAAATAATGAGCTTTGTAAATTACCAGGTCCCTTACAAAATTGATGATCGTTATGCTAAAAAAGTCGCCTATTTCTCAATGGAATTTGCGGTTCACCAACCGCTAAAAATATACAGCGGAGGACTTGGTTTTTTATCTGGTTCACATCTGAGAAGCGCATATGAATTAAAGCAACATTTAATAGGCATAGGTATTCTATGGAAATATGGTTATTATGATCAGTCGAGGAATACTGATCAAACCCTGCAGGTGGGTTGGATGGAAAAGTATTATAGTTTCCTGGAAGATACCGGCATAAAATACCAGATTGTTATTCATGATCATCCGGTGTGGGTGAAAGTACTATACCTTAATCCTGAAATATTTAAAACCGCTCCTTTATTCCTTTTAAGTACTGATCTTCCTGAAAATGATCATGTATCCCAAACCATTACTCATCGTTTGTATGATGCTAATGTGGCTACTAAAATAGCGCAGTTTATTTTACTAGGTGTAGGAGGCGCCAAGTTGGTTGATGAGCTGGGTTTTAACCCCGACCGTTATCATCTTAATGAGGCACATGCGGTTTCTTCAGTTTTCTATTTATATAAAAAATATGGAAATGTTGAAGAAGTAAAAAAGCG
The DNA here is from genome assembly GCA_964606315.1 of uncultured Chitinophagaceae bacterium. Classification (GTDB taxonomy): domain Bacteria; phylum Bacteroidota; class Bacteroidia; order Chitinophagales; family Chitinophagaceae; genus Flavitalea. The sequence continues at coordinate 70,194 of CAZSFY010000002.1, read as the reverse complement.
TATGGTGTTTACTACGCATACTCCTGAAGAGGCTGGTAATGAAAAACATGATATTTATCTCTGTCAGAAAATGAGTTATTTCTGCGGAATGGGAATGGATGAAGTGCGAAAAATTACTGGTATTACGGATGATTTATTTAATCACTCTCTTGTAGCGCTTAGATTTTCACATATTGCCAATGGCGTATCGCAATTGCATGGAAAGGTTTCGAGACTCATGTGGGAAAAATATCCAGGTGTTTGTCCTATTGTATCTATTACTAATTCGCAGAACTGGAGATATTGGTCAGATAAGTTATTATATAAATACGCTGATGAGGGAAACGATGAATTATGGGACGACAGAAAAAAGTATTTGAAAAAAAGAACCTTTGAAATTGTTGCGGATCAGACCGGGAAAATGTTCGATCCTAATATTTTTACTATAGTATGGGCCAGGAGATTTGCTTCTTATAAACGTTCGCAACTACTGGTAGAGGATATGAGTCGGTTTGAAAAATTATTATTTAATAAAAAACACCCGGTGCAGATCATATGGGCTGGTAAACCTTACCCTATGGATTATCCTGCTATTGATGAATTCAACAATCTGGTTCATCTAAGCAAACAATATAAAAATATTGCTGTGCTCACGGGTTATGAGCTTACACTATCCAGGAGACTTAAGCAGGCTGCCGATGTATGGCTCAATACGCCGCGTGTACCCAGAGAGGCTTCCGGTACCAGTGGAATGACTGCTGCTATGAACGGAGCAGTCAATTTTTCTACGGATGATGGCTGGATCCCGGAATTTGTGGATCATGGCAACAATGGTTTTGTTGTGCCAAAGGGTGATTATGCGCATATGAGTATTCAGCAGCAGGATCAGTACGACCTTAACAAATTGTACGAAATACTTGAAAACGAAATTCTTCCGCTCTATTACGACAATTATGATACATGGCGGCAAATCGCTAAAAATGGAATGCGCGACGTACGCCTCCGATTCGAATCCGGAAGGATGGCCGAAGAATACTACGAAAAGTTATATAAGTAGAGTATTATTTGATGATCTGTAAAAGCTCAACATCAAATACCAATGCACTTCCAGGCTTAATATCTGCCCCAGCACCATTATCGCCATAGGCAAGATCAGACGGCATATATAACACCCATTTACTTCCTTCGGGCATAAGTTGCAATGCTTCTGTCCAACCTGGAATAACACCATCAACAGTTAAGTCGATCGGCTGTCCTCTGTCGACAGAACTGTCAAATACTTTTCCTGTTCTTAGTTTACCATGATAATGGACTTTTACTTTATCATTAAGGCCTGGTTTTGCACCATTACCTTCGGTAATGATTTTATACATAAGTCCACTAGGCAATGCTACTATGCCGGGAGCCTGTTTGATTGAATCAAGAAAAGCCTGGCTTAATTTTTTTTCAGCCGCAGCTTTTTCACTTTTAGCCGCCTGCATATAAGAAATAATAGCATTGTTGATGTCTTGTTCTCCCATCAAGGGCTTTTCATCAGATCGTACGTCAGACAGTGCTTTATTGACAAGTTCTGCGTTGATACTGTCAACTCCCTGCTCCTTATAAAAGGAAGCCATGCTCAAACCCAGCGCATAGCTGAAAGAGTCGAGGGCGTTTTGCAGGAGAGGCACAGGAGGAGTAGCGATGACAACCTCAGTCTCGCCTTTCTTTTTACTTTTTTTAGAAGACTTTTTTGATTGTGCCACAGTAGTCAGGCAAAAAGCGAGAAACAGGGCTGTTAACGCTATGTTCTTCATTGTCATTGTGTTTGCATCAAAAATAAGCAGTAACATCCAAAGGTTAACAAATAATTTGACGGATAAGTCGTTATATTGTTCTCTAATCTAATCTGGTTAATATGAAAAAACTTATACTACCAATTCTGGTACTTACATCTTTAGTTTCATGCGCACAGGAGAAAAACTCTTCAGGTAGCGATATTTTAAAAAAAGCCAGTGGCGTTTTTGGTAAAAAAGGTAGTGGCAGTTTATCCAATGAAGATATTGTAGCGGGATTAAAAGAGGCTTTATCTGTAGGTGCTAAAAACAGTTCGGATAAGCTTTCTGCGGTAGATGGTTTCTTTGCTAATGCGGCTATCAAGGTTCTTATGCCTGAGGAAGCCAAAAAAGTAGAATCTACTTTGAGAGGTATGGGTATGGGTAACCTGGTTGATAAGGCCATTCTTTCTATGAACAGAGCTGCCGAGGATGCGTCAAAATCTGCTGCACCTATTTTCATCGATGCGATTAAATCAATGAGCATACAGGATGCTGTGGGTATATTAAAGGGTAGTGATACTGCCGCAACTTCCTATCTGAAAACAAAAACTACTAATAGTCTGACAGAGGCATTCAGACCAGTAATTGAAACGGCCCTGCAAAAAACGGATGCCACTAAATACTGGAAAGATGTTTTTGACACTTATAATAAACTTCCTACTACATTTAATAAAGTGAATACAGACCTTGCCGGCTTTGTAACCGAGAAAGCATTAACGGGAATATTCTACCAGGTTGCTTTGGAAGAAAAGAATATCAGGGAAAATCCTGCCGCAAGGGTAACAGATATTCTTAAAAAAGTTTTCGGATAATTAAGAATTGATCAATTATCAGCATTGACAATCCTGCTGATCTCTTCATAGGAAACAGGCTGTTCCGTATCAGCCAGATTAAAAACTGCTTTTATTTTATCGGAAGGAACGGGACTATTCTTCAGAAGATATTCCTTGCCCAGGTTGCCTTCAAAAGCAGCAGCAAACAGGATAGTGCGTTGGTTAGACTGGCCCGATGTAGCAGCGTTTGCAAATTTACCGGCTATATCTAAAAGTGTATCGGTATAATGGCTATTCAACGGTGCATATATCAGCACACATTCATCTTTATTGGAAGATCCTTCCAGTTTGCCCACTACATTCGTTCCTTCTTTTCTTTCAGTAAGCTTATCCAGTTCTAACATAACGCTGAGGTAACAACTTTTAGGTGGAGGCGGATTGTTTTTCATGATCCGCTGGGCTATATAGTAATCTGTTCCCATGATTTGCCGGCCAACAGAGTCAGAGATAATAAAAGTGTTGGGCATACCCTCCCATTGGACATCTTTTATATAGAGGGGTCCCTTGGATGAATCAGGCTGACGGGGAAAATTTTTGTCGGTGATCAGCAGCGCAATAGCTCCGTTTTTCTGCGCGGCCTGTTGTAATGTGTAATGATCGGGAATTTTGTCTTTTACTCTTTTACCCTTTATTATTTTATAGTGTGCTCCCGGAAAAACCATTACTATTTTGCCTCTCGCATTCACATCCTTGTAATCATCGCGGGTGGAATCGCTTAAGCCATATCCGACAAACAAGACTTCGCTGGCTGCAAAGGAAACATTGAAAGTGGAATTATGCGTAACGATAAAATCTGTGTCCTTTTTTAATGGTATTCCACCCACCGTTAGGAGAACCCTGTTTAGAGAGTCCTGGTAAACGGGAAAATGCTGTAGGTAATAATTATGGAAGGCCGGGCGCAGACCGATTTCAGCGAATTTTTTTTCAATCTGCGTTATACTTTGTTGTTCTGGCTGTAGCTCCTGGACAAATCCATTAACGTACAATACGAGGAGGATGTAAGTGAATACATACTTCATACGTGCATTTAGTTTTGGTTAGGCCAAGCTATATCGGGTGTATCATCCGGCGATTTCGCTGAGTTCGAGCCAGCGTAATTCTTTCTGATCAATGAGAGCGGTTATTTCGCCGATTTTTTCAGAAAGGGTGACCAGCTCTTCATAGGGTAGATCACCCGAGTTGATTTTCTCCTGAATAGCATTCTTTTCTATTTCAAGATCTTCGAGCTCTTTTTGTAGAGATTCCCACTCACGCTTTTCGTTAAAGGACAATTTTCTCTTTTCAGAGGAGACAGGCGACGCGTTTAAAGTTAAAGACTTTTCTTCTTTTACAGAAGCTGCTTTGATAATATTATCTTTTTTTACGGAACTGTTATTTGCAGCGCTTAGTTCTCGACGGTACTGGCTGTAGTTGCCAGGAAAATCACGTATCTCTCCGTCTCCCTCAAAAACGAAAAGATGATCTACCAGGCGGTCCATGAAATACCGGTCGTGGGATACGATCAGCAGACAACCCTGGTATTCACTAAGGAAATTTTCCAGTACACCTAAAGTGGGAAGGTCAAGGTCGTTAGTAGGCTCATCCAGGATGAGGAAGTTAGGATTTCTGAAAAGAATGGAAAGCAGGTGCAAGCGTCTCTTTTCGCCACCGCTAAGCCTGGAAAGATAAGTGTATTGCTTTTCCGGCGGGAAAAGGAAGAGGTTAAGGAACTGTGACGCGCTAAGAGTGCTTCCATCGGCCAGGGGAAAATTCTCGGCAATATTTTTTACAAATTCAATTACTCTCATATCTTCTTTCACGGTTAAGCCTGCCTGTGAATAATATCCAAATACAATGGTTTCGCCTACGTTTATCTTTCCACTATCGGCCTCTTCTATTCCCTGAATGATATTGAGAAAGGTGGATTTGCCTGCTCCGTTTTTGCCTACTATCCCAATTCTTTCACCTCTTTTGAAAGTATAGTCGAATCCTGAAAGTATTTTTTTGTCATCGTAACTTTTATAAACTTTTTTTAGCTCGAGGATCTTACCGCCCAGTCGGCTCATTTTTGCCTGTAGTTGGAGTTGCTGGTCTTCAACTTTTTTCTTAGCCTTTGCTTCTACATCGCTAAACGCATCTATTCTGCTTTTGGATTTTGTTGTTCTGGCCTTAGGCTGTTTTCTTATCCACTCTAACTCTTTCCTGTATAAATTTTTTGCCTTGTCGATGCTGGTCAATTCATTTTCATGACGGGAAGCCTTTTTCTCAAGATAGTTTTCATAATCGCCCTTATAGATATACATATTGCTTTGGTCAAGCTCCCATATTTCTTCGCAAACATTGTCCAGGAAATAGCGGTCATGGGTGACCAGTAATAATGTCACTTTTTCCTGCGACAGGTAGTGCTCAAGCCATTCTACCATAGCTATATCGAGGTGATTGGTGGGTTCATCCATGATGAGGAGAACGTGACGGTGTTCAAAACCTATATCTATAAGTATTTTAGCGAGTGCCACTCTTTTACGCTGACCACCACTCAAAGTGGAGACTTGCTGGTGAAGCTGGTGGATATTTAATTTTCCCAGTATCTGGTGCACTTTGTTCTCGAAATTCCAGGCATTAAGATCATCCATCTCGGCGAATGCCCGGCCGATAAGGTTTTCATCACCCGAATCCATTGCCTCTTCATATTTTTTTGTAGCGGCAATGACCGGATGCTCATGGTTAAAAATATTATCGAGGATAGATTGGTTTTCTGCAAATTGTGGCTCCTGTTCAAATAAGGCTACCGTTACCTCTTTATGGATCCAGACCGATCCACTGTCGGGCGATTCCTTTCCTGCAAGGATCTTCAGTAAAGTGGATTTACCGCTTCCATTCCGGGCCACCAGGGCAATTTTATCGCCTTCTTCAATATGAAAGGAGATATTGCTGAATAAAGGTTTAATTCCGTACGACTTTGTCAATCCCTCTACTGAAACATAATGCATAGTGCGAAGATATACTGAATGTTAAAATAATTCCTATCTTAAACAAATGGTGCGTAATAAACTATCCCCTCCAATGCAGCTAAGCCTTATCTTTTTGCTGTTTGGCGCTGTATGGATACTCTTTACCGACTTTCTGTTTCAGGAACTGGCAGGCAGTGATACCGCTGTGTTCAGTAAACTTCAATTATATAAAGGTTTAATATTCATGCTGATCTCATCAGCAGTAGTGTATATAGTCAGCAGGAAATTATTTCAGCGGCAAAAACGTTTACAGAATGATCTTACGGAGGAAAGACTTAGATATAAAAATCAATTGGCTATAGAAGTATTCAATGCACAGGAGGGAGAGAGGAAAAAGATGGGAGAAGAATTACATGATAATGTGAACCAGTTGTTAGGTGTTGTTAAGTTATACCTGGATCACGCATTGGTAAATCCGGCTGCCAAAGATGAAATGCTTAAAAAAAGCTCCAGCTATGTCATGGAAGTGATCAACGAAATAAGAAGCCTGTCACGAGCATTGATCTCTCCAACAATAAAAGATATTGGCCTGATAGCGTCGCTGCGTGAGCTGATAGAAAGTATTCTGCAAATAAAGGATATTGAAATAAACTTATTGATTGGAGGTTTTGATGAAAACAAACTTTCTGAAATGAAGAAGTTGATGGTGTACAGGATATTGCAGGAGCAACTAAATAATATGTTGAAGCATTCAAGGGCCGAACACGTTCAGATTGAATTAAAACAGTGTGGTGATGTTGTGTATATTAATGTAGAAGATGATGGAGTGGGATTTAATACTTCCGAGTGTAAAATCGGGCTTGGACTTAAAAATATAAGAAACCGTTTAGAATTAATCAGTGGTGAAATGAATCTTATATCTGCTCCGGGAGAAGGATGTAAAATGGAAGTTTCTTTCCTTTCCGATTAAGAAGGTACTAACAGTTTCAATTGAGCAGGTAATATGTGTGCGTTCACATACCTGGTTTTGCCGAGATATTCTCCGTCCACCTGAAAGTGAACGGCTCTTTTGGTTTCTACAGTTACAGAAGTAGCCTTATATATTTTAATTTTTTTGGGATTAAAAGGCCGGGGGTTGAACCACATCTTTAAGAGTTCAGAAACTGAAAGTTTGCGCATCACCACTACTTCAAATTGCCCGTCATATAAATTTCCTTCGGGATTAATTACGGCGCCTGTTCCATATTTAGTGGCATTGGCCAGCACTACCATCAACGCAATATGGGTAGATTCTTCTCTGCCGATCCGCACAGTGACTTTCATATTGCTTTTTTTCCACAGCGTTTTCAGCACTTTTGTGGCATAGCCCAGCTTTCCTCTTAACCTTCCTTCTTCGAAATGTTTGATCAGCCTGGCATTTAACCCGATATCGCTGAGATGCAGGCAGATATGTTGCGCATTGATTTCTATAACATCTGCATTCCGGGTATGGCCGGATGCTATTATTTTCATGGCTGCTGCCGGATTTTCAGGAATATTAAGTTCTTTGGCCATACCATTGGCAGAACCTGCCGGAATAATACCTAAGCTGATATTAGTGGTGAGCACAACTTTAGCTACAATAGAAACAGTCCCATCACCTCCTACTGCTACGATAGTGGCTGGCTTGAATTTTTCTATAAGATGCTTTATTGACGCTTCTTCATCCCTGTCTTCGAGATAATAAAATAAACACTGAAAATTATAGGGGTCGAAGAAATCATTGATGAGAGATTCCCATTCGTTATGGGAACTTCCACCTGAATGAGGATTAATTACAAATAAAATCGTCATTTAAATATTTTTATGGCATCTTTTTAATATGGATCAAACCGGTATCATTCATAGCAATAAACATTCCCTGCCTCTTATAAAAAAAATAAAAGGATTTCTGTTCGGATTGTTCCGACTTAATCCTAAACCTGTCATAAAACTGTATAACGGTTATGGAGGAAATGGTGAATTGAATGTGTTTGGTCATGTTTTTGCTGTAAGTCCGCTTCCCCGAAAAAAATACCGGAAGAATATTATTACAAATATGTTTGCCCTGATCAGGTTGTTTATGGTAAAACCTATTAGCAATGCTACAGTCAGACTAAAGTTCGGGAACAAAACAGTAGAAGCTATTTCCGAAAAAGATGGTTTTTTCAAATTGCATTGGAAACAGGATACCATACTTTCTGCAGGATGGCATGAGGTAGAAGTAGTATTAGCAGAAGGAGTGGTAAAAAAATATTACGGAGAAATAAAAGGTAAGGCAGAAATACTCATCCCTTTCCAAAGCCAATATGCCGTTATTTCAGATATTGATGACACTTTTCTGATCTCGCATTCAGTTAATTTAAGAAAAAGGCTATTTGTGCTGCTTACCGAAAATGCTTACACCCGACAACCTTTTGACGGAGTGGTAAAACATTACCAGACTTTGTCTCTGGCAGGATCGCCGGCGATGCCTAATCCGTTTTTTTATGTTTCGAGCAGCGAGTGGAACCTATATGACTATATCAATGATTTTTCTTCCAAAAATGAATTGCCCAAAGGTGTTTATTTGCTGAACCAGTTAAAAAGGATATCGCAGGTATGGAAAACCGGCCAAAATCACCACGGTACCAAGTTTATGCGTATAGCCAGGATATTGGAAGCCTTTCCTGGTCAGCAATTTGTTTTACTGGGTGATGATTCACAGCAGGATCCATTTATTTACCAGCAGGTAGTTGAGCATTTCCCCGATCAGATAATCGCTGTTTACCTGAGAAATATAGTGGATAAGCGCAAGGATCTTTTAAAAGAAGCAATAATGAAGATTGAAGAAAAGAATATACCGGTATGCCACTTTAAACATAGCAGTGATGCTATTACGCATTCTCTGGCCATAGGGTTAATTTAATTCCTAACTTTATGGCGATGCCGCAGGATATTTTACATAACTGGGAAAAGAAATCAGGAGAAAGAAAGAAAATATATAAACAGTTTCTGCAGCGTGCCGACAAGAACAAGGTTCTCGGGCAACTTCCCGGCTTACACGAAGAAGCTATAGAGAAAATTAATTGTCTGCACTGCGCAAATTGTTGCAAAAATTACTCTCCCAGGTTTAAAACTCCCGATATCAAAAGAATTTCCAGGCACCTCAAAATGAAAGAGGGCAGCTTTATTGAAACCTATCTGCGTCTGGATAGTGACGGGGATTATGTGGTTAAATCATCGCCATGCCCCTTCCTGGGAGCTGATAATTATTGCAGTATATATGAAGTGCGACCCTCTGATTGTGAGCGTTTTCCGTATACCGACGAAGACGTAATCATAAAGCGTAAGGAACTTACTTTAAAGAATGCTGAATTTTGTCCAATCGTTTATTATGTGCTCGAAAAGTTAGTGGCATTGCCTTAACTTTGCGCAACTTTGAAACCGGACAATTTTCAACCACTTATGAACCTCTTCGAAAAGCAACAAAACGAATTTCAGTATAGACATATTGGGCCCGATGAACAGGAAACAGCAGAGATGCTTAAAGTTATTGGTAAGCCTACCCTTGAGTCCTTAATCGACGCGACCGTCCCTTCTTCAATCAGAACAGAGCAACCATTCAGGGAGCCTCATCCCCAAAGTGAATACGGATTTTTACAGGAACTGAAAAATACGGCAGCCAAAAACAAAGTGTACAGGTCATATATAGGACAGGGATATTATGGAACCATAACTCCCAGTGTGATTTTGAGAAATGTTTTTGAGAACCCGGGATGGTATACTCAATACACACCCTACCAAGCCGAAATTTCGCAGGGACGACTGGAATCCCTTTTGAACTTCCAGACGGTAATAGCTGATCTTACAGGATTGCCGTTAACCAATGCTTCCCTTCTGGATGAAGGAACAGCGGCAGCAGAGGCGATGAGCATGATATTTCATCATGTGAATAAATCAGATGATATAAAGCAACTCCGCTTTTTCGTAGATAATAATATTTTTCCTCAAACAAAGGATGTAATCATTACCAGAGCAACTCCGCTGGGTATAGAAGTTGTTTATGGTGATTACAAGACTGCCGATGTTGATAACGGCTTTTTCGGAGCTATCATTCAGTACCCTAACGATCATGGTTCGATTGAAGATTACAGAAGCTTCATTGAAAATGTTCATAATGCAGGTGGCTTTGTTATCATGGCCACCGATCTGATGGCACTTACTTTGTTAACGCCACCGGGCGAACTGGGGGCGGATGTGGCCGTTGGCTCTGCTCAGCGTTTTGGAGTGCCTATGGGATTTGGCGGTCCCCACGCGGCTTTCTTTGCTACAAAGGAGGAATTCAAACGGGGTATTCCAGGAAGGATAATCGGCATATCTGTAGATGTTCATGGACAGCGTGCACTGCGTATGGCCTTACAAACGCGGGAACAACATATCAAGAGAGAAAAAGCTACTTCCAATATCTGTACTGCACAGGCCCTTTTAGCAAATATGGCTGCTATGTATGCAGTGTATCATGGTCCTGAGGGATTAAAGACAATAGCATTAAGAATAACTTCACTGACTGCTATATTGAATGACCATCTTTCAGCAATAGGCATTGAACAGCTTAATACAAATTATTTTGACACTTTAAAGATCAGGGTGCAGGATGTTGCTGCTGTACGGAAGATTGCAGAAAGCAGAGAAATTAATTTCAGATATTTTGATGACCAGCATATCGGTATTTCATTAGATGAAACCGTATTACCAACTGATCTGTTGGATATTGTTGCAATTTTTGAAGAGGTAAAGGGTAATCATGTAGCGGCTATTAGTTTTGATGATGAATTGAAGCTTAACCATCTTCCTAATACGCTCAAAAGGCAATCTGCTTACCTGACGCATAGCGTGTTTAATGCGCATCACAGTGAGTCGGAGATGATGCGTTATATCAAATTCCTGGAGAACAAAGACCTGTCACTGAACACTTCTATGATCTCCTTAGGTAGTTGCACGATGAAGTTGAATGCGGCTACCGAATTAATTCCTGTAAGCTGGCCCGAATTTAGTCAGTTGCATCCCTTTGTTCCGCAAAATCAATCGGAAGGTTATCAACAGATAATAGAGGAGCTCAGTAAATATTTATGTGAAATAACCGGTTTTACTGCCTGTTCGCTACAGCCGAATAGCGGCGCTCAGGGAGAGTATGCGGGATTGCTTACTATCAGGGCATATCACCAAGATAGGGGAGAGACACACAGAAATATTGTATTGATTCCCATCTCTGCGCATGGCACAAATCCGGCTAGTGCGGTATTAGCAGGAATGAAGGTGGTAGTAGTTAAAAGCGATGACGAAGGGCATATTGATGTAGCCGATCTTAAGGCTAAGGCCGAACAGTATAAAGATACTTTGGCTGCGTTGATGGTGACTTATCCCTCTACGCATGGAGTGTTTGAAGAAAGCATAAAAGAGATTTGTCAGGCTGTTCATGATAATGGCGGACTGGTATACATGGACGGAGCCAATATGAATGCGCAGGTAGGATTGACATCTCCCGGCCTAATAGGCGCAGATGTTTGTCATCTTAATCTCCATAAAACATTTGCGATTCCGCATGGTGGTGGTGGCCCCGGTGTGGGACCAATTTGTGTGAATGATAAGCTTGCGCCCTTCTTACCAGGTCATATCACTATTCATCAAACTTCTAAGCAGATCAATGCTGTTAGCGCTGCACCTTATGGGTCGGCCAGTATTTTACTGATCAGCTATGCCTATATCAGGATGCTGGGATATAATGGTCTTAGTAAGGCCACAGCTTACGCTATTCTGAATGCAAACTATATGAAAGCCAGGTTGGAGAAATACTATAAAATATTATATCTCGGTAAGAACGGAACCTGTGCTCATGAGTTTATTGTAGACCTTCGTCCCTTTAAATCTTCTGCCGGTATTGAAGCAGAAGATGTAGCGAAAAGGTTAATGGACTATGGCTTTCACGCTCCGACAATGAGTTTTCCTGTACCTGGAACGATTATGATAGAACCAACAGAGAGCGAACCTAAAGGTGAGCTGGATCGCTTTTGTGATGCATTGATTAGTATTCATGAAGAAATTACTGCTATTGAGACCGGAAAGTTTGATAAAACAGACAATCCGCTCAAAAATGCACCTCATACATTGCAAATGGTATGTGCCGAAGAATGGAAACATGCTTATGCCAGGCAGGAAGCTGCTTTTCCTTTGGCTTATGTTACTAAAAATAAATTCTGGCCTTCTGTTGGAAGGATCAATAATACATTTGGCGACAGGAATCTGATTTGCACTTGCGAGCCTACAGAAGCATACGCCTAAGCCTTCTATTAAAGTATCTTACACCTGATGATGCATAAATATTTTGTGACTTGTTTTAAGCAGTTTAATACAGTTCAGATTTATGAATTAGTTGATAGAAGTAAAGGTCTTTTGTGTGTATGATTTTTCAGGCAGTCAGGGAAGAGAAAAATAATGTAGACCTTCGTCATACTCTTTCGATAGTGCCTCCTGGATAACCCTGATATGTTTTTCATTAGTCAGAAAATCTGCGTTATGCGCATCAATAAACAGCGTTTTTATATTATGCTGTTTAATATAGCTTACATATGTTTCCTGTATATTGAGTAAATATTCATCCGGAATATTTTGCTCGTAGGATCTGTTTCGTTTACGTATATTTTTTTGAAGTTGTTGTACGGGCACATGCAGATAGATGAGGATATCCGGTAGAATAAGATTCTGCCGGATGATGTCATACAACTTGTGATATAACCTGAATTCTTCTTCCGAGAGATTTACTTTGGCAAATAAAAGGCATTTGGTAAACAGGTAATCCGAAATGGTGATGCTCTTAAACAAATCTTTTGTAGCGATCAGTTCTTTCAGTTGTTTATATCTTTCGGCCATAAAGAATAACTCCAGCGGAAAAGCGTATTGCTGGGGATTTTCATAGAATCTTGGTAAGAACGGATTGTCGGCAAATTCTTCCAGTACCAGTCGGCCGTTTAATTTTTTAGACAAAATATGCGCAAGCGTGGTTTTACCCGAACCGATATTTCCCTCTATGGCTATATAGTGATAGCTCATGCTTTTATATTTATTTTTTTAACTGTAAGAGCATCTTCGCAGGCATCTAATAATTCGCGCACTGTTTTATAAAAAACCGGGTGGATATATGCCGGTGCCACTTCATTCAGCGGTTCGAGAACAAATCTTCTCTTACTCATTTGGGGATGTGGCAGCACCAGTTCAGGTTCATTGATTATTTCATGGTTATAAAAGATGATATCAATATCAATAATCCTTGGTCCGAATTTCTCTTTTCGGTTTCTTCCCATCAGGTTCTCAATATATAGCAATTCTTTCATGAGATCCCTGGCCTGCAGCCGGGTTTCTATAACCAGCGCCTGGTTTAGAAAATCATTCTGATCGGTTTTGCCCCAAGGAGATGTTTCGTAGATAGCCGAACTGTCGATGATCCTGCCGCAACGTTCTTCCAGCAGTCTGGCAGCATGAGAAAGTTGCCGTTCCCGGTCACCCATATTCCCGCCTGTAACTAAGTATGCATAATTCATCTGCTGCAAAGTAATAATAAAAAATCATGCTTAAACCGATGGTATCGGTACATTTGTATACTGATGAAAAGTTTCTTAAAATCGTTTCTGGCCAGTCTCTTGGCTATTATAGTGTTTACTACTTTGATAGTCATTGTTGCCGTGACAGTCATTTCTTCCTCAAGCAAGGCAACTATCGGAGAAAAAGCGATATTGGTAATTGATCTTTCTCAAACCTATCGGGATGTAGAGCAATTTGAGGTTATCAATAAATTAACCTCGGTGAACAAGGATGAACCTCCATCATTGTCACAATTAATAAGAGTAATTGGGCATGCTGCAAAAAATGATAAAGTAAAAGGTATCTATATTAAAGCAGAGACCAATGGCAATGATCTTGGCAGTTCGGAAGAATTACGTAATGCTTTATTACAATTTAAAACTTCAGGGAAGTTTTTATATGCCTACGGCAGCACTATTTCAATGAAAGCTTATTATGTAGCGAATGTTGCGGATAAAATTTATACTAATCCCGTTGGCGGACTGGAATGGAAGGGAATGTCAATGCAACTTCCATTTGTTAAGGGAACTCTTGACCGGCTTGAATTAGAGCCGCAGATATTTTATGCAGGTAAATTTAAAAGTGCTACCGAGCCGTTAAGGGAGAAAAAAATGACGGAAGCAAATAAATTGCAATCGGCCGAGTTGTTATGGGATGTCTATCGTCACTTGCTGGTTACCACTGCTGAAGCCCGAAATATTGATACTGCGGTGTTGCGCAAATATGCAGACAGTAATATTGTGCAGTTTGCTTCTTCTGCTGTAACTAATAATATGCTTGATGGTTTAAGATATGACGATGAAGTAAAAAATGAAATAAGAGAGGCAATATCAATCGATACAGCATCGAAGATCAATTTTGTTACACCGGCTAAATATATTGAGGCGGAAAATATTCAGCCTGTCGGAAAACAAAAAATTGCGGTTATATATGCCGAAGGAGATATCCTTGAAGGCAATGGGGAAAGAGGGCAAATTGGTGGAAATACCTATATGAACTATATAAGAAAAGCCAGGGTAGATGAAGATGTTAAAGCAATTGTATTCAGAATAAATTCAGGAGGGGGCAGCGCCATGGCAAGTGAGTTGATATGGAGAGAGGTTGACCTTGCAAGAAAAGTAAAACCTGTTATTGTTAGTTTCGGAGATGTTGCGGCTTCCGGTGGATATTATATTGCCTGTGCTGCCGATAGTATTTTTTGTCAACCTAATACTATAACCGGTTCAATTGGTGTATTCAGCCTGGTGATCAATACGCAAAATTTTTTTAATAATAAACTCGGTGTCACCTTCGATGACGTATCAACAAATGACCATGCCATATTATCAGCTGTTAAACCCCTGACCGCTTTTCAAAAAGTTTTTATTCAGCAGGAGGTAGATAGTATTTATCATTTATTTAAACAGAGAGTATCTGATGGAAGAAGTCTGTCAATGGAGTATGTCGATAGTATTGCGCAGGGGAGAGTGTATAGTGGAAATAGAGCGGTTGAACTCAAGCTTGCAGATCGGATTGGCGGGTTAAATGATGCTATTGCAGCGGCCGCTCAAAAAGCGGAATTGTCCGATTATCAATTAAAGGAATATCCATCTGCTCCCAACCTGTTGGAAATGTTTATAGGTAAAACGGAGAGTTCAAAAACTTCTATTCTTAAAAAAGAGATTGGAGAGGAGGGCTATAAAATTTATACATCAATTAATAGGCTCAAACAATCCTCGGGTAAGGTACAGGCAAAAATGCCTTTTGAATTAATTATAGAGTAACACATGTCTAAATCGTATAGCCAGATTACGGCCATGCTGGCCATAACACGCGCTAGCTTAAGAGCTGTATTCAGAAGTCCAAGTGCAGTAATATTCAGTTTCGCCTTTCCATTAGTATTTATTCTTGTTTTTGGTTTTATGGGAAGCGAAGGAAGAATTGCGTTGAGAGTAGCATTTGATAGCAAAACAGATACTTCTACAGAAATATATCATGCCATCCGTACATTAAGCGGACTGTTGGTAGTGCATGAAAACGAAGAGCAGTTGAAAGAAGAACTGGTAAAAGGCCGTCTGCATGCTATCATTGGCATAACGAAAAATAATGTAGGAGTTTATGATATAAAAATAACAAGTTCCGATGCCGTCAATCCCCAGAATGTTCAGGTGCTGCGGTCGATGCTGGACGGATTGATTACCATATTGGATAAAGGAACATTTCCCGACAGACCAACGGTAGCAGTGGTAGATAGTGAGGTTACAAAAGTTCCCGGCAGGATTTATCGTTCTATTGATTTTATTCTTCCCGGACAATTGGGTTTTTCATTGTTAAGTGCAGGTGTTTTTGGTGTAGCATTTATTTTTTTTAGTCTAAGGCAAACGCTTGTGCTAAAGCGTTTTTTCGCTACACCGATAAGGCGCTCCTATATAGTTTTTGGTGAAGCATTAAGCAGGGTTATTTTCCAGATGTCAACTGCTATTGTGATATTGCTGTTAGGGCATTTTGCTTTTGATTTTACATTAGTGAATGGCATTTCTACATTTCTGGAATTGCTGGTACTTAGTTTTATAGGACTGGCCGTGTTTATGGGATTTGGCTTTGCTGTTAGTGGTGTGGCGAAAAATGAAAGCTCCATACCACCATTAGCTAATCTTTTTACACTGCCGCAGTTTTTATTAGCAGGAACTTTTTTCCCTATCGATAATTTCCCTTACTGGCTAAGACCTCTCTGTAAAATATTACCGCTCACTCATTTGAATGATGCTATGCGCAATGTTGCGTTCGAGGGAGCAAGACTCTCTGACTGCGGGTTACAAATAGGTGTTTTAGCTATTTGGGGTGTAATAGCTTATGGTGTGGCTATTAAAGTTTTTAAGTGGGAATAAGTACACCAAAATAAAAAGAAAAAAATATTCAGATGCGGCTTATTAAATTGGGAATGATCAGTATAGTAGCGTTTAGTATACTGCTGTTTTTGTTTTCGTTAGTGATTCCCTCTACTGTTAGAGTTTCCCGAGCAGTTAATATTCACGCTGAAAAAACAGCAATATTGCCATTTCTTATTCACCAGGATAAATGGAAAGACTGGAATGTTTTTGCTAATGAAAAAATTGATGTGACCGTTGAGATGGTTGATACTGCTATGATAACAACCGTCTGGAAATATAAAGATCAGGCGATTAATAGTTACTATTGGCTTGAGGAATCCACCGGTATATCGGTTGTGCAATGGTATTTTGAATTCAGGTTAAAATGGTATCCCTGGGAGAAATTCGGAAGTATAACTTTCGATAAACAGTTTGGTCCGGCCATGGAACAATCCTTAAATAATCTTAAGAAACAGATCGAAAACTCTCCTTAACTTAGTCGTCTTAATAGAAAAATGGTTTATAGCATGCCGTTAACTAGTAGAATTGTGATTTAAAAAATAAACAAAAAATATAGGGATGAAACAGGTTATATATTTGTCCATAATATTAGCTGTTGTAGGATGTGTAGGTTGTAGTGATGAGCCTCCTAAAAGTCCAAGAATAACAATTGAAGGAGAGGGTATTAAAATAGTGTATGGTCAGCCTTCTAAAAGGGACAGGGTAATATTTGGTGAGCTTGTTCCTTATGACCAGATATGGAGAGCCGGAGCAAATGAGGCAACAGAAATTACATTTTCAAAAGAGGCCAGCTTTGCTGGTCAGATGGTTAAACCAGGTACATACAGTTTTTTTGTTATTCCTACTGCCGGTGACTGGACAGTGATCCTTAATAAAGAGCTTAAGCAATGGGGCGCTTTTGGATATGATAAAATCAAGGAGAGTAATGTACTGGAGGCGCAGATCCCTTCAATGAAAACAGATAGTGTTGTAGAAAAACTTACCTATTCATTTGCCGATGATAACAGCAAAATGATTATGGAATGGGATGATACAAGAATAGAAGTGCCGTTAGGGAATTAAGAGATATTTTCTTCTACCAGTTCTGTTAATATAAGAATAATCGTTTCATATGCTTTTTGTAACTGCGCACTGGTAATGCAGTAAGGGGGGAGAATATATACTGTATTTCCCAGGGGTCGAAGATAAACACCTTGCCTTAGGGCTTTCTCTGTAAATACTTCTTTGATATTGCTGATATAGTTGTTGGTAGCATCATTTATTTCAAATGCTACTACAGTTCCGCACTGACGCAGATTTTTGATGTTCAATTTTTGTTGCAGTGGTTTAAGCGTTTCTATAAAATGAGCGTGTTCGTTGCCTATTCTCTCAATATTTTTAAGAGTATCGGGTTTTTCAAGAAGATCAAGGCTGGCAAGAGCTGCTGTACAGGCCAGTGGATTGGCAGTGAATGAATGACCGTGAAAAAATGTTTTCTTTTTATCCTCGTCTACAAATGCTTCATGAATATGAGAACGGCACACAGTTGCTCCCAGCGCCATAGTGCCGCCGGTAATTCCCTTGCTTAAACAAATTATGTCGGGGTACAGACTGCAATAAGATGAAGCGAACAGCTTTCCTGTTCTCCCGAACCCCGTCAATACTTCGTCAGCAATACAGATAATATCATGTTCACGGCATTGCTGGATAATATTATCTAATGCTTCCGGGCTGTACATTTTCATTCCGCCTGCTCCCTGTAACAGTGGTTCATATATAATGCAGGCGCATTCCTGGAGTGTGTCGGCTTCAATACTTAATTTTTCTCCTGCTTCTGGCACGTCGACGAAGATCACTTCAAAAAGCTTATCCTGGTAAGCAAGGGTAAATAATCCTCTTTCACTAATACTCATGGCGCCAAAAGTATCACCGTGATAGCTGTCAGATAGCGCAATTACCTTGTTTCGTTTCTTCACTCCCTTGTTCCACCAGTATTGAAGCGCCATCTTAATAGCTACTTCTGTGGCTGTTGAGCCATTATCAGAATAAAACACTTTAGCTTGGTTGCCCGGAAGGATTGGTAGGAGTCTTTCTGCCAGCGCCACAGCCGGTTCATGGGTAAATCCTGCAAAGATGACCTGCTCTAATAAGAGCGCCTGCTCGTGTAATCTCGACGCAATGTATTCATTAGCATGTCCGTGAATAGTTACCCACCAACTGCTGATGGCGTCAATATATGTATTGCCTTCGTCATCAAAAAGCAAAGTATCTCTTCCTTTAACAATCGGGATGGGATGAGGAGCGTATTTTTGTTGGGTATAAGGATGCCAGATAACCTGTTTGTCTCGGTCAGATAGTGATTGGGCCATCTTCAAAGGTAAGGACGTGCAACGAAAAGATAACCGCAATTGTCAAACGCAAGTATATCGCTCTATGGATGCATACCGACTGGTTAGAGACTGTATTAAAGGCAGGCCGGAGGCCCAGCGTCAGCTTTACGATGAGTTTTCGGAAGTAATGTTGGGCGTGTGCTATCGTTATACCAAATCATTTGCTGATGCAGAGGATGTAATGCAGGAAGGTTTTATCAAGGTATTTCGCAACATAGGCCAATTCAGGTTCCAGGGCGAATTAGGGGGGTGGATAAGAAGAATTATGGTGAATACTGCTTTAAATTATCTTAAACAAAATAAGCATTACCAGGGCGATTTGTCGTATTTCGACAAGGGTATGCATCCTGTATCCGATGAAAACCCGGACGTTAATCTGCTTGCTCGCGATCTCGCTGATCTCATAAGACAACTTCCAACAGGATATCAAACTATTTTCAATCTGCATGCCGTAGAAGGGTATTCGCATGTTGAAATAGGTAAAATGCTGGGAATCAATGAAGGAACTTCGAGGTCGCAATACGCCAGGGCAAGAGGTTTATTGATTAACTGGCTGGAAAAATTATCATTAGAGAATAAATCAAATAGTAGTTATGTCAGACCATAAATTTGAGCATCGGGTCGGGCAGAAGCTGAACGACCTCAAAATCACTCCCTCAGCCGAAAGTTGGTTAAAAATAGAGGATAGACTTCGCAAGGAAAAGCGGCGCCCTGCGCCAATATTCTGGTTGTCGCTGTTGTTGATAGGAATAGCGGTAGGCGGTTATTTTATTTATAGTGATAATCGGCCAAAAGCAGACCTGGCAACAACTTCCAGTCAAAAGACTGGTCCGGCCGATAACAAACCGGCTTTAACAGATGAAGCGGCCTCCTTACCGGATTTGTCGCCAGGAGAGAATGGACAGCAAACAGCAGAGCCGGTAATCAAAAAGGCAACAGCGCCTCTTATCAGTTTACAGAAAGATAAAAACACTATAGCAAAATCCGGGAGCACCCCATCAGTTGTTAATAACAAAAACAGATCAGTATCGGATAATATTTTTACTCATCCTTCAACTTCTTCTGCAAATCCGCAAACTACCACCGTTGTTCCGCAGCCGGTGGAAACTATCACTCCATCGCCTGACGAATCAGGTGTAATAGAAAAGAAAGATGTGAATACAGATAAAGGCGCTGAATGGGAGATGAATGAAAATAAATCTTTCCAGGAAAAGACCGCGGTTGAGTCTAGAGAAGATAATCCTGTCGCAATCAGTAGTGATGCAGACACTCCGCACACAACCGGAGAAAAAGAATCGTCCGAAGATGCTTCAGCTCTCCAGCAAGAAAAAGCTAAAGTGAAAAAACCTTCTAAATGGTCTTTCGGGATAACCGGTTCGGGTGGCTTGGCGACGCGTAATAAAGGAAAGATTTTGTCATTTACTCCTGGTACTATGGATGCAATAGAATTGTCTTCCCGCCAGCAGTATTACGGAGCTTTAGCTGTTTTACCAGAGCCGAAACCTTCCAAAATATATCCCGGTATTGGTTTTTCACTTGGAGCAACGGCTAAAAAAGAATTATCAAAGCGTTTTGCTATTTCTGCAGGATTGAATTACCTGCGAATAAGTAATGTTATCCACGTAGGCTATAAGGTGGAAAGAATGAATACTGCTGCCGGATTAAATCCACCTGATCCGCAGAATACACCTGTTCCTACTCAAAATACTACTGATCCGTTTTATTTAGCGACAGATCATTATTCCAACGAGTACGTGAATAAATATAATTATATAGAATTGCCGGTCACACTGCATACTAAACTTAATCGGTCAGAAAAGTTGCCTATATACTGGAATGCAGGCGTAGGTGTGGCAAAGTTGATCTCCTCCAATGCCCTTCATTATGACAGGAACACCAAGCTCTATTTCCAGAATAATGATCTGATCAATGATATTCAAACATCTGTGTCAACGGGTCTTTCTATTTCCATATTAAATCAGAGTACTAGGCCATTGTGGATAGGTCCAACGGTGAGGTACAACCTTTCCCCGGCGCTAAAGAAAGATGTTACGGTTAGCAATAAACATTTTATGGGATTAGGGCTTGATGTGAAATGGTTCTTCCGATAGACCGTTCCACAAAAAATTTTATGTATCAAGAAATTTCAGATTTCTTTGAATGCCCTTAAATTTTGCCCTTTTAATAGGAGAGTCGCGGAAGATCTTTTTAAATGATTCTTCATTAAGCTCTTCCCAGTCCTTTGTTGAAAACTGGAAAATCTCAGGAATAGGCTTAAAAGCTGTTTCGGCTGTGGGTGTTGAAAAACGGTTCCAGGGACATACATCCTGGCATATATCGCAGCCGAACATCCAATTCTGGAATTTTCCCTTCATCTCTTCGGGAATCAGCATGTCTTTGAGCTCGATCGTATAATAGGATATGCATTTGCTACCATCAATGACTTTGTTATCCTGAATGGCTTCTGTGGGACATGCATCAATACACCGTGTGCAACTGCCGCAATAGTCTTTTGCAAACGGGTCGTCGTGCTCCAGTTCAAGGTCGGTGACCAGTGTGGCTATAAAAAAATAGCTCCCCGCCTGTTTGGTGATCAGGTTTCCGTTTTTTCCAATCCATCCCATTCCGCTTAGCTGTGCCCATGCTCTTTCCAGTACGGGAGCGGAGTCTACGAATCCTCTTCCATTTACTTCCCCGATATTTTCTCTGATAAGATGAAGAAAAGCATTCAATTTTGCCCTGATCACCTCGTGGTAATCTTTTCCGTATGCGTATTTTGATATCTTTTTTTCCGAAGACGGTTCTTTCTGCGGAAAGTAGTTAAGTAAAAGCGTGATAACAGAGCGTGCGCCGGGCACTAGTTTACGGGGATCCACTCTTAATTCGAAATGGTTTTCCATGTACTGCATACCGCCATGCATACCTTTTTTAAGCCAGTTTTCGAGTCTTTCGGCATCTTTATCGAGCCGCTGGGCCCTGGCGATGCCGCAATGGTCAAAACCCAGTTGCGCTGCGTATTGACGAATGAGTTGTGTATGAAAGGTAATTTTAGACAATTTATGTCTGGATTATAAACAATTTTAAACAAACAATACTTAAACCGGTTTTCCGCTGGAAATATTTCATAATTTAAAGCCCCAAATTTAAAACATGGCCGCGAAGTATTTATTAGGAATTGATATTGGAACGTCATCAGTAAAAACAGCCCTGGTGGATGTTGAAACAGGCCAACCTGTTATCTCAACTTTTTCACCCGCCAACGAAATGCCATTGATCTCCCTGAAGCCAGGTTATGCCGAACAGGATCCTGAACAGTGGTGGAAGGAAACAGTTAATTCAATGGCCCTCTTAAGAAAGCAACATGCTTTTAAGCCGGAAGAAGTGGTAGCGATAGGGATTGCTTACCAAATGCATGGACTTGTTTGCCTGGATAAAGATCAGAAACCTTTAAGAAATTCGATTATATGGTGCGACAGCCGCGCTGTGGAAATCGGAAATAAAGCTTTTAAAGAGCTTGGAGAAGATTTTTGTCTGAGTAACTTCCTGAACTCTCCCGGTAATTTCACCGCTTCCAAGCTGAAATGGGTAAAGGATAATGAGCCTGCCGTTTTTGAAAAAGTGCATAAAATATTACTTCCGGGCGATTATATCGCTATGAAACTTACTGGTGAACCGGCAACGACGGTCTCCGGATTGTCGGAAGGCATCCTCTGGAATTTCTCTAAAAGTGACCTGGCTACCGAACTGCTGGATAACTATGGGATAGACAGATCTGTTATCAGTAAAGTAGTGGATACATTCAGCGAACAGGGTAAACTTTCTGCCGAAGCAGCAGAATTGTTAGGATTAAAAGCAGGTACGCCGATTAGTTATCGCGGTGGTGACCAGCCTAATAACGCTTTTTCACTGAATGTACTTCAGCCTGGAGAAATTGCAGCGACTGCCGGTACTTCCGGAGTGGTGTATGGTATAACGGATACTGTTGAATATGATCCGGCTTCACGTGTGAATACATTTGTGCATGTTAGCAGCACCAAAGAAAAACCCCGTTATGGTATATTGTTATGTATTAACGGTACGGGTATTTTAAATAGTTGGTTAAGGAAAAATGTCTTCAACGGCGTATCTTATAGTGAGATCAACGACAAAGCCAGATCGGTGGATATAGGCGCTGAGGGATTACTGATCTATCCATTTGGCAACGGAGCGGAAAGAGTGTTGGAAAATAAAAATCCCGGTGCACTGTTCAGAGGTTTGCAATTTAATACTCATGGCGCAGCGCATCTTGCGCGTGCGGCACAGGAAGGAATTGTTTATTCTCTCTATTATGGTGTGACGATCATGAAAAAGATAGGGATGCAGGTAAATACAGTAAGAGCCGGTCATGCTAATATGTTCCTTAGTGATGTATTTGCAGAGGCTTTTGCCAACACTTTAGGTGCATCATTAGAGCTTTATGATACAGATGGCGCTACGGGGGCGGCACGTGGTGCAGGAATGGGGGCAGGTATCTATAATAATTTCGGAGAGTGCTTTGCAGGAATGAAAAAGATCAAAACAATAGAACCAGATAAGGAAAAACAAAAAAGATATGCTGAAGTCTATAACAAATGGGCTGAACAGATCGATAAATTATAATCATTAAAAAACAGATATGAGTTACACAACAGGAAATAAGGAGTTTTTCCCCGGTATTGGTAAAATTCCTTTCGAAGGACGCGATTCTAACAATCCGCTTGCGTTTAAATGGTATGATGGGAATAGGTTGATTGCCGGTAAGACGATGAAAGAATATTTCAAATTTGCCGTGGCCTACTGGCATACATTCTGTAATACAGGCTCCGATCCGTTTGGTCCCGGTACCAAACTATTCCCTTGGGATGCTTCTTCAGATGCTATTCAGCGGGCAAAAGATAAAATGGATGCCAGTTTCGAATTTATCACTAAACTCGGTATTCCTTATTACTGCTTTCATGATATCGACCTGGTAGATGATGCAGAAGACTTAAAAGAATACGAAAAAAGACTGCAAACAATTGTAGACTACGCTAAACAAAAACAATCAGCATCTGGAGTAAAACTTTTATGGGGTACTGCTAATGTGTTTTCTCATCCAAGATACATGAACGGAGCTTCTACTAATCCTGATTTTCATGTTTTATCTTATGCCGCAAGCCAGGTAAAGAATGCGCTTGATGCTACAATAGCATTAAATGGAGAGAACTATGTATTCTGGGGTGGAAGAGAAGGGTATATGACGCTTCTGAACACCAATATGAAAAGGGAGCTCGATCACCTCGGAAGATTCCTCGCTACTGCCCGCGACTATGCCCGCAAGCAAGGTTTTAAGGGAGTGTTCTTTATTGAGCCTAAACCCATGGAGCCTACTAAACATCAGTACGATTTTGACTGTGCAACAGTAATAGGGTTCCTGAGACAGTACGGACTGGATAAAGATTTTAAAATTAATATTGAAGTAAACCACGCTACTCTTGCCGGACATACTTTCCAGCATGAATTACAGGTAGCTGCCGATGCGGGTATGCTGGGTAGTATAGATGCCAATAGGGGCGATTATCAAAACGGATGGGATACAGACCAGTTCCCAATGGATCTTAATGAACTGACAGAATCTATGCTTGTTATCCTCGAAGCTGGTGGTTTTGCAGGAGGTGGAGTTAACTTTGATGCAAAAACAAGAAGAAACTCTACAGACCTGGAAGATATTTTCCTGGCACATATTGGTGGTATGGATGCGTTTGCGAGAGCCGCTATAACTGCTGAAAAGATCCTTAAAGATTCTACTTACAAGCAATTCAGAAAAGAGCGATATGCTTCTTTTGATAGCGGAAAAGGTAAAGAGTTTGAAGAAGGAAAATTATCGCTTGAAGATCTCCGTGAGTATGCATTGGCTAACGGTCAGCCTAAACAGATCAGCGGTAAGCAGGAATGGCTGGAAAACCTGATCAATCATTTCATTTAATAAGGTATTTACCGGTAAATAATAAGAAGCTGTATCAAAAATCGATACAGTTTCTTGTTTTATATCGTTACCTGGTCCTTAATCATTATCGTCTATTTTGAAAGGAAAGACCTTAACATCCAGTTTTCTTTTTCCAAAAATTGCATGTGACGGTTAATCATATCATTAGTTCCATCGTCACCCGCTTTTTCAGAAGTTTCCATTAATTCACGCTCTTTGCTAATGAGACTGTCCATATTTCCCACAATAGTTTTAACCATGTCTGCATCTTTCATACCAATGGTATCTACCTGCTCAATTTCAGACACTTCAATATACTCCTGCAGTGTGCTGATAGGAGCTTTTCCTAAGGTCAATACACGCTCAGCTATTTCATCGATAGCAACAAGCGCCTGTGTGTACAGCTCTTCAAATTTGGTATGTAACGTGAAAAAGTTTTGTCCCTTTACGTTCCAGTGGCAACCACGTACATTTTGATAATAAATATGGTAGTTTGCCAACAGATCATTTAATTCGTCTACTACAGGGTTTACTTTTTTTGCTTCCAAAGCAATTTCTTCTGCTTTCATTATTATTTAATTTAAGTTAATGTTATCGATTTAATATACTAATATAATTTTCCTTCCACTTCTTCCATGATTTCATTAAACATATTCGCACTTTTATCATCTTTATCTTTCTTATCCTTTGCTTCTCCAAATATGACAACTGCGTAATTCTTTTTAATATTTATAAATGGGTAAAATCCATTTAAACCGGGACTTGTACAAATGCCGGTATTTTCATCAATCCAGTTTCCTAACCCATATTGATAACTCTCCAATACTTTAGGAGCAAATATTACTGTTGCACTTCCGGTTTGCAGTTTGAATAATTCCTGCACCGAAGCCTCACTTAATATTTGTTTGCCATTTCCTGTTCCCTTGTTCAGTAACATTACCAGGAATTTTAAATAATCGGCTGCAGAAGTTGTACCACCACTGAAAGGATTGATGACCATTGTCTCTGAAACATAATTGCTTTTTTTCATTCCCAGGGGACGAAATATCCTTTCCTGCATCAATCTGTCAAAACTTTTTCGGCCAACTACTTCCAGTACCCTCCCTGCAATATTCGTACCTATGGTATTGTAATTAAACACTTCACCTGGATTGTTGATAATCTCACGTGAAGAGGCAAAAGAATTTACCTGTTCTTCCAGCGTTGAGAATTTAGTGCGCTGAAAAAATTTTTCAACTCCTCCTTTGTCTCCCGCCAATCCTGTAACATTGGCCAGACAATGCCTTATAGTCAAATAGCTTTTTGCGTATTTTTCATAGATAGGAAGATATTTAGCTACAGGATCGTCGAGTGATATTTTTCCCTGGTCAACGAAGGTGAGGGTAAGGGCAGCCGTTAGCCAGGCGCCGGCGCAACCCATTGGCATTTGGGTATTAATGGTAACATCTTCTCCCACAGCTTTTTGATATAACATAGTATCTTTCCACACCATTACAGCCATTTTGCCTCCATATACACTTTTACGCTGATCAACAGTAAAGTCCAAATCAGAAAGATCCTGTGTTTTACCCGCCTGAAATATTAGCATATACAAGCTAAAAAAAATGAACTTAAGACAGTTGGAACAAAGATTGTATGACAGGGTTGCGGTATTTTTCATTTGGAGTAGCATTTGATAATTGTAATTTCTAATAAAACCAGGTTAAATCAATCTGGTGATAAACTATATAAACAACTAATTATTAAATATGAATTTAAATAATTTTACCATAAAAGCTCAGGAAGCTATTGCACAGGCGCAGCAGTTGGCTTTCAATAATGGTAATCCCAATATTGAAACGGAACATCTGCTGAAAGCCCTGGTAAGCGATCAGGATTCTCCTGTTATCTTTCTGTTAAAGAAAAATAATCTGAACCTTCAATTCTTGGAAGGTAAGCTGGACGAAGCGATTGCCAAACTCCCGAAAGTGCAAGGGGCTGAACCTGCCCAATCAATCAGCCGTGATGTTAATAATGTTATACTAAGAGCAGGCGCTACACTCAAAACCTTTAACGATGAGTTTGTAAGCGTTGAGCATTTGCTATTGGCTATTTTGCAAGGAAATGATAACGCCGCCAAACTATTAAAAGATGGTGGTCTGACTGAAAAAGGGCTGATTGCAGCTATTAAAGATCTTCGTAAAGGATCGACCGTTAACTCTCAAACGTCTACCTCTACATTTAACGCACTGAATAAATACGCACGTAACCTGAATGAGGCTGCCAGGGAAGGTAAGCTGGATCCTGTAATAGGAAGGGACGAAGAGATAAGGAGAACATTGCATATCCTATCCAGGCGAACAAAAAATAACCCTATCCTCGTGGGTGAACCTGGTGTGGGTAAAACGGCTATTGCGGAAGGACTGGCTCATCGTATTGTGAATGGTGACGTTCCCGAAAACCTGAAATCGAAAGTGATATATGCACTGGATATGGGATTATTGATAGCCGGAGCAAAATATAAAGGCGAGTTTGAAGAGAGATTAAAATCAGTAGTGAAGGAGGTTAGTGAAAGTAACGGCGAAATCATACTCTTTATTGATGAGATCCATACGCTTGTTGGTGCGGGTGGAGGAGAAGGAGCTATGGATGCAGCAAACATTTTGAAGCCGGCGCTGGCCAGAGGAGAATTAAGAGCAGTAGGTGCTACCACGCTCAATGAGTACCAGAAATATTTTGAAAAAGATAAGGCGCTGGAACGCAGATTCCAGAAAGTGACTATCAATGAACCTTCTGTTGAAGACGCTATTTCAATTTTACGTGGATTAAAAGACAGGTATGAAACGCACCACCATGTGCGCATTAAAGACGAAGCGATCATTGCCGCTGTTGAATTATCCAATCGTTATATTACTGATCGTTTTTTACCCGATAAAGCTATTGACCTCATAGACGAAAGTGCCGCTAAACTTCGGCTGGAAATGAATTCTATGCCTGAAGAACTGGACGAACTGGAAAGAAGGATCAGGCAACTAGAAATTGAACGAGAGGCGATCAAACGCGAAAATGACGAAGCTAAATTAAAAGAACTTAGTACGGATCTTTCTAATCTGGCTGTTCAGCGTGACACACTGAAAGCCAAATGGCAAAGAGAAAAGGATATTGTAGAAAAAGTGCAATCGGCCAAAGCAGCTATTGAAAACCTTAAGCAACAAGCCGAACAAGCTGAAAGAAACGGAGAATATGGAAAAGTAGCTGAAATACGCTATGGTAAGGTCCAGGAGCAGGAAAAAATCATTGCCGACTATACACAACAACTCGACAGTATTAGCGAAAAGCGCCTGTTAAAAGAAGAAGTGGATGCTGAAGATATTGGGGAAGCTGTGGCGAAGGCAACAGGTATTCCTATTGCTAAAATGCTGCAGAGTGAAAGAGAAAAATTATTACATCTTGAAGAGGAACTGCATCAGCGTGTGATAGGACAGGACGAAGCCATTACCGCTGTGGCTGATGCCATCAGGAGAAGCCGTGCGGGATTGCATGATCCTAAAAAACCTATCGGTTCTTTTATATTCCTGGGAACAACGGGTGTTGGTAAAACAGAGTTGGCCAAGGCCTTGGCTGAATATCTGTTCGATGATGAAAGTATGCTGACCCGTATCGATATGAGTGAATACCAGGAAAAACATTCGGTGAGCCGTCTGGTAGGTGCTCCTCCCGGTTACGTGGGATATGACGAGGGAGGCCAGCTTACAGAAGCTGTCCGCCGCAAACCTTATAGCGTGGTGCTGCTCGACGAAATTGAAAAAGCACATCCTGACGTGTTTAACGTGCTTTTACAGGTGCTGGATGACGGCCGGTTAACAGACAATAAGGGTAGGGTAGTGAACTTTAAGAACACGATTATTATCATGACCAGCAATATGGGGAGTGATATTATTCAGGAAAACTTTGAGGATGTGACTGATAAAAACCTGGAAGAAGTAGTTGAAAAAACAAGGCTCCAGGTTATGAATCTGTTAAAACAGGTGATCAGGCCGGAATTTTTGAACAGGATTGATGAAATTATCATGTTCCAGCCACTACTTAAAAAGGAGATCAAAGGCATTATCAGGATACAGCTTGGGCAATTACAAAAAATGGTGGCTGAGGCCGGTATTCAATTGACTTTCAGCGATTATCTGCTTGATTTTCTTGCAGAGAACGGTTTTGACCCCCAATTTGGCGCCAGACCCCTTAAAAGATTGATACAGAAAGAGATAGTGAATAAACTCAGTAAAAAGATACTTTCCGGTGATGTAGATAAGGTCAAACCCGTGCTGGTTGATGTTTTTGACGGAAATGTGGTTTTCCGTAATGATGCTGCCGAACCGGAAGCCGCATATGGACGGAAAATTGATTAATCTTGCAAAAATAGGATGTTAAAAATAAAAATATGGCAGTTAAACAAACAGTCGAGATCATTCCACCTAAGGAGTTTTGGGTTGGAGATAAAAGCGCAGCAATTTCTTTAGTAGAATTCGGGGATTACGAAAGTGAAGCGTGTTCAAAGGCTAATGAAGTAGTTAAAAAGCTACTTGCTGAATTTGAGGGCAAGATCAAATTTAATTTCAGACATTTTCCACTGACCAAAATACACCAGCGCTCACATAAAGCCGCAGAAGCATCATTAGCAGCGGCGCAGGAAGGCAAATTCTGGGAAATGCATAATATTCTTTTTGAACATCGGACACGTTTGGGAACTATTAGTCTGAAAGAATATGCAAAAGAAGCCGGCGTGGTAAACAAGCGCCTGTTGAGTGAACTGGTTGATTCAGTTTATGGCTGGTCAGTACGTAACGATCTTTTAGAGGGACTGGATCAGGGTGTAAGGGACGTACCTACTTTCTTTATCAACGGAGAATTATACGAAGGTAAACCAACCTATGAAGGTTTGAAGAAAGCTATTAATGAAGCCCTTAAAATACAGAAGGCCCCAGTGAAGAAGAGAGCATAGAATAGATGTGCAATCGAATATCATATATGGGCATTTGTTTAATTGTGCTGTTCTCCTGCTCAATCATAACAAATGCCCAAAATGTTGATACCATACCTTCAAAAAAGTCCACAAAAAAAAACACTGCAGACAGTAGTGAAGTTTTTTTCCTGATGGGAAAAAAAGGATTACTGGGCAAGCTGGCTAAAAGCATTGTTACTGATACTTCTTCGCCGAATAATGTTGTTAGACTGGATATTCTTTACCAGAGATATAAAGGACGCATCATCAGGAATATTGAAGTAAGATCCGTTGACTTTGGCGTGCCTATTAACGATACTTCAAAAAGTTTTAAAAATACACTTACTAATTGGGCTTCTGCACTGCATAAAACCACAAAGGAAAGTGTAGTCCGCAAGAATCTTTTCTTTAAACAATACGATACACTGTTACCTATACTCCTGGCCGATAATGAACGTCACCTTCGTGACCAGCGTTACCTTAACGATGCTAAATTCATTGTGCAACCTGTGTTGGGAACAAGGGACTCGGTCGATATTTTAGTGCTTACCAAAGATGTGTTGTCTATAGGCGGCAGGTTCAGGATGAGCTCGCTCACAAAGTTTGAAGCAGTTGCTATGGAGGAGAATTTTGCCGGTACAGGTAATGAAGTGTTGGGTGGAGGATACTATGATAAGGATAGAAGAAAACAGATAGGTGCTTCGGCGCAGTATATAGGACGAAACTTTGCAGGTACTTTTGCCGACCTTACAATGGGATATCGCGATTATGCCGATGCGTTCAATAATTTTCTGAAGCAGGAAACTACGGTTTATACCCGTTTCATCAAACCATTGGTAAATCCCTATATGAAATGGACATACGCTTTTGAAGCGGCAACGCACAGAACAAGCAATATGTATGTTCCTGACTCTTTGTATTATTGGGATTTCAGGTATCGCTATTACAATATCGATGCATGGGTAGGATGGAATATGACCGCGAAAAGTTTTAGCCGAGGTAAATCAACCGACGACAGGTTAAGGACACTGGTAGGATTAAGGTTCCTTCACCAACGATTTCAGGAAGTACCTAAAAAATTTGAACAGAATTATTTTTATCAATATGCAAATATTACCGGAGTGTTGGGATCCATTGCTATTTTTCGCCAGGACTTTTATAAAACCAACTATATATACGGTTTTGGAATAACAGAGGACGTTCCCGAAGGACTAGATTTTTCTGTAACCACAGGATGGACAAATAAGGAACAGCGGATAAGGCCGTACATGGGTCTTGATATGTCGCTCAATTATTTTAGTAAAAGGGAAAATTACTTTAATTATACACTAAGACTGAGTACCTATAACTATCAGCGTAAATATGAGGACATCAGCATATTGGCCCATCTTGAATTTTTCAGCCGCCTAAGACCGATGGGAAAAAAATGGAAACAGAGAACATTTATAACAAGTGGATTTACTACCCAATGGAACAAGGTATTAAATGAGCCTTTATTCCTAGAAAGTGAATTTGGTTTACCGGAGTACACCAATATATTTTTGGGCGGGGATCATCGGTTAACGATCAAAGCAGAAAATATTTTTTTTAGTCCCTGGCAATTCCTCAATTTCAAGTTCGCTCCGTTTGTATTTGCCAATGGTACTTTGTTAACACCGGAAAAAGAATCTCTATTCAGGACTAATCTTTATGGAACCATAGGAGCGGGTATACGTACTCGGAATGAGAGTTTGATCTTTGGTACGCTGGAGTTTAAAACCTTCTATTTTCCTGGAAGGAATTTTAACGGCGACGTATTCAGGTTTGAATTTAATACCAGTGTAAAATTCAAGTATAACCGACAGTCAATACGCCGTCCGCAGTTTACCGTATTGAATTAAGTAAACTATCTGCGATCCTCATCTTTAATAACGTGCCGGAAGCAGTCCTCGAAAGTGGATTATTTTACCTTCTCACTTATACAATAATTCAGGTAATTTCACGCTTAAATAGAAGTAATATCATACCCATGAATCATCCAATTGTCCTGATCCTGCTTTTTGCCTGCTGTTCGCTAATCTCCTGTACTTTCCAGGATAACGTATTAGCCAAATCCTCTGTGGCGTTTAATGGGGCTGATCACTTCGGGGACCAGAACAATACGATGGAAGAAATACGGGATTCCGTTCAGATCCTGGATTCTGCGCTTTACGATATTAAACTGGCCCAAATGGTTAATGGAGACAGCTCGGGTAAATGGCCGGTAAAAACAGGGCATTATCCTTTACCTGGCGCTATACTTCCTTTTAAGACCATTATTGCTTATTATGGTAATCTCTATTCTAAGCAAATGGGAATACTTGGTGAGTTGCCCAGGAAAGAAATGCTGGAAAAATTACAATCTGAAATGGAAAGGTGGAAAGCGGCCGACTCAACCCTTGAGTTGCAACCTGCTTTACATTACATAGCGGTTACTGCCCAACAGTTGCCGGGAACCGCTGGAAAATATCGTTTAAGAATGCCTTTCAAGCAAATTGATACCGTGTTAAGTATGGCTAAAGAAATAGATGCACTGGTATTTCTCGACGTGCAGGTAGGATTAAGCACCATACAACAGGAATTACCTGAATTTGAAAAATATTTTAAACTGCCCAATGTTCATTTTGGTATAGACCCTGAGTTTTCGATGAAATCGGGTCACGCTCCGGGAAAAGTTGTTGGAACATTTGATGCAGAAGATATTAATTATGTTATCGATTATCTCGCGAAAATTGTCAGAGAAAATAATCTCCCTCCTAAAGTGTTAACGATACATCGGTTTACGCAGCGGATGGTAACTAATTACCAGAAAATTAAAACCTGTCCCGAAGTGCAGGTAGTAATGCATATGGATGGATGGGGTGAACCTGCAAAGAAAATAAATACCTATAAGCAGTTTATTTATAAGGAACCGGTTGAGTTTACCGGATTTAAAATATTCTACAAAAACGATGTGATAAGGTCTAAGGCCCGTCTTATGACACCAGAGGAGTTGCTTAAATTAAAACCTCGTCCCGTTTATATACAGTACCAGTAATCTATATCAGGAAACTAAGATCAGGGACCTGTCATATTTATTGAATCACCCTAATCACAAAATAAGTGAGGATAATGAGTAAGATGACTACTAATACAGCTATATAAGTCCAGTAATCATTAAGGAATAGTTTTTTGTGTCGCCTTGTTTTTTTATCGTCCAGGTATTTTCTGAGCTCTTTATTCAACTGGTTAACAGTACTATGTAATTTGTTTTCATTTTCCACCGTGTGTAATCCTTCAAAAGCTTCTGCTTCGAAGGGATGATCCAGCATCCATTCTTCCACTTCATGTTGTTCGGAAGCCGATAGTTTTCCGTTGAAGTAATCTTTAAGCTTTTCTTTATCAATGTGACCCATGGTTGTTTTTCTTTTTTTCCATGATGATCTTAAGATTTCTTTTGCCGTTCTGGATGCAACTCTTAACCTTCATAATACTATATCCTGTCTCGTTAGCGATCTCCTGGTAAGATTTTTTCTGCAGGTAGAATAAAGTTACACATTGTTTCTGCTCCGGGTTGAGTTCTTCAAGGCTATGCTTCATTAATTCCAGTTGCCTGTCTTTTTCGATATATTCTCCTATATCATTTTCCTCATGGACAGGTTCATCTCTTAGCTCTTTTGTAAATCTGCCACGGTCGCGCAGCATCATCAGGCAATGGTTTTTGGTAACCATATACAACCAGGATTTAAAGTATTGAACACGATACTTGTGTAATTCGGTTAAGCATTTAAGGAAAACCTGTTGAACGGCATCTTTTGCCTCTTCTTCGTTTTTCAAATATTTCAGGCATACACCATATAGCAGCATGGTATAGCGCTCAAATAGCGTTCCGAGCAGCATATTATCGCGCTCACGGTAAAACTGGTCAAGCAATGCCTGGTCTGTAATATTTCGATGATTACTATTCACTCAGGAAAACAGGTTTTTTAACCATTTAATGGCCATGTCATCCCAATGCAGCATTTTGATGCCGGTATAAAAAAGAATGACCGCAAACAGCTTCCGTAGCAGTGCCTCGTCGATCTTAACGGCAATCTTACTGCCTATAAATCCGCCAACAACAAAAGCAATGGCGATTACGCCAATAACTTTAAACTCAATAGGACTGCCAGTAGCCAGGCAGTCTTTGTAATAAGAAAGAAATGCTAATATAACCACAGGAAACATCAGTACTCCTAACGAGGTTCCCTGAGCCTGGTGTTGCGTATAATTTAAAAAATACACCATAGCGGGAACAAGAATAATACCGCCGCCTACGCCAACAAGTCCGCTTAATATTCCTGCTGCGAGACCTATGAGTATTAAGATAATAAAAGCCGGAAAATCCATATCGGGGGTTTCAAGAGGTAAACAATCAGGATTTTTTTCTGAAGGTGTTATCATATAGCTTGATAGCCTCTTCTATAACATGTAACGCGGTTGCTTTATCACCCAATTCATCAACTTTTACTGTTTTATTCTCCAGTTTTTTATATTCCTCGAAAAAGTGTCTCAATTCATCAAAAAAATGTTTGGGCAGTTCTTCAAGATTATTGTAATGTTTAACACTGGGGTCGTTTGCAGAAACAGCAATGATCTTATCATCGGCATCACCACTATCCACCATATGCATTACGCCTAATATTTTCGCTTCCATTACGCACATGGCCTGTACAGGTATAGAGCTGATGACCAGGATATCCAGCGGATCCTTATCATCTCCAAAGGTTTGGGGGATAAATCCATAATTGCAGGGGTAATAAAAAGAGGAATATATGACTCTGTCAAGTTTTAATAATCCACTATCCTTGTCTATCTCATATTTAGCTCTGGAACCTTGTGGAATTTCAATTATTGCATTCACTACTCTAGGTGCGTTTTTCCCATAATGCACGCCGTGCCAGGGATGCGATACAGTTATCATAACTGCAAAGTAAGCGAAAAACTATGGTTCAAGAATAGATTTGAGGTCCACCACCCAATGATCATTTTCCTTCACAACATAAATAGACGTAGTGTCCTTAGGATTATAGGTATTGCAGTAGGTATAAATAGTAGTGGAATCGTTGAGGCTCTGAATATTTATCGGTCTGATAGAAGATTCCCTGTGTTTCTTTTTGTCCTCGTGGTCGAGCATTTCAAAATCACGCTGCTGCCGCTCGATGAGTAAAAGATTAATAGAGTCTTTCAACAAGAAAAACCTGGCTTTTTTATGATCGCCGTCAAGCGAGGCGCGGATGAACTCGCGGCCCGCTTCCTGGGGATCAGTTGCTGCTTCATAAGCTTCTGATCCGCAGGAAATGGCGGCTATAGCAATAGTTAAACAGAAAAGTGTTTTTTTCAAGGTTTATCTTCTTTATTTTGTTCTTTATCGTACGCTTTGATGATCGCTTTCACCAGTCTGTGTCTCACTACATCTTCTTCATCCAATGCAATATGGGCAATTCCATCGATATTTTTCAGAATTCTTACTGCTTTCTCCAATCCACTTTTCTGATTTTTAGGTAAATCAATCTGAGTGAGATCGCCGGTAATGATAGCCTTAGCATTGGCGCCAATACGTGTCAGGAACATTTTAATCTGAAGATCCGTAGCGTTCTGCGCCTCATCTAAAATAATGAAGGCATTGTCAAGCGTTCTTCCACGCATGTACGCCAGTGGGGCTATCTCGATCACTCTTGTACTCATATAATAACCGAGCTTGTCAGCAGGTATCATATCGTCAAGGGCATCATACAAAGGCCTTAAATATGGGTCGATCTTTTCCTTGAGATCACCGGGAAGAAAGCCCAGGCTTTCACCTGCTTCCACAGCGGGACGTGTTAGGATAATTTTCTTGACCTGTTTATTTTTTAAGGCGCGGACAGCCAGCGCTACGGCCGTATAGGTTTTACCTGTACCAGCCGGACCTATTGCAAAGAGAATATCGTTCTTGTCGGCCTCATACACCATTCTTTTCTGGTTGGCAGTACGGGCACGCACTGATTTACCATGGGGACCAAAAACAAGGATCTCGTGGGGATTGCGTTCCTTAAAATTGTCAATAGTTTCAGTGTCATCTCCCCCGAGTATTTGCTCGAAGTAGTTTTCACTCATATGACCGTTCCGCTGAAGGTATTGAACAATCAGGTCTATTTTTTCTTTTGCCGAATCAACCTGCTCCGGCGAGCCGCTAAGTTTTAATTGTGTGCCTCTTGAAAGTATCTTCAATAAAGGAAACTTCTTTTTAAGTATATCAAGCTTGCCGTTATTTACACCAAAAAACTCTATAGGGTTTACTGTTTCTAGATTGATAATTGTCTCTGTCAAGTAACTGAAGTTTGTTGTACGAATTTATTTCTGCTCGTAACTAATTTACGAAAAGCTATAAATAACTTAAGCAAATAGATTTCAACAATAAGTTAATAAATTAAGAATCGCTGTTCTTCGATATATGGTAAAAGGTAGGCATTCGCTTATCTTTGACCGCAATAACAATTTTCTATGTTAAAAATCGGCGTTTTTGGTACTGGCCACCTGGGTAAATTCCATCTTTCCAATTGGCAACAGATTGAAGAGGTAGAAGTGGTGGGTTTTTATGACCCCAATGATGATACGGCGCAGGAAGTCAGCGATAAATATCAGATTGCCCGATTTCTTAATGCTGATGATCTGATGGATGTTGTTGATGCGGTAGATATCGTTGCGCCTACAAACTTCCATTTTGAGCTCTGCAAAAAAGCTATCCGTAAAGGCAAGCATGTATTTGTTGAGAAACCCCTGGCCAACACAATGGAAGAAGCGAAGGAATTGCTCAAGCTCACCCGCGAGTCAAATATAAAAATGCAGGTAGGCCACGTTGAACGTTTTAATCCTGCCTTCCTGGCTATCGCCGGTCTCCAGCTTAATCCCATGTTTATTGAAGTACACAGACTGGCCCAGTTCAATCCGCGGGGAACGGAAGTGAGTGTAATACTGGATCTGATGATCCACGATATTGATATTATTCTAAGCCTGGTAAAAAGTGAAGTAAAATCTATAGCCGCCAATGGAGTGGCGGTGATGACAGATACTCCTGATATCGCTAACGTACGCATCGAATTTCATAACGGATGTGTGGCCAATCTGACCTCTAGCCGCATTTCCATGAAAAAAATGCGTAAAATGAGATTATTTCAGAAAGATGCATACCTGGGAGTTGACTTTCTGGAAAAGAAATCAGAAATTATAAAACTGAAAACTACTGAAGACCCAGCGGCTTTTACTTTTGATCTAGAAACCCCATCCGGCGAAGTCAAAACAATAGCGGTCTCCAGTCCGGTAGCTCCGGCGGTGAACGCTATAAAAATGGAATTGGAAAAATTCCGTGATGCAATTGTCAACAACAGTCCGACTGTAGTTTCAGAACTGGATGGATACCGTGCAATGGATGTGGCACATCAGATCCTTCAGAAAGTTAAATCTAACAGCAGTGTCTTCCGGGAAAACTAATCACTCTCTATTGTATTCAATAATTAAGCGAATAGCTGATATCGTTATATCTATTCTTGGACTGATCGTTTTTTTACCCTTATTCATTATTGTGGCTATCCTTGTAAAATTGTCATCGCGCGGACCAGTCATCTATGCGCAGGAAAGAGTGGGGCTGAACAGGAAAAAATTTTACATGCTCAAATTCCGGTCGATGATAATGGATGCCGAAAAAGATGGCCCGCGTTTGTCTGCTAAAAATGATCTGCGTATTACTTCCTGGGGTAAAATGATGCGCAAATGGAAACTTGATGAACTTCCGCAGTTGATCAATGTGCTGAAGGGTGATATGAGCGTGGTTGGTCCGCGGCCGGAAAGAGCATATTATGCTGACCAAATAGAAAAAATAGCTCCTGCTTACAGCAGGCTGTTTTCTGTAAAGCCCGGCATTACTTCCTTAGGTATGGTTAAACATGGGTATGCTGATACTATTGACGGCATGATAGCCAGGATGCATTATGATATATGGTATCTAGAGCACCGTTCATTTTTATTGGATATAAAAATTATGCTGAGTACCTTAAATACAATTTTAAAGGCAGGCGGACGATGAAGTATGCTTTAATCTTTTTGGGGCTTTGCTATCATACGTTGGCATCGTATGCGCAAGACGCATCCGATAAGATCATTACTAAAGTACTCTCTCAAAAGATATTGCCCGTAGCCGGATATAATATGTATGACGGCTTTCAACTCGGCGTGGCAGCACATAATATAAGCATACCACAAAAAGATCTTACTTATTATGTTGCTCCGGCTTATGGATTCAATAGCGGAAAAATTACAGGATTAGCTGGAATATCGTACAAGTATAAAAATTTGCCATCTTCAATAAATTATCTTGAATTAGGAGTGGATATATCAACATTTTCTACTAACAGCGCAAAAGATTCTCTGAAAAATAAAATATTCACTGATGTATATAAGATTGTTCCCAAAGCACGTGTGGTGTTTAAATCAACAACTGATAGGTTTGTATTTGCAGAAGTAAAATCCTTTTTCTTTCAGGAGAAGAAATTTGATTACGCCTTATCAGCTACTGGTAGTCTTTATTATCCCACCAAAGGTGAAACGGATAAAAGATTTTTACTGGAATATAATTTCAAAATTGAAGAGAACAGAAAATTATTTCCTTACGATTTCCAATTTCAATTTCAGCATAGTCAATCGTTTTATCGCATCAATACACAACTGTATTATTTCTTTAATTATTTAAATCACGGTGGTGTACAGATGAGGTTGTTTGCTTCTAAATTTGGATACTTTGGTACGACCAGTAATGAAAAGCGTTATTCAACATTACGCTTCCAACCAAAACTAACTGCTGTTGCAGGTTATGAGGATTATACTTACAGTAATTATTTCTTCGGAAGAAATGAGTTTGACGGATTTGGCGCACAACAAATAATGATGCGTGATGGAGGATTAAAATTAAGAACAGATAAATTCCAGGACCTGCAGGGAAGATCAGATAATTGGGTAGCGGCTATGAATCTTAATACTACACTTCCTGCTTCTATCTTTCCCCCTAAATTCCCTGTCAAACTTTTTCTCGATGTAGGTACTTATGCCGGTCTGTGGAAGCGCGAGTCAACCGATTCCCGCTTTCTATATGTGGCAGGTGTTCAGTTGTCGGTATTAAAAGATGTAATTAATATTTATGCGCCGCTATTGTACAGTAAAACATTCAGGACAAATATTAGTGCTGTTCCCGAGGAAAATAAATTCTTCAAAAAAATTTCTTTCAGTATAGATATTCACCGATTTAATTGGCGAAAACTATCTCAACCAGGTTCTTGATGTTGGAAAATATCAGATATATAAAGAGAAGAGACATCGATACACAGCGATGGGATGCCTGTATTGAGGCTTCGGAAAACTCCCTTGTCTATGCCTTTTCTTTTTATTTGGATAGTATGGCCGTTAACTGGGATGCACTAGTATTAGATGATTACAAAGCTGTTTTTCCGTTGACCTGGAACAAGAAATGGGGGATCCGGTATTTGTATCAACCTCCATTCACCCAACAGCTTGGTCTTTTTTTTACAGATCATGTCTTTAAAGATCAACTGCCTTTCTTTTTAACTGAACTACAGAAGTATTTCAGATTTGCTGAAATACTTATCAATTATGACAATGGTATTAATGGTTTACTACAAAGATCAAATTTTACTTTACCGCTTCAGCGTGATTACGCAACCATCGCGTCCGGATACAAAAATGATCTGATCCGGAATTTAAAAAGAGCTGAAAAATTTGATCTACGATATCATACAGAAGATAATATTGCATTGGCCATCGGCAGGTTTAAATCACTATATGGACAACGGATGACCAGCATCGGTAATCGTGACTATCACAACTTTGAATTGTTGTGCGAGGAGTTTAAAAAAAAGAGACAGCTTGTTATACGTACAGTGAGCGATAGTAATAATCAATGGTTTGCTTCGGCGCTACTGATTGCATCGTATAACAGATTATATCTGCTGCAATCCGCTACCAATGGAGAGGGGCGGAATGTTGAAGCCAATCACTATTTAATTGACCGGCTGATAAGGGAATTTTCAAATACAGCTTTTACGCTCGATTTTGAAGGCTCGCAGATCCCCGGCATTGCCCATTTTTATCAAAACTTCGGAAGTATCAATCAACCTTTTTTTATGTTCAGGTTTAATCATCTGCCTTGGCCGATGCGCGTATGGAAGAGCTAATAGTGGACGGTTGACAGTGGAGAGTGATCAACTGTTAATTGCTTTGTTTCTCCCACGTGGGGAGTGGTTGAGCTGTTTACATGTTACATAAAAAGCTGGATTGTCGCCAGACCTAGGGTGGACAATAGATACAGTGGAAAGTGGATAGTGTCATCAGGGGCCTATGTCTTTTCTGTCGGACAGGATCTTTTCGGCTATCGCCAGGTCAACGGGACGGGTAATTTTGATATTATCCGTTTCACCTTCTACCAGGTGAATAGAAAATCCGGCTTTTTCTACAACGCTGGCTTCGTCAGTAAAAGAAGCATCGTATTCCTGTTGAAAAGCTTGCCGGAGTTGGGTACTGACAAAGGTTTGTGGCGTCTGTACGACCCATACCTTGTCGCGGTCAATGATGCTTATGCCTTTGTCGGTTTCCATTCTGAGTGAATCAACTGCTTTAATGGCAGGTATGGCGTTGCCATTCTTTAATGCCGCATTATAGCAGCTTTCAATTAGGGTAGCGCTTAACAGGCAACGAACGCCGTCATGTACAAAAACTATCGCCTGTTCGTCAGTAATGGCCTGCAAACCGTTTTTTACCGAGTGAAACCTGGTAGGGCCGCCGGCTATAACAGTTATTCTTTCGCCTGATTCAAAGGATTGTAGGAATTCAGCGGGTAAAACCAGAATGATGTGGAGATCGGCATAGCTTTTTAAAAATGTATTAATCGTGTATTGCAGGATGGGTTTTCCATGCAACAAAAGAAACTGTTTGGGGAGAGAAGAACCCATTCGGAGCCCCGATCCCCCTGCCACGATAACTGCATATTTTTTCATAGCCGAATGATTAAATGCCCAGTTCCCTTTCTATTTCTTCCATTTGCACAATATCCATAGCTTCGCTTTCGGTGGGGGTGTGATTCAACTGATCCAATAAATCTTCTATATCAAGCATTTTTTTAACGTTGGTTTGGAGGCAACACACAACAAAAGAGGCCTTTGCATCGTAATAGTGATGTTGTAGTGTTAAAATGTGGTGGGCAGCAGCGGTATCCAGTGTTTCCGTGTCCTGAAAATTAATAATCACATTTTTAACATTATCATCGAGCAACGACAAAAAGACTTTATCCATCTGTTCTGTCATATTAGCAGCGATAGTAGGTTCTAACATCGTTATGACATGGAATTTTTCTCTGGTATCAATTTTGACTTTCATGTAGACGGTATGGAATGTTAACAGTCAAAAATATTCGTTATTATTGTATCAAACCCAACAATTTAGAAAAATGGATAATAATTTTTCGGCCCAGGTTAAGGAGATCATATCTTTTAGCAGGGAAGAGGCTTTACGGTTGGGGAATGATTTTATCGGAACGGAACATTTATTACTCGGTTTGATCCGTGAAGGTGATAATACCGCCGTCAAGATCTTAAAGAGTTTTAATATTGATCTGTATGAACTTCGGAAAGAAGTGGAACTGGCAGTAAAGGACAAGACCGGTAAAAACATTGCCAATATAAATAGTCTGCCGTTGACGAAACAGGCAGAAAAAGTGATCAGGGTGACCGTTCTTGAGGCGAAAGCTTTGAAAAGTCCTACTGTTGAAACAGAGCATCTGATGCTCTCTATCCTGAAGAACAAGGAAAACATTGCTACTCAAATCTTAAATCAATTCGACGTGGACTACGATTTATTCAGAAACGAATTAGGCGTGGTGAAAAGCAACGATGTTCGCAGCGAATACGCTGAAGAAAATGATGATGATTTTGATGATGAGAAAAAATACTCACAGCAAAAATCCCGCGCAGCAGGTACAACCAAAAGTAAAACTCCGGTTTTAGATAATTTCGGTAGAGACATTACCCGCCTGGCGGAAAGTGGTTCGCTTGATCCTATCGTGGGCCGCGAGGCGGAAATTGAAAGAGTATCGCAGATTCTTTCGAGGAGAAAGAAAAATAACCCTATCCTGATTGGTGAACCTGGTGTGGGTAAAACCGCTATTGTTGAAGGACTGGCACTACGGATCGTACAGCGGAAAGTCTCCAGGGTGCTATTCGATAAGAGAGTGATCTCTCTCGATCTGGCTGCCCTGGTAGCAGGTACCAAATACCGGGGGCAGTTTGAAGAGCGGATGAAAGCTATTATGAATGAGTTGGAAAAGAATCGCGATGTGATCCTTTTTATCGATGAAATTCATACTATCGTTGGCGCCGGCGGGGCTAGCGGTTCTCTCGATGCTTCTAATATATTCAAACCAGCTTTGGCCCGTGGAGAGTTACAATGCATTGGCGCCTCCACACTTGATGAATACAGAATGTATATTGAGAAAGATGGTGCACTTGACCGTCGTTTCCAGAAAGTGGTGGTAGAACCACCCAGTGTGGAAGAAACTGTTCAGATATTGAATAATATCAAATCAAAGTACGAGGACTATCACAATGTAACGTACAGCGATGATGCGATTGATGCCTGCGTAAAGCTCAGCGACAGGTATATTACCGACAGGCTGCTTCCTGATAAGGCTATTGATGTAATGGACGAAGTGGGAGCAAGGGTGCATCTTAAAAATATTAATGTTCCCAAGGAAATACTTGACCTGGAAAAGAAGATCGAAGATGTAAAAGTGGAAAAGAATAAAGTGGTAAAGAGCCAGAAGTTTGAAGAAGCCGCCTCTCTTAGAGATACTGAAAAGCGCTTGCAGGAAGAGTTGGAAAGAGCCAAAAACCAATGGGAAGAAGAAAGCAAACATAAAAGATACCCTATTGATGAGGAAGCTATTGCCGAAGTCGTGAGTATGATGACGGGCATCCCTGTTAAACGTATGGTACAGGCCGAAAGCGAAAAGCTTAGGAAGATGGCAGAGGAAATGAAGAACCAGGTTGTAGGCCAGGATGAAGCTATCATTAAAGTAGTAAAAGCTATCCAGCGTAACAGGGTGGGCCTAAAGGATCCTAAAAAACCTATCGGTACATTTATCTTTCTCGGACCTACCGGTGTCGGTAAAACAGAACTGGCACGTGCCCTGGCACGCTATATGTTCGATTCTGAAGATGCACTGATACGCATTGATATGAGTGAATATATGGAGAAGTTTACTGTAAGCAGACTTATAGGTGCTCCTCCGGGATATGTGGGTTATGAGGAAGGCGGACAGCTTACTGAAAAAGTACGCAGAAAACCTTATTCAGTAATACTGCTCGATGAGATCGAAAAAGCACACCCCGATATCTATAACATCCTGTTACAGGTACTGGACGACGGGCAACTTACCGACGGTTTGGGCCGTAAAGTAGACTTTAAAAACTCTACTATTATTATGACCTCTAATATCGGTGTTCGCCAACTGAAAGATTTTGGTGAAGGGGTAGGATTCGCCACTCAGTCAAGAACGCAGAGCAGTGAAGAGAACAACAGGGCTGTTATCGAAAAGGCGTTGAAAAGAACATTCTCTCCTGAGTTTTTGAATCGTATTGATGATGTGATCATTTTCAATTCACTGACTAAAGAAAATATTTTCAAGATCATTGATATTTTAATGAAAGGGGTGCTGAAAAGATTAAACTCACTAGGGTTCACACTTGAACTGTCTGAAGAAGCCAAGAACTTCATTGCAGAAAAAGGATATGATGTGCAGTTTGGCGCCCGTCCTTTGCACAGGGCTATTCAGAAATACCTGGAAGATCCTTTAGCTGAGGAAATTCTTAATCTCAATATTAAACAGGGAGATACTATGCTGGCTGATCTTAGCGAAGACAAAACAAAAATTCTCTTTACGCTGAAAGAGCCGACCACAACAAAAAAATCAGAAGCTTAAAATATCAATTCGTTAAAATAAAAGGGTGTCTCAAAAATAAGAGATGCCCTTTTGCTTTATAGGGCCATATAGATAATAAGTTATATGCTTATAACTTAGGTTGGTTTCGATAATTTGGATGATGTACCTAAATGTAAAAGCGTTTATTATGATTGAGTCGAACAATCAAGTAAGGTGCTTCGGGGCCAGTAAGTGATGGTAGTGCAGGGATAGTTTATTGTCCAACTGCCTGGATTCTCTCCTTTGCCCATCCCAGTGCAATATTCAATTGCTCTTTAATACTGAGATAAGAGTTATCCAAAACAAGCGCATCTTCGGCCTGGCGTAGGGGACTGATTTCCCTGTTGGAATCTATATAGTCTCTCATTTCCAGGTTGTTTTTTACTTCTTCAAGTGTAATATTGGGATTCTTGGCGTACAATTCATTAAATCTTCTTTCTACTCTCACTTCTTTATCGGCTGTCATGAATATTTTTAGTGCTGCATTAGGGAAAACGACTGTACCAATATCTCTTCCATCCATAACAATCCCCTTAGCTGTTCCCATTTCCTGTTGACGTCTAACCGCGAACTCACGTACTTCTTTAATAGCAGCAATTTCACTGACTTTTTCCGCCACTACCAGGTCACGGATAACGTATTCCACATTTTCACCATTGAGATGCGTTTCAAGCTCGTTTTTGTTATTATATATGAATTCTATGAATATCTCATTTAATGCTTTTTTGACTGCACTCTGTTTTGTCCAGTCAATATGATTTCTTAAGAAATACAGGGTAATAGCCCTGTACATGGCGCC
This sequence comes from uncultured Chitinophagaceae bacterium, assembly GCA_964606315.1. GTDB lineage: Bacteria > Bacteroidota > Bacteroidia > Chitinophagales > Chitinophagaceae > Flavitalea. The sequence goes on along the minus strand of CAZSFY010000002.1, from coordinate 25,951 downwards.
ACTATCGATATAAATATAGCCTAACTCTTTAGCCAGTTGTTTGGCCAGGGTACTTTTACCACAGGATGACCAGCCGTCTATTGTAATAATTATTTTTTTAAGGGGGGACATGAAGCAAAAATCCGAAAAAAACCGGAAGTAATACTCCTTAGATGTTTTAATATGCCATCAGTATATTTTTTTCTTTTCCTATTAATCGACCCTATGTGTGTTTGTCCAATAATATCATGATGTGATCCCTGCATTACGTCTATAGGTCTTTGTTGTTTCAATAAACCTTTATCTGTTCTTAAGGAATTGATCAGCCAAAAATGAAAAACAGCTTTTTCTTCTATAGATAAAGGTTGATTATGCTTATATCTATCAAGAATAGAAAGTATGGTAGCATCAGGTAACATAGGTTAAAGTCATGTTTAGATGATAGCACAAATATAAAAAATAATGACAAATAAGTCATTAATGGAAATTTACTTTAGTCTCATCTTGGTGAGGCTAATGGCACATGTTAGAGACGATAAGATTTTATTGAGAATCGCATTGGTTTTGAAGGATCTGCGTAATGAAAAAGAAGTCAGTCAGGAGGATGTTTACAATGATACCAATATCCATATTGGCCGTATTGAGTCCTGCCGTTCGAATCCTACTATCAGCACTATCTCCGTTCTGATTAACTATTTTAATATTGGACTGTCCGAGTTTTTTCAAAGAGTGGAAAATAAATCTGATCGTGTTCAAGAGTAAATATCGTCTATTCTCCTTTTCCGCTATACCGTTTTTTCCCCGGATATATGCGTTTTTTATTTCGCACGAAAACATTAAAAAGCCCCGAAAACTTCGGGGCCTTATGTTACTAAACCATCTTCAGTATTGATTACCTGAGAAATAGCATCTCACGGTATTTGGGGAGTTGCCAGTATTTATCGGCAACTAACAATTCAAGCTTATCCACACTATAACGGATTTTCTGGAAGAACTGCTGCTTGATTTGTTCATCGTAAGCTATGGCTTTTTCCCGAGTATCTGTTAAATTGTTTACTTTTTTTCTTGTTTCGATCATTTGCTGAACAAGGTCACTCACTTTACTGATATGCTCGGATATTTTTATCAGGATCTGCTTTTGGTTGGAATATGCTTCCGAATCAAGACCTACTTCTTTTAAGCCGCGTATGTTTTCAATCAGTACGTTCTGGTATTTGATAGCTGCGGGCAAAATGTGGCTGGTGGCCAGTTCACCGAGGATGCGGGCCTCAATTTGTACCTTCTTGATGTATTTTTCCAACTCGATCTCATGACGAGCTTCTAACTCAGCATGAGAATAAACTTTGGTGCTGTCAAACAAATGCTTGGATTTATCTGTTACCATCGCATCCAGGGCCTTGGGTGTACTGGGTACATTAGGCAATCCTCTTTTTTCAGCTTCTTCGTGCCATTCATTACTATACCCATCTCCTTCAAACAGTACTTTCTCACTGCTCACCACATACTCACGGATAATGTGCATGATAGCAATTTCTTTTTTCTCACCTTTTTCAATCAAGGCATCTACGTCCTTCTTGAACTGTTTTAATGTTTCGGCCATGATAGCGTTAAGTACTACCATAGGATTGGCACAGTTGGTAGAGGAACCTACCGCACGGAACTCAAACTTATTACCCGTGAAGGCAAAAGGAGAAGTACGGTTTCTGTCGGTATTGTCGAGCAATAGTTCCGGAATGCTTCTGTGTAAATCCAGTTTTAGTATGGCTTCATCCTGCTCATCAAACTTATCACCTACACGCTGTTTCAGGTCCTCAAGTACTTTTGTAAGATAGCCGCCGATAAATACGGAAATAATAGCAGGGGGGGCTTCGTTAGCACCCAGACGGTGATCATTACCGGCAGAAGCAATAGAGGCACGCAGAATATCTGCATAGTCATGAACCGCTTTGATAGTGTTTACAAAGAAGGTCAGGAACATGAGATTGGTCTTTGGCGTTTTACCTGGAGCCAGCAAGTTAATCCCGGTATCAGTGGCCATACTCCAGTTATTGTGTTTACCGCTGCCATTGATGCCTGCAAAAGGTTTTTCATGGAACAGCACCCTTAATTTATGTCTGCGGGATACACGGTCCATGATGTCCATCAATAATGTATTGTGATCAACTGCTACACTTACTTCTTCAAATATAGGAGCACACTCAAACTGTGCCGGAGCTACCTCGTTATGGCGTGTTCTTAATGGAATACCCAGTTTATAACATTCGGTTTCAAAATCTCTCATGAATGCATACACTCTTTCAGGAATGGATCCGAAATAGTGATCTTCCAACTGCTGGCCCTTAGCAGGTGCATGTCCAAAAACAGTCCTGCCGCTGGTCACTAAATCGGGACGCGCATTGAACAGCGCTTCGTCTACCAGAAAATACTCCTGCTCCCAACCTAAAGTGGCTGTAACATTTGATACGTTCTTATCGAAATAATTACATACTTCTACTGCATTTTTCTTGAGTGCCTCAAGAGCTCTTAATAAAGGAGCCTTATAATCAAGAACCTCTCCTGTATAGGAAACAAATATGGTAGGAATACACAATGTTTTTCCTTCACCGATATTCATGATAAATGCCGGAGAAGAAGGATCCCATGCTGTATAACCGCGGGCTTCGAAGGTAGCTCTTAAACCTCCGTTCGGAAATGAAGAAGCATCGGGCTCCTGTTGTATTAATGTATCGCCATCAAAAGTTTCGATAGGTGTGCCATCAGCTTTTAACGTAAAAAATGAATCATGTTTTTCTGCTGAATAGCCGGTCAAAGGTTGAAACCAATGTGTGAAATGAGTTACTCCTTTTGATTCGGCCCACTGACGCAGACCGGAGGCAATCTGGTTAGCCATGGCACGGTCAATTTTTTTTCCGCCTTTAATAGAACCGATCAGGCTCTTATAGGCTTCGTCACTTAAAAACTCTCTTGCCACTTTAAGTGTGAATACATTCTCATTGAAAATAGCAGTGATTTTGGTTGAGCGACCCAGATCCTTACCGTTAGATGAAGCGGTAAGATCGCTAATAGCTTTGAAACGTAATGATTCCATTTACAATAATTTAAGATGTGCAAATAAACAATAAAATGACGTTTGGAAAAACTTTTTGATCAATAAAGGGGCTTTTTAAGTGGGTGCGAAGCCAAAAAATAGTATTTTTTTAAAAAACAACCTTCTTTTTGATGTTTTTTGAACAAATAGGTAATATTGTGAAAAAATCTAATTTGTCTGTTTCCTTCTGCCAAGCGCAATACATATTAGTAATAGTTCGGGAATGATTCTGTAACGAGCTATAGCACCGGGAAAGGGTACTATATAGCCTATCAATATACACGCGGTAAGAGAAAAGCTTATCAGCAGTAACACTATTGGGTCCGATAAGTTTGACCGCCAGTAAAGAGGATACCTGATGAGACTGTACACTATCACCAGCCAGAAAAAAATAACATCAATAGAATAGGAAAGCTGCAAAAAAGAGGTTGTCTCCCATATAAAAGGTCTGAAAAGAACATTAGTGACAGCTATCGGAAATACAGTAATAAAGTTCCATATATCACCTTGCAGAGCAGGAAGATAAAATCTCGTTCCTTCTAATGATAGAAATTTTTCCTGAACATTACTTAAGAGGTGTAGTCCGCCGAAAGCAAAAAAGATTATGAATGCAACAAAATAGCAGGAAATAAATTTCAGCAAAGCGCTGCCTTTATATAAGATGTTCGCCAGGTAGGGAATAGTAGCTGCCAGTAATAATGCACCCATCGGCGGCCTTAAAACAAAGACTAAACAGTAAGAAAAGATGATAAGAAAGATATTTTTTTTCTTCTGCAGAAGGAGAAGATAAAGAGATAAAAAGAAAAATAGTAGTCCGTCGGCTCTGATTCCACTTAACCAGAAAACAACAGGAGGGAAAAAAAATATAGTCAGCACCAACAGCTTGCGTGCACCAGGAAAGATATTCCTGAAAAAAAGAAAGCACCAATAATGCCCCCAGAATAAAATCAGATTAAATAAACCAGCATTGATATAGTAATTGCCCTGGGATATAAGATTGAAAAATGCCAATGTTTTTACTGTTGCCGCATATTCCAGGTCATTGGCATATATTTTAATGAACTGGCCGAAGGAACCCGATAGACGAAAAGCAGCAGCAGGAGTGAACTCATTGCTAAAAAAACGAAGGGGATCACTAAGTAAAATTTGTGTTTCTTCTAATGAAAGCCGGTGGATCTTCCAGGTGTCATCACCATTATAATAATGGAGAAACAAGTAACCGTACAGGAAGCCTGCAAGTACCTTCAGTACCAGTGCTGTATAAAATTCAGTGGCGCTGAGTGCAGCAGGTTTTAATTTCATTCTCAAATCTATACATTTGAAGATTAATGCACCAGTCTTCTTTCAACAATATTAAAAAGATTGCTTTCGTATCCAATAGCGCATGGTCGGTTTATAATTTCAGGTTGGATGTGATCCGGGCACTTATGCACGAAGGCTATGCTATTATTGTTATTGCACCCGATGATGGCTATTCTGCCAAGCTAATGGTAGAAGGATGTTTGTTTACTGCACTGGATTTTAATAATAAGTCGGAAAATCCGCTGGATGATATCAGGTTGTATGGGCAATTAAAACGCTTATATAAAAAACTATCTCCCGATTTTATTTTTCATTATGTAGCTAAACCCAATATATATGGTTCGCTGGCAGCGGCAGCATTGGATATTCCTTCTGTAGCGGTAGTAACCGGACTAGGGTATCCTTTTGCCAGAAAAAACTGGTTGTTTTATGTTATAAAGATCCTTTATAGCAGGGCATTGAAAAAGGTAAAGGAGGTCTGGTTTCTTAACAATGATGATGCACAGATATTTGTTACCGAGAAGCTGGTCAATATTCATAAGGTGAAAGTGCTTCCGGGCGAGGGAGTGAATACAGAACATTTCCGGGCTGGTGCAGTGTCGGTGCCTGAAAAAGATAAAGATGATCCTTTTGAATTTCTGATGTCTACCCGTCTGCTGAAATCGAAAGGTATCTCGGTGTTTGCTGATGCGGCGAGATTATTGAAGCGGAAAAATTATCCTGTGCATTTTTCGCTGATCGGTTTTTTTGAAAAGAATCATCCTGATTCGATTACACAGGAAGATATTCATCAATGGGAAAAAGAAGGGTTGATCAATTACTATGGTTTTGCTGATGATGTGCGTCCTTTTTTGGCAAAAGCCGATTGTTTTGTTTTCCCTTCCTTCTATAATGAAGGCATACCCCGCTGTTTACTGGAGGCAGCCAGCATGGAGTTGCCGGTGATCACCTCCAACAACAGGGGGTGCAAGGAAGTGATATTGAATAATGTTAATGGTTATTTGTGTAATATCCACGACCCTTTTGATCTGGCTGACAAAATGGAAAAGATGATGCTTTTGCCGGTGGAGGAAAGAGGAAGGATGGGAAGAAACGGCAGACAACTGGTACTCAAAAAATTCGATGTGTCGAAAATTATAGCAGAATACACGAATACCTTAATTTCGCCCTTTGAAAATAAACATGGAAGTAACAGCTAATACAGCCGCGCAACTAAGAATCACCGCCGAGGAATTCGAACTGATCAAGCAAAAACTTAAAAGAACGCCCAATTTCAACGAACTCTGTGCCTTTAGTGGTATGTGGAGTGAGCATTGCAGCTATAAAAACTCGATTAAATGGCTGAAGACCCTCCCCAGGGACGGCAAAAGAATGTTGGTAAAGGCAGGAGAGGAAAATGCCGGACTCATGGATATTGGAGATGGTTATGGGGTAGTATTTAAAATAGAATCACATAATCACCCTTCTGCAATTGAACCTTTTCAGGGTGCTGCAACAGGAGTGGGTGGTATCCACAGAGATATCTTTACGATGGGCGCCCGTCCTATCGCTTCTCTGAACTCACTGCGATTTGGAAGTCTTAATGAAGCCAAAACCCGCCATTTGCTGGCTGGAGTAGTGCATGGAATTGGTCATTACGGTAACTGTTTTGGTGTGCCTACTGTTGGCGGAGAAATATATTTTGAACAGAAATACCATACCAATCCCTTGGTAAATGCTATGAGCGTTGGTATTCTTAAGGAAGGAGAAACTGTATCGGCAACTGCAAAAGGTATAGGTAATCCTGTTTTTTTTGTAGGTAGTGCTACAGGTAAAGATGGTATCGGGGGAGCTTCTTTTGCTTCTGCAGATATTACCGGCGAAAGTGTAAATGAACTTCCTGCAGTGCAGGTTGGGGATCCCTTCCAGGAAAAGAAACTGCTTGAAGCCTGCCTGGAAGTTTTACAGACCGATGCAGTAGTGGGCATGCAGGATATGGGTGCAGCCGGAATCATTTGCTCTACCGCTGAAATGAGTGCTAAAGGAGAAGTGGGAATGAGAATAGACCTCGACAAAGTGCCTACGCGTCAGCAGAATATGAAGACCTGGGAACTGTTGCTTAGCGAAAGCCAGGAACGTATGCTGATGGTAGTGAAAAAAGGAAAAGAAGAAATTGTTAAGAAGATTTTCGATAAATGGGATCTCCCTTGCTCCGCAATTGGTGAAGTGACAGACGATGGTTTATTAAAATTTTATATGCATGGTGAGCTGGAAGCAGAAATACCTGCGTATGAATTAGTGCTTGGTGGCGGCGCTCCACAATATGAGCGTTCCTATACTGCCCCTGCATACCTGGAGAAAATAAAAAACTTTGATCCTTCTACTATATCAATACCTGAAAATCTCAAAGAAATAGCTCAACAACTGGCAGCTATTCCCAATATTGCTTCGAAGCGTTGGATCTATACCCAGTACGATAGTATGGTCGGTACCGGTAATGCATCCACGAACGATCCCAGTGATGCTGCGGTAGTGGTGGCGAAGCCTACTAACAAAGCTCTTGCCTTAACAACGGATTGTAATAGCCGTTATGTATTTGCTGATCCCTATAAAGGAGCAATGATAGCTGTTAGCGAAGCGGCACGCAACATCGTGTGCAGCGGTGGGCAACCATTGGGAATTACCAATTGCCTGAATTTTGGTAATCCCTATGATCCTGAAGTGTATTATCAGTTTGTTGAAGCCATTCAAGGAATGGGAGAAGCATGCAGAAAATTTGATACACCAGTGACTGGTGGAAATGTGAGCTTTTATAACCAGAATCCCGATGGACCTGTATATCCAACACCTACCATAGGAATGGTGGGGCTATTGGATGATGTCAGCAATAAGATGACCTTGGGTTTTCGGGATGCCGGAGATTATATTTTTCTAATAGGAAAATCTACCAACGATATCAATTCATCAGAATATCTGCATAAGGTAAAAGGTGTGGAATATAGTCCCGCACCGGAATTTGATCTGGATACGGAATTTGTATTGCAGCAAAAAGTTGCTGAACTGATCAGTAATCAGTTGATTGTTTCCGCTCATGATGTTAGTGAGGGTGGTTTATTTATCACTTTACTGGAATCTGGATTTAAAAACAATCTTGGTTTTGATGTGTCGGCTGCGAATGCTGATATCCGCAAAGATGCTTATTGGTTTGGTGAATCTCAAAGCAGAGTGGTGGTAAGCGTTAAAGCTGATAAGGTAGCGGCTTTTAAAAAGACTTTGGGAAATCATCCATTTGAGGAACTGGGAACAGTAACAACCGGTCAACTGGTAGTTGGAGGACAGGATTGGGATGCCATTGATATGTGGAATTCTCTTTATAATACAGCTATTGAAAAGTTATTAGGAGTAAATGCCAACAACTAAGGATACTATAGTGGTGACAGGCGCCGCCGGATTTATAGGCAGTGAGCTTGTTGGATATCTCAATGAGCAGGGATATGAAAATATCATTGTTGTGGATCAGTTTGGCCGGCCTGATAAGGAACCTAACCTGGAAGGAAAAAAGTATACAGAAAAAGTTGATCGTGAACTTTTTTTTGATTGGTTACAAAATCAACACGCACCAGTCAGTTTTATTTTTCATATAGGCGCACGTACCGATACTACTGAATTTGATTATTCGGTACACGAAAGACTGAATGTAGAATACTCAAAAAAGATATGGGAATATTGTGCTGCTAATCATGTACCACTGGTGTACGCTTCATCTGCCGCTACTTACGGATCGGGAGAGTTGGGGTATGATGATGACCACGATCTGTCTTTCAAATTGAAACCACTTAATCCTTATGGAGTGTCAAAAAATGAGTTTGATAAATGGGCGCTCCAACAGGATAAATGTCCGCCTTTTTGGGCTGGATTGAAATTTTTTAATGTTTACGGTCCGGCTGAGTACCATAAGGGAAGAATGGCCAGTGTAATATGGCATGCTTATAACCAGATCAAAAAAGACGGGGTAGTAAAATTATTCCGCTCTCATCGCCCCGACTTTAAAGATGGCGAACAACTCCGTGATTTTATCTATGTAAAAGATGTGGTAAGCGTTTGTTACTGGTTAATGCTGCATCAACCCGCTTCCGCAATATATAATTTAGGTACTGGTAAGGCGCGTACATTTACTGATCTCGTATTGGCTACCTATTCGGCTTTACATCTTGAGCCTAATATTTTGTTTATCGATATGCCAGAGGATATCAGGGATAAATATCAGTATTTTACAGAAGCCAATATGCAAAAACTATTGAAGGCGGGATACAAACAGCCTTTTTATTCTCTGGAAGAAGGAGTAAAGGATTATGTACAACAGTATCTGGAAAAACGTTGATCTTTCAACTGCTGTACCATTGAATAAATCCTGCATAATAGGGACTTTAGCTTAAGAATTTTCTATCTGCTACAGAACTTTAATGAAATAATCGTAACCTGAACTATATTTATAGGGTATTGAAAAATTATATACAGATGAAACAGAAAATTGCCATAATTGGTGGCGGAAATCTGGGTACTGCAATTGCAGAAGGATTAATAGCCAGCAAATTTGCAAAAGCGCAGGATATCATTGTTACTAAAAGAAACCCTTCTACCTTAAAATCATTGGAAAAGAAAGGTGCAGTGGTAACATCCGATAATAATAATGCGGTAAAGCAGTCAGGCATAGTTATCCTGGCAGTGAAACCTTACCAGGTTAAAGAAGTGGTAGAGGGAATAAAGAAAAATCTTACAGCTTCACATATTCTGGTTTCTGTAGTTACAGGTATTCTGATTAATGATATTGAATCTTTCTTATCTAAAAAACTCCCTATATTCCGCGCTATGCCCAATACAGCCATAGCTATCAGGGAAAGCATGACCTGTCTGAGTTATGCGCATGCAACAAAAGAGCAGGTTGAATATGTGCATACACTGTTTTCAACTCTCGGTGAAGTAGCCACTATTGATGAAAAACTAATGGATGCAGCAACAGTGCTCGGAGCTTGCGGAACAGCTTTCGCTATGAGATATATCAGGGCGAATATACAGGGTGGAATAGAAATTGGTTTTGATGCTGCGACTGCCAGCCTTATTGCTGCTCAAACAGTTAAAGGTGCCGCCGATCTTCTTATTACTAAAAACTCGCATCCTGAATATGAGATAGATAAAGTAACTACTCCTAAAGGCTGTACCATAGCAGGATTGAATGAAATGGAACACAGAGGTTTCAGTTCATCTATAATGAAAGGAGTTGTAGCCAGTTACGATAAGATTATCAAGCCTTAATCATTTACCAGGCTGTCACATTTGACTTGTTAACAGCTTACTGACCCATTGGCCGAATTCCTTTTTACCGTTCAAAAAAAAGACTGTAGTTTTGTATGACCTCTTGGTGATGATTCGTGGATTTCTTCCCTTAGGTCACTGCAAAATCTTGATTCTTTATGGCTAAATACATATTTGTTACGGGTGGAGTTACTTCATCCCTGGGGAAAGGAATTATTGCTGCATCATTAGCTAAACTTTTGCAGGCAAGAGGCTTAAAAGTGACTATTCAAAAGTTCGATCCTTACATTAATGTCGATCCCGGTACGCTTAACCCTTATGAGCACGGTGAGTGCTTTGTAACGGAAGATGGAGCAGAAACGGATCTCGATCTCGGCCACTATGAACGTTATCTGAATATTTTTACTACGCAGGCAAACAATGTTACAACGGGACGTATATATCAGACTGTTATTAACAAGGAAAGAGATGGCGCTTATCTGGGTAAGACAGTTCAGGTAGTGCCACATATTACCGATGAGATCAAACGTAGGATGTTGTTGCTGGGGCAAAATAAAGAATATGATATTATTATCACAGAACTAGGGGGTACGGTAGGTGATATCGAAAGTTTGCCTTTTATTGAAGCGCTGCGTCAACTACAATGGGAGCTTCCCGAAGAAGATACGGTAGTAGTACACCTTACGCTGGTACCTTATCTGAAAGCTGCTAAGGAACTGAAGACAAAACCTACACAGCATAGTGTTAAAATGCTGAGCCAGGAAGGTGTTCATCCCGATATAATAGTATGCAGAACGGAAGAAGCATTATCTCCCGATCTCCGCAGAAAAATTGCATTGTTCTGTAATGTTAAGCCTGAAGCAGTAATAGAAGCAGCCGATGCGCCATCCATATATGAAGTGCCTCTTGCTATGATGCACGAAAAGCTGGATCTGATTTGCCTGAAAAAACTCAATATCACTGAATATAATGAGCCTGAACTTACAAAGTGGAAAGAGTTCCTCGATAAATTAAAATATCCTAAGAGCAAGGTTACTATCGGACTGATAGGAAAGTATATTGAGTTGCAGGACGCCTATAAGTCTATTTTGGAAGCTTTTGTGCATGCGGGAGCTATAAATGAATGCAAGGTACAGGTGGTAAATGTGCATAGCGAATTTATCACAGAAGAAAATGTGGCTGATAAACTGGGTCACCTGGACGGATTATTGGTGGCGCCAGGCTTCGGACACCGCGGTGTAGAAGGTAAAATTATTGCCGTTAAATATTCCCGAGAACATAATCTCCCGTTCTTTGGGATTTGTCTTGGGATGCAGATGGCCGTAATAGAGTTTGCTAAAAATGTGCTTGGATTAAAGGATGCTCATTCCACTGAAATGAATCCCAATACCCCTGATCCCGTTATTGATTTAATGGAAGACCAGAAAAAAGTGACTGCCAAAGGCGGAACCATGCGTCTTGGGTCGTATCCTTGCCAGTTAAAAGAGGGCACACTGGCCAAAAGAATTTATGGTCAGGAGCTTATTGCTGAAAGACATCGCCACCGCTGGGAGTTTAATGACAGGTATCTTGAAAAATTTGAAGCGGCAGGCATGATAGCTTCAGGTAAGAACCCGGATAGCGGACTGGTGGAAATTGTAGAACTGCCCAACCATCCCTTCTTCATTGGCGTTCAATATCATCCGGAACTAAAAAGCACTGTAGAAAACCCACAACCGATCTTTGTACACTTCATAAAAGCGGCAAAAGCTTACTCCGATAAAAAGAATGAGGTTAAAACAAATAGCCTGCAAGGGGAAATGATCTGATACCCCCTATCTTTGCACCTCCAAAAAAATGTACTAATGGGTAGTATGGATCGTAATACGGTCATTGGCTTTGTCCTTTTGGCCGGACTTTTATTTGTTTATTTATTTCTGTCTACAAAAGGAAGCCAGGAACTTCAGCGTCAGCAAATGGCTGCGCAGGACTCAATATCGCGTGAGCAAAGAAGGATTGATTCCATTCGTATAGCCAATGATACTACCGCAACAGTAATAGCTGATTCATTAGGAAATATTCCTGTTACTGAAGAGTTACTGACAGTAGAAAACGATGTTTTTAAGATCACGTTTACTAATAAAGGCGGACAAGCATCCAGGGTAGAGCTTAAAGACTATAAGTCTTTTGACAGCACTCCAGTGATTTTATTGGGTACTGATTTTGATAAGATTTCATACGCTATCAATACAGGGCAAGGGCAGTCGGCCCAGGTAAGTGAACTGTTCTTTCAGGCTGGAGAAATAGTGAAAAATGCGGATAATAGTCAAACCGTCAGCTTTCAACTTCCCGTTACAGGAGGATCTATTACTCATCAGTTCATTATACAACCCAATGGTTATGCCGTTGACTGGAATGTATTGCTAAACGGAGCCGATAAATTGCTCACGCAGGGCTCCTTTAATTTGATCTGGCAGTCACAGCCCATGCAGCATGAAAAAGATGTAAAATACGAGCGCCAGCTTACCAATATATGCTTTAATGAAGATGGAGATTTTGATTACATGCTCTCTAAAACATCCAGGAAGTTTGAAAAGCAGGTACGCTGGGTGAGTGTTGCCCAGCAGTTTTTTAATATAGCGCTGATCAATAAGAATGGATTTACATCGGGACAGGTTAACTGGGCAAAAGAAACTTCAGACACTTCAAAGGTGATTGCTCAAGCGACAACTAACCTGCAAGGAAAACTTCCTCTTGGAGCTTCTGCTAACGTTGAAATGCAACTCTATTTTGGTCCCAATGAGTACAAGATACTTAAAGAGCAGGCTTCCGGAATGGATAAAATAGTAAACCTTGGCCGCGATTTTTATGCCTTTGTGCGTCCCATTAACAAATGGATCGTAATGCCTGTGTTCGATTTTTTTAGCAGTTTTATCGGTAGTATGGGATTGGTCATTGCCTTATTGACAATATTTATCAGGTTACTCACTTCACCCTTAGTATACACTAGTTATTTGAGCGGCGCTAAAATGAAAGCGCTTCGTCCGGAAATAGAAAAACTGAAAGCTCGTCTGGGTGGCGATCAACAACAGGTCGGTATAGAGCAAATGAAGCTGTTCAGGGAGGCCGGAGTGAATCCTTTAGGCGGATGTATACCGGCATTATTACAGATTCCTATCTTCTTTGCCTTGTATAGTTTCTTTAATTCAAATATTGAGCTTAGGGGTGTGCCTTTTCTTTGGGCGCAGGATCTTTCCAGTTATGATGTTATTGCCAGGTTTCCGTTCTATGTTTGGGGACTGGGTAATCATTTGAGTTTATTTACGGTGCTTGCTGCGGTGACCAGTTTCCTGATTTCTGCGTACAATATGAATATGACGCCCGATCAGAGCAATCCGGCGCTCAAGTACATGCCTTATATATTTCCATTCGTCTTGTTGTTCATCTTTAATACACTTCCCTCGGCTTTAACATGGTATTATACTGTATCCAATGTGATCACGCTTATTCTCCAGTTTGTGATCAATAATTATATCATTGATCACGATAAGATACTTGCTAAGATCGAAGAGAATAGAAGAAAGCCAAAGCAGAAATCCAAATGGCAGGAGCGGTTGGAACAAATGCAGGAAGCGCAGAAAAAGGTGCAGGACGCTAAAAACAAAGGGCCTAAAAGGTAAAACAATGGCCTTATCGGGCCACTCTTCGTACAACCAGCCTTGAACTTTGACCGTCTTTATGCTATCTTACGGTTCAATTATGAAACGAAGCATGATAAAACAGTATCTGGCAATAGTGGTTCTTTTATGTGTTTCGACCCTTCCGGTCGCTGCACAAAAAAGGATTTCCGAGATTACGCTGGAGTATAATGCTAAGGTAACTACCGGAAATACAGAACCCAAAATGGCAGATGCATTTGATGGTGCAACTACTGTTATCTATTTAAAAGGAAGTATGAGCCGGTCGGAGATGTCCAGCGCATTGTTTTCTTCTACTACTATTCATGATGCTAAAACCGGATCAGCAGTAGTGCTACGCGAGGTGAGCGGACAAAAGTTGCTCATCCGTATGACTAGCGAAGACTGGCAGGAGAAAAATGCCAGGTACAACGGTATTGTTTTTATTAATACAGGCGAAAGCAAAGAAATAGCAGGTTACAAATGCCTGAAGGCAGAAGCTAAGATGAGCGATGGGTCAACGTTTATTGTTTATTATACTCCTGACATTATTCCTGAAAACAAGGAATATGATTACCATTTCAGAGATTTAAACGGATTGCCGCTGGAATATGAACTCACGCAACGGAATCTGAATATTTGCTATACTGTCTCTAAAATTAATATGAACCCTGTTCCTGCATCCAAATTCGATATTCCTACCTCCGGATATAGAGAAATGACTTACCAGGAAAGTAAAGCGTTAAAAAGATAATTACCAGAAAAATTTATTTGAAAAAATAAGTAAAAAGATTTTTACTTATTCAATCTGATCTTCAGATCAATAACATTAAGATTTGAACGAAAAGATAATGTCGGAGACTTTAAAGTTACTTTGGGATTATTTGCCACTTTATACTGTGAGGGAATAATATAAGTTGTATTTCCCTTCTGATAAGTAACAACAGAACGATAAATAGTCGCATTAGATGTACTTACAGTATTGAGAAGATGACTGCCTGAATAAGCAGGTTTTGATTTAAGGGAAAGTGTGGTTTTAGCACTTACAGGAATTACTCCAAGCGCTGAGGATTGTTTTTTCTTTCCGCCTCCAGTACTCGCAAAAGCAAAGAAAACCATACCCAGCATTGTAGCACAAATAACTGATTTCTTCAGCATGTGGTTTAATTTAAGCGTAAAGAATTTATTCATATCCAAGCAAAGATATTAATTTTTAAGACAGTTTTAACCTGCATAGCAAAAAGTGTGTAAAAAAAATAGTACATTTCGTAAACCTTTGATAAATGCATGAAAGACAATTCGTTTGATGAAGAAAAGGATGAACTGAAAGAACTAGTAAGGCAATTTCAGAACATGAAATCGGGAAAAGGCCATTCTTTTCTTGACGAGGAAGCTTACGAAAGGATAGTAGACTATTTCGATGATATTGAGGATATAACACAGGCATTGGAAGCCGTAGAAATGGGACTAGAACATTATCCTTATTCTTCTATGCTTCATATTAAAAAGGCCGATTTATACATTGCTACAAGGCGCTATCACGAGGCGCTGGACATTCTAGGGCATGCCGAACTGCTGGATCGTAATAACATCAATCTCTACATTCTTAAAACAGATGCTTACCTGGCATTGGATCAGCAGGAAAAAGCAGTGGATTTACTGGAAAATGCATTGAATCTTTTCAGTGGTGAAGAAAGGATCGAAATGTTGTTCGAACTGGCCGATGTGTACGACGACTATGAGCAATTCGATAAGATATTTGATTGTCTTGAACTGATACTGAAGCAGGATCCGCTCAATGAAGAAGCATTATACAAAATATGTTTTTGGACAGATTTTACCGGACGAAATGAAGAAGGTGTAAAGCTTCACCAGGATATCATAGAAGACCATCCCTATAGCGAACTGGCCTGGTTTAACCTGGGTGCGGCCTTCCAGGGATTGAAACTATACGAAAAAGCCATTGATGCCTACAAATATGCTGTGGCTATCGACGAAAAGTTTGATTATGCCTACCGGAATATGGGGGATGCCTATATCAGGCTGAGAAAATTTAAGGATGCAATTGAATCACTCGAGAGAGTATTGGAATTATCAAGACCAGAAGATGTGATTTACGAAGCCATAGGACACTGCTACGATAAGCTGAAAAATTATGCTCAGGCCCGGTTCTATTACAAAAAAGCTTCGCATCTTAACCAGGAGGACAGTAAGCTTCATTACAAAATTGCCTGCACATACATTAATGAAGGTCAATGGAACGCCGGCATGAAGCAGTTGCAGGTAGCTCTGCAGATCCACCGCCTGCAACCTGAATATAACCTTGTGATGGGTGAATGTAAAATGCACCTGGGTGAGTATAAAGAAGCTATTCAGTATTTTTCAAATGTTGTTTCGCAGCGGCCAAAGAATATTTCCAGTTGGGAAGCTTTGGTACGTTGTCTTTACCAGGGAGAATACTATGAAGAAGCTTTAGATCAAACATTCGCTGCTATTAAACATACTGAGAATAAGCCATTGTTTACTTTTTATCTGACTGCTATCTACATGGCTATGGGTAAAACCAAAGAGGCAATGATACAACTGGAAAACGCCATGCAACGCGCACCGCGTTTGCTTAAAAAACTGATTGATCTTAATCCCTCTATTCTCCAGCATCAACAGGTAGTGGATATAGTAGCCAGGTTCAAGAAAAGTAAATCTATTTAACAGACCTCCTCGGTTTTGGCTACGCTCATGAAGTCGTTTCGGCTAAAGATCAGCTTCAAACTAATAATTCTTCCCTATTTTTGCGCGGAAAATCAATTTAGAAAAAACAATTGAATGAATTTTAACCTTCAGCAAATACCCGAGAGAAACCCCAAACCGCGTCAGAAAGGAATTACAATGGTAATGGACAAAGGTTTGAGCGTTGAAGAAGTGCATCAGTTTATGAGTGTGGCCAAGCCCCATGTAGACATTGTCAAATTAGGTTTCGGTACCTCTTTTGTCACTCCCAATCTCCGTCAGAAAATAGAAGCTTACCGTTCTTATGACGTTCCAGTATATTTTGGTGGAACATTGTTCGAGGCTTTTCTTATAAGAAATCAGTTTGATGATTATATCAGCGTATGTAAGGATTATGGTATTGAATACATGGAAGTAAGCGATGGATCAATCAATATTCCCCATACCGAAAAATGCGGGTATATTGAAAAGTTAACCAAACATGGTACTATCCTGAGTGAGGTAGGAAGTAAGGACGCCGCCCATATTATTCCGCCCTATAAATGGATCGAATTGATGAAGGCCGAATTGAGCGCTGGCTCTACCTATGTGATTGCTGAAGCCAGGGAAGCTGGTAACGTGGGTATCTACAGGGGCAGCGGTGAAGTGAGAGAAGGACTTGTACAGGAAATTCTTACCGTTATACCCGAAGAGCGGATCATGTGGGAGGCACCACAAAAATCCCAGCAATTATATTTTATTGAATTGTTAGGCGCTAATGTTAACCTGGGAAATATCGCTCCAAATGAAGTAATTCCACTTGAAACTATGCGACTGGGATTAAGAGGCGATACTTTTCATCTGTTCCTTAACAAAGAGAACTCACATTGAGACGCTATGGTCTTATAGGTTTTCCACTGGGTCATTCCTTCTCTAAAAAATATTTCACAGAGAAGTTTGAAAAAGAAGGAATAAAAGATGCTGCTTTTGATCTTTTTCCTATTCCCACTATCGAAGAATTTCCTCAACTGTTATCTGCTTACCCCGATTTGAAAGGGTTGAGTGTAACCATTCCCTATAAACAGTCGGTGTACCGTTATCTGGATGCTGTGAATATTCCTAATGGAATTCATGCCTGTAATAGCTTAAAGATTGAAAATGGAAAACTTACAGGATATAATACTGATTATATAGGCTTTCAGAAAAGTTTTGTCGGCCTTCTTCAACCCTGGCATACACATGCTTTAATACTGGGAAATGGCGGAGCCACCGAAGCAGTTGCTTATGTATTGCAACAACTGAATATTCCCTACGAGATAGTCAGCAGGGTTATTCACGGAAGCTCAACACTAACTTATCAGCAGGTTGATAAAGATCTGATTAAAAAATATAAGGTTATAATAAATACTACTCCGCTGGGAACCTATCCCGATACCAACCGCTCCCCGGCTATTCCCTATGAGCACCTGACTCCTGATCATTATCTGTTCGACCTGGTATATAATCCCGGTAAAACATTATTTCTGCAGAAAGGAGAAACACAAGGAGCAGTGATTAAAAACGGATACGATATGCTCGTTTTTCAGGCAGAAGCAAGCTGGGAGATATGGAATAAATAAAGGATTAAAATTTTATTTCCACTTTTTCAATACTTCATCCGGAATGGTTACCGGTCTTCTCTTCTCATAGTCAAAACAAACCATACCAGTTTTAGCATGTACAACATCAATGGTTTTATCACCCGACTGCTTTGTAAGTTTATACAGTAGTTCAAATGAAGCTCTGCTTATTTCGGTAACAGCAACATGAGCAGTGATCACATCGCCATAAAAAATTTCATTTTTAAAAACGATGGCAACATCTCCCATAATCATTCCTGTTCCACCAAGATCTTTTTCGCTATAACCATAGGAGTGCAAAAATTGCATTCTTACTTCGTGCAGCAGCGACAGAATGGTATCATTACCAACATGCCCGCCGTAATTAAGATCAGTAATGCGGATAGGGATGACCGTGCTGAAATTGAACTCGTCTGGAAATGTTATCGATATTCTTGCCATAAAGAGCTGTAGAAACTTTAATTAATCTGTAATGAGTTCCTGAAGCTCAAAAATATCAAAGAAATTATTTACTGAAGGAACAAAGCCTGCTTCGCTGAGTTTATCTCTCCATTCTTTAAAGCGCGATTTCCATTCCTGCCCCTCATAATTAATGTCGGAGGACGAAACATTATCATTCAGATAACTAAGGCAATCCAGGAATTTTGCAGAGATCTTTGTCTGGCTGCCATTAGGACTGGTAACGATTATATAAGGTTCATCAGGAGAAGTGATCAGTGAGTAGTCCATAATTAAATTACCGCTCTCATCCCTGATCGGAGGGGCATCAATGTGAATGGGTTCGAGTGCACTGATCGTCTGTACAGGCTTGAGATCATCAATGTCGAAATCGGAATAATTACCAAAATCATTAAGAGCTGCAGTGCGTACCAGTCTTTTTTTGGACGGCTGACGCGGATTGGAGGTAACCGATACACGTAGTGCAGAAGTTGTGCTGGTACTACTATCCTGGAAAGCTGAAGCAGATGGAGAAAGAGGACTGGGTATTACAGATGACCGATTAACAACAGGCGCATCTTTGTCAGCCGAATTACTGTTGATCAGGTAAATGGCAAAAATGCTGATAATGCTAATGGTAACAGCAGCAACTGCCAATCGTTTATATACGAGAGGAATGACATTGCGTTTTGTTTTTCCCTTATCACTATCCAGTTGAGAGGATATGTTTTTCCACACTGCGGTCGGTGGAGGAACAGCTATAGTTTCTAATTTTTTTGATAAGGCAGCATCCTGATGATGATATTCAATGTCCAGTTGGGAAGAGATGTTCTCCCAGGTTCCCGGCGGCGGCGTTACTTCATGCCTAAATAACCTATTTTTTAATGAGCCAGACATGATTATTTCGAAAATGATTTGTTGGTATCAGATAAATATTGAGCGACTTTCTTTTGTAAAATTGATCTTGCACGGGCCAGTTGCGATTTGCTGGTTCCTTCACTAATGCCAAGCTGTTCGGCAATTTCCTTATGTGAATATCCTTCAATAACATAAAGGTTAAATATCGTTCTATAACCTGGTGAAAGTTCCTGTATCAGGTTGATAATATCTTTTTCGGCCAGGTTATCCAGCGCAGAAATATCATCATCTCCAATAGTCTCTTCTTCTCTTTCACTCACTTTTGATAACTGAATCGATTTCTTGCGAAAATGTTCTATTGAAGAATTAATGAACACTCTGCGTATCCAACCTTCGAAAGAACCTTCTGCCCTGAACCTGTGCAGGTTTCTGAAGACTTTTATAAATCCTTCCTGTAAAAGATCCTGGGCATCATTGGCATTATTTGCATATCGCAAACAAACCGCATACATCTTCCCGGCAAACCGGTTATATAACTCCTCTTGCATTTGCCTGTCCCCACGAATACATCCATTGATTAAGTCGGATTCAGCTATAATATGGTTGCCAGTACTGTACAATTTTTTTCTATTTCGAGTGTTGTTGCAAAAATAAAACCAGTTGCCTTGCTGCTTTCTTCCTGTGACTGAATCTGTTTTTTTCTTCCATAGTCATTTCTCCAAAACTTAATTCACTTCCATCTGGTTGAAAAACAGCATCATATCCAAAACCACCCTCACCCCTGGGAGAATAAAGAATATTTCCGGTACATATCCCTTCAAAGAAGTATTCCTTGCCCTTCCAGATTAACGAAATTACTGTTCTGAATCTTGCTTTTCTATTTTTTTCCCCATTCATTTTTTCAAGCACAAGAGCGATGTTGTCAGCATCAGTACGTGATTCGCCGGCATAACGAGCCGATTTTACGCCTGGCTCATTGTTAAGCGCTTCTATTTCCAGGCCTGTGTCCTCGCTAAAACAACTGGTGGCTGTCATCGCATAAATCGTTGATGACTTTTCAGAAGCGTTTTTTTCCAGTGTATCATGCGGTTCGGGAATATCGATTGTTATACCGGCATCCTTTAGTCCTGTGATCTCTATATGCTGACCTACAGCGGCCTGTATTTCCGCTATTTTGTTGTTATTATTTGTGGCAAATAAAAGTTTCATCCTTATAAATTAAACATTGCCTTTAGGTTATTCCATAAAGCCGATTTCAATTCTCTGGCTTCAGGCGTTTCTGCTGTCAGGTTGCTTAATGGACTTGACTGTACACAGGGGGTAGTGCCCGGATAAGTTGCCGGCTCAAAAGCAATAATATAGGCAGGTGAAAGTGTATCTGCTATCAACTGTATATCGGTATAATGAACTGTATTGATGATAGCTACATCTCCGATATTCAGTTTGCAGGCTCCGAGTATTTTACTCAAAAAAGCGAGTTCATCTTCTGCCAGAAAAGTATGTGCGGGATTGTGTACGAGTACCAATACACCACTTTCATTATTACCCAGGTACTTTATCCCGGTATTTGGTTGCTTATCAGGTGCAGCGCTACCAGTTTCAACCAGGGAGCGCTGGTAAAGCTCTGTAAGCAAAACACTGTTCAAGGTAATGTTGTTGAGTCCATCCATTTTAACTAACAATTGTTCGTAAAAGTTCTCTGCATTTTTTGCAGCCCCGAAGTTTGTTTGTTTCTTTGTAATCTCAAAAAATAAAGATTATGATCGTCTCACCGGGGTTTAAGGTTACCAAAGTTGAACGTAGCAAGTTGAAAGACTTACCATTAGAGAATATTCCTTTTGGAAAATTCTTTACAGACCACATGCTTGAAGCAGATTATGAAAACGGAGAATGGAAAAATGTGGAGATCAAACCTTACCAACCGCTGGTCATGAGTCCTTCTATTGCAGCCCTTCATTATGGCCAGGCTATTTTTGAAGGAATAAAAGCTTATAAGGATGCTAATGGAGAGGCCTATATCTTCAGACCACATGATAATCATAAGCGCTTTAATATTTCTGCGGCAAGACTGGAAATGCCTGCTGTTCCGGAAGATATCTTTATTGAAGGAATGCGCCAGCTTATTGATCTGGATAAAAACTGGATCCCGGCAAAACCCGACCATGCGCTTTATATACGTCCCTTTATGTTTTCTTCAGAAGAGGTGATCGGTGTAAAACCCAGCGATACATATAAGTTTCTGATCATATTAAGTCCGACAGGGCCCTACTACAGCAAACCCATGCGTATTTATGCCGAGCAGAAATATACCAGAGCTGCACCCGGCGGGGTAGGTTATGCTAAAGTGGCAGGTAACTATGCGAGTAGTCTCCTAGCTGCTTCTGAAGCCAGAAAACTGGGTTATGACCAGGTGTTATGGACAGATGCTTTTGAACATAAATATGCCGAAGAAATCGGAACTATGAATGTGTTTTTTATAGTTGATGGAAAGGCAGTTACACCCGACCTGTCCACAGGTACTATCCTGGACGGTATAACCCGCAAAAGCGCGATGACCATTATGAAAGATATGGGTATTGAGGTAGAAGAAAGACGTGTTAATCTCGAAGAAATAGTTGATGCGTATAAAAAGGGCCTGGTTACCGAAGTCTTCGGTACAGGAACTGCCGCCACGATCTCTATAATTCAGGAATTAAGATATAAGGATGAGGTAATGGTATTTAATGAGCAGCAATGGAAAGTAGGTCCGGAAATGAAGAACCGTATGGATGCTATCAAGAATCGTGAAGCTGAAGACCGTTACGGCTGGATGTTTAAAGTGTAATTGGGTTGAATTTTATTTTGTTTTATGAAATACGACTTTTACCTTTGCCGTCCGAAATTTTAAAAGGTCAAGAATGCCTACAATACAACAATTGGTAAGAAAAGGAAGAGAGATCATTAAAGCCAAGAGCAAATCCAGGGCGCTGGATGCCTGCCCGTTTCGTCGTGGGGTATGTACACGTGTGTACACTACAACGCCAAAAAAACCTAACTCGGCCCTTCGTAAAGTGGCTAAAGTAAGGCTGACTAACAAAGTGGAGGTGATCGCTTATATTCCCGGTGAAGGTCACAATTTGCAGGAACACTCTATTGTTCTTGTAAGAGGTGGTCGTGTGAAAGACTTACCAGGTGTACGTTATCATATTGTACGCGGCAGCTTGGATACTGCAGGTGTGAAAGACCGTAAACAGAGCCGTTCCAAATACGGTACAAAGCGTGAAAAGGCTAAAAAATAATTGATAAGATATTTCAAACATTCATAAATGAGGAAGACCAAAGCCAAAAAAATTCCACCGGCGCCTGATGCAAGATATAATGACCCTCAGGTAACCAGGTTTGTTAACAACCTGATGTGGGCAGGAAAAAAGAATACTTCTTTTAATATATTCTACGATGCTCTTGAGCGCATAGCCAAACAAACAGGAGAGGATGGATATGAAATCTGGAAAAGGGCTTTGGCCAATATCACCCCGGCTGTTGAAGTAAGAAGCCGCCGTATCGGAGGCGCTACTTTCCAAATCCCTTCTGAAGTACGTCCCGACAGGAAAATATCTTTAAGCATGAAGTGGTTGATCCGTTATAGCCGGGAAAGAAACGGAAAGAGTATGGCTGAGAAATTAGCTTACGAAATCGTTGCAGCCAGCAAGGGTGAAGGCGCTGCTTTCAAGAAAAAAGAAGATACACACAGAATGGCTGAAGCCAACAAGGCATTTGCCCATTTCAGAATTTAATCCGCCTACTCTAACAGTGCAGATTACATAAATAACATATTAAACCCTGCTTACTTGCAGGGTTTTTTCTTTCGATTTACATACCTTTGCGCACCCAAATAAATTTAAAATAACAATAGGTCATGGCAGACTTACGATTACAAAGAAATTTTGGTATCGCCGCCCATATTGATGCCGGCAAAACCACCACCACCGAGCGTATTCTTCGTTATACCGGTATGATCCACAAGATCGGAGAAGTACACGAAGGTGGCGCTACCACCGACTGGATGGAGCAGGAAAAAGAAAGAGGTATTACTATTACCTCAGCAGCAGTAAGCTGTCAGTGGAACTTTCCTACCATCCTAGGCAAACCAACAGCTGATACTAAGAAATATTATTTTAATATCATTGATACTCCCGGTCACGTTGACTTTACTGTTGAAGTAGAGCGTTCTATGCGCGTACTTGACGGACTGATCGCTTTATTCTCAGCGGTTGATGGGGTAGAACCTCAGTCTGAAACAGTTTGGCGTCAGGCTAACCGTTATAAAGTTCCGCGTATTGGATTTGTCAATAAAATGGACCGTTCCGGAGCCGACTTTTTAATGGTAGTAAAACAGGTTCGTGAAATGCTGGGTGCTAAAGCAGTACCTCTTCAGTTGCCTATCGGAGCAGAGGATAATTTCAAGGGAGTTGTTGACCTTATTAAGCTGAAAGGGATCATCTGGCACATGGAAACAGAAGGAATGACCTTCGATGAAGTTGACGTTCCTGCCGATATGCAGGAAGATGTTGAGTACTGGAGAGGCCAACTGATTGAAGCAGTAGCGGAATATGATGATAATCTGATGGAGAAATTCTTCGATGATCCGGCTTCTATTACAGAGGCTGAGGTTCACGAAGCTATCCGTAAAGCAACAATTGACCTGAGCATCGTTCCCATGATGTGCGGATCATCCTTCAAAAATAAAGGTGTACAAACAGCGCTCGATGCAGTTTGCCGCTACCTGCCTTCACCTGTAGATATTGAAGATACAATAGGTACAAATCCTGATACCGGAGAACAGGAAGTGCGTAAGGCAGATCCTAAAGCTCCTTTCGCTGCTCTTGCATTTAAGATCATGACCGACCCGTTTGTGGGACGACTTGCATTCTTCCGTTGTTATAGCGGTCACCTCGATGCAGGCTCTTATGTTAAAAACATGCGCAGCGGAAAGAATGAGCGTATCAGCCGTATCATGAAAATGTTTGCTAACAAACAGAATCCCGTTGATTTTATCGAAGCCGGCGATATTGGCGCTGCAGTGGGCTTCAAAGAAATAAAAACCGGAGATACTCTTTGCGATGAGAATCACCCGATCGTTTTGGAGAACATGTTTATTCCCGAGCCTGTGATCGCCATCGCGGTAGAACCAAAAACACAGGTTGACGTTGATAAAATGGGGATGGCTATAGCCAAGCTCGTAGAAGAGGATCCCACATTGAGAGTAAATACTGATGAAGATACCGGTCAAACTATTCTCCGTGGTATGGGTGAGCTTCACCTTGAAATTATCATCGATCGTATGCGTCGTGAATTTAAGGTTGAAGTTAACCAGGGCGCACCTCAGGTAGCTTATAAAGAAGCCTTCCGCAAAACCATCGAGCATCGTGAAACATTAAAGAAACAAACTGGTGGTCGTGGTAAGTTCGCCGATATCGTATTTGAGATCGGACCTGCCGATGAAGAGTTTTTGAAAGAGAACCCTACAGAGTCGTTCCAGTTTGTTAATGATATTTTTGGCGGATCTATCCCGCGTGAATTTATTCAGCCTATTCAAAAAGGATTTCAGTCTGCCATGACCACTGGTGTATTGGCTAGCTATCCTGTTGAGAATATGAAGGTTCGTATTTTTGACGGAAGCTTTCACCAGGTCGATTCAGATGGTATGTCGTTCGAGCTTTGTGCCAAAGCAGGTTTCCGCGAAGCCGGCCGTAAAGCTCAGCCTATCTTACTGGAACCCATCATGAAAGTTGAAGTGACTACACCAGATCAATACATGGGTGACGTAACAGGCGACCTTAACCGTCGTCGTGGTATGCTGGAAGGAATGGATAGCAGGGGTGGAGCACAGGTGATAAAGGCTAAAGTTCCTCTGAGCGAAATGTTCGGTTATGTGACCCAACTACGTTCATTAAGTTCGGGACGTGCTACTTCTACCATGGAGTTTTCTCACTATGCGCCTACTCCAAACAATATCGCGGAAGAGGTAATAGCAAAAGTGAAGGGTAAAGTAAAAGCTGATTAATAAGAAAAATTTCTGTCAGCATATTAAGGTATAAGGGTGTTTTATCCTTATGACCAGCCAGTAAAAAGCCGCAGCAAAAAAACTGCGGCTTTTTTATAAAAAAATCCTCAAATCTTTGTCCGTTATCAAGAAGACTCTTACCTTCGCATCCCCATTCGAAAAAATGGGAATCGGCATATGTCTCAGAGAATCAGGATAAAATTACAGTCATACGATCACAACCTGGTAGATAAGTCTGCCGAAAAGATCGTAAAAACAGTACGCAGTACAGGTGCAGTGGTAACAGGTCCTATTCCTTTACCCACACGTAAGAAAATATTTACTGTTTTGCGTTCTCCTCACGTTAACAAAAAAAGTCGTGAGCAGTTTCAGTTAGCTACGCATAAGCGTTTGCTGGATATATATACTTCTTCATCACGTACTGTTGATGCATTAAGTAAGCTGGATCTGCCTAGTGGCGTTGACGTAGAAATTAAAGCGTAGAAGTTCTTATATCTATCTGCGAGATAGTCCACTTTCGCTAAGCTGGTGGATGAGGTAAGCAGCGCTGGATTTGATAAAATAAAAAAATATGAACTAGCCGTTCCGGGTTAGTTTACTGTAGGTACTTCTTTCATCTGTCTAAGCTTAAATAAGGACAGACATCACAAAAGAGTGATACCGAAGCATGATGTTGGTCAACAACTGTTTCGGCGAGCAAATAGAAAAGGTCTACAGCAAACGGGGATTGAAGGATTGTAGAAGGTTGTATAACCTCTATTCTCATGTCTCTTCAACCTGGAAGGCATAAATTGTCAAATGATGAAAGGTATTATTGGTAAGAAGATCGGCATGACAAGTGTCTTCACTCCTGATGGGAAGCAGACTGCTTGCACCATCATCGAAGCGGGTCCTTGTACTGTGACCCAGGTAAAGACCCAGTCTACTGACGGGTATAATGCTCTCCAGATCGCTTTCGGCGAAAGAAAAG
>CAZSFY010000001.1:0-218022 GCA_964606315.1 uncultured Chitinophagaceae bacterium | reverse complement strand
GGTAATAACCTTTTATACGAATCTATATAAAAAGGTTAAATAGTCAGTATTGACAGTTATTTTCACTACAAAAGTTGATGAAACTATCAGATTTTTAATACTCCGGTTTAAATATCTTTGATTATAGTTGATTTTGTAGTGGTGGTGGGATGGCTATACGAACGTTTTAGAATCAGCAGATAGCGATGAGTATTAATACCTACGATCTCTGTGTGGTTTATATTTAATAATGGTAAGATTTAAAACAAACAAAATGAAAACAAGACTTTTACTAAGACATGGTCTTTTTCTGATGATGATTGTCTTTTATAGTATTTCTTGTATAAATGTTCAGGCTGCAGATACGTTGTGGCTGCAAAAAATTGACCTTAAGAGATTTACCCAGGATTGGAATCGGACTCCTAAAGCGTACCTGGAATTAAAAAAGAATCCGCTATCGACCGGAGGCCAGCAATTCAGAAATGGATTGGCCTCGCGTACGGAAGCTTTGCTTAGATTCGAGCTGGGTGGCAGTGCTGAAAAGTTTTACACGTTGTTTGGAGTGGATGATGCATCAAATAAAAATTGTAAAGTAGTGCTTTCAGTATTAGCTGATGATAAAGTAGTTTTTAAAAGTCCGGTTATGACTCCGGGAGCAAAAGCTGTTGAGATAAATATCGATCTGAAAGGAGTAAAAAATCTTGGACTTCTCCTTGAGGACGATGGCACAGGAGTATATAAAGATAAAGCCAACTATGCAAATGCGTTTATTGTGTATAATGACTTTACACCAGTGGCTTTTAATTTTAATCATATTAACAAACGGCATATTCTGACTCCTCCTCCGTCCCCTAATCCCAAAATAAATGGTGCAAAAGTTTTTGGTGTTCGTCCGGGTCATCCCTTTATGTACACTATTTCCGCTACGGGAAAAAGACCTATGAGTTTTGCTGCTAAAAAACTTCCTAAGGGACTTTCTTTGGATCCTAAAACAGGTATCATCACTGGTATGATTAAGAAAAAAGGAGAGTCGATAGTCAAATTGAAAGCGACAAACGAGTTAGGAACGGCTACCCGTGAATTGAAGATTGTTGTAGGTGATAAAATTGCTTTAACTCCTCCTATGGGGTGGAATGGCTATAACCGGTTTGCTGATTCAATTGACCAGGCTACTGTAATAGCTGCAGTTGATGCTATGATCAGTTCCGGACTGATTAATCATGGATGGACATATATCAATATAGACGATAGCTGGTCAATTAAACCAGGGTCCACCGACCCTATGCGGATGGGTGAGCCGAGAGATGCTAATGGGATGATTAACGCCAATAAGAAATTTCCGGATATGAAAGCTCTAACAGATTATATCCACTCGAAGGGCTTTAAAGCTGGTATTTATTCTTCACCAAGTACAGTTACATGTAGTGATTATACGGCTACTTATGGATACGAGGAACAGGATGCCCGCCGCTGGGCCGAATGGGGATTTGATTATTTGAAATATGATTATTGCAGCTATAACAAACTTGCTAATAGTGAGACGCTTGAAACAATGCAAAAACCGTATATCGTTATGCGGAAAGCATTGGATAAGGTAGATCGTGATATTGTGTTCAGCTTCTCTCAATACGGTGGAGGGAATGTATGGGAATGGGGAGAAAGAATAGGAGGAAATAGCTGGAGAACAACAGGAGATCTTATCGATAGATGGGAAAGTGTGTCGGACATAGGGTTTTCACAGGTAGGCATAGAAAAGTATGCCGGGCCGGGACATTGGAACGATCCTGATATGCTTGTGATCGGTTATATGGGCTGGGGAGAAACCAAATACCCATCACACTTAACTGCTGATGAACAATACACGCATATTTCTCTCTGGTCATTGCTGTCTTCCCCCTTGCTCATTGGTTGTGATGTTGCCGATATGGAGGAGTTTACAAAAAGCCTGCTAACTAACGATGAAGTAATTGATATTAACCAGGACCCGTTAGGAAACCAGGCCAGCAGGCTATACCAGAAAGATAGTTTGGAAATATGGGCCAAAAAGCTTGAAGACGGTTCAATTGCTGTTGGCCTCTTTAATAGAAATGATATTGCAGCAACTGTCAATGCAGATTGGAATGTTCTGAATCTAAGTGGAAAACAAATTGTACGTGATGTGTGGAGGCAGAAAGATGAAGGTGTTTTCTCTGATACATTCCCAGCAGTTGTTCCTGCTCATGGTGTAAAATTGGTTACTATACGAAAAGCTAAATAGGTTCGTAGAATTTTGATTTAGTTATCAGGCGCGTTTAAATTAATTTTGAACTCTCATCCTATTTCAATCTTGATTAACTGTTTTATCATTTGTCTGCCTCCTTACTCAAAGTGTTAGCTACTTTCAGTATTTCTTTCAGGCAGCAGTAAAATTTAATAAAGTTCTCCCGGTTCAAATCGCGCTTGCTTTTATAATTTACAACAGCGTCCAGCAGATCAAGAAGCTCTTCTTTGGCATAGGCTATTGAGAATTTTCGAAAAAAAGCCGAGGGCACTGTCAGCGGAGATAGGATTTCATCCTCGCTAAGTAATACGGTCTTATTAGCATCCATTATCAAAACAATAGCTTCAGGGGTAAGTCCATTTCGCCAGTTTTTTCTTTTGTTGGTGACCAGGCAATTATCATATAATAAATATAAAGCCTCAGCAAGTTTTTGTAGTTCCCCGCAAAATAACAGTAGATTTTCCCTGCTCCTTCCATTATTATAGGCGCTATTGTCGTTGCAAAGAGCGAGTTCCTTCCAGCAGTTTAGCTCATCGTGCAAATAATCCAGGTGGCAATACCTGAATATAGTATTAAGAGATTTATAGGGGTGTTTTTTCCCATGCTTAAAAAGAGAACCCGACTTATGTTTAATAGTAAATCTCTTTGTTTTCATACGAATAATCTTTTATCAGTTGACGTTTTGCAGTTGTCAAGGGACAGTGGACAGTTGATAATGGACGGTAGTAATAGACAATTGATAGTTGATTAGGCTCCGTAGACAAAAGAATTGTAAACTGTCCCTTGTCAACTATCCATTGTCCACTGTCGCATTTCCACTATTTGCAGAATTTTTTCTGCACGTTTTATTAATAAGGCCGACTGCTCTTCAGTAATATAAAATGTATTTTTATAACGTGCATGTATATAAGCCTTTTGCAACAACTGGAATAATAAAATCTCGGTTTCTGTGTCACGTGGAAATATCTGAAATATTTCGGTATTAAACCGTCTTATATAACGAAATAGTTTATGTAAGCTATGGGTTTTTAAGCGGTATTGCAACATGGGTACAAGCAGGGCGTTTAAACTATGCTCGACCGATTGATGCAGCATAAAAGAACATAACGCATACTCCTGTTGTTGATAATATACATTGGCACCATTTAAAAAACTCTGAGCTTTTTCTATCATTAACGTATACTCTTCCGTAAATTGTTTGATAATAACCTCGTTTGCCGTCGTTGTTGCCTTATCGAAGGGAATAATTCCGGTATCATATATGAGTTTATCGTTTTTGCAACACATACTGAAAAAACGATTTCCTTCTGCCAACAACTCATTGACTTTTTCTATTGTAAAAACACTTGCATATACGGGAGCCATATCTTTACTGCGGTTAGTAATAAGACTTTCAAATTCATCGAGGGGACGGTGATCTGCATTGTTCACCAGGACCAGCAAATCATATTCTTCTCCGGCTTCTTTAGGTGTCAATGCATATTTTCCCAATAGAAATATTTTTTCAACATCCATTGACTGGCAAATCATGGAAACGATTTGTAGTAGTTCGTGATCATTCCGTACCCAATGTGGAATAAATTCTTTTGATGCTGCTTTTTCATCTTGCGGATATGTTTGGGAATTTTGTGCCAGGCCACCGTTAACACTCTCGCTATTTATTAACTGAATCCTTGGAGTACTGGAATATAAATGGCTTTTATTATCCTTTGCATGGTTTTCCATTTGATCCTCATTACCTTGGATTACATTTTCACTTTTCCGGCCATCCATACAATAATATTCTTCAAGGTTATTCATTATGGACATCAGTTGCAGGGTAAAATCCATCATTTCCCTGACAGGCGGATGAATATGTTGCGGATCTGTTGTGCCATGTAATGCTGTAGTAAACATTTTCCATAAATGCATTTTGCATTGCGCTGGCTCATAAATACGGAAAAATTGGGCGAGAATATTTTTTGAGTACTCCGCCTCGTTTTCATATAACAACATGGGAATAAAATCATGTATAGGATACGTATAAGGTCTCATAAAAATATATTAAACAGAATAAGCACAACTATTTATATAGGTAAAATAACACCTACATTAAAATAAATTATTAAAAACGTAAAATAAATCCGATGCGGTAGCGTAGATGCCTGTCGTTTCCTATTTACATTGACCCAAAAACCTGGTAAAATTAGTGTCTGAAATAAAAAAATTGATATTATATATTCTCCTGACTTCTTAACAGAGCTGAACATTAAACCATGTAGCCGACGTAGTAGGCAGTAAAGATAAGAGATTATTAATAGATATCCATAAACTTAACAGTCGACCCAAAATCATATTTTAGTGGAAATATCCTAAAGGGTAACCTATTAATATGGCTAATAAGGATGAAGATTTTAATAGAAATGATAATAACAAACTGGATAAGGAATTTTATTTGGAGCTCCTGCATATTTTGGGATTATCGGAAGTTAAGGTGGGTAGTAAAAAATTGATAGGGAGGAAGAACGAAAAAGAAAGATGGCCTGGGTCATTACTGGAAAACACGATAGCCTCACTTAACAAGCAAAAGATCCCCAATAACAAAACTCCGCTTACGGAAGAACAAAAATATAACGTATCGTTAGAGTTGGTAATTACCTGGACAACCAGGTTCCTGTTTTTAAAAATATTGGAATCACAATTATTAAAGTGGCATAATGATGACCCTAAGTACCAGGTATTAAAGTCAGACAGAATAAAAAAATTTTCTGATTGTAACCAGTTGTTTTTTGATGTATTTGCTAAGCCATGTAAGGAACGTGACCAATCAGTTCAAAAACAATGGAGACATTTGCCATTTATACACAGAGAACTTTTTGAACCATCGGAGGAAGAAAAGAATTTTTTATTTATCAAGTCTTTAAGCAATAGTAAAACGCTACCTGTTATTACTAATACAGTGGTAAAAGATACAAAGGGCAAAAAAATAACTGGTCAGATTCCTTTTCTGGAATATTTATTTCTTTTTCTGGATCGATATGATTTCAGTGGATCTGCTATTTCTAATAGGATGTACAGGCCAGCTATCAAAAAGAGGAAAATTACTGCTTCAATTATCGGACTGGTTTTCGAGAAGTTCAATGGATATAAAGATGGTTCATTTTATACACCGGCGACTATTACGGTGTATATGTGTCGGCAGACTATAAGAAAGGCAATAGTACAAAAGTTCAACAGTGAAAAAAACTGGAAATGCCATACTATCGGGGAAGTAGCTGATAAGGTTAAAAACACAAAAGAAGCCAGTACACTTATCAATACAATAAGTCTGTGTGATCCTGCTGTTGGCTCCGGTCATTTTCTTGTTGCTGCACTAAATGAAATGCTGGTTATTAAAAGTGAATTAGGCATATTGACGAACTTTCATCAATACTCTCTATCGGTAGAAAATGATGAACTGACTGTTTATAAGAAAGGGAGAGCATCGAGTTGGGTCAACAGTAAGGAGGAAATCGTCCGACTTCAAAAAAACCTATATGACGAAAAACAATATATTATTTCGAACAATTTGTTTGGAGTAGATATTAATCCTAATTCAGTCAAAATATGCCGGTTGAGATTATGGATAGAGTTATTGAAGTCGGGGTTTCCTATAAATAAAAATGTGTCCAACTCATTACCCGATATAACACTTAATATTAAAGAGGGAAATTCATTGATAAGCACCGCTGCCGTTGAAAGTGCCGGGAAAAAAATAAATAAGCAGGGTCCGGGTAATAAAATCTTCAACTGGAAAAAAGAATTTCCTCAACTTGTTAATGGTAGAGGTCAATTTACCGGATTTGATATCATCATTGGAAATCCTCCCTATGGAGTAAAATTGAAAGAAGAGGAAAAGAAATGGAGCAGACATTTTTTGCTGAGTATATCTGAAACAGCTATTTTATTTATTTTTAAAGGCTATCAATTATTACATAAAAATGGTATTCTCGCTTATATTGTGCCCAAAGCATTTACCTACGCTTCTAATTATTCGCCAGCCAGGAAATTACTTCAGGATGAATTGGATATAATTATTGATGCGGGTAAACCCTGGCCAGAGGTTAAACTTGAAGCTGCAATATTTATAGTTGGGAAAGGGAAAAAAAGATCGCATTATTCATCGCTTCTCTTTAGAAATAATTCATTTACTGTATTGTCGGAAACTCATAAATCATTAATTGATGATTTCGGTTTTATATTGAATGGTGTTACTGATCAGGCAATTAACCTTGCCAAAAAAATAAAACATGATAATCTGTTCATAAGTGATATTGCTTTTAATAAAAGAGGCGTTGGCATTCAACGTCATCTTTTGCAAAAAGGAAAATATAGTGTTATTGGCGGTATTGATATTGAAAGATGGTCTATTAAAAATACTCAACGTGGATTTGTCAACAGTTTGTCAGGAATTGAAAAGCATGGTTTAGTTGGTGATAATTCAGTGCTGGTGCAGAATATAGTAGCGCATTTAACCAATCCGGTTGGCCATATTAAAATTATTGCTGCATTACCGCCCTTGTCAAAAGATGATTGCCTGATATTGGATACTATTAACCAGCTTTCTATGAATAAGAATGTGGGCAACAGATTTGTATGTTCTTTGCTGAATAGCCGTCTTATTAATTGGTATGTTTATTGTTTTATATATGGGAAGGCCGTCAGAACAATGCATTTTGATAATGTGGTAACCAGCAGGATACCGTTTCCGAAACGTTATTGGCAGGATAAAAAAAATATTGATAAGCAAATCAATCAACTTACTGATCATCATATTTACGAATTGTTTGAGTTGACGAAAACAGAAATTGAACTTATTGAATCATCGTTTAAAGGATTACCGTGAGCATTGAATTATATATGTTCAAATATTATTTTGGAAATCGTTTTTAAATAAAATACATTTAATATATAATTCCTCTGCCCTCCCCCTTACTTATAGCCTACCATTATTGCTTGTCCATTATCCCTGTTCAACCATTTGATTAAGAAACAATTTATTTAATCAAAAACCATTATTATGGCCTTTAATCTAATCGATTCAGTCAGTGGACTGTTTTCTGGTGATCTTATCAGTAAAACAGCTTCTGCATTAGGCGAAAATGAAACTAATGTTCAGAAAGCTGTTGGAGCATCGGTGCCATCGGTATTAGCCGGCTTATTATCAAAGGCGGGTGATACGGATTCTCTTAGCTCTATTTTTAATATGGCTAAGCAGGCTGGCAATAGCGGTGTGTTAGGAAATCTTGGAGGGTTGTTAGGCTCAGGAGGTGGCGGTGGTCTTTCAGGATTGTTAGGGATGGCCCAAAACATTTTTGGAGATAAATTGGGTAACCTGGCAAATGTTATTTCCAGTTTCTCCGGAATTAAATCCTCATCGGCTTCTTCTTTGTTAAATCTTGTTACACCAGCCGCATTGGGGACGATGGGCCGGCACATTAATGAAACCGGAATGGGAGCATCAGGTTTTGCAGGGTTCTTAGCCTCACAAAAAGATTCGATCCTTTTGGCTGTGCCATCGGGATTAAATCTTGCCGGTGCTTTAGGACTAGGAAGTCTTTCAGGAATTGGTTCAAAACTCGGCTCCTTATTTTCCGGAACAGCAGAAAATATTGGCCGTACAATTGCACCGGTAAAAGAAACAGCTAAAAAATCATCCGGTAGTTTTTGGTTGATTATTTTTATTCTGGCAATTATTGCACTCATTTTCTATTTTATGAGAGGATGCGGCAATGAAACTACACAAACGCCGGTTTTGCCTGTACCGGGAGCAGATGCACCTGCTACTGTTTCGTATAAGGTAAAATTACCTGACGGTGTTGAATTAGATGCGTACAAAGGTGGTATTGAAGATGAATTGGTGAAATATCTCAATTCTGATGAGCCTGTTAGCAAAGACAGGTGGTTCGATTTTGATAATCTGAATTTTGAAAGCGGTAGTGCAACCATTTCAGCATCTTCTAGCCAACAAATTCAAAACATTGCTGCTATACTGAAAGCATATCCTAATGCGAAAATAAAAATCGGAGCATATACTGACAATACTGGTGATTCGGTAGCCAATGTTAAACTCTCACAGGAAAGAGCAGACGCTGTTTTGAATAAGTTAAAAGAATCGGTGAATGCAGAACAGTTAACAGAGGCTGAAGGATATGGTCCGGCACATTTTATAGCACCCAATGATACAGAAGAAAGTAGAAAGAAAAACAGAAGAATCTCTGTTAATGTAAGAGAAAAATAAACAAACGGTTTTCAGTTGACAATTGACAGTTGACAGTTTTTAATTGTCCACTGTCAACTGTCAACTTTCCACTGCCTACAGCCCTGCTTTCAATAAGTAAAACTCTCCGTCTGTAATAAGCATTTCTTCTTTGTTGATTGAGTTGATGGCCGTAGCATTAAAAGTGCCTTTGCATTCGGTAGCGGTAATTGAGGTAAACTTTACTTTAGCTTCATCTTTAATTTCAATCAAGGGGTAATTTTCCCTTAATAGTATAGCCGAATGACTAACTTTATTTTCATCTGTATATATCAGTTCGGCTGAAGGGAACTTAAAACCATTAGTAGAAGTGACTGCTGTTTGAAGATTGTATTCTACGTTTGGTTTTATTTCTTCGTTGCTGCGGACAGATAAGTAAAGAAGATTCTTTGTACCATCGCTTAGACTGGAGACTCCTGAAAGTATTCCATTATAAAAACCATACTCACTTAGGAGTATAAAACCAAAGCGGTTGTTTACAATATTTCCATCGTATTCCTTTTGAACACCATTAGCTTTGAAACGGATATAATATTTATCGTCATCGGGTTCTTTGTCCCCGTCATCTTTTTTACAGGCGGTCAACGTGAGTACAGATAACATTATCCATAACAGGGAGTGTAAATATTTCATTATGCTACTTTTTCTATTAAAAAACTTTAGTAAAAGTATCACACATATACATCTTTTCCTGCATTCATACGAAAAATCTTCGCTCTGACCATTATTTTTTATTGTTTGGGGGGAAATGTTGAGTAAATGCCGGGAAAGGCCGAGTGGTTGTACGGTCAAATTGATTACTGAATAAATCCCTTCTTCTTACTTTCCTGTATTTTGTATTGTATCAATCCTGCCATAGATGAAGCTCTTTTTTTAGCTATCTCTTTTTGTGAGCCTTCAAAATAATCATCAAGTGTTTCATAGAATAGCTTTAGCCATCTTTCAAATAACCCGGCGGAAAGAGGTTGTTTCCTGTCGAGTTCAAGGTGTACTCCCATGGCATTACCTCTATAGGAAGCTGTTCCCAGTAATACAGATTCCCAAAAACTGATCATTACCGGAATATGATGATCCCATGAAAAGTTTTCTACATTATTAAAAATAGGTCCTAATAATTCATCAACCTTCACTTTTGTATAAAACTCATTTACAAGTAAAGTGACATCTTCTGTTGTATTCAATAACTTTTTTTCCATGATTACTTGTTTAACGCCTGATCCAGATCATTAAGAATATCCTGTATATTTTCTATACCCACACTCATCCTGATCAAACCATCGCTTATGCCGGAAGCTAATCGCTGCTCTTTTGAAAGACCTGCATGCGACATGGAAGCAGGATGAGAAATAAGTGTATCGACTGTTCCGAGTGACACTGCCAATACACATAACCTCAGACTATTAATAAATTTTTTTGCCTTATCAAATCCATCTTTAAGCTCAAAGCTTAGTAATGCTCCATATTGTTTCATTTGCTGTGAGGCAATAGCATGATCGGGGTGCGAAGGCAGACCGTTATAATGCACTTTGGCAATAGCAGGGTGGTTTTGCAGGAATGTGGCTACTTCCATAGCGTTGCTACAGTGCCTGTCCATGCGTACGCCGAGTGTTTTAATACCCTGCAATAACAAAAATGCATCGAAAGGATTGCTGTTGCCACCTATCAGTTTATAACGGTGATAAATTTTAGTACGCATCAGTTCCACATCTCTTCCAATCAGCGCGCCGCCTATGGCAGAACCATGTCCGTTTAAAAATTTTGTTGTGGAATGAAACACGAAATCGGCTCCATATAAAAAAGGTTGCTGCAGGTAAGGTGTTGCAATAGTGTTATCTACTGACACTTTCGCATTATAGCGATGTGCCATATCACAAATCGCTTTAATATCTATACATTGGAGAATGGGATTTGAAGGTGTTTCGAGATGAACCAGCTTAATAGGATGCTTTTTAAACAGTGCTTCAACGGCTTCGTGATTGTTCAGATCGGTCAGCAGGATCTGTATTCCCAGCTCTTGCAGAATATGCTGCATAAACTCAAGCGTGCCTCCATATAAGTTGGAAGTTGACAAAATAGCGTCACCGGGGGAGAGCATAGACAAAAAAAGCGTGGTCATGGCTGCTTGTCCGCTGGCATGCAGATAAGCCTGAAGCTCAATGTCTTTAATACCAAATCCTTCCAGTTGGGCAATGAGCCCCGCTGCTGCATTGGTAGTAGGATTGCCGAACCGGCTGTAAATATATCCGGGTTCTTTGCCCGAAAATCTGTTCATTCCCTGCTCTGCATTGTCAAATACATAGGTAGATGTGGCATAGATAGGTGTTAAATGCGCGTGTTCCGGATGCGTGTTCCCGTAGCCGTGAATCGCTGCGGTGCTTATATCGTCGAAGTGTTGCTTTTTCATAATAAATGTAGATGGTTGAGCCCAGAAAAAGTTTACTGAATGGAATGCAAAGGTACGATTGTGTATTTCTTCTTTACTTAACAACTTTTATCCGAATTTTGCGGACGCCGGCCTGTCAAATCCGGTTAGAAGGTACATGAACGTTAACACAATGCGTACGATTGATAAATGGGTGGGTGTGCCCCTTTGCTTTGCCGCCTCCCTGCTGTCGCGCATCAGAAATATTTTTACCCGCACCAAAAGAGTGCCCAATACCCAAAGAACGCTCTTTATTGAGTTGTCCGAAATGGGAAGCGCTGTTATAGTGGATCCTGCTATGCGAAAGCTTAAGCGGGAAGCCAATGCCGAGATTTACTTCGCCATTTTTAAGGATAATGCCAAATCCCTGGAAATATTGGGAACCATCCCAGACGAGAATATTTTCAAAATGAATTCCTCAAACCTTGTATCACTGGCGATAAGTGTATTCAGGTTTATGGGATGGTGCCGCAAAAAAAAGATCACCTGCGTTATCGACCTGGAATTGTTTTCGCGGTTTACTGCTTTGCTTTCTTTTGTAAGCGGAGCAAGATCAAGAATTGGTTTTGCCAGCTTCCATGACGAAGGATTGTATAGAGGAAGTATGATCAACTTCCCGGTGAGATATAATGCACATGTGCATATTGCAGTGAACTTTGTCTCGCTTATTAACCGGGCAATGAACAAGTTTCAGAATCCCTATGCCACAGTAGAACTGCAGGAAGGTGATCTTGAACTGGCCAGGGCAAGTGTTCATCCTTCACAAATAGCTAAAGTACGCTCAAAAATAAAAGAGCTATATCCCGCCTGGAGGCACGAAAAAATTATCCTGTTGAATGCGAACGCATCGGATATGCTTCCCCAGCGCCGCTGGCAGCAGGAAAATTTTGCCAATGTTGCCCGGCAATTGCTTCAGCATTTTCAGAATATTATTATAATAGCTACCGGTGCTCCGTCCGAAAAAAAATACGTGCAGCATGTTGTGGATATGGTAGGTAACGAAAGATGTATTAACTCGTCCGGCGTATTTAAATTTGATGAACTTGTGCCGCTGTATTCATTATCTACTCTAATGCTGACCAATGATTCGGGGCCGGCGCATTTTGCTTCTGTTACTCCTTTAAAAGTGTTTGTACTGTTTGGTCCTGAAACACCAGCACTATACGGACCATTAGGTGGAAATGCAGAACCATTTTATCTTAAACTCCCCTGCTCTCCTTGTGTGAGCGCTGCCAACCATAGAAAAACAACCTGCGAAACGAGGCCATGTATCACCGGCATATCTCCGGATTGGGTGGGGGGAAGATTGACGGAATGGCTGAAAGAGAAAGGGACTGTGTAACTTGCTGTGCCCCTATTGAAAAATTCCGATTGGATGCTCTGCTAACAATGACCATCTGAGAAGTGTATTATATTCTGGTCAAAATGATTGAAATATCATTCACTAGTTGAAGGGTTGAAATTACCTGACAGGCAGCTCGGTGCTCGTTCTATAACGTGTTGTGGAAAATCCGGATTGGAAGACCTGCTAACAATGACCATCTGAGAAGTGTATTATATTCTGGTCAAAAAAGATCAATCTGACTGAAATATCCTCCATTTTAAAGCTGTCTAAAAACCGCGTGTTGAATCTCACCTTATGTGGGAAAGGGATAAGATAAAAGAAAAGAAAACAAAGGCACAAGGATAAGTGAATAAGCTTGTTATAGAATAATAAACCGAATGGATTTGACTGAAATAGCCTTCATTACCTAAAGAATAGAAAATTACCTGATACGCACTCAATAAAGACGGGAATTTTTTGATCCATTACACCCTTCTTATTTTCAAAGTTGCTGTATTCCGCGTCAAAAAATAATTTTATCGAAACTGGCGAAATATCTTTACTGATAGCAGTTAAAAGCAGACAAGACTTAAAGCGTTTATTCACACTACACATTAGTTTTTATTGAAAGTAATCTGTGCTTCGGGTATGTCTGTATTTACTTTCTCAACTTTTAATAAATATTTATTCTCTGTTTCTTCGCTTCTGGTTTTTCGGTTAATGAATTTTCCTGTTAACCGCGTTACGGGGAAATCAGCAAATTCTTTAACGATCTCGTATTTTAGACTCATCGCATTAATAGCTCCTATTCCTTCAAAAGAAGTAAAAATATATTTTCCTCTTATCATTTCTTCCTGCATTTCGTTAATAGCTATTACGGGAACGGTATGATGAAGAATTACATCGGCAACGGATTCCATTTCTCCCGCAAAGAGAAGTTCGCTGGCTGGAATTTTTTGAGCGTTGATAAAATGGGCCACCTCACTCTTAGCCTGGTATTTCAACAACGCCGGATAAAAAGCAGCACTGAGATAAAAGTTAATAGACAATGTTACAATAGCGGTTGCAAAAAATATTTTCTTTAACAAACTGCGACTGGTAAAGACATATAGTCCGAACCCTATACCTGCTACTGATAGTAATAATATTATCCAATGACTCATATCGCCAAAAAAGAAATAATGAAGCGCCATCATAGCAATAGTTAACAATATTGCCAATACAAGATGGATAACAGAAAAGACTTTTAAAGTTTTTACGGTAGAAGAGAGAATGATATCTGCCGTGAAAATGGCAATCAGTGGAAATAAGGGATTCAGATAAAAAGACAATTGAAATTTCGATGCAGAAAAAATAATAAACAACGCGATGAATCCGAAAAATGTATAATGTTCAGTTGTAACTGTTCTTTTAATGAGGGCAACAATCTTTTTATACATTGCAAAAAACGCCATGAATGCCCAGGGAAGAAAGGCCCATAATAAAGTATGGATAAAATAAGTGATATCACCTTTCCCGGTGATAGGACCGGTATTGGTAAACCGTCCCCATTGACTTGTCCAGAGAAAGAATTCTACGCCCGAAACATTATTCTTACCAAACACCAGCTTTTCGGGATGTTGGTCAAATTGTAAATAGTAACCATAGAGAGAAGGGAACAAAAATATAATCACCAGGCCGAGCGCTGCTAACCATCTCCAATGGAATATAGCACGATAATTTTTATTGTAGAGTAATGTGAGACCAATACCAGAGGCGATAGGAATAACAGTAAATAAACCTTTTGTCATGATTAGGCAGGCTACAGCTAATGATCCCATTACCAGGTGGAGGAATGGTTTACCTTGTTTTTCTATCAGCATTACATAATGATACAGACCCATGATCAACAGGCCGGTTAAAAAAGGTTCGGCTCTTACATCCTGGTTAGATATGATAATGTGCTGTGCGGTGATCAGTATTAACACTGCAATAAATGCATGTAAAGAAGAATAAAATTTACGCGTAAAAAGAAATGTATAAACAGAACCAAGAATGATAAAAAGAATTGCCGGGAACTTATAGGCAAAAGTGCTGACACCAAAAATTTTATAGGAAATGGCCGACATCCAAAAAGGGAAATGAGGTTTGTCGAGCCAATCCTGACCCTTATGGTAAATGGAAAGCAGGTCATTCCTGTCATACATTTCCATCGACACCTGTGCATATACAGCAGCATCGGGTTCCATAATATCAATAAATAGTCCCGTGGCGTAAACCACTATCGTCATCAGGCTTATTATATTCCATAATGATGATGATCGTGTAATATTCATTAACAGAATGATTTTATATTGATTATTCCTGGACTAGTTTTCTTTTTAGAATCTGCGTACGAAACAATAAAGACATAAGTACTCCTATACAAGTTCCAAAAAATCCTCCCACCAATACGTCTCCCGGATAATGTTTACCTACATATACCTGCGCATAACAAATGAGTATGGCCCACAGCCATAGGGGCCACCATTTTCTTGAGCTGCCGGTCATTGCTGAAAAAGTAAAATACCAGAAAGCAGCCAAACCAAAATGGTTTGAGGCATGTGAAGATGGCATACCGTATTTTCCGCCGCATCCTACCAGGTCACGCACAACAAGAGTAATATCGTGGCAGGGTCTTGGCCGGGCAAATAAAGGTTTGAATACCGAAGCGCTTACAAAATCGGTGATTGCAAACGCGATCAATGTGAACAATATAAATGACAGGGCGTATTTTTTATAGTACCTGAAAACATAGAATAAGACAAAAGCATACAGCGGTATCCAGGTAAGAGCATTACGGAGCAACCTGAACAGCCAGTCTGCATATGGTGAAGCTGCGGTAGAGTTAATGAATGTAAACAGGTCTCTATCGAGCTGAAGCAATGAGTCCATCAATAGAAAAATTCAGTTTTATAAGGATATCTTTCACGGTAAAGGGCTCTCACTTTAGATATAACCACTGATCTTAATTCGTTGATATTTCGTTTTTCAATAGCAGCAATAAACACACAATTGCCATGTGTTTCTATCTCCCATCTTTTTTTCAGATCGGCCAGTATTTGGTTGCGAACATCTTCTTCCAACCACGGATCAAATGTATGCTGTTCATACACATCCATTTTATTGAAAATAGTGATAGTGGGTTTATCGAATGCTCCCAGTTCCTGCAATGTTTTGTTGACTACCCCAAGCTGTTCTTCATAATTCGGGTGTGAGGTGTCCACAACATGCAAAAGCAGGTCGGCCTCTCTCACTTCATCCAGTGTGCTTTTAAAACTTTCTACCAGGTGGTGGGGAAGCTTCCTGATAAAACCCACCGTGTCACTTAAAAGAAAGGGGGTATTTTCAAAAACTACTTTTCTCGTGGTGGTTTCCAATGTGGCAAAAAGTTTGTTTTCGGCAAACACATCACTCTTGCTTAAGATATTCATGATGGTACTCTTACCAACATTGGTATATCCTACTAATGCTACACGAATAAACTCACCCCTGTCCTTGCGTTGGGTGCTGGCCTGCTTATCAATTTCAGCCAGTCTTTTTCTGAGCAACGCAATTTTATCACGTACTATACGGCGGTCAGTTTCAATTTCTGTTTCACCTGGTCCCCTTGTTCCTATACCACCACCCAAACGTTCGAGGTGGCTCCACATGCCTCGTAACCGGGGCAACAGGTATTGGTATTGTGCTAGCTCAACCTGCGTTTTTGCCTGGGCGGTTTTCGCCCTGCGGGCGAAAATATCAAGAATAAGATCTGATCTGTCGATCACTTTTATTCCCAGTATCTTTTCGATGTTGGTGATTTGCGAACCGCTCAGCTCATCATCAAAGATGGCCATTTGGATATCCTTACCAGCGAGGTAGCGGTTAATTTCTTCCAATTTGCCCTTACCAATAAAAGTGCGACTATCGGGATGGGGGAGTTTTTGTGCAAAACGTTTGACTGTCTTGGCTCCGGCCGTCTCTGCAAGAAATGCAAGCTCTTCAAGGTATTCTTTAACCTGGCCCTCTGTTTGGTCTTTGTGGATCAGTCCAACGAGAATGGCTTTTTCTTCCTGTAAACTTTTCTTCTTTTCTAACATTCGGACGCTAAGGTAAATAGAAAAGAAATCGCCCGGTATTAATGCTTTATAATCCGCTTAAGGTCAAGCCGACAGAATAAGGGCGAATATCAGGACCAAAGCCTTCTCTGATGAGGGAATTTACCTGGTAGGTGCCAAAAACAGAGAGATTTCCATAGCCCACTCTGCCTGTTAAGCTGATACGGGTCGAATTGAAAAATTTCTTGGATTTTTCTTTGTAGGTGAAATTATTGATAGCCTGACCCGAACTGTTCAACTGGTTTTTACTCTTAACAGAAGCTGCTAACATAGTTCCTACTTTTACCCCTGCGGCTGCCTTAAAGCTCTTTTTGGGTGTATGCGGACGGGCAGTGTACCTAAGCTCAACGGGAGCTTCGAGGAAGGTGGTGAGCAATTTGGTCTTTTTGAACCGCGTGGTGTCTGAAACATCATTGAAACTAAGCCTGTTTCCCTGCCTGCCGGCTATATCGATGTAGGTATCTTTAAAGAACATATTACTTGTTCCGATCCCCGCACCCAGACCAACGCTTAGACGCGGATTGGTTTTAAAGGGGAAATCGAACATCAGGTAGGCGTTAAAACTCCTGGAAAGGCCTCTGGTATTGATAGAATCGGGCATGTTAGCCCAGCCGTCAAAACCCAACTGCAACAACAGGTGATCTTTCGACCTGTTAGCCAGGTTGAGGCTGTTTACGTCTATTTTGTTCCGCTTTTTTCTTTCCTCCTTCGTTTCCTCAATCAGTACACTGGGGTCGGTTATGGGCAGCGTATCTATTACATTTTCAGCAGTATTGTCATCCTGTAAGTCGGGTTGGGGAGTTTCCTGGGCCGATGCTGCTAATACTATGGTCAGAGATACACCAAGTAAGAATAATCTGTTCATTTATTTGTCTTTTCGATGGGGATGCCTTGCCTGCCTACCGTTTACCATAATGGAGTAAACGCAGCGGTGCACAGTCATCCGAAATTTTTAATAGTCGATCGAGTGTCAAAAGTATCCCGCTCATACCAAAAAAAACGTTAATTCAGGAACGGGCGTGCAAATGTATCAAATTGCCGATTAACACTGCCTGTACGGGCGTCAAATGGAGCAATTTAATTTTTTAAGCGGATGGAGGAGAAGCTTTGTTTATAAGAGTTTCGACTTCATTTGCTGATATTCTGCTTCGGTAATATGCCCTTCTTCTTTTAGCT
Source organism: uncultured Chitinophagaceae bacterium (assembly GCA_964606315.1). GTDB lineage: Bacteria > Bacteroidota > Bacteroidia > Chitinophagales > Chitinophagaceae > Flavitalea. Next base: position 200,466 of record CAZSFY010000001.1, on the reverse strand, counting down.
TGATTAGTTTTTCAAGCTCTTCGATTGAGGTAGACTTTTTATCAGTAGTTGAGGAGGAGTTGAGAGAAGATATATTTTTCTTTAATCCTTCAAGGCTTTCTTTTAGTTGATGATCAGGGTTTCTGAATAACCACGCCGAGACGATTGTTGCAATTGCTGCCAGCATAGCCAGCCAACAACCCCAACCTATAGTAAACTCCACGAATCCGCCGCCGGCCGATTTGGTTTTGATCATATTAATGATCGTTGCTAAGAAAGCAATGCTGCCTGTAGCCAGTACACCTAACCACATGTTTTTTTGTAGCGCACTACTCTGCTCACCTATTAGGGAAAATGCTATTCCCGCCCCAAAACACAACATGGCCACTATTCCTGCATCATGAAATCCGTTTACACCCTGACTCACACTTACCCCAAACATTCCGGCCGAAAAAGACTTCCATGGAAGGAATATACTGATGATGCCTGCAGCAGAGGCTATAAGTATAAACTTGCGCTGTTTATGTAAGTTCATGAGATTAAATTTTTTTTAAATCTATGACTTATGAAAATGGTTGATGTAAGCATTTATTATTCGAGTGCATATTTTGACTGCCCGTCGATTTTTACCTGATAATTGACGGAATATTGTTACCTTTTCGATTTCCCCAAAACCATGTTGAGGTTCTATTATATAATACTTCTTTTATGTTGTTATGTTAATAGCAGGGCCCAGCAGCGCGAACTGGATTCCCTTCTGAAAATACTGGAAGGATATACTCCCCGGGATACCGTGCGCATTCAGTTAATGAATGATATCGCCTACTATTACAGTACAATAGATCCTAAAAAGGGTCTGGCTTTTGCCAGCGAAGCCACTGATCTTTCCATTTCTCTTAAAGAGGATCGTTATTTAGCCTCCGCCTACGCTTACCAAGCTGTGAATTATAGCAGCCTGGGTGAAGAATTCATTGCCCTTGACTATTATAAAAAGGCATTGGATATTCATTTAAAACTGGATAATAAACTTCGCGTAGCTACTACCTATAACAATATTGCCATAGTCCTGGTTAATCTTTCTTCTTATCACGAAGCCCTTGACTATCATGTTAAAGCATACGAAGTATTTGAACAACTGAAAGATAGTTTAAGGATGGCCAACTCATTAAATAACCGTGCTGTTGTTTATTTATACCTGAACGATTACCGCAATGCGCTCGATTTTAATCTGAAGGCACTGCGTATACTGGAGCAACTGGATAATAAAACGGCAGTGGCTAATACACAGACAAATATTGGCCTGGTATATAATCATCTTTCTGATTTTGAAAAATCACTTTCCAACCATTCGGCAGCATACGATTTATATAAAGAAGTTGGCAATAAACAGGGTATGATGCATGCTATTGGTAATATTGGAAATGTTTATCATGACCTGGATAGTAATTACAAGGCGCTTGAATATTATCAAAAAGGATTGGCGCTGAGCGAAGAAATAGGCGATAAACGCGGCATAGCCAGTAATACCAGTAACATTGGTATTGTGTATAGCGGAATGGGTGAGTATAAAAAAGCGCTTGAATATTTTGAACGTGCGCTGGAAATCAATACAGCTTCAGGAGATAAAAAAAGAATTGCAGGTGATTTTACAGAGATGGCTAAAATATATCTTAATGCTCCTGCCGATCTGTTTCCCGGTCAATCATTATCGAACCGCTATAGTCTGATAGAAAAATATAGCGAAAGAAGTCTGCAATTAGGAAAAGAAATAGGAAGTCTCGATGCACAGCGAACAGCTCTGCAAACACTAAGCCAGTTATATGAAAAACAACAGCGTTCAGCAAAAGCGCTTGAAACCTATAAGGAATATATAATAATGCGCGATAGTATTCTGAATACCGAAGTAAAGAATGATATTCAGAAAAAGGAGATGGAGTTTGAGTTTGAGAAAAAAGAAATGAGAATGCTGGCCAGTCAGCAGCAGCAAAAAGCAGAAGCATTAGTTACCATTCAAAAACACAGGATAGTAAGAAATACATCTCTAATCATTGCTGCTGTAATATTATTAGCCGCCATTATTATTTTTGTTTCCTATAAAAGAAAAAGAGATGCCAATGAAAAACGGAAAGCTGCCGAGTTCAGACTGAAGGAAGCGGAGAATGAAATGGACACGTTGTTGTTGCAAATGAATCCGCATTTTATTTTTAACTCGCTCAATTCCATTAATTATTACATGGATAATAATGAAACTGGAAAAGCAACCGACTTTACCACGCGCTTTGCCAAGTTGATGCGGCTGACATTGGAAAATTCACGAAAAAAAGAAATACCATTAACTACCGATCTCTCCATGATAGAACTGTACCTTAAGTTGGAAGCTTCCAGATTAAAACAGGGATTTGATTATACCATTCATATCGATGAACAAATTGATCCTGACCGGACTTTTGTACCTCCGATGATGCTTCAGCCATTTGTAGAAAATAGTATATGGCATGGTATTGCTCCAAAGCCTTTCGGCGGACATATACTGATTAAAATAGATAAGCATAATGAAATGATCAAATACATTATAGAAGATAACGGGGTGGGCAGAAACGTGCATAAAAAGGATAAGCAGCAGGGAAATTCAATGGGAATGAAAATTACCAATAACAGGATTGAAATACTTAATAAAGTGAAGAACACCCAAGCATCGGTGAAGGTTGTTGATCTCGATGAAGGAATGCGTGTGGAGGTTATTCTTCCTTATGAAATTGAATAAGATGATTAAAGCTATAATTATTGATGATGAACAACACTGTATCAGCAGGCTAACAAAATTGCTTGAAGAAAACTGTAATGATATTATCAGTCTTGCTGCTACTTATGATAATATTACTGATGCTACTAATGGTGTTCAGGAGATTAAGCCCGATCTTGTTTTCCTCGATGTAATGCTCAATAATGCTACAGGATTTGACTTTTTAAAACAATTCCCGTCGATTGATTTTGATGTCATATTTACCACTGCATTCGACCAGTTTGCTGTTGAAGCGTTCCGGTTTTCTGCCCTTGATTATTTGCTAAAGCCGATAGATTCCGATGATCTTTTACGGGCCGTAGGTAAGGCTAAACAAAAAGAATCTATTGATTTTTTACCCGCAAAACTAGACCTGCTTTTTGAAAATCTGAAAAACATAGGAACAGATAAGCGCATAGCTATTCCTACTATGACGGGAATAGATTTTATTTATTTAAGTGATATTATTCGTTGCCAATCGGAAGGCAACTATACCATTATTTATTTGAAGAACAGGCAAAAGATTACAGTAGCCAAAACTTTAAAAGAATTTGAAATATTGCTTTCAGGGTATGATTTTTTCAGAGTTCATAATTCACATGTCGTTAATCTTGCTTATGTCAAGAGTTTTAGCAAGGGTAAACTCGGACATATAGTGATGATTGATGACTCACAGATTGAAGTGGCGACAAGAAGAAAAGATGATTTCCTGAAAAGAATGCTGAAATGATTTTTTAAGCTGTCTATCAGGTAATTTTATACCCTTCAGATAGTGACTGATATTTCAGTCAGATTGGCCTTTTTGACCAGAATATAATACATTTTTGAGATGGTCATATTTTAGCAGATCGGTTATTTTCAAAAGCACAACACGTTAGATAATATAAATATTGAACTATGATTAGTCGCTTTAAATTAATTTTTGTTGTTGTATTGTTGTTAATGAATTCTATGGTTATGGCGCAGGAAAAAAGACAACTTTTTAACGGTAAGGATCTCGATGGTTGGGATATGATTGGTCCGGGTGCTTTTGTTATTGAAAACGGATTGCTGAAGACAACTGGCGGCATGGGTCTGCTTTTATTCAAGGGAGAAAAATTTGCCAACGTCAAAATACATGTCGAGTATATATTCAATGACAGTAATGCCAATTCAGGAGTTTTTATCCGTATTCCTGAATATCCTGAGGACCCCTGGAAAGCTGTTCATGGCGGGTATGAAGTACAAATATTTGGAGAAAGTAAACCTTCTTTGGAGTATCATTCTACAGGATGTTTATATTCCCTTACCAAAGCGCAATCTTTTCCGCAAAAGAAACCAGGTGAATGGAATAGCATGGATATAATACTGGATGGCAGCAGGACGGTAGTATATGTGAACGATCAAAAAGTAACTGATTATACAGAAGGAGATCCTGTTCCTCCAAAGAAAAACTGGTACGAACCTGAAAGAGGAAAAAGACCTGAAAAGGGATTTATAGGATTACAGAATCATGATGATGAGTCGGTGGTATTTTACAGAGAAATTTCTGTTAGTCCGTTGGATAAATAGTCAAGTGGTCAAATTAAGATCGGCTTTCATTGTTTACGCGCTCATACGATCTAAATTCTCCTATAATCTATACTCTCATATGATCAGGAACCCAATGGGTGATTGATCTTTTTATTTCTTTTGGAGAGAGATTTTCGTTAATAGCTCTTTGGATAAGAGGAATAAGTTCTTCATCAGATGCAAAGCGGAGTGCAGCAATTTGTCCCAGGCTTAGAGTAGATTCAATGGTATTGAATCTTTGTCCTGTTAGCTCAAAATATCTCAAGCGCATTTCAAGACGAACAATCCTGTTTTGGTTCATCAGCGCATAGTGTTGTCTTAGCATATAGGACACCCATCCTGTTAGTATAAACAGGGCGCTGATAGCTATCCATTCCTCCTGCCGGTCGGGCTGGGAAAATATGCGCGATATGCTTATAATGGTAAGAATTATTATTATAGGATAGAAAACAAAGTGATGCGGCGGATAATAGCGGACGTGGTTATTGAAGTCTTGTTTTTTCATCAATGGTATTTATTGGTTTGATATTGTAAGTTATTGCCTTACACCTTATGAATAAATTTCTCCTCCAACTAACTGTCTGGAAAACGATTCAACATATATTATATATACCCGCTAAGTGTCTGATTGCTACAGCGTTCTCCCTTGCGCACCGCTTTCGACTATAAGTGTGGATGGCCGCTAAATGTCAGATGACTACAGGTGTTTTATTGTACCGTTCATCATGCCGCGAGGTCTTCTACTGGTATCAATTCAGGAATACTTTCTTAACCATATGAATAAAACGCCGGACAAATTACTCCCCCTGCTTTAAGCAACTGTTCAAATGAATGATATTCAGTCAAAAAGAGGCAAAGTGAATGAAATATCAGACAGATTATAGTCTAGGGCGAGCAAAATGTAACCTTCCTGTCTCTGCAAAAAATCATCGGTATAAATTATAGTATAAAAATATACTTTTTCAATGTAATTTAGAATAATTATATTCTAAATAAGCAATGAAATACTGTATTTTAAAAAATATTATCAATCTGCTAGAAGAATTTGAAGCCGAAAATTTACCGGCAAAAACGTATTCTAACGATATCGAAGGTTTTAAAAGATGGATAGCTTTTAATTATAGCAGCGAATACATCAATAAGGAGCCATACTGGGAGGGCAAAGAAAGGGGACGTAGCGCTGAGAGTGTGATTAACACTTTAATTGTTCATATGAACAGATATGCTAAGAGTTATTCCAGGTCGGCCATATTTGGTTCAGATTTTTCTTCGCAGGAAGATTTTATTTACCTCATTAACCTAAAAGCATTTGGCGAAATGACCAAAATGGACCTGATAAAAAAGAATGTACACGAAAAACCGGCGGGCATGCAAATTATCAACAGGCTGATTGCGCAGGGCTGGGTAAATCAGACTGACTCTAAAATTGATAAAAGAAGCAGGGTTTTAAAAATCAGCAAAAAAGGCTTGAAAGCTTTAGAAAATCAAATGGACAAAATCAGAAAAGCAGCTGCAATCGTTACAGGTGATCTAACACGTAACGAAAAAATGGAATTAATCAGATTGCTCAACAAACTTAATGATTTCCATCAACCGATTTATGATAAAAATATTGAGCCCGAATATTTGCTGAGTGAAGTTTTAAAAGATAAAAACTGATGAAAAAGAAAATAGCTGTTATCGGTTCCGGGTTTTCAGGTTTGTCTGCTGCTGCTTATCTGGCAAAAGCCGGAAATGATGTTTGTGTATTTGAAAAACACGACCAGCCGGGTGGAAGAGCAAGGCAATTTTCTACCCCTCAGGGTTACGTTTTTGATATGGGTCCGAGCTGGTACTGGATGCCCGATATTATGGAAATTTTTTTTGCTGACTTCGGTTATAAATCCGCTGATTTTTTCGAGCTGGTTTCATTAAATCCACAGTTTGAAATAATTTTTTCAGAGCAGAAAATCAGCATACCTGAAAATGTAGAAGAATTAGAAATCCTGTTTGAACAAATCGAAAAAGGCGCAGGGTTACAATTGAAAAAATTTATGAAATCAGCAAAATTCAAGTATGAAGTGGGCATGCAGGATTTTGTGAATAAACCCTGCCATCATTGGACGGAATTCGTTTCACCCAAAATCGCCAAAAGTGCATTGAAAATGGATTTGCTGACGAACTTCAGAGCTTACGTCTCAAGGTATTTTAAAAATGAAAAACTAAGGATATTGATGGAGTTTCCTGTGATCTTTCTGGGTTCTTCTCCGAAAAATATTCCGGCTCTGTATAGTCTGATGAACTATGGAGGTTATGCTTTAGGGACGCATTATCCAACGGGCGGCTTTTATCAACTGGTATTAGCAATGAAAAAAATAGCTGAAAAGCAAGGCGCAACTTTTCATTTTAATAAAACTGTTGAAGGTATCAATACACAAAACAGCAGGATAACATCTTTAACGATAAATAATGAAATCTATGCGTTTGATGCAGTAGTCGCTTCTTCGGATTACCATCACACAGAAATGCTCCTACATAATAACGAAAGAAACTATTCTGAAGAATATTGGCAGAATAGAACATTTGCACCCTCAGGGTTGATTTATTATTTGGGCATCAATCAGATTATTCCCAACCTAAAACATCACACACTTTTTTTTGAGAGTGATTTAGACGAACATATTGATTGTATCTATGGCGAAAAAAAATGGCCTGAAAAACCATTGTTTTATGCCTGTTGCCCGTCAAAAACAGACGATACTGTTGCAGGCAAAGACAAAGAGAACCTGTTCCTTCTGATGCCTCTGGCTATAGGTATAAACGATGAAGAGTCTGTGCGTGAAAAATATTTAGTGGAAATGCTCTCAAGAATTGAAAAACATACAGGTACAACGGAGCTGCTGTCAAAAATTGAATATAAAAGAAGTTATTGTGTCAGCGATTTTATTTCAGATTACAACGCTTATGGCGGCAATGCATATGGACTGGCAAATACATTAAAACAGACTGCGGTGTTGAAACCTAAAATAAGAAATAAAAAATTGAAAAATTTATTTTATACAGGTCAGCTGACTGTTCCCGGACCTGGGGTTCCTCCTTCTATTATATCGGGAAAAATTGTAGCAAATGAGATAAGCAAACAAAAAAAAGAAGTATTATGAAGCACCTGTTTGACGAGCTTTGTTACGCGGTAAGCAAGATAACTACCCAAAAATATAGTACGAGTTTTTCTTTAGGTATTTTAGCGCTGAAACCGTCTATTCGTCTGGCAATATATGCGATATACGGATATGTAAGATTAACAGATGAAATTGTTGATAGTTTTCACGGATACAATAAAGAGAAGTTGCTACAGAGATTAAAAAAAGAAACAGCAAATGCTTTGCAGGAAGGCATTTCTCTCAACCCGATTTTACAATCTTTTCAGGAATCCGTACACCGCTATAAAATTGACAAAAGCCTGATTGACCAGTTCCTGCATAGTATGGAGATGGACCTGCAAAAAATAGAGTACAATTCTGAATTATACAAGGAATATATTTTTGGTTCAGCGGAAGTAGTGGGACTGATGTGCCTGCAGGTTTTTACGGATGGGAATAAAGAAAAGTATGAAGAACTAAAACCTTATGCAATGAAGTTAGGTTCTGCTTTTCAGAAAATTAATTTTTTAAGGGATTTAAAAGATGATTATCAGATTTTAGGAAGGACTTATTTCCCGAATATTGATATGTGCGTATTTGATAATTACGTGAAATGCCAGATTGAAGAGGAAATAGAAGTAGAATTTAAGGAAGCGTTAATCGGGATTAAAAAACTTCCCAACTCTTCTATGTTTGGTGTGTATTTAGCATACAGATACTATTTGTCTTTGTTTCGTAAGATAAAAAGGAAATCTTCGAAAGAGATATTGAATAACAGGGTTCGGGTTCCTAACTCTGAAAAAGCATTTGTGGCGTTCAAAAGTTATGTACGATATAAAACTGCCTGGTTGTGACGAAATTTACTGGTCTGCTGCTATCAGCTATATTCTTTCTGACAGGTTTTGATGAACCGGGTTTGGATGTAGTGAGAACGAATTACAACAAGGTGGTAGCAGATAAACAATTGTGTGGAACGATGATTGAAGAATTAAAGAAAACAAAGGACAACTCGGCTACTCATCTGGCTTATTTAGGCGCTTTACAAACTATTTGGTCAAATCACGTTTTTAATCCGATAAGTAAACTCAATACCTTTAAAGAAGGAAGGAAAAATATAGAACAGGCTATCAATAAAGAACCTGATAATCCGGAATTGAGGTTTATCCGGCTTTCGGTGCAAAAAAATACTCCGTCATTTTTAGGATATAAAGCAAACGTAAAAGAGGACACTGAATTTATTAAGAAAAACCGTCATGAGATAGATTCGCCTATTTTGCATAATTATATAGACAATCTTTTAAAAGACTGAGCTATGAAACATCAGTTATACAGAGAACAACAATTACATTGTGATATTGAAACAGCGTGGCGTTTTTTCTCCTCTCCGGTGAACCTTTCGAAAATTACACCTGAGGATATGGGTTTTACAGTGTTGTCGGCTTATCATAACAAGCAGATTTTTGAAGGGATGATTATTGATTATACTGTTTCGCCATTGCTGAAAATTCCATTGAAATGGAGAACACGGATTAGTCAGTTGGAACTGAATAAGAATTTTACTGATTTTCAGGAGAAAGGGCCGTATAAATATTGGAATCATTTCCACGAATTTATTCCTAATAAAGACGGTGTGCTGATGAAAGATACGGTAGATTATGAATTGCCTTTCGGTATTCTGGGAAACATAGTTCATTGGGTTATAGTGAAAAAAAATTGGCAGACATTTTTAATTTCCGGTATAGTGTTCTGGAAAATCTGTTTAACTCAATAAAAAATTAAGATGAATTTTTTAATTGTATTGATCACTTTTATATTGATGGAAGGGGCAACCTGGATTATCCACAAATATATTATGCACGGTTTTCTGTGGGTTTTGCACAAGGACCATCACGACCACAGCAACGAGGGCGCTTTAGAAAAGAATGACTATTTCTTTGTCATATTTGCTATACCTACGATTGCTTTAATGTATTTCGGCTCGCTGGAAAACTTCAATTACCCGTTTTTTATCGGATTGGGCATTATGCTTTACGGGGTGGCGTATTTTTTTGTACATGATATTTTCATACACCAACGGATAAAATTGCTGTCTAAAACCAAAAACCCCTATTTTTTGGCGCTTCGCAGGGCGCACAAACAACATCATAAACATACTGGAAAAGAGGATGGAGAATGTTTTGGCTTTCTATATGTTCCTTTCAGGTATTTTAAAATGTATTTTAATACTGATACAAAATGATGACCTATACTTATGCATTGATATTGTTTTTTACGGTCATCATTTGTTTCATTGCATCTTTTGACAGACGGATTCTTTTTAACCGTCATTTTGGAGCGTTTATAAAGTCGGCCGTTCTTGTGGCCATTCCTTTTATAGTCTGGGATGTATGGTTTACGGCAAAAGGTGTATGGTGGTTCAATACAGATTATACACTGGGAATAATATTGGCGGGATTGCCCGTTGAAGAATGGCTTTTTTTTATCTGCATTCCGTTTTCGTGCATATTTACCTATTTCTGTTTCGACAAATTTTTCAGGCTGGAATGGCTTTCCGGATTTAATAATATTATTGTTTTTGTAAGTGTAATTGTCTGTGCGGTTATGGCTTTGCTGCACTATGACAAAATCTATACATTGGTTACGGCTATCGCTACAATAATTACCCTGATCTACCTGCATTTTATTGTACGGGCGGATTGGATTGGCAAAGCATCACTGGTGTTTATGATACTGATGTTAGGTTTCTTTCCGGTAAATGGTGTGCTGACCGGCACTGGCCTGAAAGCACCAATAGTGAATTATAATCCCGGAGATTTTCTGGGGATAAGAATGCTGACAGTGCCCATCGAAGATGCGGTGTATGGATATACGCATTTTCTTCTGGTCCTATATTTTTTTAAACGCTTTAAACATTCGCGCGATGAAAGCAAAAAATAAAATTTTAGTAACTGTCTTTTCCCTGTTAATAGTTGCTTTTTTTCATTCCTGTGCCTCTATTCCTGAAAATGCAAAGGCAGTAGAAAAATTTGATGTTAATAAATATACAGGCACCTGGTACGAAATTGCCCGTTTTGATTATCGTTTTGAAAGGAACCTGGACAATGTGTCTGCCCAATACAGCCTGGACGACAAAGGAAATGTCATTGTGTTGAACAGCGGCTATAATTATAAAAAAGAAGAATGGAAAAAAGCAGAGGGTGTAGCGAAATTCAGAGGCGATGAAGATGTAGCCAAATTAAAAGTAAGTTTTTTCGGCCCTTTTTATTCGGGTTACAATGTGGTAGCATTGGACGACAATTACCAATATGCATTGGTTGCAGGAAAAGACCTGGATTATTTATGGATTTTATCGAGAACAAAAAACATTCCCGAAGAGATTAAAACTAACTATTTGAAGATTGCAGAAGAAATTGGCTACGATATGTCTAAGTTGGTTTGGGTAAAGCACGACAGAAACGATAATCCATTTTTGAATGAAAAGTAAAGTTTCCGTTTTTTGGTTTCGTAGAGATTTGCGTTTAGAAGATAATATTGGTTTGTATCATGCACTTTCTTCGGCATATCCTGTTTTGCCTGTTTTTATTTTCGACCGGACTATATTAGACCATTTGGATGATAAAAACGACAGGAGGGTTGATTATATTCATCAGGCACTCTCAGCAATAAATACCAGGCTTAAAGCATTACAGGCAACACTCAATACATTTTATGGAAATCCGGCTGAAATTTTTAAAATGCTTGCTGAAAAATATGCTATCCAACATGTTTTTTGTAATCGGGATTATGAACCCAAAGCTATTGAAAGAGATACGGAAATTTACCAGTTTTTCATCGGACAAAATATCCCCTTTAAGGCATTTAAAGACCAGGTGATCTTTGATAAAAAAGATGTTTTAAAAAATGACGGAACACCATATACGGTCTACACGCCTTATTCAAAAAAATGGAAAGAACTGCTGAGAGCAGAAGATTATAAGTTTCACCATCCTGATTACAATAATTTTTTCAGACAGAAGTTTGCCGAAATTCATTCATTAGATCAGATCGGTTTTGAGAAAACAGATATCAGTTTTGCGCCTCCGGAATTAAATCCGGTAATCATTGGTGAATACGGCAAATACAGAGATTATCCTGCGATGCAGGGAACAACACAGTTGGGAATAGCTCTTCGGTTTGGTACTCTAAGTATTCGTAAATGTGTGGCTTTTGCATTGGACCACAATGAGACCTGGTTGAATGAATTGATTTGGCGGGAATTTTTTATGCAGATCCTGTATCATTTTCCAAAAGTGGTTAACAAGTCTTTCAAGGTAAAATATGATAGCATCAAATGGCGAAATGATGAACAGGAATTTGAACAATGGTGCGAGGGAAAAACAGGTTATCCGATTGTAGATGCAGGCATGCGGCAATTGAATAAAACAGGATATATGCACAACCGCGTTCGGATGATTGCAGCGGGTTTTTTGTGTAAACATTTACTAATTGACTGGCGTTGGGGCGAAGCCTATTTTGCCCAAAAGCTGAATGATTACGATTTATCAGCCAATAATGGAAACTGGCAGTGGGCATCAGGTTCGGGTTGCGATGCTGCACCATATTTCAGAATATTTAACCCAACAACCCAAACTGAAAAATTTGATAAAAAGTTAGCATACATTAAAAAATGGCTTCCTGAATTTGAAACAGATACTTACCCGGATCAAATAGTAGAACACAGCTTCGCAAGAAACAGGGCTTTGAAGATATATACAGAGGCGGTTAGGGAAAAATAAATGCGTACCCGCGCGACTCCGCTGCGTACACCGTTCCTATAGAAAAACAGGATATGCAAATCAGGTTCATAATCGCCTGATTATCTCGCTACAAGTCCTCCATCTATTACCAATTCAGCGCCGGTGGTGTAGGATGCTTCGTCACTGGCGAGATATAATGCACCGTAAGCAATTTCCATTGAATTGCCGATCCTTCCCAGCGGACACATGTTTTGTAACAACTCTTCTGAAGACTCCTGGAAAACCAGAAATTCAGTCATTGGTGTTAGCACACCTCCTGGGTGAATTGAATTTACACGAATATTATCTTTTGCCAGTTCCACTGCCTGGTCTTTAGTAAGCAAACGTATAGCGCCCTTCGATGCAGTGTAAGCCGGACCGTTACCGCCTACAAGTCCTGCAATGGAAGAAATGTTGACTACCGAGCCTCCGCCTTCAGAGCGCATATGGGGGATGCATAGCCTGGTACCGATGAACGGACCGGTAGCGTTGATACGCAGTATTTTTTCCCAATCCTGGGTACTAGTTGTTTCTGTTGTTGCGCCGGGTGGATAAACGCCTGCATTATTAATAAGGATATTTATTTTTCCAAACAGCAATATCGTTTTGTCAACAACTTTTTGCCAATCTTTTTCGGATGCAACATCATGTGTTTCACATTCAATGGCATAGCCGTCTTTTTGTGCGGCAGCAACCCATTCTTTCAGCTTTTCTTCCTGTATATCTGTTGCCATTACTTTCGCTCCTTCTTCAGCAAATAGTTTGGCGATAGCCTCTCCCATTCCTCCTGCTGCTCCTGTTACAATAGCCACTTTGTTTTCCAGTCTGTTCATATTATGTGTTTGTTGCAATATATTGCATTGAATGATCCTGGTGTATGATGAAAATCACTGGTGTTATTGATTATAGTCTGTCTTCACAGTTCATAATAAATCGAGTTGTTAAATGAAGGAAATCTCTTAAGAAAGCTGGCGAGCTTAATACCGTACGAAGAGAAAGCGCTATTACTGAGCATCTTCAATGGTGACGTGTAGGCATTTCGGGAACTGCTCAACAGATATCATATTAGTAGTTATAGAACTGCTTTTAAGCTTGTCCATGATCAGCTCCTTGCAGAGGATATTGTTCAGGAGGTTTTCCGGGAGTCTGGTTGCGGCGATAAAAATTGAAGATTAGACGAGAGCACGTTCCAGTTGCCTTCCAGGACCCCCGGATGTTTTAACGGTAAAAAGTGTGTAAAATACTTTTCAGTAACCAATCTTAACTCTTTTCTTTGTGTAGCAGATATTCTTTAACCTCTGAAACGATATTATATGGGAATTGTATATGCCAATATTAAATTAGCCAATCCTGTTAAGCCCGAACTGAAAGGTATGGAAGTGAAGTGTATGGTCGATACTGGATCTACTTATTTATGTATTCCTACCCATATTGCTGCACAATTACAAATTAAAACGATGGAAACAAGGGAAATAATACTTGCGGATGGAAGCTGTAAGGCTGTTCCTTATGCAGGGCCTGTATTAATATCTTTTGCTAACAGAAGCTGTTTTGCAGGTGCATTAATATTTGGTGAAGAAATACTGTTAGGCGCGGTACCTATGGAAGATATGGACCTTGTCATCATTCCCGAATTACTGAAACTTGCAGTAAATCCCGAAAGCCCGAATATGGCGAGAGGATATGCTAAGTGTTCCTAAGTGTTAAGCCGCAACGGATTTATTCGTTTTGATGCGTTTAAGTCGGATTCTTCCGCTTTGCTCGATAATGAAAACTTCATACTTTTTTTGTAAGTCCAGCCAGAATTCGGCAGCCACACCGAAAACCTGCTGTATACGAACAGCCATTTCCGCAGTTATAGCAGCACGCTCATTGATGATTGCTGATAATTGTTTTCTACTTACTTCCAGTGCTTTTGCTGCATCTGTTACAGTAAGATTCAATTCCTTTAAAATATCTTCCCGAAAAATGGCTCCGGGGTGGACGGGTTTCATTGCTCTTTTCATCAGTATATTTTTTCCTGTTTAATGATAATCCTGATAGTCGACTACATAAACATCCTGATCTTCATACATAAAAGTAATCCGATAATTACCGGTAACTGTCACTGAATAATATCCTCTCAGATTTCCCGTAAGTGAATGAAACCGATACCCTGGAATAGCTTTCAGTATGTCTAATGTTCTCATTGTGTCTAGAGTTTCAAGGATACGCCTGATTTTGCCTGCTTGCCGGGCAGGCAACGCCGAAACATCATCGTTCTCCCACAATTTCCGCAATCCTTTGTGTTTTATGGTTTTGATCATTGGTAAGCATTGTGTAACCTTTTGGGTTACAAAGTTAATAAATTATTTAAAACATCCAAAAGTATTAAGTAGATATTAATATGGGGCTCGAACACGGTTAGATCATCCCACTTACAATCGAATCTTGAAATGTGTATATTATTGGGTTCCTTTAAAAATCTTTACTTTTCTGTTTAACTCTTAGTTTCGGCTATTAGCCAGTTAGCAACATTTGCTTATTAAAATATATGATAGATGGAAAAGAAATAACTGTATTACACCTCATCAAATATTCTGCGGATAGCTGGCATAAGCTGATTAAAAGAAGAAACATATTCTTCTGTATATCCAGACTGCTCCACTGCTTCACTGCCTATATTGTCTCTATCAAATAACAGAGTGTGAAAGCCGAGTTCATAGGCAGTTTTGAGATTTTTCATACGATCGTCAACAAACACACAGTCTTCCGGTTGAGCATTGAGTTTGTGCAAAGTGATGTTGAATATTTCGATATCCGGCTTCCTGCATTTGATATCTCCGCTAATAATACAATCGTTGAATAAAGATCCTATCCTGAATTTTTCCCTCAGATATAGCGACCATTCACTAACATCATTGGATAACATGGCAACATTAAATACCGACCTGTCAACTGATTGAAAGAATTGAAAGACCTCAGGATCCAATTCAAGGTGATCGTCTAAATACTTTTTTTCAATACCAGGAAATTCATGGATAAACCCAAGCTGTTGCCAGAAAACCCTAGATGCTATTTGTCCGAAACTAGCCTGCATATAAAGCTCGTTAATTACCTTTTTAGTTATGCTGGCATTTTTCTTAATTATGTACGGAATAAGTAAATCATTAGTATCATCGCCGGTTTTATAAACTACCCCCATTGCATCCAGAAGAACCCATTTCATAGATCATTCAATTTAGTTCAAAAAAGAAAATCTTACTTCACAACCTGAAGACATGAGCCCGTGCGTTAGCAAATAATTATTGTACATTGTTTTTCAACCATTCCAGGATTGTGGCCATTGCAGTAGGAGAAAAGGTTTGCTCAATGGTTCCGTATTCATTTGGCATTCCTGTTGCTGCTTCCTGAAACAAATGATTCAGATTTTCTAATTCTATTACAGTAGCTTTTTTATTACCGCCTTTTTCAAAAGCCGAACGCAGTGCTGGGATATTATATTGAGGCAGCACCTGATGATCTTTTTGTCCGATTAGCGCCAGGACGGGAATCTGTATCTTCTGTAAATCTTCCTGTGGATCGTATTGTATAAAGTAAATCATCCATGGTGTGAGCAGTTGTTTGCAATGCGTTTCGACAGTCGCTTCTTCGCTTTGTCCCTCGATTCGCTGCAGCATCCCGTCTTTGTATGCCTGGCGCAGATAAAGCTGCACACGCTGCCTGATTTGCGCGGTATCTTTAACTGAGTGCATCACGTCAAAAATCTGTTTATTGATCTTCAACGATTTTTGAATCACGGAATCCGGTGTGCCATAACCTTTAGCAATTAGCTCCTGCTGCTGCAACAAAATCTGGTCGCCGCTCATACCCGGCCCCGCAAGCATTACGATAAAACCTAACTCTTTTTGCCGGGCAGCTAATAGTGCGGCAATGAGGCCACCCTCACTGTGACCCATAACGCCAACCTTCTTTTTTTGAATATCTTTTCTTGCCTGTAAGAACTGCACGCCAGCCAAGGCATCAGTAGCAAAATCGGTAGTAGTGGCCTGGTCAAAATCACCGGTGGATTGCCCAAAGCCACGGTCATCGTATCGCAAAACCGCAAAGCCATTTTTAGTAAAATAATCAGCGAGCACCCAAAAAGGCTTGTGACCGAAAAGCGTTTCATCTCTGTCTTGCTTGCCGCTGCCACTAACCAAAACAATAGCCGGGAAAGGTCCTTTACCTTCAGGAAGGGTAAGCGTTCCGCTGAGTTTTACATTGGCCGGCTTGTTTTCAAAAACTACATCCTCCGATTTGTAAAGAAATTTAGATTTAGGTTCCTGTGGACGGTTTTTTGTCTTTGTCCCGCTGCCTCTTTTTAAATCCAGTTCAAAACTCTGTCCATGTTGCGAAAAGAGACCTTTAATAAAATCGTCCCCAATTTTTTTGCCTTTGTATATCAATCCTATCTCGGGAATTTCTAGCTGAAGGCTGTCTCCATCTATCTTCACAGTCTTTACGGGAATGCCTGTGGCCCCCTGATCGGGACTATCCATTGAAGCCGTATAATCATTATTTTCTTTTTTGATATTAAACACCAAATCCAATTCCATGGTCTGGATTTTTAATGTTCCGTTCCATTGTCCTTCAAAGCCACTTTGTGCAAATCCTGCCTTAGCTATAAAACATAAAAAGAAAATAGAAAATAGGAATAAGAGATTGCGCATACATAAGATTTAGTTGCTGAAAAGTATTGTCGAAATTAGATGAATACTGCATTGTCTTTGGGAGATATGTAGACAAAAATATTTTAAACTACACCTTACTGTCTGGGTTATGTGCCTGGAATGCAAGATGCCGCTACCAATCCACAACAAGCAATACTCCTGTATCTTTCAACATGTTTTTCGACAAAATGTCGATTTTTTATGCATTTTATTACATAGGTATGTAAAATTTTGCATTGAATTCGGAAACATTCCGATATATGTGCAATATTTTACAGTACTACGGTACATTTAAAACCAGTCAGGCATTATCTTCTTTAGTCGGATGCTTCTAAACCAGGAGTTGAAGTATATATTGAAAGTAGAGTGTTATAACTCAACTTATGCTCAATATTTTCCGGTTTTCTTCCGAAGCCAATAGCTTTCTGATCTTCCTCCACAAAGGTGAACGATGAAATTAAAATAGATAAGTCGGCCAAAATTCTGATTGAAAGATTTTGCTCACTGATACTTGCCGATTCACTAAGGTCTGTTCCCGCCCAAAACCAACCGAGACTTATAGCTTTTATTTTCAGTAGATCTAATAAGACTATTTTTCCGACTCCCCTTAAGCCGGTAATGACAAGATTTTTTAAAATAGGTTTTTGTTGAAGTAAGCGAATAAATTGGTCCGCCTCCTTCTCTCTTCCTGCCAAATATGGAGGAGGGTAGCCAGCACCTGGCCTAAAAGGATTTAAAAACGGTTCCATGAATATTTTTTACAAATGTATTCCTATTGACGAGATCAGCGAGTACCTTGGTCATCAAAGCGTTGAAACAACCAAGGCTTACCTGGATAGTTTTGAAGATGATACTTTAAAGAAAAGAATACTGATGTTGACAGACTAACTGTGATTTTTATAACCTGCAAAATGCACAAGATTGCCATTTAGTTTGAATGTAGGCATGGCATAACTGATCGTTTCTTCTGCCTTTGGGGCCGCTTTTTTAATTGTTTCACGCACCTTCTGTAATATTTCCTGAATCTCTTTTGGAAAAGTTTCAATGTATTGATCAATATTGGCTGCGATAGGTCCCTTCATGGCCATAAAGTGTCGTTTATTATTCAAATGTATGGGTTAAACGGTATAGAAAAATACTCACTGGTTTAAGGGTATACCTTTAGGGCCAGGTAGTTTTTTATAGTGTATAAATTGTTAACCTTAAAGCAGAGAGATAAAAACATCGCCCGCTTCAAAAAGAAGCGGTTTTTTTATTGTTGTAAATGCAGCTTCAGTTTCGCTTCGTTTATGATTACTATTTTTTTATCAGCATTTGCTATAGAACCCTCTTCTATCATTTCATTCATCATTCTGAATAATGTTTCGTAACTGGTTCCAACAAACGATGAAAGGTCCTGTCTGCTCAGGATAATATCGATTGCATTATTATCATCAATACCAAACTTTTCTTTTAAAATAAGAATCGCCTGTGCAATGCGTCCCTTAACCGGCATGTGCGCCAGGTTGCGCATATTCTTTTCCGATTCTTTTAGTTCAGCGGCAAAAAACATCATTAATTCATAAAGAAACCCGGGATTCACTTTTAAAGCCGACTCAAAAAAATCCTTTTCGATAAAACAGGCCGTGGTACGTTCAAGCGTAGTAGCTGATACGGGGAAATAAACATCGCCGCCCAACCCGCGGTGACCAATGATCTGTCCATCCTTTGCGAATCGTACGATCAGTTCTTTGTCTTTTCCCCACTGCTTGTGTACTTTCACCAGTCCATGATAAATAAAATAAATTCCACGCAATTCATCCCCCTCTTTAAAAATTATCTCTCCTTTGTTGAATTGGAAATTTTTCCTGTGTGCCGCAATAGCAGGAAGCCATTCTTTAACGCAAAGCCTGCACATTAAACATGTATTTAAATCGCAAGGGGATTTAATTTCTTTCATTGTTGTGAATGTACGCAGACATCAATGAATTTTTATACACTTCCTGTTTTATTAAAGAAGGGTGAAGATTAACCACATCGCCAATAATAATAACAGCCGGATTGGAAAGTCGCATGTATTCTGATTTAAAGGCGATATCTTTTACCCTGCCAATCGTCATTTTTTCTTCTGTGGTTGTTGCATCCTGTATAATGGCTGCTGCAGTATCCGCTTTTCCACATACAGTAAAAATGTCCACGATCCTTTCCAGCTTACTCATCGCCATCAATATGACTACCGTGGCGCCTGACCTGGCCGCCAGGTATATATCAGGCGATATATCTCCCGTGCGTGTGGTTCCGGTAACCACCCAGAAACTTTCGTTAATGCCTCTGCAGGTAAGCGGGATCATCTGCGAGGCTGGCGCCGCGATACAACTGGAAATACCTGGTATTATTTCTATTTCCATTCCCGCCGATCGTGCCGCTTCTATTTCTTCCTGTGCCCGACCAAATACAAAGGGATCACCGCCTTTAAGTCTCACCACCCTTGCATACCGTGAACCATAATCAACGATAATGGTATTGATCTCTTCCTGCGAAAGAGAATGGCATCCCATCCTTTTTCCCGCAAAATGACAAATGACGCCCGGAGAAGCATAATTCAACAGCTCCTGGTTAACCAACGCATCATAAATGATCACATCAGCCGCTTTTAAGACCCTGATCGCCTTTACGGTGATCATTTCCGGATCTCCAGGACCCGCTCCAACTAATGATAATAAAGCCATATTGTAACATTATTAAATAAAATATATAATATAAATCATGTTTTATTGTATAAATCTACAAATTATGATCTATATTTATGACATATATATTTTAATAATATAGTGATTGCCTGCCTTCATTTTAATTATTCATTAATATGAGAGGCTTATGAGAATTATTGTAATCGGCAATGGAATGGTAGGGTATAAATTTTGCGAAAAACTTATACATAGAAATATTAGTAATGTAAGTGTCACAGTCTTCGGTGAGGAAATGCTACCGGCTTACGACCGGGTTCATCTCAGCGAATACTTTTCAGGTAAATCAGCTTACGACCTCTGCCTGGCTCCGATAGACTGGTATTCGGATAATCACATTACTCTCCATCTTGGTGATCCCATACACCAGATCGACCGGGAAAACAAAACAGTAACCTCCTTTAAAGGAATTGAACTTATGTATGATTACCTGGTGTTTGCAACCGGCTCCTCTGCGTATATCCCGCAGTTACCAGGAACTGATAAGGAAGGCGTATTTGTTTACCGTAATATTGAAGACCTTAACCTGATTCGTCGCCACGCGCCCATTACAAAAAGTGCTGCTGTAATTGGGGGTGGACTACTTGGCCTTGAAGCAGCTAAAGCAATGCTTGATCTGGGTATAACCAATACACATGTAATAGAATTCGCTCCCCGCCTGATGCCGCGACAGATCGACAACAACGCCTCTGTCATCTTACAACAAAAACTTGTTGACCTGGGCATAACGGTTCACACTGGCAAAAACACTGCAGCCATATTGGGTAATGAATCAATACGAGGCCTGATCTTCACCGATGGTAGTATACTGAACGTTGATATGCTGGTTATTTCCGCAGGTATTAAACCCAGGGACGAACTCGCAAAAGACTGTGGTCTTGCCACCGGGCATCGTGGTGGTATTATCGTGAATGATGAAATGCAAACAAGTGATGATTGCATTTTTGCCATCGGTGAATGCGCTTTACATAATAGTATGATCTATGGGCTCGTTGCGCCGGGATATGAAATGGCCGATGTAGTAGTAAATAAACTGGATGGTGGCTATAAACAATTTACCGGTTTCGATATGAGCACCAAACTCAAATTAGTCGGAGTAGACGTAGCAAGCTTTGGTGATCCATTTATCAGCGGTGAAGAATCAAGATCGATTGTAGTGGAAGATGCTTACCAGGGTATATATAAAAAAATCAATTTCTCTGCCGATGGAAAACAATTACTTGGCGGCATACTGGTAGGTGATGCAGATGCATATAATATGCTGCTTCAGATCTGCAAAAATAAACTTGCACTTCCGGCAGATCCGGGCGATTTAATTATTAAAGCAAAAACAGGTGCAAAAGAAAATAATGCAGGCGTTGTTTCCCTTCCGGACAATGCTCTTATCTGCAGTTGCGAAAACATAAGCAAGGGAGATATTGTAGCCGCCGTCACAAACAATAATTGTGAAAGTGTTGATGCAATTAAAAAATGCACGAAAGCAGGAACAGGTTGCGGTGGCTGTACGCCTATGATAAAAGATATTATGCTTCATACAATGAAGCAACAGGGAAAATACGTACGCAACAATATTTGTGAACATTTTAATTATTCAAGACAAGAACTATACGACCTGGTTAGGTTAAAGAACCTTCATGGATTTGATGAAGTAATCGATGCGCTGGGTACGGGTGATGGTTGTGAAATATGCAGGCCCATTGTCAGTTCCATCCTTGCCAGTTTATGGAATGAATTGATTCTTAAAAAAGAAAATGCCACCTCACAGGATACCAACGATCGTTTTCTTGCCAATATTCAAAAAGGTGGAACCTATTCGGTTGTTCCCCGAATTCCCGGCGGGGAAATTACTCCGGATAAATTACTGGTAATTGCCCAGGTAGCAAAAAAATATAATCTCTATACAAAGATCACAGGTGGTCAGCGAATTGATATGTTCGGCGCACACGTAAACGATCTTCCGTTAATATGGGAAGAATTAATTGCTGCAGGTTTTGAAAGCGGGCATGCTTATGGAAAAGCTTTGCGTACTGTAAAAAGCTGCGTGGGATCAACATGGTGCAGATTCGGCCTGCACGATAGTGTAAGTTATGCAATACGTATAGAGGAGCGCTACCGTGGTTTGCGTGCGCCTCATAAAATTAAATCCGCTGTATCGGGATGTATTCGCGAATGTGCCGAAGCACAATCAAAAGATTTTGGAATTATTGCTACAGAAAAAGGATGGAACCTTTTTGTATGTGGAAATGGCGGGTCAAAGCCGCAGCACGCATTATTACTCGCAGGCGATCTTGATTCGGATACATGTATAAAATATATCGACCGTTTCCTGATGTTTTATATTAAAACAGCTGATCCGCTCACCCGCACGGCAACATGGCTCAATAAAATGGAAGGCGGGATAGAATACCTGAAAAACGTAGTGGTTAACGACAGCCTTGGAATAGGTGAACAGCTTGAAACGGAAATGCAGGCATTGGTGGATAATTATCAATGTGAATGGAAAAATGTTATAGAGTCGCCTGAGTTAAGAAAAAGGTTTAACCATTTTGTAAATGCTCCTGAAGAAAAAGATCCGGAAGTAAAATTTGAAATATTAAGAGATCAGAAAAAAGCTGCAGGCTGGTAATTAATCCCCAATAAAATTTTTATAATGAATTCAACAACTATTACGCAAAGTAAATGGATAGCGGTATGCAAAGTGGACGATGTTCCTGAAAACGGAGGAGTTTGTGTTAAACATGATGCTGAACAGATCGCTCTTTTTTATTTCGCGCGGCGCAACGAATGGTTCGCTACGCAAAATATGTGTCCACATAAAAAACAGATGGCCATTAGCAGGGGAATGCTGGGCTCTCAGAATAATGAACCCAAAGTGGCCTGCCCATTTCATAAAAAAACATTCTCGCTTGTAGATGGCAGATGCCTGAACAGCGAAGACTGCGGGCATATCAAGACTTACCGTGTAAAAATTGAAAATAACCTCGTTTATATCAATATATGAAAAAACTAACTGCTGGCTTAATATGCTCTTTAATTATTCTGTATAATAAAACGTATTCGCAATTATCTGTTTCTGCACAATTGCGTACGCGAACGGAATATCGCGATGGACATGGCTCACCACTAAGCAGGGGATCAAAACCGGCATTGTTCACTTCACAAAGAACAAGATTAATCGCAGGCTTTAATATGAGCCGGTTAACATTAGGAATGTCACTACAGGATGTTAGAGTATGGGGCCAGGACGTTTCTACTATTAACCGTACAACTGTTGCCGATAATAATGCTCTTATGTTTCATGAAGCATGGGCACAGATCCAGTTAACAGATACGGCCATTAAAAATAAATCGTTTGACCTCAAAATAGGGAGGCAGGAATTAGTGTATGATGACCAGCGATTGATTGGAAATCTTGACTGGTTGCAACAGGGACGGCGGCATGATGCGGCGGTGCTGAAATTTGATAATCAAAAGTGGATGCTTCATTTAGGCGCTGCTTTTAATCAAAACCACGAAAAAAGTTCAGGAACGACATATAGTAGTGTATCTCCTGGTAATTATCCGGCTACAACCAACGGTGGAGGAATGTATAAAAGCATGGAATTTTTGTATGCAGGTAAAAAAATAAACGAAGGAAACGTTTCCTTCCTTTTTTTCTCCGATCAGTTTAGTTCGTACCATATGGATTCTGCCAATCAGAAAGTATTTACTGGAAAATCATGGGCAAGGGCAACTACCGGATTATTTATTGATAAAAAAATAAATCATTTAACCTTTTCAGCTTCAGCTTATTATCAATTTGGAAAAAATTCTTCCAACGCTTCATCAAACGGTCAGTTAATAACACTCAGCACACAATATTCTTTCGGAAAATTCAGTATCGGACCGGGTACAGATTATACCTCTTCCGGTTTCGATCCATTGTATGGAACGCCTCATAAATTCTGGGGGTTAATGGATTATTTTTATGCGGCGAACGCCACCGGTAACTACGGACTGGTAGATTATTTTATTAAATCGAAATTCAAAGCCTCTCCGAAACTTTCTTTTGCAGCCGATCTTCATCATTTTAATTCGGCCGATAATATACCCGGATATAAAAAGAACTACGGACAGGAGATCGATATGACCGGAAGTTATTTGCTTACAAAACTTATTAATTTTGAAGCCGGCTTCGGACATTTTTTCGTAACTGATGCACTGGCATTTTCTAAAAACATTTCCAATTCCCGGCACAGCGCTAACTGGGCTTATCTGATGATCAGCATTAAACCGGAATTTTTATTTAAATAATCAACCAAAACAAAGTTTATGGATTACAAAAAACCCGCAGAAGTGGTGGAGCTTATTATCCAGTCTGGAATTGATAAAATTAAACTATCACCTGTGGATCTGCTGATAAGAGGTGCATTATCTGGCGCCATCCTGGGGTTTGGCACCACGCTGGCAGTAACCGCCACTGCTCAAACCGGTTTGGGGATCGTGGGCGCACTGATCTTTCCTGCGTGTTTTGTTATCGTGGTATTAATGGGGTTTGAATTGGTGACCGGAAGTTTCGCTGTTCTTCCTGCGGCTTATTTCGACGGAAAAATTAGCATGCCGGCCATGTTGAAAAATTTAAGTATCGTTTTTATTGCAAACCTTTTAGGCGCATTATTATATGCGTTATTGTTCTGGATATCAGTAACTAATTTCGGCAATACTACAAACGGACAGCTCAGCGTAGCAATAATTAAAATAGCAGAGAATAAAACAATTGGTTATTCGCAGTTTGGTGCAGCCGGTGCCATTACTGTTTTTACAAAGGGCATTCTTTGCAACTGGATGGTAACGATGGGAGTGGTGATGTCGCTCACTTCTACCTCCACGCTTGGTAAAATACTTGCTGCCTGGCTCCCGGTATTTATATTTTTTGCGCAGGGGTTTGAGCACGCGGTGGTAAATATGTTTATTATCCCGGCGGGTATGTTTTTTGGTGCAAAAGTTAGTTTCAGCGACTGGTGGGTATCTAATCAAATTCCCGCTACGCTTGGTAATATAGTAGGAGGAGTGGTATTTACAGCCCTTGCATTATATCTTACACACGCAAGAAAAAAATCACTGGGAAAAGAGATTTTGCTTTCGAAATAGAAGTGATAAATATGTTTCTTTAAAACGCGTGGCGCTATCTTTTAAACTTGGATTATTTTTCTCCAAAATTCTATCCTGTAGATTTTCTGCGTTTATTCTCCGCTTGAATTCTTTAATATAGTATTGCTCCTTATCCTCTAGCTCAGCGACCATGTCTATTTTTCTGGCAACTGTTGGTCGTAAAGTCCAGCTGCAACAGTTACATTCCTGCCCCCGAAAATGTAAAACATCAAAAGGAGAGCGGAAGCCATCTATTATAGTTTATAGTCTCTATATCCGAATATTGTTGAATCGGGAGAGTTTGCATGATATAAACTTCGATTCATAAAAAAGCACAAAAAAAGCAACTCTCAGAGCTGCTCTTGTGGACCCACCTGGGCTCGAACCAGGGACCCCCTGATTATGAGTCAGGTGCTCTAACCGGCTGAGCTATAGGTCCATACTTTTTAATACCGGGCTGCAAAAATAGCTAATCTGTCCGATTGACGAAATTTTTACTATAACCCTCAACATATCAATTACAAAACTAAGATTTTTTATAGAATACTTAATCTTAAGGTGCTGAAAATCAATAAATAAAAGAATAAATCCCTAATATGTTTAGGATTTATAAGCCGGCGGAACGGCCCGATCCTTATATCAAAAACTTCTATGTTTTAACTATTAAACATCATTCAGACTCCTGCTTTGAGTCAACCACTAAACAAATACTTCCTTCCTTTGTGCCAACAAAACAAAATCCCTCTATTTTTAGGATATGGAAAAAAATCATGTAGTCAGGATAAAATGTAGCGATCGCACCGGACTTATTGCAAACATCTCGGGAACACTGTTTAATCATGGTCATAACATCCTGGCCATGAAAGAATTTGTTGAAATAGAATCAGGAACGTTCTTCGCCCGCCTGGAAATTGCGGGTGCACTTCATCCGGCGGAATTACGTAGCGAACTGGTGAAGCTACTGCCGGCCGATGCGGAAGTAGAGATTCTACCTCGACGAAAAAAGAATATCGTGATCATGGTCACTAAAGAACATCACTGTCTGGCCGATCTCCTTGTCCGCTATTATTTTAATGAGCTGCATGCAGATATCAAGGCTGTTATTGGTAACTATGATATTCTTGCACCACTTACCCAAAAATTTGAAGTGCCGTTTCATACAGTAGATCATACCGATAAAGCAACCGGTGAATTTGAAGCGGAAATATTACAACTGCTGGAAAAATACCAACCCGATTATATTGTATTGGCAAAATTCATGAGAATTCTTTCGCCCGATTTTGTCAGAAAATACAATGAAAAAATTATTAATATCCATCACTCCTTCCTTCCTGCTTTCAAAGGAGCTAATCCCTATCGCAAAGCGTACGAACGGGGCGTTAAATTAATCGGCGCCACTGCACATATCGTCAATAACAATCTCGATGAAGGACCGATTATTACACAGCGCATCGTACCTGTTCAACATGATAATGGTTTACGCGATATGATCGAAGCAGGTAAAGAAGTAGAGAAAGCTGTATTGGCAGAAGCGCTCAAACTTGTTTTTGAAGACAGGATATTTGTCTCGGGTAATAAAACAATTATTTTTATTTAATGAGCTTATAAGTACTAACATATTGTGTTAGACCTTGTCTGCTTTTAACTGCTATCAATAGAGATATTTCTCCAGTTTGGATGAAATGATTTTTTGTCCGTCAGGTAATTTTCTACTTCTCGGATAATGTAGGATATTTCAATACAAACGCATAGCTTTTTGCAATATCATTTTAATTAATTTGACAGGAATATCTTTTTCAGCGTCCACAAGCAATATCTTCATCCTCGCTCTTTTTTCGGTAAGTAATGCAGGATGGTCAATTTTACCGCCTTTTACAATACCAATATAAGGTTGCTTGTATTTTTTATGCTGCCATAAATAACAAAACATCTTTCCTTTATAATAAAAGAAGGGCAACCGGTATTTCCATTCGGCTGTGATGTTACTATCCATTTGTAAAATGATATCCCGGAGAGCCAACATGCATCCTTTTTCAGGATCAGGGAGCTGCTCATAAAATTGATCAAGCGCCTTCATATATGTAGATTTTTATGTTATTTAAATCCCCTGCTCATATAATGCCCGCGCCTTACGCATACTTTACAAGTATCGGGGTACAGATTTTGTATAACTATTTGTTGTGGATCATTATCAGAAGCAATAACAATCACGCTGACTATTTTTATAGTAAGCTATGAATAATTGTGATCACTTATAATAAACATTGAATATTTTGACAATCAATTGTTTGTTTCATGTGTAGTTATTGCTTTTAGAATAAAATAGTATTCCCCGGCCCATAGGGTCTTCCATAAAGAGCGTAGTTGTGTGATGCAGAATGATAAATATCCCCTATACAGCAGCGTATTACTGCAGATGATGCTCATATATATAGCAGTTGTTCTTTTTGTGCCGGGCACGAAATTTAATGTAAGTCTTACCAGGGAGAGTTTACACTCTTATCCGGGATAAGTTTACAATAAAGGGGACCATTATTTGATGAAGTAGAATTGATCCGAACAGACGAAAGACAGATATAATTATTTTGAGGCCAAACGAACTTAGGGCCAACGAAAAACGAATAGTAACCGTGCAGAAAGTGTTCTGCCAACCTCAGGAACCTTACGCAGAAAAACTATCAACAGTATTGGACATCTGAATGATTACCCAGGGATATTACTATTATGAAATCTCTCGGGTGTAAACTCATCTCCTTTGGAGATGATCATTCATTGGGCTTTAACGTGCTTACAATAAATATTACATGAAAACAAAACCACCGGAATAGTATAAATAAAAACGAGGAATGCGCCAACATTCCCCGCTTGTTAACATTCAGATGGACGTAAGCGTACGGCCATCCTATTTATTAACGATACTAATGCTTAAAATATGAAAAAAATAGGGATTCTCCCAGAGTTTTTCAGGCGCCCTCTCCTCATAAATATCCTGGGCGTCATGAAAATTACGATGGCCATTATCCTTGCTGCATGCTTACAGGTTTCAGCCAATGGATTCTCTCCAACGCCTATTGTACTGAATTCAGCACATAACGATATCACAGTAACGGGAAAAGTACTTTCCTCTACGGGTGAGCCTATTGTGGGCGCTTCTATTACAATAAAAGGAACCACCAGCGGTACAAGTACCGATGCTAATGGTAATTTCGTAATTACTGTTCCCGATACCGCTACATTGGTTTTTTCTTCGGTCGGATTTGTTACGCAGGAAGTAGCAGTGTCGGCTTCCAATAATCAAATTACTGTTACCATGCAGCCTTCTACTAGCGCAATGGAGGAAGTTGTTGTGGTGGGTTATGGAACACAACGCCGACAAGAAGTAACGGGTTCAGTTGTTTCGGTGAAGGGAGCAGATATAGCTAAACAACCTGTGGTGAATCCTACTCAGGCAGTGCAGGGTAGAGTGGCAGGTGTGCAGATCATAAGTTCAGGTCAGCCTAATGCCAATCCTATTGTAAGAGTAAGAGGAACGGGAAGTATGTTGGGAGGCGCTAACCCTTTGTACGTGGTAGACGGTGTAATTACTGATGATATAAGAAATATCAACTCTGCCGATATCGTTACGATGGATATATTGAAAGATGCGTCGGCAACAGCTATATATGGTATGCGTGCGGCTAATGGTGTGCTGATCATTACCACTAAAAAAGGAAGAACGGGTAAAATGGTGGTGGCGTATGATGCTACTGTTGGTCTTAATGAGGCGACCGACCTGGTGAAAATGGCTGGTCCTCAACAATATGCTGGATATATTAATGAAGCTGGTATTTATTATGATCAGGGAGATAGTGTGATCACTGCCGATCAGTTGGCGCAGGGCTATAACACAAATTGGTACGAAGCGATATTACAAAGAGCTTTTCAGCAAAATCATAATCTTTCTTTATCGGGCGGGAGCGAAAAGATCACTTATTTTTTGAGCGCAGGGTATATTACAGAAGAAGGGATAGTAAAGAATAATAAATTCGACAGGTTTACGCTGCGTTCAAATAATGAATACCGGATCACTAAAGAATTTAAACTGTCTTCATTAGTAAGTTATACGCGTTCGGATCTGCGAAATGTGAACCGCGATGTTTTTAATAACGCCTACCGCGCTGCTCCATATGTTCCTGCAAAAGTGGGTGATCTGTATGGTAACACTTCTTTATCTAACAACATCAGTAATCCTCTTATCGACCTCGACAAAAATAACGATAGGGGATTAGGCGACAGATTACAAGGTACGTTTGTGGCAGAATTAAAACCCGTTACCTGGCTAACCTTACGCTCGAGTTACGGTATAGATCTGAATTTTTTCAAAAACACTATTTACGGGTACACTTATTTTAATACAGGTCCCGAAAATGTATTTATTCCCGAAGGCGGTAACCAATTGCGAAATAGAAGTACGCTGGAAGTAGTACAGAATGATATGATGAAATGGGTATGGGATAATACGATCACTGCTAACAGATCTTTTGGTGATCATAGTTTCACATTACTTGTAGGAATGACTTCTGAAAAATATTCATTTAATGAATTAAGAGGAAAACGTTTTGATGTACCTGCTAATAAGGAACAATGGTATTTGGGTGCGGGTAGTACAATAGGCGCAACAAATGATAATACCGGTGATCAATGGACAAGAAATTCATATATAGGCCGACTCAATTATAATTTCGATAGGAGATATTACATCACAGCCACTATGCGTGCGGATGGAACTTCCCGCTTTGCAGAAAGCAACCGTTGGGGCTACTTTCCTTCTGTTGGTGTGGCCTGGAATATAGTAGGCGAATCATTTATGGATGACCAAAGGATCTTTGATGATCTGCGGTTGCGTGCAAGCTGGGGTAAAGTGGGTAATGATCAGATTCCTACTACAGCCTATCGCTCAATAGCAGGTTTAAATGTTCCTTACTTCTTTGATGGTACGCAATACCTGGGAATACGATTGGATGAACTGGCCGATAGAAATGCCCGGTGGGAAGTAACAGAAGAATATGATATTGGTCTTGACTTCGGATTCTTAAATAATCGTCTCACTGGTCAACTGGATTTTTATCGTAAGCGTACGAAAGATGCATTGGTGTTAGTAAACGTTCCGGGAATTTTGGGTGACCCCGATAATAAATATATCACCAATGCAGCATCATTTGAAAATAGAGGTGTGGAGTTGGCATTGGCATGGTCCGATAAAGTTGGTAATGACTGGACATATAGTATTGGTGGAAATATTGCTTATAATCATAACCAGATATTAAACCTGAATGGTGGCGAAGCGTTGTTTGGTGGCGCCATCGCCGATTTCACTACTACTAAATCCGATAACGGTCATCCTATTGGCTCATTCTTTCTTAGAGAAGCTGTTGGTGTTTTTCAATCGTACGAAGAGATTGACAAATCTGCACAGCCTTCTGCCCGCCCGGGTGATATTAGGTATAGAGACGTAAGCGGTCCGGATGGCGTTCCAGACGGAGTGATCAATGATTTGGACCGCCAGTATTTTGGTTCCTATCAACCTAAATTAACGTTCGGATTAAATGGAAGTGTTACTTATCTGAATTTAGATTTGAGTTTTGGTACTTATGGAACAGCAGGCGGAAAAATTTATAATGGTAAGAAGAATGTCAGAGGTGCAAGTCCTTATGATAATATCGAAGCAACGGAAGTGGAAAACAGGTGGACGCCCAACAATCCTAATACAGGTGTTCCAAGAGCTAACTTCGGAAAACTTCCTGCTTCTACTTATTTTCTTGAAGACGGAAGTTTTTTCAGGATCAATAATCTAACGTTAGGCTATACATTACCAAAGTCAGTTTTAAACAGCATAAAAATAACGAACCTGCGTATATACGCTACCGTTCAGAATCTTTCCACTTTTACTTCATATAGTGGTTTTACACCCGAACTTATTCCGGCAACAAATGTTCAGAGCCCAAGCGCTGATGTTAGGGATCAGGCAACTAATCCGGGTGTATTGAGTGCGGGAATAGAAAACAATTCTTATCCCACCATTAGGAGATGGGCGCTTGGATTAAATCTTAGTTTTTAATGATTAAAAACATTAGTTATGCTGAAGAACACTAAATATATATTATTGGTTTTGCTGGCAGGTTGCAGTAAAAGTTTTCTGGATGTGCAACCTCAGGGACAGCTAACCGAAGAGCAGGTGCTCGTGGATCCTAATGCGGCTACTAACCTGGTGACGGGAGTGTATAATTCTTTATACTTCGGCGGATTTGATCCCACTACTGTCGGCTTTCAATATTACATAGCCACCGATGTGGCTTCGGATGATGCTGATAAGGGCAGCACGCCTACTGATTTCGCAGCAGCATTGGAGATAGATAATTTTACCACTACTCCTAATAATTCCATACTTAATAATCTGTGGCAGGGATATTATCGTGGTATCTCACGAGCAAATACAGCAATAGATCAGATTGAGCAGGCCACATTTGATGAGGATACCAAGACAAGACTGTTGGGTGAGGTAAGATTCATCAGGGGACTTTATTATTTTAATCTTGTTCGTTTGTTCGGCGGTGTTCCTTTGATAGTGAGAGTGCCCGAAGCAGATGAGTTCAATAATGATGAGTTTCAGACACGCGCAACAAAGGAAGCAGTGTATGCACAAATTGTAGAAGATCTTGAATACGCCGCAACCAATCTCCCTTTAAAAGGTGATGCTGCTACAATGCCCGGCAGAGCAACAAAAGGAGCTGCAGAGGGATTGCTGGCAAAAGTTTATATGTATTTGGGCGACTGGCCAAAAGTGTATGAGTACACTGGCAATGTGATTACTTCCAATATATATGCGTTGGTTACTGATAATGGCGATACGCTTAGTGACTATAACCTGATATTCCGCGAAAATCCCGAAGGCGGCGCTGGTGGTAACAATAATATTGAATCAGTATTTGAAGTGCAGGCAGGAGTGAATGATGCTGAAGACGGGGTGAGCAGATTATATAGTAATGCCCAGGGTCCCAGGGGAAGAGGCGGATGGAATGATTTGGGTTTTGGATTCAATAATCCTTCACAAGACCTGGCATCTGCTTATGAGCCGGAAGATAAACGCAGAGCGGGCACTATTATATTTATTCAACCTACTGGTGGTGATAATGCAGGGACTGTTTTATGGGATGGCTTTAGAATTCCCACACAGGATTCAGTTGAAAATCCGCGTTACAATTATAAGGGATATCATAGTCCCTTAAGAGAATCACAACAGGTTACCAATAGCAAGGATACCAAACCAAAGAATATCCGTCTTATGCGCTTCGCAGAAATACTGCTGATGAGAGCAGAGGCGGCATTGCATGTGGGAGAAGCAGGTGAAACGTTAACGTTATTGAACAGAATAAGAACGCGTGCCGGCTTACCTTCTCTTGAAGTGGCAGACGAAGCGGCTGTATGGAAAGAAAGAAGAATAGAACTGGCGATGGAGCAGGACAGGTTTTTTGATTTAGTACGACAGGGAAGAGCAGGACAGGTATTACGTGCTCACGGCAAAAGCTTTGTTGATGGTAAACATGAAGTATTTCCTATTCCCCAGGCACAGATTGATCTGAGTGGTAACCGGCTTACTCAGAATGATGGCTATTAATGACCTATTAAACTGAATAATTATGCTACGCATTATTTATATCATTACAGCATTGGGACTAACAGCGTTAGCTTCCTGTTCAAAATTTGAAACGGGAGATAATTTTACTCCCGGTGATCCGCCTCCCGTTCCCGGTGGGTATGTTAATTCAGCAGAAATATCTCCCGATAATTTAATTGTGCACTTCCCTTTCGATGGTAACATCAATGATACTATAGGTACGATTACAGATGGTGAGGCGCATGGTGGAGCAGGTTTTGCTGAAGGAAGAAAAGGCCTGGCCTATCGAGGTAGTACTGATGCATATATCGCCTATAATAACCCTGGAGCAGTAGCTGCGCTAACAAGTTTTACTGTGGCGTTCTGGATCAATACACAAAAACATGAAGGAGGCGCTGAAAGTGTTTTTATGCTCAGCAGGGAGGATGGTAATTTTTGGGGCAACTTTTTTGTAATGATAGAAGGAAGTAACCGAAGTAATAATACCATGCAACTGAAACTGCATTTTGAAAAACCTTCGGTCCCCAATGCAGAACATTGGATTGATCCGGGTGATAAATACTGGCCCGATGATATGTATGGCGGGTGGAGGCATGTAGTGTTTACTTATGATGAAAATACGTCTAAGGTTACACGTTATATCAGTGGTAATTTTTCCCCTTTACCTGATGATCCTGATGGTGATGGCGATATCGTGAACAGAAAAGCTTCCGGTGATGCCGTTTCCGGGACGCCACTTGGGCCTTTAGCTTTTAAAGATGCGAAGAAGTTTGTGATTGGTGGCTTCCAGAATGTATTGGGACCTCCCTATAATGCACCGGAACCCTGGATGCTGAATTATACCGGCATGCTTGATGAATTCAGGATTTATAATAAAGCATTAAGCGCCCAGGAAGTGTCGGCGTTATATACGCTTGAGAGACAGAACAGGTAAAAAAACAGTGGACAGTGGGTAGTTGAGAGTTGATAGCGGACAAAGGAATTGTCAATTATCAGTTGAATGACGGAGTCACTTTCCACTGTCCACTGTCACTTGTCCACTCTCCACTCTAAACGAGCATTTACAGAGAGCCATAAAAAAAGAGAATCAATAAATAAAAAGCAAATGAAACTATCCACTGTCAACCGTCAACTGTCCACTGTCACTTGTCCACTCTCCACTGTTAAATGCATATTTGTTTGTTGCATTATCCTCATTATTTGTTCCTGTTCTTCTCCGCAGAGGCAGGCGCCCGAAGAGGAAGGAAACACTAAATTGTCGGATTCCCAGTTGCTTGATCTTGTTCAACAACAAACTTTTAAATATTTCTGGGATTTTGGTCATCCTGTAAGTGGATTAGCTCGTGAAAGGAGCAACAAAACATTTGGATACGGAGATGAGGTGGTTACTACAGGAGGTTCGGGCTTTGGCATTATGGCCATCATTGTGGCTGCGGAAAGAAAATGGATAACCAGGGAGCAGGCCGTTGACCGGCTGTTGAAGATTACGGAATTTCTTTCTACGGCCGACAGGTTTCATGGTATGTTCCCTCATTGGCTAAATGGAGCTACAGGAAAAACCATTCCATTCAGTACTTACGATAACGGAGCAGATATTGTGGAGACTTCCTTCCTGCTCCAGGGACTGCTTGCCGCACAGCAATATTTCAACCAGGATAACGAAAAAGAAAAAAAGATAACGTCAATCATCAAACGATTATGGAGCGAAGCTGAATGGACATGGTTTACGCAGGGTAAAGATGTATTGTACTGGCACTGGAGTCCTAACTATGGCTGGCAGATGAACCATGAAGTGAGAGGATGGAATGAATGCTTAATTACTTATATCATGGCTGCATCCTCGCCTTCGCATGCTATTGAAGCAAGCGCGTACCACAATGGCTGGGCGCAAAACAGTTATTTTAGGAATGGCAAAAGTTATTATAATATCACGCTTCCTCTTGGTATGGAGTATGGCGGTCCGCTGTTTTTTGCCCATTATTCATTTTTAGGTCTTGATCCCCATGGTTTGAGAGACCAATACGCCGACTATTGGGAGCAAAATAAAAATCATGTATTGATCAACCGGCAGTACTGTATTGATAATCCAAAAAAATTCAAAGGCTACGGCGAAAACTGCTGGGGATTAACAGCCAGCGATAACCATACTGGTTATGGTGCTCATTCACCTATTGATGATTTGGGAGTGATCACTCCTACAGCGGCACTTTCTTCATTTCCTTATACGCCTGAATTTTCTATGCAGGTATTAAGACATTTTTATGAGGACTATGATGGTAAGCTATTTAAAGAATACGGGTTTGTCGATGCTTTTAATGAAACAGAGAACTGGATAGCCGATTCGCATCTCGCCATCGATCAGGGCCCGATCATCGTCATGATTGAAAATTATCGCACAGGGTTACTATGGAAATTATTTATGCAAAACGAGGAAATATTAAACGGATTAAGGAAATTGGGCTTTGAAACTCCGTATTTTAATTAGTGTTCTATAATTCTTATTGCAGTAATGAAAACCATAAACCAGGTTCTTCCTATCGTTGTTGCGCTATGCTTTGTGGTTGTAGCTCCCTCCTGTGCGCAAAAAAACGAACAACCATTTTACGAGGAAATTCAGGCTTTTAAAAAGGCAGATAAAGAATCACCACCTCCGCAAAATGCTATATTGTTCACCGGCAGCTCTTCTTTCAGGTTGTGGCAGGATATTGATAAATATTTCCCCGGTTATGAAATTATCAACAGGGGTTTTGGAGGATCAGGGTTAAATGATTTGATTCTGTATAAGCAGGATATTATCACACCTTATAATCCAAAACAGGTTGTTATTTATTCAGGAGAGAATGATATTGCTATGGGAGCTAGTGCATCTGATGTTATGGTGCGGTTTAAGGAATTGTTTAATATGATCAGAAAAGATCTTCCTGATGCTTCTATCGTTTACTTATCGATCAAGCCAAGTCCCTCTAGAGTAAAATTTCAAAGCGAAATGGAAAAAGCCAATACTATGATCAGGCAGTTTCTTTCAGATTATCCTGATGTAGTGTATATAGACGTCTATCATCTTATGCTGGACAAAGACGGCAAGCCCAGGAAAGAGTTATTTTCTAAGGATGATTTACATATGAACGAAAAAGGATATGAAATTTGGAGGGATGCTGTTACACCTCATCTTTTGAAATGAGATTTTTATTTGATCTCTTCAAAATCAATATAATCTTCTGCCTTCGGTTTTGGGGCAGGTCTTTTGGGAGGGATATTGGCACTGCTTTGGCCGGTACCTGAAAACTGGTTTTCGGTATTCATTTTTTCCTGGAACTCACGTACCTGTTTTTTCATCTGGCCGGCCGTACGGACTAAGGGAATGACAAAGTTGAAAATAAACCGTATCAGCGCATAAATAACTATCGACCAGAATATAAATTTCAGCATTGAATAAAGTTAGGAAAACCTCATAAAACATCTTGTTAAGATACCTGGGAGGAAAGATTAAAATTGGCGACCGGTTGGTTCTTTCCTTCGGCCAATATTGATTTGGGATATATATGTTTTAACCCTTACCTTTGCCCAGGTAAAAGACAAATGGAAGGGAACGGGTTCGTTCCCTTCTTTTATTTCCCATGACAGTTGAAACACAAGTACAGGCAGTAGTAAGAATGATAGAAGGTATTTTGGCCGATGATCCACAATATTTTCTGGTAGAAGTAAAGGTTCGGCCAACGAATAATATAAAAGTGTACCTGGACGGTGATGAGGGTATTTCGATTGAGAAATGTATTCAGTATAACCGCCGGCTTTACAAGATGATAGAAGAGTCGGGTATAGTGCCTGCGGATGATTTCTCACTGGAAGTTTCTTCTCCCGGCCTGGATGAGCCGCTGAAGCTTTACCGGCAGTACAGAAAGAATGTAGGAAGAAAAGTAGAGGTTTTATTAAATGACGGGATAAAAACAGAAGGTATACTGAAAGAGGTGGCCGAAGAGGGTATAACCATAGAAGAAACCAGGGGAAAGAATAAGAAGAAAGAAATTATAGAGCATAAATTTTTATTTGAATCAATTAAATCAACAAAAATTCAGATTGTTTTTTAGGATTACTAAACAAACGTTATGGCCAGTATTAACTTAATAGACGCTTTTCAGGACTTCAAAGAAGCCGAAAATATAGACAGGCCCACAATGATGAAAGTGGTGGAGGACGTTTTCAAAACACTGCTGCGTAAAAAATATGGGAGCGATGAAAATTTTGACGTGATCGTGAACGCGGAAAAAGGCGACCTTGAAATTGTACGCCGTCGTATGATCGTTGAAGATGGCGCTGTCAATGATCCGCTGGCCGAAGTCCCGTATAGCGAGGCCACTAAAATAGAGCCCGACTTTGAAGTAGGGGAAGAACTCTACGAAGAGATCAATATTATGGATTTTGGCCGTCGTGCTATCCTCGCGGCCAAACAAACCCTCGCCAGCCGCATCAGCGATCTCAAAAAGAATGTGCTGGTTAAAAAGTATGGCGACCGTGTGGGTGAAATAATCAGTGCAGAAGTTTACCAGGTTTGGAAGAAAGAAATATTACTTTTGGATGAGGAGGGTAGTGAACTGATTCTCCCTAAATCTGAACAAATACCCCAGGACTATTTTAAAAAAGGTGAAAATATCCGTGCGGTGGTGAAAAAAGTGGAACTGAAAAATAACTCACCCGTAATCATACTTTCCCGTACGTCTCCTTCTTTCCTGGCTAAATTGCTGGAAATTGAGGTGCCCGAAATTTTCGACGGACTAATAGTGATCAGGAAAATAGTACGCGAACCAGGCGAAAGAGCTAAAGTGGCGGTAGAATCGTACGACGACAGGATTGACCCTGTAGGAGCTTGTGTGGGAATGAAAGGAAGTAGAATTCATGGTATTGTAAGAGAATTGAAGAACGAGAATATTGATGTGATCAACTGGACTAACAACATACAGTTGCTCATTCAGCGTTCTCTGACGCCTTCCAAAATTACCAGTATGGAGATAGACAACGATCGGAAACACTGTAACGTCTATCTTAAGCCCGACCAGGTTTCTCTGGCTATTGGAAAAAAAGGAGTTAACATCAAACTGGCGCAGGAATTGACCGGTTTTACCATCGATGTATTCCGCGATACAGAAGGCGAACCCCAGGAATTTGATATCGATCTTGATGAATTCAGCGATGAAATTGATACATGGATCATTGATGAGCTGAAAAGGATCGGTTGTGATACAGGAAGAAGTGTTCTTGCACTTACTCCTGCAGAATTGGAAAGAAGAGCGGACCTCGAGATACAGACTATCGAGGACGTTCGCAGAATCATAAAAGCAGAGTTCGATAAGGAGTAGCTTTGATAAAATAAAGAAGCGACCAAACAGCGAACGAGCAAAAAAATTGTCTTAAAATAACGAATGGCAGAAACAACAACACCCAGATTGATGGCGGCCGCCAAAGAATTCAACGTAGGAAAAGATACGTTGGTGGATTTTTTGTTGGCAAGAGGATTTAATAAGGATGATCTGAAACCTACTTCCAAATTAACGGAAGAAATGTATCGTTCGCTGCAACAGGAGTTTCAGAGCGATAAAGTGGCTAAACTGAAGAGCGACCAGATTGACCTGCCCAAAGGCACTATCGAGGCGCGCAAAAGAAAAGAAGAAGAAGCCATTACCTTTAAGAAGGAAACTGCAAAAAAAGCAGATGAAGCAAAAGCCGACTCCCAGGAAGCTCCGATAGCGGAAGTGGCAAGAGAAGTCGAAGAATCTGCTAAGCCATCGGTTACAGAAACATCTGCAAAAGCTGAAACTCCGGTTGAAACCAAACCGAAAGCAAAAGCAAAAGAAAAGGAAGAGAAAGTAAGTAAGACCAAAGAAGCGTCAGAAACAGCTTCTCCTCATATAAAAATCGAGGCTCCCGAAGTGGAAGCTCCGGTTGTTTTAGATAAAATTGATCTTTCCGCTATAGATTCTTCTACCCGTCCTAAAAAGGGGGCGAAGAAAAAAACTGAAAGTACTGCTCCGGAAGTATCGGAGAAAGCTTCAGGGAAAGCTGTATCCAAAGAAAAAGAAACTAAGTCCAAAGAGAAATCTAAATCTGCTACTGAAACCAAAAAAAGCGCCTTGCCCGTAGCCGAAACAACAAAACCGGCTACACAGGAATCTGAGGTTGAACAAACCACCGATCAACCTGTTAAGGAAATCAGCACTGCTGCAGAAGAATCTGCAGATACTATTAAAGAACAGGAAGAATTAGGTCCGGTGATCACAAACATTAAAGCAGAAAAACTCGAAGGACCAAAAATTCTTGGTAAGATAGAGTTGCCCGTTCACACCGAAAATAAGCAACAAGGTGGAACAGGCGAACAGCGTCAGCGTAAACGTATTCCCATCCAGAGGAGAGATACTCCTGTGCAGCGTGACCAGCAGCCGTTTCGCAGAGATGGACAACAAGGCGGCGGTCATCATCAGGGCGGCCAACGCCAGGGTGGTTTTGGTCATGGCGGTCAGCAGGGGGGGGGACAACAAGGTGGCGGTTTCAAAAGAGATTTCCGCCAGGGTGGCCAATCCCGTGGCGGTCAGCGCCCATCTTTTATTCCCAGAGAACAGAAAGAAATTGATAAAAAAGAGATCCAGGATAAGATCAAAGAAACTCAGGCTAAACTGGCGGGTGCAGGCGGAAGAGGCAAGAGCATGAAAGCCAAGCATCGCCGGGCAAAACGTGATGAAATCAACGAGCAGGAGAATGAACAGATGCAGGATAGCAAACTGCAGGTGACTGAGTTTATCAGTGTAAGCGAGTTGGCTACACTCATGGATGTCAGCTACGCCGATGTGATCGGTAAATGTATGAACTTGGGATTAATGGTATCCATTAACCAACGTCTTGATGCAGAGGTGATAGAATTGGTAGCCAGTGAATTTGGATTCGATGTCGAATTTATCGATATGGAAAAACAACTGGAAATGGAGGAAATGGAAGAAGAAGATAATGAAGAGGATCTGCTGCCACGTGCGCCTATAGTAACGATCATGGGTCACGTTGACCATGGTAAAACTTCATTGCTCGATTATATCCGTAATGCCAATGTGGTAGCCGGAGAAGCGGGAGGTATTACCCAGCACATTGGCGCGTACGAGGTAACTCTGCCTAATGGAAAGCATATCACTTTCCTCGATACTCCCGGTCACGAAGCATTTACAGCCATGCGTGCACGCGGTGCCAAGGTTACGGATATTGCTGTTATTGTTGTAGCTGCTGATGATGCAGTGATGCCGCAAACAAAAGAGGCGATCAGTCACGCGCAGGCTGCCGGTGTACCAATGATCTTTGCCATTAATAAGATTGATAAAGACGGAGCTAATCCGCAGAAAATATACGAGCAACTCGCTAACATGAATATTCTGGTAGAAGCCTGGGGTGGTAAATTCCAAAGCCAGGAACTTTCTGCCAAGCAGGGTCTTAATGTGGATCAGTTGCTGGAAAAAATATTGCTTGAAGCCGAATTGCTTGATCTGAAGGCTAACCCCGACAGAGAGGGCAGCGGTACTATCGTAGAGGCTTCTCTCGATAAGGGACGTGGTTTTGTAGCTACTGTTCTTGTGCAGAATGGAACGATGAGAGTTGGTGACCTTGTGGTATCCGGTCAATTCTTTGGGAAAGTGAAAGCCATGTTCAATGAAAGAAATAAACGGGTGGATGAAGCGCCTCCTTCAACACCAGTGTTGATACTGGGACTGAATGGCGCTCCGCAGGC
Source organism: uncultured Chitinophagaceae bacterium (assembly GCA_964606315.1). GTDB lineage: Bacteria > Bacteroidota > Bacteroidia > Chitinophagales > Chitinophagaceae > Flavitalea. The sequence continues at coordinate 160,300 of CAZSFY010000001.1, read as the reverse complement.
TGGTGAAAAATTCAAAGTGTATCAGGATGAAGGAGAAGCCAAAGAGGTAGCTAACCGCCGTGCCCAGATTCTTCGTGAGCAGGGTATTAGAACCAAAAAACATATTACGCTCGATGAAATTGGACGTAGGCTGGCATTAGGCAACTTTAAGCAGCTTAATCTTATCATCAAGGGTGATGTGGATGGTTCAGTAGAAGCATTAACTGACTCATTGCAGAAACTTTCTACAGAAGAAATAGCTGTCAGCATTGTATTGAAAGGAGTGGGAGCCATTACAGAAAGCGATGTATTACTCGCTACTGCCTCCGATGCGATTCTCATAGGCTTTAATGTACGCCCCTCTTCTCAGGCAGCTCGCCTGGCCGAAAATGAGGGAGTGGAAATCAAGACCTACTCTATTATCTATAACGTGATCGATGAGATCAAGAGCGCTATGGAAGGCATGCTTGAACCTAAGATACAGGAGAAAATTACCGCTAACGTGGAGATCCGCAACGTCTTTAAGTTCGATAAAGCTACAGTGGCCGGTTGCTATGTACTGGAAGGAAAAATATATAGAAATTCCAAAGTCAGGGTGATCAGAGATGGCATCGTAATTTATCCTACTGGCGAAGGAGCATCGGCAGAACTGGCATCACTCAAAAGGTTTAAAGATGATGTTAAAGAAGTGAGCACAGGTATGGAATGTGGTATAACTGTTAAGAATTATTCTGACATTCGGGTAGGAGATATTATTGAGGCTTACGAAGAAGAAGAAGTAAAGAGAACGTTATGATCAGAAATTTCATCGTATTTACAGGGTTGATCCTGTGCTGTATAACCGTTGCTGCACAACATAAGGTAGTGGCAGATAAAGTGATCGGTATCGTAGGTGACAAGATCATTTTACAATCTGATGTTACCAATGCTGTAAGTGACTTGCAGCGCCAGGGCCAGCAATTGCCTCCCGATGTAGATTGTTATATCCTTGAACAGCAATTGATCCTGAAAGCAATGGTGGTACAGGCCGAGCGCGATTCTGTTGTAATAGAAGACCAGGAAATAGAAGCACTACTCGATAATCAGATCAGGGGCTTTATTAGCCAGTATGGTTCGAAGGAAGCGCTGGAAGAGATCGCCGGCCGTACAATTTACCAGATCAAGGAAGATTTCCGCCCCAGCTTCAGGGAAAGAAAAATTGCCGAAAAAATGCAGGCAAAAATTGTAGAGGGAGTAAGAGTAACCCCACAGGAAGTAAAAGCCTACTATGATAAAATTCCCGTTGATAGTTTACCCCTCTATGAATCCGAACTGGAGATTGGAGAGATCGTAGTGTATCCCAAAGCCAGCCGCGATCTGGAGAAACTGGCAATGGATGATCTGGCTGAATATAAAAGACAGGTGGAAAGCGGAAGGGCAAAATTTGAATCCCTGGCCTCTCTTTATACCGATGATCCCGGAAGCAAGCATAATGGAGGGCAATATGCTATTAACAGGACAGAAAAACAAATGGATCCAGCCTTTATCAATCAGGCTTTCCGGTTAAAAGAAGGGCAGATATCTCCTGTATTCAAATCCAAGTTTGGTTATCATATTATTCAGATGGTAAATAGAGCAGGTGATGATGCTGTGGTCAGGCATATCCTGCTCGTTCCTAAAGTGACTGATATAGAAATTAAAGAAGCTGTTGCAAAACTGGATTCAGTACGTGCCAACCTGATTTCCGGAACTGTTAGTTTTGGAGAAGCCGTATCTAAATACAGCGAAGACGAAAATTCTAAGTTTACCGGTGGCATGCGCCAGGGGTATAATGGTAATTTTGTTACCATTGATCAATTGGATAAGGATATGGTGGGTGTTTTAAAAGACATTAAAGTAGGCGAATACTCCAAACCTACCGCTTATACCGATGAAAGAGGAAAAAAAGCTGTAAGGATCGTCTATCTTAAATCAAGGACCGAACCTCACCGCGAAAACCTTAAAGATGATTATGATCGCGTTGCCCAACGCGCTATCGAAATAAAAAAACAAAATGCCCTGGAAAAATGGTTTACGGAAAAAATTCCTACCTATTACCTGATGATCGACAATGACTTTAACGACTGCAGGGCGATCGAAAACTGGTTAAGATACTCAGCTAAATCAGACAACTAAATCAGATAGCTATTCATTTCTAAGAGTTTACACCTAAAGCACATATTTTAGTGTTTGACTTGCAATTTATGTAGGGTAATTTGCGCTCTTAATCGTAAATTAAGGATTCATATTCCCCCTGAAAATTAAACCTATAGTATGGAAAAAATCAATGTGCTGATTGCAGATGATCATAAGCTGATCAGGGAAACATGGAGTTATATATTAAATAGTGATGACCGCTTCCAGGTTATTGCCGAATGTGGTGATGCTGAGCACGCTGTTGAGATGGTTAAAACTAAACGTCCCCATATAGTACTGATGGATATTAATATCCTGCCTATTTCAGGATTTGAGGCTACTGAACGCATCAGGAAAGTGTCTCCTGCCACAAAAGTTATTGGCGTTTCCATGCATTCCCAACCGGTGTATGCGAAAAAAATGCTGCAGATGGGAGCCAACGGTTATGTTACCAAAAACTCTTCAAAAGAAGAAATGATCAAAGCCATTATAGAAGTCAATAGTGGGAGTAAATATGTTTGTGAGGAAATCAAAAACAATATTTCCGAATTGATAATTAATGAGGAGAATAAGAACGTACCTAGTGTAAACGCCCTGACCGATCGGGAATTGGAAATTATCAACTATATAAAAGATGGCTATTCTTCCAAAGAAATAGCCCTGGCTCTTAATATATCCTTAAAAACTGTTGAAGTACACAGACATAACGTGTTGAAAAAGCTCAAACTAAAGAATTCTGCCTCGCTGGTTAATTTTATTAATCAATCAACGAATCCCAAATTGCCATAACTTTGCGCCAGCAATGAGCGATGATATAAAGCATGAATGCGGCTTGGCGTTCATAAGACTCCGCAAACCATTTTCTTATTACCAGCAAAAGCATGGTACTGTGATGTGGGGGCTTAATAAGCTCTACCTGCTCATGGAAAAACAACACAACCGTGGCCAGGACGGAGCCGGAGTAGCAGCGGTAAAACTGAACACAGAACCAGGATATCCTTTCTTACATAGAATAAGAAGCGCTAACAGCCAGCCAATCGCCGAAATCTTCTCGGCTATCAACAAAGAAGTTACTGAACTACAAAAATATCAAGCTGACTTTACTACCCATCCCGGCTTAATGAAGGGGCATATCCAGTTCCTTGGAGAACTGTTGTTGGGGCATCTTAGGTATGGAACCCAGGGAAAAAATAATGTGGAGTTTTGTCATCCCTTTATAAAAAGACATACCGTTCCTGCCCGTAACCTTGCTCTTGCGGGCAATTTTAATTTAGTGAATACTGATGAGCTTTTTTCACTCGTAAGTATAGACCCGGGTGAGTTTCAGAAACAGAGCGATCTGGCGGCCATGATGGAAGTAATCCATCATTTTCTAATGAAAGCCGACGAAGACTCTCCGGGTGAACTTGATCTTACCCAGGTCTTGTCAAAATCAATGTCGCTGTTCGATGGGGGATTTACAGTAGGCGGATTAGTAGGAAACGGCGATTCATTTGTATTCCGTGATGCACATGGCATACGTCCCGCTTACTACTATATCAACGATGAGGTGGTTGTGGCTGCTTCTGAAAGGGCCGCGATCCGTACTGTGTTCAATGTAGGCGAAAACGAGGTGAGAGAACTAATGCCCGGAATGGGATTGATCGTTAAGGCCGATGGTACTTATGCGATCCAGCAATTGCTGGAACCCAAAGAACGAAGAGCATGTAGCTTCGAACGTATCTATTTCTCCCGCGGAAGCGATGAAAAAATATATCGCGAAAGAAGCATGCTGGGCTACAACCTTACCGACCAGGTGCTGGCAGCGGTCAATTACAATACTAAAAACACTATACTGTCCTTTATTCCCAATACTGCTGAAGTCGCTTTTTACGGTCTGTGGAAAGGAGTGGACGATTACCTGAAGAAGGTAAAAATAGAAAGAATACTGTCCTGGGGTGACGATATCGATGAAGAGAAGCTAACGGAAATGATCAACCGTAAAATAAGGATTGAAAAGATAGCTATCAAGGACGTAAAGATGCGCACTTTCATAACAGAGGATGTGAGCAGGAATGAAATGGTGCAGCACGTTTATGATATCACTTACGGAACGGTGAAGAAGGGTGTCGACACATTAGTGGTCATTGATGATTCTATAGTAAGAGGAACTACTCTCAAGGAAAGTATTATCAGAATGCTGGCCAGACTTGACCCTAAAAAGATCATCATCGTCTCTTCGGCCCCGCAGATCAGATATCCCGATTGTTATGGTATTGATATGAGTAAGCTGGGAGATTTTATTGCCTTCCGCGCAGCTATAGCGCTGGTAAAAGAAAAAGGTAAAGAAGATGAACTGCGCAGCTTACTTGACAAATGTAAAGAACTACAAAGAACAGGATTGTTGCATACTGAGAATGTTGTACAGCAGTTGTATAAAATGTTTACTACAGAGGAGATCTCTCTAAAGATCGCCCAACTTATCACACCAAAAGAGCTTAACATACCAATACAGGTTATCTTCCAAACTATTGAGTCGCTACATATCGCCTGTCCGACAAATACAGGTGATTGGTATTTTACGGGCGACTATCCTACTCCCGGAGGCAATAAGGTAGTTAACAAGGCATTTATCTATTATATGGAAGGAAGAAATGTTAGAGGATATTGATATATGTTAGTTTAAACAGCGTTTAATCGTACTCTCGCACACTCAATCTTCCATTCTTCTGCATTTTTTCCAGGAAATTCACTTAAATTGAATGAACAATTCGATTATCCATGGAACCGTCTCGTAACTTGACCTTATTCCTGCAATCTTCGTCCAGTATTTACCACATCGTACTGAATGAGTATGGCGGGTACAATTATGTAAACGAGCTGTATGCAAAAATCTTCCTTTCTTCTTCTCCTGGAGTGAAGGGTCATTTTTTCCATGACTCATTATTCCACGAGGACCTTCCCCTTTACCATACTGTATTAAAAGAATGCCTGGCCAATCCAGGTCGTACCGAATGTATTGATTTGAGGAGTACCCGCTTCGATGAAAGTCTTTTCTGGATAAGATGGGAGTTTATGGCAATGCTTAATCCCGATTCTCCCATCGAGGTACAGGCATTAGGTACTGATGCAAGTGAAAGAAAAAGGATAGAGTTGGAAAGGCAGCGCCTGGTTACAGAAGCCGGTATCATGGCGCAGGAAAAAGAACGGGCAGAGATAGGTCGTGAGCTTCATGATAATATCAGCCAGATACTGACTACCACCAAAATGTACCTGGACATGGCGCTTACCGAAAAAGATATCAGCGAGGAATTGATACTAAAAAGTCATGAAAATATTTCTAACGTCATTGAAGAAATAAGAACGCTTTCAAAATCGTTGGTTCCACCATCCCTGGGAGATATTGGTCTGAAAGAAGCTGTAGCAGAGATGATTGATAATCTGAAATACTCCCAAAAAATAGATATCAAACTAAAAACAAGCGGCCTGGCAAAAATGGACATACCGGATAAAGTCAAGCTGACGGTTTTTAGAATTATACAGGAGCAGATGAATAATGTGCTTAAGCATTCAAAGGCAACAGATGCTGAAATTAAACTGGCCGGCCTTAAAAATGAATTGGTGGTAAGTATTGCTGATAACGGTATAGGATTTGAAACAAAAAAAAGGATGAAGGGAATTGGGTTGATGAATATTACCAATAGGACTGAAGTGCATAATGGAAATGTGAATATTGTCAGCTCGCCGGGTAACGGATGCACGCTTAAAATTTCCATACCTATTTAAATTTAATTATTTTCTTCATGGCAAAAATTACAGTATTGATTGTCGATGATCATACGCTCATCAGAGAAACCTGGTCATTTCTGTTAGGGAGGAATGAAAATTTTGAAGTGATTGCAGAAGTGGGGGACGGACAAAAAGCAATAGATGTGGCGAGGGATAAGAGACCTCAAATCGTTTTGCTGGATATTAATATGACTCCACTTAATGGGTTTGATGTACTAAAAATGATACGCAAGCAGTCCCCTGGTTCAAAAGTGATAGCTGTATCCATGCACTCACAACCTGCTTATGCCAAAAAAATGCTTCGGATGGGCGCGAAAGGATATGTAACTAAAAATTCACCCCGACAGGAAATGCTGGATGCCATCATGGAAGTACAAAAAGGGAATACATATATATGCCAGGAAGTGAAAAATATTTTATCCGATCAGATGTTAAGCGAAGAAGATAATGCAGTAGGATTAAATCAATTATCTGAAAGAGAAATAGAAGTGATCAACCAGATCCGCGATGGATTATCATCAAAAGAAATAGCGGATAGACTGGCTATATCTATTAAAACTGTTGAGGTTCACCGGCATAATATTCTTAAGAAGTTAAAAGTTAAAAATACAGCATCGCTGATTAACTTCATTAATTCAAGCGGACTATAAGGTAGTGGACAATGGAGAATTGAGAGTGGATAGTTGAGAGTGAAGTTGGCGAGAATTTATGATGAACCTGAACTTCTATAAAAACCGTCCACTGAAAAAGTCTTCTGATGAAAACAATTGTACTGATAAGGCATGCGAAAAGTAGTTGGAGCAATTTTGAGATCCCTGATATCGAACGGCCGTTAAATGAAAGAGGAAAAAAGAATGCAGAGGAAATGGCTTCGCGCCTGGTTAAAAAGAATATTCTGATCGAAGCTATTCTATCGAGCCCGGCAGTTCGTGCCCGGTCTACTGCAGAATATTTTGCCAATGAATACCAGATCGATAGTAAGGACATTATTATAGTTCCAGAACTATATATGGCCAACACTGCGGCATTTATTCAAGCTATTCGCCATGCTCCTGCTGAGGTAGATATTATCGCCGTTTTTTCTCATAATAATGGCATTACGGAATTTGCCAATACCCTCACTTCCATACGTATCGACCATATGCCTACGTGCAGCATTTTTGCTTTTACCACTGATATCCGGTCCTGGAACGATTTTAGCCAGGAAAATAATAGGTTTCTGTTCTTTGATTACCCCAAAAATGCCCCACAATAGACGAATTAATCAACAAAACTTGTAATCGACGTCTTTTCTGAGTACATTAGAGTTCCCTATAATCCTTTCCATCCCTATTTAAGACACAATTTGTCCAATTTTCCTTGAAGAATTGCTCACTTCAAACGTTGTGTCATGAAACCTTTTAAAAAGTGTGTTTTTTACTTCGCTTTCCTGTTGATCACCAGTTCGTTAGCGGCCCAGGATAATTGCGTGGATTATTGGGACCGGATTCCCAATTATAATGGACCCTGGAATCCAATATGGAATTTCCCCAATATGAAGCAGAAGAAAATTGCCATACCTGTGCCACCGAACGGTGGTATTGGCAACGACTATTTTTTCTTTGGGCTGATGGAATATCTCCCTGATGATTACAATCCTTCAAACACTTCTATAAAGCATCCGCTCATACTTTTTTTCCATGGTAATGCTTCGAGAGGTAATGCACGGCAAAATATTGATGACTTATGCAGGTTATTCAAGGATCGGAATGCTGATGATCTGGCAACTTATAAATCTCTTCCGGGAAGGGTTGAAAGAAATACCGAAGCGTTTACACAGGATGGAAAAAAGTTTATGGTTATTACCCCTCAATTTGACGTTTACAGGAGATTTTATCCTGAACCACCGCCACCTAATGCCAATGCTTTTCCTTCTGCCCAGCAGGTAGAGAATGTGATCAACTATGTTCTTGCCCGTTATCCGGGTAAGATTGATGAGACCAGGATATATTTAACAGGCTATAGTAATGGCGCCAATATGATCATGGAATATGTTGCCAGTAGTGTGGCAAGAGCCAGACGTGTAGCAGCCGTAGTTCCCATAGGATTATGTTCGGAGTTGACTCACTTTAGCAATACTGCTATCGGTGTAAACGCAAAGAATATTGCCGAGGCACAATTGAAAACATGGTTCATTCATTGTACAAGTGATAATCTGTGTAGGCAATGGGTTTCCGATGAATGGTATGGCGCTATTATTGACAGCGGCGGAGTTACACCAAGATATACGGTATTAAGATCTGGCAATGCTGATCCATTATATAAGTGTAATGATTCATTATCGCATGATGCGTGGAGCAGGGCATATGATCCTAACTTCCGCGCAAGTTTTGTAGGAGGGACAGGTGCCAACGATGGCATCAACCAAAATGTTTATGAATGGATGATGGCTCAAACCAATGCGATCGTGCCGGTGGTCATGAAATCTTATACAGCCAGATTGATTAGCAATAAATATGTTCAACTGGAATGGGTAACTACCGACGAAAAAAATAATGCTCACTTTACTATTGAAAGAGCCGGGACCGATCAGCAGTTCGTTGAAATAGCACAGATCAAAGGCGCCGGAGATAATGTAGGAGAAAGAAAATATACTTACCGTGATGAAGATCCACTTGGCGGATTGAGTCACTACCGTTTATCCCAAACAGATTTTGACGGAAAGAAAACCATTTTTGAAATCAAGAAAATTATTAACCGGAACAGTGGAGAAAATGCTGTTGTAGTGTCTCCTAATCCGGTAGTTTCTGATTTATCTGCATTTGTCAATTTAACCAGGTCACAGAAAGTGGTAGTTTATCTTACTGATCTCTCTGGTAAGATACTGAAAACAAAAAATGGTATCTACGGACTGGGAAGTTCAGAAATAAAAATACAGGCTGGCGAACTTTCTGCTGGTGTTTATCTGTTGAAGGTAGCTGGCGAAGATTTTAGTGTCGTACAAAAAATAGTGAAACGCTAGCTGACCTGTTGATTTTTGATTAGATAGTTAAATTGCCGATCTTACACCGATGAATATTGTTATTACCGGTGCATCAAAAGGAATAGGAAAAGCTATTGCGCAAAAATTTGCCGGAAACGGGTATTCACTATATCTATGTGCCCGTACTGAAGGTCCGCTTAAAACCCTAGCAGAATCCCTTATAGTAACATATCCATCTATTAATGTCTATTACCGTACCTGCGATGTGTCAGTAAAAGAGGAAGTACAATCTTTTGCCTCATGGATATTATCCAAAACAGATACAATTGATGTACTGGTCAATAATGCCGGTACGTTTATACAGGGGCATGTCCACGATGAACCAGAAGGGATACTCGAAGAGCTTATGGCGACAAATCTTTACAGTGCCTATTATCTTACCAGGGCGCTGACTCCATACATGAAAAAAAAACGTTCCGGTCATATTTTTAATATATGCTCCATAGCTTCACTTAAAGCCTACGAGTATGGAGGATCCTATAGTATTACTAAATATGCGATGGCCGGTTTTTCTACGAACCTGAGAGATGAGCTCAAACAATTTAATATCAAAGTAACATCGGTTTTTCCCGGCGCGGCATATACTGCTTCATGGGATACTTCAGATATTGATCCTGATCGTCTTATGAAAGCAGAAGATATTGCTGAATTAATATATACTTCTGCTCATTTATCACCCCAGGCATGCGTCGAAGAAATTGTTGTTCGTCCGCAACTGGGTGATTTATAAAACTGCTACACGGATATTAGTCATATATTTAGTATTGTCGATTATCGCTGATGAAGTTGTATTTATCAATATTACTGGTTGTAGGCTGTTGGATTACTGGAACGGGGCAGCATCCTTTCTTTTCTTCAGATCTGTATGTCGTGGACCAGTCAGAGTTAAAGACTGGAGAAAATATTGATGAAAAAATTGCCAATAATTTATTTATGAGGGCAGAAGTCAGTAAAAAGACATGTTATGTTGGCGAGAATATTATGGCCGAATTTAAAGTCTATGCACGTTTAAATGCTGATTCGAGGGTATTGCAACGGCCTTCTCTTACTGGTTTTAGTGTGATTGAAATGGTTGATGCTTATAGTAGTCTTTCAGATAAAGAGCGGTATAAAGGAGTGACCTATTACACGCACCTTATCAGAAAGGTACAATTGTTTCCTTTGCAGGCAGGAGAATTTAAAGTAGAATCCGCCGAGATAGAAAGTGTAGTTAGTTTAAAGAAAAACGAATTAGTTAACACTCCTTCTTCTACTTCTGATTTCTATCCTCAAAAAACCAGGACTTCAACTATTCAAAAACGGGTTAATATTAGTACGCCAGTTATTACTATCAAAGTAAATCCTCTTCCTGAAAAGGGTCGCCCGGAGGATTATTCCGGGGCGGTAGGAGAATTTACTGCGAAGATAGAAGTGCAGGATGCAGAAGTAGAACAATTTCAACCACTGGCGGCCCGACTGATTATAACGGGAACAGGTAATCTTTCTCTTATAACCGATCCTGATATCGAATGGCCTTCGCAAGCCAATCCTCCTGATGTGCAGGTGTCGGAAGATATTGATAAGTACAGGTTTCCATTAAAAGGAAAAAAAATATTTGAATATACATTAGCGACTAAAGACATAGGGAATTTTACTATTCCGCCTGTACATTTTAATTATTTTAATCCTGAAAAGGATGTTTACGAGTCTGTTGCCACCGATGAAGTGCATTATACAGTGAAACCTGCCGAAAAAAATAATGATAATAATGTAGAAACAGATATCGCTAATCATCATTCAACATTTCCGCTTCATTATATTTATTTTGGTATTATAGCAGTAGTGATAGCGGGAGTTGTTATATACCAGCTAAGGAAAAGTAAGCAATAATTTTACTGTTACTCCGTGTATTTATATCCCACTCCTCTTACCGAATGAAAATATTTCGGATGGCGGCTATCCTCTTCAAAGTATTTCCTAAAGCTAAGAATAAAATTATCTATGGTACGCGTAGTGGGATAGACATTATATCCCCAAACTGCCTGGAGTATTTTTTCGCGTGGCACTACTTCATTTTTATTTTCAATAAGTAATTTTAGCAGCATCGCTTCTTTCTTACTGATCTGAATTTTTTCTCCTTTCCTGGTAGTGATTTCCTGCGCCTTGAAATCAATGATATTTTTACCGAATGTGTAAGTGTCACCCACGAAATCTTTATCCTGCATCCTTTTATTCTTTTCAATCAGCTTCTGTACTCTTAATAAAAGCTCTTCCAGGTTAAATGGTTTTGTCAGGTAATCATCAGCTCCTTTCTTCAATCCGAATACCCTGTCGGCACTGGTGTTTTTTGCGCTTAAGATCAATATGGGTACTTCGTTGTTTTGCAGCCTGATATTTTCCGTAACGCTTATACCATCAATACCAGGCAGCATCACATCCATGATGATAAGATCAAAATACTCCTGTTCTATCTTTAGCAACGCTTCATTACCATCGTAAGCCGAAGTGATTTCATAGCCTTCCAGCTCCAGGTTGAGTTTTAATGCATCGTGCAGGTTCTCTTCATCTTCTACCAGTAAAACGGAAAGTTTGTTAGACATGATTCAGACGTTCCTGTAGTTTATATTTATCAATAGCTGTCAGGTTTTTTTTCAAATTCAACAATAACCGATGCTCCTTTAGGGTCATTGTCTTCAATGGTGATAGATGCATGGTGATCATCAGCAATCTTCCTGCAAAGATACAATCCAAGTCCCGTTCCTTTGGCCGATCTGGTTTGCTCACTGCCAATTCTATAGAATTTCCCGAATACTTTCTTTTTTTCAGTGTCGGGAATACCCGGACCATTATCTGAGATAGTCAGTATGTAACCTTCTTCGTATTCTTCCAGTTTGCAAACAATTGCTGAACGTGGAGGAGAATACTTCACTGCATTTTCCAGCAGATTGTTTACAAGGATCTGCAGTAAAAGAGGATCGCCTTCAAGTTCCACATCTTCAGTAATGTCAATATTCCATGTTCTATCAGGGTATCTAGTTACAAAATCATTGGCAATATTATTTACGAGATCAGAAAAATTGATATCCTCTCTTGTGGAAGATTTTCCTGATTCAAGTTGTGCAGACATTAAAATATTGCTTGCCAGTGTATTCAGTCTGTTTGTTTCCTGTAATGTCATCTGGATCAACTTCTCCCTTTTGGCTTCATCCAGTTGGTGCTTTTGCAGTGTTTCCAGGTTTAGTTTGGCGATAGCAATAGGTGTTTTGAGCTCATGGGTAATAGCCATCATGAAATTTTCCTGCTGTTGCTGAACAACAAATTGTTTCCTTACTGCCCTATACATTAATACCGCTCCGACAAGTATCAGTGCCAGGAAGGTTGCCCCCTCACCTACATATTGAACAGTTTTTCTTTGTTTTTCAGCATTGATAGCATTGAACTTCTCTTCAAATGCAGGATCGTCGAGAATAAGCTCACTAAGTTTGTAGTTAGTCATTCTATGGCTTTGTCTTTCGAGTTCTGTGAACCAGAAAACAAGTACTGCTACGATATATAATAGCAGAAACCAATATAGAAGAAAGAGTTTGCGTTCCTTGAGTTTCATTTCATTTCAGTTGACCTTGGCAGCGGACAATGGGGGATGGACAAGGGACAGTGGATAGTTTCTTTTGTAAAGCATCAGGTTCATCTGAATATTTTTCAATGGTTGGTAAACTTCAATAATTCTCCACTCTCTATTGTTCCCTATCCACTGTCAACTATCCATTGTCCGCTGGCTCCTATTTAGCCTTTTCGACCCTTATACCGACATTCATTACATGGGGCAGAGGATCTTCTCTCATGATGTTTTCAAGTTTAAAGGTATACGTGCCTTTTTTTTGAAACTGTTGTGGTTCAGCCGTGATTCGTATACGATGTTCAAATATATCATCCATTCCACTTCCCAGCCAGCCTTTATCATCAGTAGCCAGCCGTAATTCCAGACGTTGTTTTTGCAGTGTATCTCCAGGCATTTGTATATAGGTATTTAACCAGATATTATTGTATTGATAAGCATCGGTATGTCTTACCACAACATAAATATTATACAGAGAAGATGTGTCGGTGATTTCAAAAGATATCTCGGGTACAAAAGAACTGCTCCACTTATGATCAGGAATACTGACATTTTTTTCAAAAACATCAATTGTTCCGCAGGAAATTATTAAAATACCAAATAAGAATATGTAAAACAGCTTCATCTTATAGTACGTTTAAAACCTGTTCTTTTGCTTTTTCGAGTTCATCTTTCATTAATACCACAGTTTTCTGAATATCGGCATCATAGGCTTTTGCGCCAGTGGTATTAATCTCTCTTCCTATTTCCTGTAGCACAAAAGAGAGTTTTTTCCCTTTACCGCCGCCTTCATCTTTTTCAGCAATAATATCCATGAAATAGTGGCAATGATTTTTTAATCGGACCTGTTCTTCGCTTAGGTCTATTTTTTCGATATAATAAATAATTTCCTGTTCCAGCCGGTTAGGATCATACCCCTCCTTGCCAATATTTTCTTCCAGTATTTTAATAAGGTTTTCTTTAATGCGCACTTTACGGAGCGGTTCGAGTTTAATAATCTCTTCCTGCAATTTGAGGATATTAGCGATCCGTAAAAGAAGGTCTGATTGTAAACTTTTACCTTCTTCGAAGCGGTGCTGGTTAAGAACGTCAATAGCAGAAAAGATCACCTGTTGAAGTTTATCCCATTCTTCATCTGTCAGCGTTTCGCCGGTAGGTGTAATGACTTCGGGTAATTTTAAAAGGGTACTAAGTATATCTCCCGATGCTAATTGCAGCGATTCTGCTATTTCAGCAATTGGTTTAAAGTAAGCTTTAGCCAGATCGGTATTAATGGTAACAGGCTTAGCGCTTCCGGTTTCTTTTAAGGTAATAGTACAATCAACGGATCCTCTGTTAAGCCTTTTGGAGAGTATATTTCTGATTTCAAATTCATATGGCTTAATGAAGGCAGGTAATTTCAGGTTTAATTCGAACTGCTTGCCGTTAAGCGATTTAATATCTACCAGGAATGTTTTATCGCCTACTGCCTGTTCGGTCCTTCCAAAACCAGTCATTGATCTTACCATATTGTCAATTTAGTAAAGCAATATAATCAATACTGCTAAAAGAAATGATTCTTTATAGACTGAGTGCCCCATAAGTTGAAGGTGTACGAAATTGTATGAAGGTCAATCAACGATATATTTTGTCGATATACTCCTTGTTTTTTTCAAGTATCACCTTGCGTTTCAAACTTAGCTTGGGAGTCATTTCTCCGGTATCAATACTCCATTCTGCCGGCAGCAGTTCAAATCTTTTGATCTGCTCAACATGGTTGAAGAATTTATTAAACGACTCCACGAGATCCTTGTAAAAGTTTTTGACTTTAGCATCATGAACGAGTTGTTCATTAGAGGTCGTATTGATGCCCTGCTGTTTGGCCCAATCTTTCAGGTTGGGAAATGAGGGGATAATCAGGGCGCTTACAAATTTTTTATCGGCTCCCATAACCATTACCTGTTCAATATAGATGGATTCCTTGAGTTTGTTTTCTATAGGAAGCGGCGCCACATATTTTCCGCCGCTGGTCTTGAACATTTCTTTTTTTCTGTCGGTGATCTTCAGGAATTCATCATTAACCAATGTGCCGATATCGCCCGTATGGAACCATCCGTCGATAATAACTTCGCTGGTAAGATCGGGACGTTTATAATAACCCATCATAATATTTGGTCCCCGACAGATAATTTCCCCATCATCGGCGATCTTAACTTCTACGCCATCGATTGTTGGTCCGACTGTACCCAACATTCTGCCTGCCTCTTCAAACCTGTTTACACTAATAACGGGAGATGTTTCAGTCAGCCCATATCCTTCGAGTATAGGGATTTTTGCTGCCGTAAATATGCGTATCAGCCGAACCTGGCAGGCAGCGCCTCCTGAAACAATACACAGTAAATTGTTTCCTAATGCCTCCCGCCATTTCTTAAATATCAGTTTATTGGCAATTGATAACTTGAAATTATACCAGGCTCCCTGGTTGGTATTTAATTCAAATTTGGTGGCCAGGTCATGTGCCCAGAAAAAAAGTTTCTTTTTAATGCCGGTAAGCTCAGCGCCCTTCGCCATGATTCTGTCGTACACCTTTTCTAATAACCGGGGTACAGTAGTGAATATGTTGGGCTTTACTTCTTTCAAATTATCTGCAATGGTTTCCATGCTTTCGGCATAATAAACAGAAGCGCCCTTGAATAAATAGAAATAAGTGATCATGCGCTCAAAAACATGGTTTAAGGGCAGAAAGCTTAAGGCTCTTAACTCCACAACGGGTAAGCATGGAATACTGGCCAGCACATTACTCAAAATATTTTCATGCGAAAGCATGACCCCTTTGGGTTTTCCTGTTGTACCTGAAGTGTAGATAATTGTTGCCAGATCTTTTCCTTTGACCTGCGACGATACTTCCCTGATCTTTTTGAGTGAAGCTTCTTCCAGGGGCTTTAATAGCTCCTTCCAGTGTGTTATACCGTCGATAATTTCGAAAGAATAAATTTTTTGCAGAGAGGGAACTTTATGCTGAATGGATCTTATCTTTTCCACGCCATCAGCATCATTAACAAATATGATCTTTACTTGTGCATCATTGAGCACAAACTCTAATTCATTAACGTGTATAGTTGGATAAAAAGGCGTTAATATTGCTCCGCATTGCTGCACCGCCAGATCCAGCATGACCCATTCAGGCCTGTTCTTACTGAGTACGGCAACTTTATCGCGTCCTTCAACACTGCCATCGTTATATCCTATACCCAGATCGGTTAGTCCTATACTAAGCTGGTCAACGATAGTTTGTACCTGCTCCGTGCTGTATTTTATCCACTCGCCATTCTCTTTTCCTGCTAGTAAATCAGATTGAACGCCTTTTTCGCGTAATAAATAGTTAAGACAATCGAATAATCTGGTCGTTTCAATCATGGCAAACGTCTTTATAGTAAATTATGCAAAAAACGCTAATCAATCAACATATAATAAGCATTTTGGTACTGGAACCTTAGAGCTCCGTAGCCTTAAAATATAACTGCTTCTAATTTACCTGGTTTGGTAGTGCTGCCCCTGCGGTAGTTTAAATATCCTGCCCTTCTGAAAAGAAACGAATTTGTTGTATTCCTCTGCATGGTTTGCTGTCCACTTCTGGAAAGCGGAAAGATTTTCTTCTGCTCCAAACAACCATTGGTTATACGCATCGAACATACCTTCTTGCGCCAGTTGCTGATAATGATCGAACAGGCGAAAAGGAAATTTGCTGGCATATCTGTTAAACCATTCCAGGGTAAAACGGGTGCGCAGAGCCGATAATGCATCTGTGGTTATTCCCCCACTCACCACTGACGCGTTACTGCTCATTACATTGATAATGGCTTTGGTAAATTCATTTTTATTGTCCTGTCCTTGTGCGAGATTGGTTTCTGAAAATAGTTTTTTATATCCGTCAAATAGCAAAGATTTGATTTCGGGTGTTCTTTTGCTATAGCTTTCAAGGTTCACAAATATTTCACCATATAACAGTCCCCATATTTTATCGGCCGACATGTAATAGTATTTAGCCAGGTTGTAATAGTTGCCGGAATGGTTAGGATCTACCTGCACGCCTTTGAGCCAGAGGCGGACTGCATCCTGTACCTCTCCTTTGGTCCACAGTATTTCTCCGTATTCACTATACAACACCCCACTTTCGGAAAACTTTTTAATCGCCGATTTGTACATCTTCTCGGCTTCCTTCTTTTCTTCAATGGCTTTATGGATCATTCCCTGTATCTGGAAGCTCTGAACATCTGCCTGTTTTGTTTCATTAATGGCTTTTGCTGTTGCCATAGCTCTCACATAGTCCCTCGAAAGGTAATAGCTGAAAGCAAGATCTTTTTTTAATTCTACATTTTCACTATCATTCTCGATAGCTCTGTTTAGAACAAGAATGGCATTATGATAATCGCCCTCCCGTATATAATTCTTAGCCATGGTGGCAGGGTCATCCTGCGCCATTAACTGGTCCAGACAAAAAAATGCAACAATTGTAAATAAGAAGTTTTTCATCCGTGAATTTTAATATTTATTCCCTTCCAACCTTTATATTTCCTTATTAGTATAAGCCTGCTCCTGTATAATTAAGAGATTATTCCTGCAAATTCCGTGAACCTCTTTAATTTCCTTATATCATCGTATTTCACTTACTCATTAAGTTATTTTATCCCGGAAAAATAACCGTTGCCGTTCTGCTATATTTATGTTAAACCGGAACAGTTTCTCCTATGCTCCAGATCAATGACCAGATCATTAATGGTTTAGTTGACAACTAACAGTTTTTCCTACTATCCAGACCAATAACACCGGCCTCATTAATGGTTTAGCTGCCAATGATATGTGTAAGCAGGCCATCGCGTAGCTTTGGTTCAAACCAGGTGCTTTTGGGAGGCATAACATTTCCACTGTCAGCAATATCAAACAACTGCTCAATACTTACCGGGTACAAACTAAATGCTACTGTCATCTCTCCGCTTCTAACTCTTTTCTCCAGCTCTTCAAGTCCGCGAATACCGCCGACAAAATCAATTCTTTTATCTGTCCGCTGATCTTTAATGCCCAGCCATTTATCCAATATATTATTAGAAAGAATGGATACATCTAATATCCCAATAGGATCTTCAGTATAAGTATTGGATTTTGCCGTTAGTTTGTACCATTTATTATTCAGGAACATGCCAAACTCATGAAGTTGTTGAGGAGCATAAGCATCTTTTGCCTCTTCCACTTCAAAATCCTGTTTCAATTTTTTAAGAAAATCTTCCGGGCTAAGACCATTAAGATCCTTAACCACCCTGTTATAGTCCATTATTTTTAGCTCATTGGCAGGGAACAAGGTTGTCAGAAAATAATTTTCTTCTACAAGCAGTCTGACCTTAGCAGCCGATGCGGCCCTATGGTGACCGTCGGCGATATAAGTAAAAGGAACCCGTTCTTTAAAAAGCCGGCTCAGCTTCTGGTTAGTGTCATCTGAGTTAATTACCCAAATGGTGTGACTGATGCCATCTTCGGCAATAAAATCATATACAGGGTCATGAGTGGATTTCCATTTGTTGATCAATTCATCAATTTCATTCACATTCCGATAGGCGAGAAATACGTTTCCTGTTTGTGCCTTTGTTGTTTTGATATGATTGATTCTGTCCTGTTCTTTTTCCGGCCTGGTGAACTCATGCTTCTTGATAATATCTTTTTCATAGTCATCAATGGCGCTTACTCCTACAAGTCCTGTCTGACTGCGACCATTCATGATCAATTGATAGATATAAAAGCAGGGTTTATCTTCTCTGAACAACACACCTCTTTGCAGAAATGCATTAAGGTTTTGTTTGGCTTGTTCGTATACTTCTTCAGTATGAATATCGATATTTTCAGGAAGATCAATTTCTGATTTAGTGATGTGTAAAAAAGAATGAGGGTTTCCACGCGCCACAATTTTGGCTTCTTTACTGTTGAGTACATCATAGGGTAATGATGCCACTTTAGGGGCAAACTGGGGTTGGGGACGTAACGCTTTAAAAGGAATAACTATGGCCATTTATTAGGAATTGATGTTAATGCACTATACTTTTCTTTTTGCAAAATCGTTCATGAGATCTGTAATGACTTCCACACTTTCGAGTGGGAGAGCATTATATAAAGATATCCTGAACCCGCCTGAGCTACGGTGACCCTTCACACCTACCATGCCTTCGTTAGCGCATAGCTCCAGGAATTCTTTTTCTATTTTTTCATTTTCAGCCACAAAACAAACATTCATTGTGCTCCTGTCCTCTTTGGCGACAGTTCCTTTGAACACAGGTGACTTATCGATGGTCTGATACAATAAATCGGCTTTCTGGTTATTTATTTTTTCAATTGTTTTTACTCCGCCGATTTTTTTCAGCCATCTTAAAGTAAGCAGGCAAACATAAATGGCAAAAGTGGGTGGGGTGTTGAACATGCTGCCGTGCTCAATATGATTACGATAATCAAGCATGCTTGGGATGTTTCTATCTACTTTGCCGAGTATATTTTTATTGACTACCACAAATGTTACACCTGCCGCACCTACATTTTTTTGGGCCCCTCCGTATATCAGATCGAACTTATTAAAGTCTATTTCTCTGCTTAATACATCACTGCTCATGTCTGCTACAAGAGGTACTCCTGTGTCATAAAACAATTGCAGGTCCTGCCACTGCGTACCATAAATGGTATTATTTGTGGTAATATGAAGATATTTAGCTGTTTTAGGGACAATAAATTCTTTGGGCAGAAAACGGTAGTTATCAGATTTTGAACTACAAACCACTTCAACATGTCCAAAGTTTTTAGCCTCTTTTATGGCTTTTGAAGCCCATACTCCGGTATCTGTGAGCGAGGCGATTTCGTTGTCATTAAGCAGGTTCATTGGAACCTGGAAAAACTGGGTGGATGCTCCTCCATGCAAAAAAAGCACTTCATGATCTTTATCCAACTGCATGAGTTCTTTCATCAGGACTGTTGCCTCGTCAACCACAGCCTGGAACGTCTTTGTTCTATGTCCCAGTTCGAGAATAGATAAACCTGTATTATTGAAATTTAAAATAGCCTGGCTGGCTTCCTCAAATACTTCTCTCGGTAAAATACTTGGGCCGGCATTGAAATTATGGATGACTTGCGTCACAACTCGCTGTTTATAGTTATTAAATGATTTGGGTGGCAAAGATAAGTTAATCACACGACCTGCCTTTTAATGTTCCTGTTTTCCATTGGTTGTTTAATACTTCAAAATCATGTAGTTCTTCGGGTGAATGCTGCAGTGATACGAATTTCTTAAGATCAGGTTTCCCGGCGTTGATCCATGCGGTGTACCAGAAACTGGCGACAGAATGTATGCTTTGCCTAAACCGCCGCTGCACCATATTATTTAAGAGCCGGTCATAAGCGGAAGTGTAGGCTGATGAGTATTGTCTGGTGAGCATTCCGTTCCTGGGCTCGAAAGCAAATTTGCGGTCGGACGGGAAACTGTCGTTAAGTATCTTTTCGGTAAACAATACCGTATCCGCTGCTGCGGCACTTTCCAATACCCTTTCCCATATAAAATTCAGCGGATCACTGATCAGCATGGCTGTTCCTATGAAATAGTCCCATTCTTTTTCCGCCAGTAACTCCGGCACTCTTGATTCCCAAAAGCCATGAATACCTTTCTGGTTGGTTTTCTGTCCATTATGATTGCTGCACGCGTGAAGCGGAACATGGGCATCGGCGATATAGTGACCTATTTCTGCTGATAGTTTGATTATTTTCAGCGGATCACCGGCCTTGAAAGCGCCGGTAAGCCTTCCATGCATGCGGTGAACCCACCAGGGCACTATACCATATTGATGCAATGTGTCTTCCGTATATAACTTGACTGCTTCAGTCCAGGTACGGGGTATTGCATAGGGCGGATCGCCATACCTGTCCATATCAATATAATGCCTCGGACCTTCATCTTTGATCATATATCTTCTTTTATCCGGGTCTACAGCATGTTCTTTCAAAAAGTCGATATGCTTCTTGTAAAAAATGATCATTTCAGGGGGAAGCAAAAAGACTGCATGATAATTAATAAGCTTATGAGCATAAAACCCCCATCCAAAACCTTGAAAACTGCCTGCGAGTAGCAGTATTACAATAACAGACCGCCTGAGAGTGGATAGTTTACAGTGGACAATTGACAATAGAAAGTGGATAGTGGGTAGTTTCATTCGGGTATTTTTTTATTTTCTTTATAAGCGGATAGAGGAGAGCTGACAGTGGACAATTGACAATGGAGAGTTATGAATTTATGAGTGGGGTTGCATTTTTTCTACATATTGGGTTCATCTATATATTTTTTCAATGGTTGGCAACCCCGACTAACTATCCGCTGTCAGTTCTCCACCCCCCACAAGACATTCGTACTTCCCACTGTCAATTCTCCACCCTCCCTTCCCTTACCCATCGTCAACTGTCAATTTTTTGTTCACCCTCCGTCTCGCAGTACTCCTTTTTCTGTGTAACCTGTAAACCGCTCGACCACACCCGCCAGCGGGATACAGAACAATTAACAACTGACAGTCGCCAGTTTTTCCATTGTACACTTATAACTCATTACTTATAGTTCATGACTATAACTGTCAATTCTCTACTTTTCCGTTATCAACTGCCATCGTCCACAAGGCATTCATAACTAACTATTCCCCTGTCCACCGCTCAATGACTGTCATAGTCGATTTCGGCGACTCCTCCTGAAATAGCAAACTTCATAGCGTCAGCCGCACTGATGCCGGTGAGTGATTTAACGCGGTCTGGTTTTACAAAATAAAGCTGGCCGGCAAAAGCATAGGATTTCGGGACATAGACGGCTACATAATCCTTAAGATCAAATTGATTAACGTCCTGCTGGGTGATAAACCCTACCTGCCATACATCCCTATCCTGAACACAAACCAGCACTGCCTTGTCAAACTTTCTTTTATTGCCGGCAAAAGCTTCAAAAAAGTCTTTTACGGTAGAATAAATGATTTTTATGCCAGGCGTTCTTTCCAGTATTTTATCAAACAGGTCTACCAGCCTCCCAACAATGAACGAAGAAGAGATATAACCTACCAGTATCACTGTAACAATAACAATGATAAATCCAATGCCAGGTATTCTTATCGGATGCCCTGCTTCATTAGTCCAGTGGGGAAATATCCTTACTAAAAGATCAGGTAATATATTATCGACAAAGCTGAACAGTGCTGACACTGCATACATCGTAATAGCTATCGGAGCGAGGATGATTAATCCCTGCAAAAAGAAATGAAACAACCTTTTCAAAAACTGTTTGCCTTGCATTCGTTGACTTTTATGTTGTGACAGAACAATAAGCTATTATACCGGCGTAATCGGTACGAGCTTGTTATTCTATAAATAATAACTTCAGATCTATGATGATTTATAGCCCAGCTTGCCATTCCTTTAGTCTGCCAGGTGACTATCGTTTTGCTTCTATCGAATCATGTTTCAAAAATAAGTAGCGCCGCCCGTAACGAAACAGGTAATATCACTGTCAGAGCTAAGAAAAAACCGAAAATGATAGGTGGAAACTTTGGTAACTGAAAAAGTTTCCATAGTTTTGTGCTTTCCCTAGGCACTTATGGACATGAAAGAGCGAATACAAAGCAAAGCCAGGGAGTTGTTTCATCAATATGGTTTTAAATCGGTGACCATGGATGAGATAGCTTCCCAATTGGGTGTATCTAAAAAAACCATTTACCAGTATTATTCTGATAAAGATGAGTTGGTAGATGTGGTCGTGCGCGACATCACTTCCTATTCAAAATTTCTCTGCGATCAAAATATCGGCACATCAAAAGATGCTATTCATGAATTGTTTCTGGCAATGAATGTGATCCAGCAGGTTATTGGCGATATGAACCCGGTAATGATGTATGATCTTGAGCGCGCCCACCCTAACTCTTACAAAGTATTTCTCGATTTCCGAAACAAGTATCTGCATGATGTGATAGTGTCCAACCTGAACAGGGGAATAAAAGAAGGTTTATACAGACCGGATATCAATATAGAACTGGTTACAAAAATCAGGCTGGAGGGATTAATGCTGGGATTCAACCAACATGTGTTTCCACCTTCAAAATTCAACTTGGTTGAGACTCAAAAATCGATCATTGAGCATTTTCTGTTTGGGGTTGCTTCCCTGAAGGGTTTCAACCTTATTATAAAATATAAAGAAGAAAGTAATAAAAGCTAAGAAAATGAAATTTTATCCAATCAAGGGAGTATCGGTCCTTATGTTGCTAATAGCGCTGTTGACTCTTTCCCCTTCTTCTGAAGCCCAACAAAATGTTTTTTCAGCGCAGGAAGCTGTTGAGTATGCTTTGAAGAATGCGGTGCAGGTTAAAAATGCTTTACTGGCTGTTCAGATACAACATCAAACCAACCGTGATATAACTTCAGCCGCTCTTCCCCAAGTGAACGGTAGTGTTAACTATACCGATTATGTAAAGATTCCTGTTACACTGTTACCAGGAGAACTGGCAGGTCAACCTGCAGGTACTTTTCTTCCTGTACAATTTGGCGTAAAGCATAATCTGAACTATGGATTAGATGTGCGGCAATTGCTTTTCCAGGGAGAAGTTTTTGTCGGTCTGCAGGCAAGAAGGACTTCTATTGATTATGCGCAAAAAATGGTAGAAGTTACCAACGAACAGATCAAAGCAAATGTGTACAAACTGTATTACCAGATACTGGCAGGCCGACAGCAACTGGCATCAATAGACGCCAACATTACCCGAATTGAAAAATTATATGAGGATACAAAAGAAATTTTCAAAAATGGGTTTGTTGAAAAACTGGATGTTGATAAGGCGGAGGTCACATTAACTAACCTGCGTACAGAAAAAATAAAAATAGAGAACCAGTTAACTGTAGCGCTGGAAGGATTAAAGCTTATTATGGGCATGCCTGCTAAGCAGGAATTGATATTGAAGGACTCCTTGCCTGAAGAAAGCTTTAAAGAAAATATTGTCGACGAAGTGTATGCTTATGCAGACAGAAAGGAGTACCAGCAATTGCAGCTCCAGGAAAAACTCAATGAATTTAATATCAGGAGGTATAAACTTTCTTATATACCTACGGTTTCGGTTACCGGCAATTATTCCAGGAATGCATTTCGTCAACAATTCAATTTCTTTAAAGGAGGAGAGCCCTGGTTCAATACTTCTTTCATAGGATTAAGCGTATCAGTGCCCATATTTGATGGTTTTTCGAGAGATGCAAAGATCAGAAAGGCGAAATACGAATTAATGCAAACCCAGAATAGTATTGATAACCTGGAATTATCAATAGACAATGAAGTGACTACTACACGACTGAATGTTCGTTCGGCAGTAGCTTCAATGGATTATCAAAAAAAGAATATGGAGTTGGCAGAAAAGATATATAATCAGACCAAACTGAAATATGAACAGGGATTGGGATCAAATCTTGAAATAACAAATGCTCAATCAGAATTAACCACTGCTCAGAATAATTACTATGCTGCATTGTACGATGCGATTATTGCACGGATAGATTATCTAAGGGCTACGGGAAAACTATAATACTATTTTATGAAGATCAAATACAACAATATGAATAATATGTATAAACTAACTGCAACAGTATTTGTGGTGCTAATGGTAGTGGCCTGTGGCAGCACTGAGGAGAAATCTTCGGTAACTGAACTTAGGGCAAAACTTGAAAAAGCACAGGCAGAACAAACAAAGATCAATGAGCAGGTTCGTTTATTGGAAGAGCAACTTATCAAAATAGATTCTTCTTATGCCAAGAAACAGAGCGCAAAGCTGGTAGTGATTTCTCCTGTAAGTACAAGTCCGTTTACACACTATATAGAATTGCAAGGTAAAATAGAAGCTGAAAATATAGCCTATGTTACTCCGCGTGGTATGGGCGGACAAGTAAAGGCTATTTATGTGAAACAGGGGGATTATGTAAAGAAGGGACAGCTTTTATTAAAGCTGGATAATGCATTGGCAGAACAGCAATTGCAACAGGCAAAGATTCAGTTGAGTTTGGCCGAAGACCTGTATAACAGAAGAAAGAATTTATGGGATAAGCAGATTGGTACTGAAGTAGAGTTGATCCAGGCAAAAACTAATGTTGAGAATCTGAAAAAATCACTGGCTCTTGCACAGGAACAATCTGATATGTCTAACGTGTATGCCGAAATTTCCGGCGTAGCCGATATGGTGAATATCAGGATCGGGGAAACATTTTCCGCAGCAACAGCAACTCAATTAGGAATTAGGATCGTTAATACCAATAATCTGAAGCTGACTGCACAGGTTCCTGAAGTTTATCTGAACCAGGTAAATGTAGGATCGGAGATTGAGATAAGACTGCCCGATATTAACAAGAGCATTAATGCTAAGATCAATGTTAAGGGAAGCACTATTGATCCTTCTTCACGCTCATTTTATATAGAGGCTAAAGTTCCGGCTTCAAACAATGTCAAACCAAACCAGCTTGCGCTGGTGAAGATCCAGGATTATGCTGTTCCTAAAGCCATTACTATTCCCATGAATACTTTACAGAATGATGAAAAAGGAAAATATGTGATGGTTGCTGCTAAAGAAGGCGATAACCAGGTGGCCAGAAAACGCCAGATCGAAGTGGGACAATTATACGGCAATGATCTGGAAGTAAAATCAGGATTGCAGGAAAACGACGCGTTGATTACAGAAGGATTTCAGGGATTGTATGATGGACAGTTAATAGTAACTGCTGAAAATTCATAATAGCTAATATCAAAATAAATATATGAGCGTATTAGAAAATTTCCAGGGTAAATTCAAACAATTTGGACCAACAACCTGGAGTATTAAGAACAGAACTTCCATCTACCTGATGATGATATTCATCAGTATTTTTGGAGTGGTTCAGTTTATTACTTTACCAAAAGAGCAATATCCTGATCTGGTTATACCCACAGTATATATTCAAACCATTCATGTAGGTAACTCTCCTAAGGATATTGAAAATCTTATTACACAGCCTATAGAGAAACAATTAAAATCAATTAGTGGTGTAAAGGTTGAAAAAATTACCAGTACCTCGCAACAGGATTATTCAGCTATCATTGTTGAGTTTGATGCTTCTGAAAATATTGATGTGGCGCTCAGAAAAGTGAAAGATGCGGTGGATAAGGCAAAGACGGATCTTCCTACTGATCTTACCGAAGAGCCTACTGTAATGGATGTAAACCTCTCTGATCTGCCAATCATGTATGTCAATATCAGCGGCGACTATGATCCATTACGTTTAAAAGAATTTGCAGATGATTTGCAGGATAAACTGGAAGAGTTAACACAGATTAATCGCGTAGATATTGTCGGTGCTCCCGAGCGTGAGTTTCAGATTAACGTTGATAACTATCGCATGCAAAGCGCCAATATCACTTTTGATGATATTGCTAATGCGGTAGCAAGGGAGAATATGGATATTTCCGGCGGTCTGCTGGAAGTGGGTAATATGAGGAGAAACCTGCAGTTAAAGGGTCAGTTTAAAACAGCGGCAGATATAGAAAAGATAGTTGTACGTAATACCAGTGGTCAGCCTATTTACCTGAAAGATATAGCTGTCATTAAAGACACAATCAAAGAAAGAGAAAGTTATGCCCGTCTCGATAACCAGAATGTTATTACACTTAATATCATCAAAAGAGCGGGAGAGAATTTAATTGAGACTGCCGATGAGGTGAAGTCAACGGTAGAAACAATGCAAAAGGAAAGCTTTCCTCCTGATGTAAAAGTTGTTATTACGGGTGACCTGTCCAAGAATGCTCATCATTCCTTTAATGAACTTGTAAATACTATAGTTATTGGGTTCATCCTGGTGTTGATCATCCTGATGTTCTTTATGGGGGTAGTGAATGCGTTTTTCGTGGCGCTCAGTGTTCCGCTAAGTATGTTCGTGGCATTTATGTTTTTACCTGCGGCGGATATTATGGTAGGCGCCAATGTAACGTTGAACTTTATCGTACTCTTTGCCCTGCTATTCGGTTTGGGAATTATTGTTGATGATGCCATTGTGGTGATTGAAAATACGCATAGGATATTTGTGGAAGGCAAAGGCAGGATTAATTCAGAGCGCTCGGCGATGATGGCTGCGGGAGAAGTATTTATTCCCGTTCTTACAGGAACATTAACAACGCTCGCACCATTTTTCCCATTATTATTCTGGCCGGGTATTATCGGTAAATTCATGATCTACCTACCGGTAATGCTCATTTTTACATTGACGGCTTCTCTTATTGTGGCCTTTATCATGAACCCGGTTTTTGCTGTGGATTTCATGAATCATGGTGAGGATAAAAAAGAACCCCGGTCGGCCATATTCAAAAAACCTGGCTTCTGGATAGCTTTAGGATTTGGTGTGCTGTTGAATATAGTACAAATGCCTTTCCTGGGAAATCTGTTAATCACAATTGTATTGTTGGTGTTGCTGAACAAATTTGTGTTAACGAATCTTATTAATGCCTTTCAGCATCGCGTTCTTCCTGCATTGATGAGAGGGTACGAGCGATTGCTGCGTTGGGCATTGAACGGATGGAAACCTGTTTACCTGCTGATTGGTACGATTGTATTATTCTTTGTGAGCTTGTTTATATTCATAGCTGCTGTTGGCGTACAAAGGGTGAAAGTAGTATTCTTCCCTAATGCCGAACCTAATTTCGTATATGTGTATTTAAAAGAACCTGTGGGTACGGATGTAAAGTTTACAGATTCTATTACAAGAGAACTTGAAAAGAGAGTGTATAGGGTGTTAGGCATGGAGAACGGTGAGCCCAACCCGGTAGTGGAAAGTGTGATTGCCAATGTTGGTGTTGGCGCTGCCGATCCTACTAGCGGTGACAGAAGTACCCGTCCTGAGTTAGGCCGTGTACAGGTATCTTTTGTGGAATACAAAAAAAGAGGAGGAGTATCTACAGCAGCTATCCTGGATTCGATAAGAAGTGCAGTAAGAGGAATTCCCGGAGCCGAAATATCTGTCGACCAGGAAAGTAGCGGTCCGCCTACCGATCCTCCTATTAATATAGAAATAGCCAGCGAGGATTTTGATAACCTGATAAAAACGGCAGTGGGATTAAAAAACTATCTTGATTCTATACGTGTTCCAGGTGTTGAAGAATTAAAAATGGATGTTGATCTTACTAATCCCGAAGTATTACTTACCGTTGACCGTGAGCGTGCGATGATTGAAGGTGTTTCGACTGCACAAATAGGAATGGAGATAAGAACTGCTTTATTCGGACGCGAAGTGTCAAAAATCAAGGATGGTGAAGATGAATATAAAATTCAGTTACGTAATGAGGAGTTACAACGGAAAAACCTAAGTGATCTGTTGAATATGAATATCGTATTCAGGGATATGGCAACAGGTATTGTGAAGAAAGTACCTATTAGCTCGTTGGTGAAAGTGGACTATACTACAACACTGGGAAGTGTAAAAAGAAAGGATAATAAAAGAACTATCATATTACGTTCAAACGTACTAACTACAGGTAACTATACGCCAACTTCTGTTAATGCAGAAATTAAAAGATACCTCGATAAGTTTCAGGGTACACAACCCGGTGTTACTATCAAACAAACCGGTGAAGGAAAGCAGCAGGCCGAAACCGGAGCATTCCTTTTGAAAGCGCTTGGTATTGCCCTTGCATTGATCCTGTTTATCCTGGTATTGCAGTTTAACTCGGTAAGTAAACCCGTTATCATTCTAGCAGAAATTATATTCAGTATTATCGGTGTATTCCTGGGATTTGCTCTTACAGGAATGGATGTGTCAATAGCGTTTACTGGCTTAGGTGTGGTCGGACTGGCAGGTATTGTTGTGAAGAACGGTATATTGGTAATTGAATTTGCAGAGGAATTGCGTATGCGTGGAATGAAGACACGCGAAGCGATAATAGAAGCAGGAAAAACAAGGATCATACCTGTATTATTAACTGCGCTCGCAGCTATATTTGGGTTAATACCCTTAGGTATCGGGTTCAATATTGATTTCGTATCGATGTTCGCAAAATTCGATCCGGATATATTTATTGGTGGTGACAGTGCTACTTTTTGGAAACCTCTTGCATGGACAATTATATTTGGATTGATATCAGCTTTCTTTATGACGCTGGTAATAGTTCCGAGCATGTATCTTATCGCAGAGCGATTAAGAAGACCTATGAGGAGAATGTTTGGTGGTAAGTGGATCTCTATGGCTGGTATACCGCCGTTTACTATTGTCTTTGGATTTTTAATGATATGGACTGCTATTGTTCAGGGTGTAAAGCGTAGAAGAAGGAGAAGAAAGCTGGCAAGCAAAAACGTAAGTGAAACATTTATTGGAAGTTGGTTTTAATTAAAGAATAATGATTACGAATCACGAAATTGATTACAGGATTTATGGTGAAGAAATGCAGTATGTAGAGATCGAACTCGATCCTACAGAAACTGCAGTAGCAGAAAGTGGTGCCTTTATGATGATGGAAGATGGCATTGAAATGCAAACGATTTTTGGCGATGGATCAAAACCTCAGCAGGGTTTTCTGGGTAAGTTACTATCAGCCGGAAAACGTGTGTTGACAGGTGAAAGTCTTTTTATGACGGCATTTACAAATATTGGTCATGGAAAGAAAAAAGTGAGTTTTGCTTCACCTTATCCTGGTAAAATTATTCCGCTCGATTTATTAAGGCTGGATGGTAAAGTAATTTGCCAGAAAGATGCCTTTCTATGCTCTGCTAAAGGCGTTGCTATAGGCATAGAGTTTCAGCGTAAGCTGGGAACAGGTTTATTTGGTGGAGAAGGATTCATCATGCAAAAGCTGGAAGGTGATGGTATGGCCTTTGTGCATGCTGGCGGTCATGTTACGGAAAAAGAGTTACAGCCCGGAGAATTATTGAAAATCGACACTGGCTGTATTGTGGCTTTCACACAAAGCGTTCAGTATGACATTCAGTTTGTGGGCGGTATTAAGAATACCATTTTCGGCGGAGAAGGATTGTTTTTTGCCACTTTGAGGGGACCAGGTAAGGTGTGGATACAAACATTACCTATTAGCCGGTTGGCAGGAAGAATATTAGCGTATGGAACTTTTAAGCGTAAGGAGGAAGGTAGTATTTTAGGCAGAGTAGGAAACGCGCTTGATGGTGATGGGTGGTAAGCTAGCCTTAAAAGCATAAGAATAAACGCAGGCAAATCAGCTTGATAGCAGACTGGTTACCTGCGTTTATTATCTTTCGGACCTTTGTTACGGTCTTTGTTGTTGTTATTACTGGTCCGGTTGTTATTTCCTGATGGTTTATTATCTTTTTTGTGATGTTGCTGTGCAGCGGCAGATTTCTTTCTGGAAGCTGCTTTATCTAATGTTTTAAGGGAGATCTGTCCCACAACATCCACAAATTCCGGTTCAACTTCCTTGGGCTTGTTGCTGGTTACTTCCACCGCTTCAAGCTCTTCAGGAATAATATTCCGGAAATTATCTGCCTTGATCTTTTTTACTCTTTCAATGGTAAGGGGATATTGTCTTGAGCTATCAGGAAGTATGTACCACATCAGGTTACGGAAAATATCTTTCTTAATTAATGTGGCAGTGCCTTTCGATACCTGGAGCGTGTCTGCATTGTCGGGAAAATGCTGGAGAGCATCCAGGTAAGTATCTAACTCGTAGTTGAGGCAACATTTTAACCGGCCACACTGACCGCTTAGTTTGCTCTGGTTGATGGATAAATTCTGATATCTCGCAGCGGTTGTATTGACAGATTTAAAATCGGTAAGCCATGTGCTACAACAAAGTTCTCTGCCACAGCTACCTACGCCGCCAACCTTGCCGGCTTCCTGGCGTGCGCCAATCTGCCGCATTTCTACTTTAACCTTAAATTCCTTAGCGTAAATTTTAATTAATTCACGGAAATCGACTCTGTCGTCGGCAATATAAAAGAAGGTGGCTTTTCGTCCATCTGCCTGAAACTCAACCTCGCTAATCTTCATATCGAGGTTCAACTGCTTCGAGATCGCCCTTGCCCTGATCAAAGCTTCAGCCTCACGTGCTTTGTTCTGCTTCATGAGGTCAATGTCCCGATCCTGGGCTCTGCGTAATATTTTACGCATTTCGGGTTCATTCTCATTTATCCCTCTTTTCTTTAATTGCAACCGTACTAATTCTCCGCTGAGGTTTACCGTTCCTACATCAAAACCACTTACACCCTCTACGGATACTATTTCTCCCTTTTCGAATACCTGAAGGGTATTATTCCTGAAATAGTCTTTCCGGCTACCATTATTGAAACTTATTTCAACAACACGACAAGCAGTTTCAATATCGCTGATCGGCAGATTCACAAGCCAGTCGTAGACATTCATCCTGTTACAACTGCCGCTGCTACATCCTCCATTACTTTTACATCCCGGCGCTTTATCTTTCCCCGTTCCACACGAACTACATCCCATTTTTTTGTTTTTTCTTTTAACGTAGACCTGTCCCTCTAAAGCGTCAAGTGGTCAAAATTAAGGATTTATTAGCTATGATATGGTATAGTTTAATAGTGAGTGCGTGGAATAACATCTTGGCATTTGCATTCCTTTCTATAAAATACGCCGCTTTATCCAACTCTTCAACTATGGCCATTTGCTGCTCTATGCCTGCCATCTTATTCAACCGGAGGGCAAAATCTTTTTCATCATCAGCGTATGGAAGGTCCTGTTGCTCAAAAACATGCAGTTTAATGGAGACCTCCAGGAGGTGGTTAAAATACCGTAAGAACTGTTTTTGTTTTTCCCGTCCCTGTTTGCTGATCTCTTCTATCCACTTTACCTGGGCTATGGGACCCGACTTCATAATAGTATTAAGCCATTCTCTCAAAAGAGCCTGCCAGTCCTCTCCCGCTTGTTGCAGTAATTGGACGGCTTCGCGATAATTACCTCCCGAAACAGAAGCTATCTGGTTAGCCTGTTCCTGTGAAAGACCGGCTCTTGTAATTAATGCCTCCCGTATTTCTTTGCTATCTATTGGTGGAACCCTGATTAACTGTGTGCGTGATATGATAGTGGGTAATATCAGGTTCTCATTTTCGGTTATCAGTATGAATAAAGTATGGGCAGGCGGTTCCTCAATGAGCTTAAGTAATTTGTTTCCTTCTGTACCCAGGTATTCGGGCATCCACATGATCAGGATCTTATAACCGCTCTCAAAACTTTTCAGGTTAAGCTTACGGATGATGTCATTGCATTCATGAGCGGTAATATTTCCCTGCTTGTTTTCTGCACCAATGAATTGCAGCCAGTCAAAGGCATTACCATAAGGATATTGCTGTAAAAACTCCCGCCATTCTGTGATATAGTCGGTGCTTAAAGGTTTATCGCCCGCTTTTTTAGGGATAACAGGATAAGAGTAGTGTATATCCGGGTGAACCATCGCCCCTGCTTTTTTGCAGGATTCACATGAACCACACGCATCATCTCCTTTTTTTTCACAGAGCAGGTATTGTGAAAGCGCCAGTGCCAGGGGAAGTGCCCCGCAGCCTTCTTTGCCTGTCATTAACAGCGCATGGCTGAGCCTGTCCTGCTCAACCATCTCTGTCAAATGTTTTTTTATGGAGGATTGCCCGATAACGTTATTAAACAGCATGGGCAAATGTATTAAATGAACTTAATCTCTCCTGCTTCCGCTGAGATAAATAAGAATGTATTGTACGAGTGTGGCAATAGAGGCCAACGCGGCTACAACATAAGTGGTAGCTGCCCATTTGAGGGCATCTTTTGCTTTAGGATATTCAGCAGCATTGGTAATACCTGCTGTATTCAGCCATACCAGCGCTCTGCGACTTGCATCAAATTCTACAGGGAGTGTGACAACTGAAAAAAGTGTGGTTAAACCGAACAGCACAATACCTGCCAGAAGAAGCTGGGGAAAAGCATTGACCATAATGATACCGGCTAACAGTACCCATTGTACAATACCTGAGCTAAATTGAACAGCCGGAACGAGCTTGCTTCTTAAAGTAAGCCACTTGTACGCTGTTGCATGTTGTATAGCGTGGCCACATTCGTGGGCAGCAACTGCGGCAGCGGCTACAGAAGTGCCGTTATATACTTCAGGACTTAAATTCACTGTTTTGTTGGCTGGATTATAATGATCAGTCATAAAGCCATTTACAGATGTAATTTTTACATCATATATTTGATTATCCCTTAACATCTTAGCAGCAACTTCGGCTCCTGACAGGCCGGACGATAGTCTTACCTTTCCATAGGCATTGAACCTGCTTTTAAGGATAGAAGAAACCAGCATGCTAATGCCGATAAACACTAAAGAGACGATCATAATCGATGGAGTCATAGCACTAAAACTTTTTAAGTTACAAACAAGGTTATCAAATCAGCATCCAGAAATTTTTTATGCCATTTTGGTTAAAAATAAGGTTTTTTCTTAGCCTTTTTGTCATTTGATAAGTGGGTGAAAAACAAGGGCTGACAATTTATCACAATGAATGATATATAAAACCAGAAAACGCTGTAAAGTATTGTTTATCAATATTTTAAAAAACAATTTTTTGGACTTGAGGCTGAAATTATAATGCTCTTAAAATTATGCACAGCATCAAAAATTTATTTTGTTATGTGCTGCTAATTTGTAATTTAGTGCAAGAATTTAATGGGTTAGTAAGTAAGGGGTCAGCAGCGATGTTGACCCTTTTACTTTGTATATATTTTACATTCTTTTCCCTCTTTTTTACTGATCGGATCATCACTTCTTCTCCTACCTTCACGTCATGAGCAAAGTTAAAACAGCTTTTTTTTGTTCGAACTGCGGTTATGAAACAGCTAAATGGACGGGTAAATGTCCGTCATGCAACAGTTGGAACACCTTTGTGGAAGAGGTCATACAAAAAGATACTGGTAAAAAGGAAGATGATTGGAAAGAGCTGAAAGATAATAGTCAGACGCGTGATGGAAAGATCATTGCCATACATGATGTTGTAACAAATGTGCAGGAACGCATTGTCACTCCTGATCCTGAATTGAACAGGGTCTTAGGCGGAGGCATTGTTCCGGGAAGTATTGTGCTTGTTGCCGGTGAACCAGGTATTGGTAAGTCAACTTTATTTCTGCAGGATGGATTGCAGATGCAAAACATTCGCGTACTCTATGTTAGCGGAGAAGAAAGTGAACAACAAATCAAGATGCGTGCCGATAGATTAAACATCAGGCATCCGGAATTTTATTTGTTGACGGAAACGACTACCCAATCAATTTTCAAAGAACTTAAAAAGATAAAACCAGACCTGGTAATTATTGATTCGATACAGACGTTGCAATCTAATTATATCGATTCATCGCCCGGAAGTATTTCGCAGATAAGAGAATGTGCATCCGAACTTCAGCGCTTTGCTAAAGAATCAAATATTCCTGTTTTCATGATAGGGCATATTACAAAAGATGGTTCTGTAGCCGGACCGAAGATCCTGGAACATATGGTTGACACTGTATTGCAGTTTGAAGGAGACAGGCATTACGCTTATAGGATTTTACGAACAATCAAGAACCGGTTTGGCAGCACTTCTGAATTAGGAATTTACGAAATGACGAATGATGGTATGAGAGGTGTTACCAATCCCAGTGAAATATTGATAACACAAAAAGAAGATCAACTCAGCGGAACTGCCATTGCTGCTTCTATGGAAGGAATGAGACCATTATTAATCGAAGTGCAGGCATTGGTGGCGCAATCTGTTTACGGAACGCCACAGCGTACTGTATCAGGATTTGATCTCAGAAGATTACAATTGTTGCTGGCGGTTCTTGAAAAGAGAGGTGGTTTCCACTTTGGTATGAAGGATGTATTCCTCAATATTGCCGGCGGATTAAAAGTGGAAGATCCTGCAATTGATTTGGCAGTGCTCTCTGCTTTGCTTAGTTCATTTGAAGATATTCCATTGCCGCAACAGATCTGTTTTGCGGGTGAGATTGGGTTGAGTGGAGAAATAAGGGCAGTGAACAGAATTGAGCAGCGTATCGCGGAAGCTGAAAAACTGGGATTCGAAAAAATTATTATTTCAAAATACAACCTGGGTAGCGGACGAAAAGGTCAGGCGAAACTTAATACCCAGCAGTTTGGTATTGAAGTCATTGAGATGTCGAGGGTTGATGAGTTATATAAATACCTTTTTTGATAGCATTATTGATCTTTTCTACCCAAGAATATGTTTGGGATGCGGAGGTGAACTGCTGAAAGATGAGCAGACGATCTGTCTTTATTGTACAATGTCTTTACCCTTTACTAACTTCCACCTGCATAGAAACAATCCTATATACAGGATGTTTATCGGCAGGATACCTGTTGAAATGGCAACGGCCTTTATGTATTTTAGCAAGCAATCGGCCATACAACAGTTGTTGCATCAGCTTAAGTACAAGGGGAAAAAAGAAATAGGTTTGTATTTTGGTAATAGAATGGGAGAGGTTTTTAAGAAAGAAAAGATTTTTGAAGGTGTAGATATACTCGTACCATTGCCTTTGCATTATAAGAAGGAAAAGATCAGGGGTTATAATCAATCGACATTGCTTTGTGAAGGATTGGCCAGTGTTATGCAATTGCCTGTAGCGGATAGAGTAGTGGCAAGAAGGAGTCATACGAATACGCAAACCCATAAAAGCAGGACAGAAAGATGGGACAATATTAAAGGGCAATTTGAAATAATAGATGAAGATATGCTGCGGAATAAACATGTTTTGCTGATTGACGATGTATTAACCACAGGAGCAACATTAGAATCGTGCGGTTCAACATTATTAGAAGTTGAGAATTTAACATTAAGCATTGCCACGCTGGCATATACCACAGTATGAATAAAGCGGTTTTTATATTACTGGTTGTTGTTTACCTGTTTTCCTGTAGTAAGGAGTCATTTATTACTACACCCGATGCGCAATTAAGACTTTCAGAAGATAGCTTATATTTTGATACATTATTTACTTCAACAGGGTCGATAACCCATTATTTTAAAATATACAACCCTAATAATAAAAAGCTAAGGATAAGCAGCATTGCCATCAACGGAGGAGCAGCTTCGTTTTTTAACCTTAATGCTGATGGAGTACCCGGACCGGAAGCAAAGGATCTTGAAATTGAAGCGAACGATAGCCTCTATGTTTTTGTAACTGTGAAGATTGATCCTAATACGGGCAATCTCCCTTTTATTATTGAGGATAGTATCCGTATCAATTATAATGGTAATAACCGGACAGTGAAATTATCTGCTTGGGGACAAAATGCGAATTTTTTACGGTCTGCGTCACTTAATACCAATACACTTTGGACGAATACCCGACCCTATGTTATTTTAGGAGGATTGGTTGTGGCTGAAGGAACTGTTCTTACTATTCAAAGAGGAGCACGGATATTTTTACACGCCGATGCACCATTAATTGTTCAGGGAACAATACTCGCATTGGGTGAGCATTATGACAGTACTAAGATTGTTTTTCAGGGTGACAGACTGGATGCCGGCTATAGAGACTACCCCGGTGCATGGCCTGGCATTTATTTTGGCCATCAATCTACCGGCAGTGTGCTTCGTCATGTAGTTGTCAAAAATGGCTACCAGGGAATAGTGGTGGATGAAGCCAATGATGTAACACTCGAGGAATGTATAATTGATAATTGTTATGATGCCGGATTAATTGGTTCGCGGGCAGGGATCCGTGCCGTCAATTGCCTGATCAGCAACTGTGGTAAAAATGTAATGCTGTTAGGAGGAGGAAATTACGAGTTTACACATTGTACCAATGTAGCCATATCAAATAATTTTATTCAACACAAAGATCCTGCTCTCATTATTACGGATTTCATAAAAGAAGGAGATAATATCATTACCTCACCATTAAATGTGTCTTTCACCAATAGTATAATTTGGGGAGCTTTCGGCTCTGTAGAAAATGAGGTGGTTACCGCTCGTGAAGGAAATGAAACTTTTGATGTGACATTTACCAATTGTTTATGGAAAATAAATGATCAGCCGAAAAACGTAACGGCAAATGCTGTGATTGAAAACGAAGATCCCTTATTTGTTAATATCGAACCAGAAGAATACGATTTTCAGTTGATGGAGGGATCTCCTGCTGTTGGCACCGGATTGAATGCCGGGATCACGAATGACCTGAAAGGTGGGGAAAGAAAAGTTAGTAATCCCGATCTTGGATCCTATGAAACCAGTTTTTAGTATAATATTTGTATCTCTTATATAAAATACAATCAAATGTTTAAGCTTTTAATATCAACCTCAATTATGTTATTTGCAACAGTTACTATCTATGATTTTAAAGTGCCTTCTCTCGAAGGCAAGGAAATAGATTTCGCTTCTTTCAAAGGAAAGAAAATCCTGATTGTCAATACGGCTTCTGAATGTGGATATACTCCTCAATACGCTGATCTGCAGCAGCTGCATATTAAATATCCCGAATTGGTCATAGTAGGTTTTCCGGCTAATAATTTTGGAGGACAGGAGCCCGGCTCAAATGAAGAGATCAAAACCTTTTGCCAGAAAAATTATGGTGTTACTTTTCCTATGGCCGGTAAAGTATCTGTAAAAGGAAAAGATATTCATCCACTATTCAAATACTTGGTTGCAGAAGCTAAAAAGATTGGGGTGAATGATCCTATTAAATGGAATTTCACAAAGTTTTTACTTGATGAACAAGGAAAATTATTGGGAGTGTATAATAGCAAAGTGAATCCACTTGATGAAGAGATCACTGCTAAACTTCAGTAAGTAAGATTGTTGGGTCTCGGAAATTGCATTTGTCTGATCTTCCGAATTTTTCCGCCAGATCTTCGGCTCTCGTCCAATAAGGATTATAAAGATTTCATATCCGGTTGGAAAATGAATAGAAACCTTCTTTCACCAATCTACTTTGCTGACTGATGATAATTGGAATAAGATAGTATAAGTGGAAGGTAGAAAGATTTCGCGAGCTGTAATCAGACTTATACATGACTCGAATTATTCTGTTTGTTATTCAAAAGCAGATAGTGTAAAAAGTAATAGTAGCGTTGCAGAAAAATCACCCTACACTTTGAGGAGAGCTATAGTTAATTAACTGATTGATGCAGCAAAAAAAGCCTATCAGGTTATTTCAATTTAGATCTTGATTTCTTCTTCGTGCTTATCAAAGAAATGATATTCTGTAAGATGATAGCTGGTATTTCCTTTCACTTTTACTTTCTGACCATATTTCCAGCGCCACTTCCATACTTTAGATCTGAATAGTCCGCCTTTGGTGAAATAAGAGTAAAGAATTGGATGGACCACCAGCGCCAGATTTTTATGCTGATGAGTAATAAGGTAACTAAGGTTCTTTTCTATTTCATCTTCAAGTAAAAGAGTGGAAGATATTTTTCCTGTTCCGTTACAGGTGGGACATACTTCCTGTGTGTTAATATTCATTTCGGGTTTCATGCGTTGCCTGGTGATTTGCATCAACCCGAATTTGGATATTGGTAACACTGCATGTTTAGCCCTGTCAGTAAGCATAAACTCTTCCATAGACTCCATTAGCTTCCTTTTATTATCGGGAAGCTTCATGTCAATGAAGTCTACTACAATAATACCACCAAGGTCACGCAGCCTTAATTGCCTGGCAATTTCTGCTGCTGCTTCAAGATTGGTTTCCAGTGCATTTTGCTCCTGGTTGTTGCTTACGCTTTTATATCCGCTGTTAACATCAATTACATGAAGAGCTTCAGTGTGTTCAATGATAAGATAAGCACCGCTGGGAAGATTGACTGTCTTGCCGAAAGCAGCTTTTACCTGTTTGGTAATGCCAAACTGATCGAATAGCGGCACACCATTATTATAGTAAGTAACTATTTCCGTTTTTTCAGGAGCTATACGTTGAATATAGTTCCTGGTGTCGTTATAGAGGTTCTTGTCATTCAGCACGATCTTATTGAAATCTTCATTGAGAAGATCCCTTAACATGCTGGTGGTTTTTGTCTGTTCGCTTAACACTTTTGAAGGAGCGACTGCATCCTGAAGATTTTTCTGGATCAATTTCCAGGTGTCTTCCAGCATGGTCAGATCTTCATGAAGTTCCGCAGTGTTTTTACCTTCGGCTGCTGTTCTTACAATTACACCAAAGTTTTTGGATTTGATTGACTCAACGATTTTTTGCAACCTTTTTCTCTCATCGGCGGAATGTATCTTCCGGGAAACCGCAACAATATCATTAAATGGAGTGATCACCACAAATCTACCCGGCAGTGATATTTCACAGCTTAATCTTGGTCCCTTAGCGGCGATAGGCTCTTTTAATATCTGTACCAGGATATTGGGCTTACCGCTCAGCACCTCATTTATTTTTCCCGTTTTAATAATTTCCGGTTCGACGGAAAAGGTAGAGAAGTCAAATCCTTTTTCGCTGGTATCGTTAATAGCCTGTTGGGTAAATTTTAATAAGGAGCGGGCATATGGACTAAGGTCAGTATAATGAAGGAAGGCATCTTTCTCGAATCCAACATCTACAAAGGCTGCATTGAGGCCGGGAATGAGTTTTTTTACTTTTCCCAGATAAAGGTCACCCACAGCGAAACTGGCATCTGTTTTTTCATGATGCAATTCCACCAGCTTTTTGTCTTCCAGCAAGGCAATTTCGACACCTTGCGGAGCTGCGTTTATGATTAATTCCTTGTTCAAACGTAATTACTTTAACGTCTAACCATCATCACTAATGGGTTTGCTGAAGTAGTGTTATTTGTTAAATATCTGGTTATAATCAAGTAAGCAATCAGCAGATAAATAATAAATAACGGGATTCAGCGACAAGAAGAATTCAGGGCCAAACAGGCCTGTGCATGTAAGAAGGGTTAGCGACTCTTCTTCTTATGACGGTTTTTTCTTAGTCTTTTTTTACGCTTGTGCGTCGCAATTTTATGACGCTTTCTTTTTTTACCACAAGGCATAATTTCACCAATGATTTAGTTAAACAATAACTTTTAAAATAGATTAATTTATTTTTTAAGGCTCTGGATACGTTGATCCAGTTCCTGAACTATATCGGGGTTATTCACCCTTTTCTTCACTTCCTCATACCACTTCACCGCATTAGGTTGATCACCTTTTCTTTCATAGGCTTCAGCAAGCATGATACTTACTTCTATATTATCCGGTTGTTTCGTGGCAACAGTATTGAATCTTTCAATGGCCCTGTCTAACTGCCCCGACATTAAACTTCCTACTCCTAACATATATTGTGCATACATATTAGACGGATCTTTTTCTGCCACTTCTCTTATTATCAGAATTCCTTCCATCGGATTGCTGGCAATGTTTCCGTAGAAATAACAACTGCCGAGCCCAACTTTCAACGAATCATTGTCAGGGGCCAGTATCAAAGCTTGCTCAAAAAGTTCTTTTGATTGCCTGGCCATCCAGTTTTTGAGGCCATTATCATGCTGCGATCTGGCACTCTCTAAAAAGAAACGGGCAGCAAAGGTGAGGCTTTTTTCAGAATTTTCCAATTTTGCAGCTTCTGCCGTATAATAAGCAAAGGGTAATAACAGGTGTGCAGTGTCTTTATAAAATGCTGCAAGTTGATTATAAACCAATGCTTTTTCCTCGTTATTTTCTACAGGAACTGATTGTTCCAATACAGAAAGTCTTTCCTGCTGTTCAGGAGTGAGCCTGGCTTTTGAGGCTTCAAGAATATTCCTTACGTTAAAAGAAGAATCTTCAACAGCACCTGATGCTGTTGAAGCCGGTGATTTGCGGGGAGGAACAGTATTACCAAAAAAATAAATGACACACAGGAGCCCTATTGCACCTGCTACTAAAATAATCTGCTGCTTTTTCAATCCGAAAGTTTAGCCGCGAATTTACGCCTCATCATCGGGGTTTGGCTGATCTTCTTTAACGGATTGTAATTTTTTAACATCTGCAACAAATTCCTTAGCAGGTTTAAATGCAGGAATGTAATGTTCAGGAATATGAACAGCAACATTCTTCTTGATGTTCCTTCCAATCTTGGCAGCTCTTTTTTTAGTGATGAAACTCCCAAACCCGCGTATGTAAATATTTTCGCCTCTGGCAAGAGTTGCTTTCACTTCAGTGAACATGTTTTCGAGTGCCATAAGAACATCGACCTTAGGGATACCTGTTTTTTCAGATATTTGATTAACGAGGTCTGCCTTTCTCATAATTTGAAATTTTATTCAGGGTTTTTGCGATTTGAGAGCCAAATGACACGTAATCAATCCATTAATTGAAATTAAACGTTAATTTTCAGAAAAGCAAGAAATCTGTAAATTATTGATAATGAATTTACTTAATTTTTCTTAATGAAACCGGATTTTACCCGTAAACTTATGCGATGGCATAAAACCGGTAATAGTCGCAATATGCCCTGGAAGGGTGAATCTGACCCGTATAAAATATGGCTGAGCGAGGTAATACTACAGCAGACAAGGGTAGAACAGGGATGGAGCTACTATGAAAAGTTTATTAAAGCCTTTCCTACTGTCCATAAACTTGCCAATGCACCTGACCAGCAGGTATTTAAAATGTGGGAGGGACTTGGCTACTATTCACGCTGTAAAAATCTGCTAATTACAGCAAGAACCATTTCCCGGGATCTTAATGGAAAGTTTCCTCCAACGTATGAGGAAATATTAAAACTTAAAGGGATCGGCCCCTATACAGCCGCAGCCATTGCTTCATTTGCCTTCAATGAAAAAAAAGCTGTAGTTGACGGTAATGTACAGCGTGTTATCTCGCGGTATTTTGGAATATCCACTCCTGTCGATACTACTGAGGGAAAAAAATTATACAATACACTTGCGCAGTCTTTAATCGATGAAGATGCACCAGGAATATATAACCAGGCTATTATGGACTTTGGCGCTACTGTTTGCAAACCCCGTAATCCGCTTTGTGAACAATGTATAGAATCACTGGAATGCGAAGCGTTTAATAACGGATACGTGCACAAGCTGCCTGTCAAAGAGAAAAAGCTGACTGTCAAGCAACGCTGGTTTTATTATTTTATCATAGAAGTGGCGGATGAGGTATATCTAAAGAAGAGAACGGAAAAAGATATATGGCAAAACCTTCATGAATTTGTTCTGTTCGAGTGTGACGAACCCGGTGATAATCCCGAAAAAGACTTTTTAATACAATTATTTAAGCCGGGAACTTACAGAGTAAGGACCAAAAGCGAAATGATTTTACAACAACTTACCCATCAGAGAATATACGGCAGGTTCTTTGTGATAGAAGTCAAGCCGAAACAAAAACTGCCGGGTGGCGATTATTTCCTGGTTAAGAAGAAAAAACTGAGGGAATATGCCTTTCCCAAGCTTATTAACTCATTCCTGGAAAACACCTATCTCGCCCCCGAAAACAGCTAGGTTCTCCTGAAAAAACACCTCTAAAATGGTTGAAATAATGGAATGTATGTGTTTGAAAAAAATTAACTTTAGAAAGGTAAAAAAAACGGGAGATGATTTTTAACTCACAAAATTATCATTATGAGAGGTGTAAACAGGGTCATGTTGATTGGAAATCTTGGCCGGGATCCCGATGTACAGCATTTGGAAGGAAATATAGCAGTGTCTAAATTTCCACTGGCCACTACTGAAACGTTTAAGGACAGGGCTGGCAAACTTATTTCACAAACAGAATGGCATACGGTAGTATTATGGAGAGGTCTGGCAGAGCTGGCACAGAAATATCTTCACAAAGGCAGTCTGGTATATATAGAGGGGCGTCTGCGGACAAGGAGTTGGGAAGATAAAGAAGGCAATAAAAAATTTGCTACTGAAGTGGTGGGGGATAATCTCATTATGCTCGACAAACGTACTGACGGCTCTCCGCATGGAGGCGCAGGCAATGAAGGTATTGAAGGCTTTAACCATGATATACCTCCTTTAGGAGAACCCTCCCCGGATCTACCTTTCTAACAAGCAGAACCCTATATTTGCAATGATTTCAAGGGCAGGTCTAAACCTGCCCTTACGATTCACGAAACCTTTCGACTTGGAGAACCAACTGCATTTTTTATTTGTCGCTAATACGCAGGCTACTGTCTTGCTTTCCCTGTTTGTTATCATATTCCTTATTATTTCCTTTTTCATTTCGGGGGCTGAAGTA
Source organism: uncultured Chitinophagaceae bacterium (assembly GCA_964606315.1). Lineage (GTDB taxonomy): Bacteria > Bacteroidota > Bacteroidia > Chitinophagales > Chitinophagaceae > Flavitalea. The sequence continues at coordinate 117,597 of CAZSFY010000001.1, read as the reverse complement.
GCTTTTTTTTCACTGACTTACCGCGATGTTAATTTGTTAAAAACAAAGCAGGATGCCGGCTGGAAAAGAATAGCCAACCTGTTGGAACAACCAAAGATTTTGCTTGCTACGCTGATAATTAGCAGCAGTCTAGTGAATATAGCGGTGATCATATTACTCAATGTGCTGATAGACCATATCCATATTGCAGATGAAAGCGTCCAGTGGCATATGGCGTTGGTGCTGTTGATCAAAGTCGTTGTTATTTCTTCTATCCTCATACTTTTTGGAGAAATATTACCTAAAGTGAGGGCCACACAGAATAACCTGAGATTTGCCTATGAGGCTTCTTATCTCGTTGAAATACTGTATTTGTTATTTAACCGCGTTGCAGCCCGGCTGATGAACATGTCGGATGGAATAGAGAAGTTCCTTGGTGGAAGAGCGACAAGAGCCTATTCCCAAAAACAACTTGAAGCGGCTATCAAGTTAACCGTTCAGGAAGAAGAGGAACAAAGAATATTGACCGGAGTATATAAATTCAGCCATATCACTGTAAAACAGGTAATGCGAACGAGGCTTGATGTAAGTGGAGTGAGCGATGATCTTACGTTCGGGCAACTTAAAAAAAGGGTCGAGGAACTGCATTATTCCAGGTTGCCGGTATATAAAGAAAGCCTTGATCATATAGTAGGAATGATACACTCCAAAGACCTTATCCTATACTTAAATGAGCCTGATGATTTTAACTGGCATACGGTAATGCGGCAGCCTTATTTCGTTCATGAACAAAAATACATTGAGGATCTTTTAAAAGAATTTCAGACCAAAAGGATACATTTTGCAGTAGTGGTTGATGAATTTGGTGGAACGAGTGGTATAGTTACCCTCGAAGATATTATTGAAGAAGTAATAGGGGAAATCCACGACGAATTTGATGATGAAGAATCTGGTAATAAGAAAATTGATGAGAACACCTATATACTGGAAGGCGGAACAATGATTAATGATGTGGCTTCCATTATGAACCTCCCTTCTGATAGTTTTGACAGCTTTAAAGGAGAGAGTGATTCTCTCGCCGGACTTATTCTGGAAGTGGCAGGAGAAATTCCTAAGGTGAATGATGCTGTTAAACAGGGGATGTTTGAATTCGTCATTCTGGAAGTGGAAAGAAACAGGATAAAGAAAGTTAAAGTTATTGTTTCACCTGAAGCACAATAGATTTATATGAGATTAGCAGGCTTTCTATTATTGATATATAGCTTCATGAGTTGCAATAGTGATTATACTATCCGGCAAAGGGGATATTTCAAAATTGACTTACCTAAACATGAATACCGTTTGTTTGATAAGGAAGGCTATCCCTTTACGTTTGAATATCCTGTATATGGAACCATTGTGCAGGATACCAGTTTTTTTGAGGATAAGCCAGAAAATCCATATTGGATAAATATTGACTTCGCAGACCTTAATGGTAAGATCTATCTCAGTTATAAGGATGCTACTAAAAATAGTTTCGATAAACTGGTAGATGATGCTTTTAAGCTTACCTATAAGCATAGCACAAAAGCAACAGCTATTAAAGATTCATTGATGCTTACGCCAAATAGCATTACAGGTATATTTTTCAAAGTAGGAGGAAATGCTGCTACTGCAAGACAGTTTTTCGTTACAGATACAGTTAAACATTTTCTCAGGGGAGCGTTATACTTCGATGCAACTCCTAATGCAGACTCACTAAGTGTGGTAAACAGTTTTCTGGATACCGACATGAGACACCTGATCAATACATTAAAATGGAGGTGATCTATAGATTGTTTCTATAGAGCACGAGAGAATGTTTATATTTTTTTGTGTAACCTCCTATACTGTAAATTTCTGTAATCAGTATATAGACTCCCGACGGCAAAGGGTATTGCCTGTCATCTTCTCCATGCCAGGTGTACTGGGCTGTTAATCCTAAATATTCATTTCTTAACAGGTATCTCACCTTTCTTCCGTTAATATCATAAATAGAAAGGTTTGCCACATATCCGGATTCGGGTAATTGAAACCTGATCGTTCCAAAATCATCTGTTCCATCATTATCGGGACTAATAATACGAGGGAAAACAGTAACCTCTCCTCCAATCCGGGAGTCGGCCAGGAAATGGGAGTTTCGAAAACCTGGTGTTCCAAAACCGGATGAAGAAGAGGCCGAGGTCCAGTTATTTCTATCTTGCGTGGGAGCATAATAGTTTATTCTTTCCAGCGCTACTCCTTCGCGGTTCGACAGTAAAGTGAAATGCCAGTTGGCTGCATAATTTAATTCGTCGAGGATATTATCGTCCTGGTCCAGGAAAATTACTGTGCCCTTATCGTCCGGAAAGGACGGTAATGATGAGGGGATACATATAATGGCATTCAAAGGAACATGATAATGCTGACGAAGCCAGCGTTCGTTAGCAGTTACTATGAAAAAGGATTGGGGGGCTAATAGTAGCGGCTCTCTGGTCAATATTCTTATTGATGAAATGTCCCCGGTAGTATTTCTATTGGCAATAAGGATATGTTGTAAATTGACTGTTGTATATCCTCTGTTGTACCCCTCAACATAATCGTATCCATCCTTGGCGGGATTGAAAAGTACTTCATTAATAATGATATTTTTCAAATCATCGGATAGCGCACTGCAAGCCTTTAAAAAACATATGGAAAAAAAGAATGTCTTTAGCATTGGGCAAAACTATATTGACAGCTTACCCTGTAAAAGAGGAAAACCTCATATATTTTAAGAAAAAAACATATTTTTTATAAAAAATTGGACTGTTCTACATAGAAACAATACCAATAACTATATATATACGACAAGGCAGCATCCGAAGAGGTGTCGTCCTCAGATTGAGATTTCATACTCTTACCGATTTCGGGGCAAACTTTTATACAGGTGTCCGTTTTTTATGATCACCAGAAAATTTTTTTCTGGGTCCGCAATCAGGGATAAGTCTTGCAAGGGGTTACCATCTACGAGCAAAAGATCAGCCAGGGCGCCTTCTTCTACTACACCCAGTTTTCCAGAGTAGGGGCTTCTCAGTCCTGAAAGTTGCAGCAGTTGGGCATTGTCGTGTGTTATCATTTTTAGAATCTCGGCATTGGTAAACCATTTTTGAAGACGCAGGATAAATATGTTTTGCTGATCGTTTAGATCCGGTTCAAAAAGAAAGTCGGTGCCCCAGGCTAATTTTACTTTATGTCGTTTGGCCAGCGGCCAGATCTTTTGCTGCCCTTCGATAACAGGGCGGCGTTTCTCTCTTCTCATGGGGTCCATATCCGGTGTGTCTTCCACCAGGTTTTGCAGGCTCAGCCAGATATTTTTTCGGGCCATCAACCGCAGGGTTTTTTCGTCCAGCAACTGTCCGTGTTCTATACATTTTACCCCTGCTTCAATAGCCCTTTGCACGGCTCTTGGCGTATAGGCATGTACTGTAACATAAGTGCCCCAATCCTCTGCCGCTTCTACGGCAGCTTTCATTTCGTCCAAAGTATATTGCGTAACATCTACCGGATCGTATGCCGATGAGGTACCACCACCCGCCATCAGTTTGATCTGGCTGGCTCCAAAACGAAGGTTTTCGCGTACGGCTGTTAACACCTGGTCGCGTCCGTCGGCAATAAAGGTCGCATTGTATTTTTCAGCTCTGGAAGGCTCTCCAAAAAAAAGTCGGGAGCGTTCTTCGGGTGTCCTGAAATCTCCGTGCCCGGACGTTTGGCTTATAGTGGCGCCGGAGGGCCATATTCTGGGACCAGTAATTCTTCCGGCATCAATTTCCGCTTTTAGTGGAAAGATAGGGCCACCCGCGTCTCTAACGCTGGTAAAGCCGCGCATCAGCATCTTTTCCGTCGAAGCGCCCACTTTTTCTATTATCAGCCTTTCAGACAAATCCTGCGACATTAGATCCTGCATGCTCAGGGCTCCAAAAGTCAGGTGTACATGCACATCAATCAAACCCGGCATCAGCGTTTTTCCTGCTCCATCAATTCGTATAAAATCTGATTCTGCAGGAATAGGTGAACTGCTGATAGTTTGAATAACGTTTCCGGAGATAAGCACATTAAGCGGTTGTGTAACTACCACCGATTTTCCATCGAATACGCTCACATTTTCCAGTAATATTTTTGGGCCCTGCCTTGCCTGTTGAGACCAGACGGATGATATTGGCGACAATAACAGAAGAAATATCCAGGATACTAATGTTCGCATAATACTGTGTTTTAAGAATGGTGGTCTGTATTATTCATTGCAAGGATAAACGTTCTATTGGTACGAAAAACCCGTTGGGTTCATATACCGGGTTATTGGTGTTATATTCATGGTCAGGGCAGAAAAAGCGTATGCACCATTTTTAGAAGCCCTCCGATGAAGGAGAAGATCACTCCCGCCAAAAAATAGTTCAACGTTTTGTTATAGGATTTGTCCGCCTTTTCCCGGTTGTAGCGATTATTCAATATGCGATATAACGAAACTATCAGTAACGTTATTCCCGTCAGTGTAAATATCAGGATAAACCAGATTATCACATCGCTTCTTCTGTCCCGTTTGACCAACTCTGTTACAAAGTTTAAAACAAACCCCAGGATAATACCGGCAGCAGTAACCAGCGGTTGCCTGAAATTAAAAAGCTGATCTTTTTCCATTCTGATTTTGCATATAACTTCTTCAGGTTAGTGATTCCTTAACCAAGGATACACGAGCAGATACAATATACTGATTTTAGGAAAAAACATATTTTTTGGAAAAAAAACATTTTGAGCTACTTTTGCCCCCGATGATTCAAATAAAGAAAAATACAAAGCGTACTAAGAAGCACTTCAGAAGGGAAGGCTAACGTATATTTTGTATTGATTAAAATATTCAGGCCTTCCAGTAACGGAAGGTCTTTTTTTTAATTATTATTCATTACTAAAACTCCAAAGAGGAGTATAAAGGAGGATCCATGAAAGTTGCCGTTGTTGGGGCCACAGGACTGGTAGGCACCAAAATGTTACAGGTATTATCTGAAAGAAAATTCCCGGTTACAGAACTCATCCCCGTAGCTTCCGAGAAATCGGTGGGCAAGGAGGTTGTCTATGAAGGCAAGCCTTATAAGGTAGTGAGCATGAAAGACGCTATTGCACTTAAACCTGCTGTGGCTATTTTTTCTGCAGGTGGTGGCACTTCCCTGGAATGGGCTCCAAAGTTTGCCGAAGCGGGTATTACAGTAATTGATAACTCTTCTGCCTGGAGAATGGATCCTACCAAAAAACTGGTGGTTCCTGAAATTAACGCCGACAGTTTATCGGCAAATGATAAAATTATCGCCAACCCTAATTGTTCTACTATTCAAATGGTGGTGGCGTTAAATCCTCTACATAAAAAATATAAGATCAAACGTGTTGTTGTTTCTACTTACCAGAGTGTAACGGGAACGGGCAAAAAAGCAGTGGACCAGCTTATGGGAGAAAGAAATAGGACGCTGACTGGAAAAAGCGGTGAGTACCCAATGGCATATAAATACCCTATTGATCTGAATGTTATTCCTCAGATCGATGTCTTTCTGGAAAACGGTTATACCAAAGAAGAAATGAAAATGATCCTGGAAACAAAAAAGATCATGCGTGATGAATCCATCCAGGTTACTTCAACAACTGTTCGTATACCTGTTATGGGTGGACATAGTGAGAGTGTGAACGTAGAGTTTGAAAATGATTTTGATCTGGCTGAAGTAAAGAACTTATTAAGTAATGCTCCGGGTATAGCACTGGTTGATGACCCCGCTAATCAGCAGTATCCCATGCCTAAGGATGCACATGATAAGGATGAAGTGTTTGTAGGAAGGCTCCGCCGTGATGAAACTCAGCCTAATACGTTAAATATGTGGATTGTAAGCGATAATCTCAGAAAAGGAGCAGCTACAAATGCTGTACAAATTGCTGAATATTGCAGGGAGAAAGGATTATTGAATTAACTATTCCTCAACTGGAATAATTAACTGGTTATTTAATAAAAAAGGGATGCAGCAACGCATCCCTTTTTATTACTTTTTGTGGTTTAAACTCTACCCCAGTTTTCGCCGCTTTTAATTCTGTATAATGTCATTTCACTAACATTATATTTATCTGCAAGGGCCTTAATAGTAATCCTTCTCTTGGGGTTGTTCAATATATCCTTGATCTTTTTTACCTGTGTAATATTCAGTTTTAAGCCTGCGCTTCTGTTTGCCTGTATTTTCTTGTAGGCAATTTTAGCCGGACTCTTCTGCTGGTGCTTAATCATTTCGGGAAGAGTGGCCCATTTCAGGTTCTTTACCTGGTTATCCAGTTTATTGTGGTTGATATGGATAACATATTTATGTTTTGCCGAAGGTTTAGGAAGAAACAGCCTGGCAATCTCACGGTGTATATACAATGTACCGTTTTCGCCTGGTCTGTGCAGGTTTAGCGTACGGTAGCCCGTAGTTAATGACCCTTTTAATAAGGTGCCATCGGTTTCAACGTCTTCATAAAAACTGGCAATACGTCCATGAGAAGATAATGCGTACTTTTTTCTTAAGTGTTTCCATCCCGGGAAATGCAATGGTTTCCAAATTTCTCTGTTAAGTTTTTTCATCAGTTGTCTGTTAAATGAGGAATAGAAGTATTCAACTGAGAAGTTTCAGAAAGTCTTCTTCGCTAATGATCTTAACAGAATTGATTTTCTTAGCTTTCTCAAGTTTACTGCCAGCTTCGCTACCTGCTACCAGGTAATTTAGCTTACTGCTAACGGTGCTTAATAGCTTACCGCCATTTTTTTCCACAAGATTTTCGGCTTCGCTTCTTTTGAGGGTAGGCAAAGTTCCGGTAAATAGAAATGTTTTACCGTTAAGACTGCCGGATTCACTAGGTTGTTTTTTCAGGTTCTTCACTGAAACCCCGACTTTTTCAAGTTCAGCTAGCATTTCGAGGTTATCATCATTACGAAAGAACTGATATATACTCATGGCAACTTTCGGACCAATATCTTCAAGTTGAATTAATTCCTCAATTGTATACGTTTTTAAATCCCCAATTTCTGACACAGCATTGGCCAGCACTTTTGCAGTGGTTTCGCCAACATAACGGATACCCAGCGCAAATATTAATCTATGTAAAGGCTGCTGTTTGGATTTCTCTATATTTAATTGAAGATTAGAAAGGCTTTTTTCTCCAAAACCTTCCATCTGACCAATGATTTCATAAGGCAAAGTATAAATTCCTGGTATATTTTTAAGGAAACTCCTTATATAAAATTTTTTTACAATAGCGTCCCCCAAACCTCGTATATCCATGGCATCTTTACTGGCATAATGAATAATTCTCTGTACCACCTGCGTTGGACAGTTAATATTAATACACCGCCAAACAGCCTCATCTTGGGGTTTTACGAGCTTTTCTCCACAATCTGGGCATTCACGCGGAAAAATTATATCTTTTTCTTTACCTGTTCTAACATCGGGAAGAGATTTTACAATGTAAGGAATTACATCACCAGCCCTTTCAACAAGAACCATGTCTCCAATCTTCAAATCTTTTTCCTTAATCACTTCTTCATTAAATAAAGAGACGGAACTAACGGTAACGCCCCCTATCGGAACCTGTTCAATTTTAGCTACAGGGGTAACGGAACCGGTTCTACCTACCTGAAATTCAACATCAATCAAACGGCTTGTAGCCTGGCGTGCCTTAAATTTATAGGCTATGGCCCAGCGTGGATGGTGCGACGTCATACCGAGCTTTTCCTGTAGCTCTATGTCGTTTACCTTAATAACCATTCCATCTATTTCGTAGGGAAGGTCGTCGCGTTTTTCTTCATATTGCTTACAATACTCAATGATGGCATCAATACCTGAAGCCACTTTTTTCTCTTTCGCAGGACTGCGAAATCCGAGATCCCATAATAATTGTAGTGAAGATGAATGCGTAGCTAATTCCTTAGGAAGATTATCTTTTTCATGAAGAACATAACTAATATGGTATAAAAAGGTATCCAGGTTTCTGCTTTTTACCTCTCTTGGATCCTTAATTCTTAATGATCCGGCTGCAGCATTTCGTGGATTAGCTAACGGTGGGAGATTTTGCTCAATAAGCCTCTCGTTGTATTTCTTAAAATTATCCTTCGATAATAATACTTCTCCCCTTATTTCTATCTGCTGTATCCCAAATCGGGAAAAATCGGCAGACAGAGGCACTGAATATATTTGCTTTATGTTGGTAGTGATTTCATCACCTTCCAGTCCATCCCCTCTGGTGGCGGCTCTGAGCAGTATATCGTTTTCATAGATCACCGAAATACTGGCCCCATCAAATTTGGGTTCCACACAATATTCTACCTGGTCAAGTCCGGCTGCTTCCCTCACTTTACGGTCCCAGTCAAACAGATCGTCAGCATCATAGGAATTCTCCAGTGACAGCATAGGGACGAGATGAGGGACAGTAAAAAATATTTTAGTGAGTTCCGAAGCCACGCGCTGAGTGGGGGAATCGGGCGTAATTAAAGAAGGGTTATTTTTTTCAATTCTCTCTAATGCTTTATACAACTGGTCATATTCAGCATCTGCAATCAACGGATCGTTTTCTATATAATACCGGTACTCATGAAAGCGAAGCACCTGCCTTAGATCTGCAATATCCTCTTCAGTTATTTTTTCTGAAGACTCAAGTGCAATCAACTTTTTGGTCAGTTGAGCTATTTTAAGGGTTGCCGATTGATCATACATACCTGTAATGTTACGCCTAATATGTTTAATTTTACTCTATGAGTGCCGCTGAACCACATATATTTTCTTCTTCGGCCGATAACGATACTTTTCTTAAAGCTCTGGTGTCCGTAGACTGTGTAATATTTGGTTTTGCTGATAATGAATTAAAAGTGCTCCTCATCAGATCTGATCTTGAGATATACAAAGATAGATGGTCTTTGTTAGGAGATCTTGTAAGAGTTGCTGAAGATCTGGACACCGCCGCATACAGGGTGCTTAAAGAAAGAACTGGTTTGACAGAAGTATACCTGGAACAGGTCTATACTTTTAGTGCTCCTGATCGTCATCCTCAGGGCCGGGTGATTTCTACTGCGTATTATTCGTTGGTTAACATACAAGATCATCAGCTAAAACTGGCGCATAATGAATTGCATTGGCATCCGGTTAAGGAAATACCAACTCTTGCATTTGATCACGACCAAATACTTTCTACCTGCCTGACAAGGCTTCGGGAAAAGATCCAGGAATACCCTATTGTCTTTAACCTTTTACCTGAAAAATTTTCATTACGTGAGCTTCAAAGCCTGTATGAAGCTATCCTTGATACTAAAATGGACAGAAGGAACTTTAGGAAGAAGTTCCTGATGATGAATTGGCTGCTTGATATAGATGAATATGAAGAAAATGTATCACACCGGCCTAGCAAACTTTACCGGTTTAATAACTCATACAAAAACACCGTAAATGCGACTCCGATGACACAGGTAGCTGAAAATTGGTAACCTGACTGGCTATGCCAGCTTTACCTTCCTATCTTTTAATTAAAGAAAATTTATATATTAGTTTGATAATGAACGAATTGCTATATTGAATATTACATTTGCAGATAGCAAAAGCAGTGGAAAGAACTTACAAGCTTAACTGATGAATTGCCGGGAAATATTTTATTGTTTTTTACTAGGAATACTATTCTTTTCCTGCAAGGAAGGGAGCAAAGGTCCCATCCTGTTTGAGGCCCTTACCAGTGAAAAAACCGGATTGGATTTTTCAAATAAACTGTATTCAACCGACTCCTTTAACCTGTTCAAGTATATGTATTTCTATAATGGAGCAGGGATGGGTGCAGGTGACTTTAATAATGATGGAAAGATTGATGTGTTTTTTGCTTCCAACCAGGGCCGGAATGCTTTATATCTTAATAAAGGTGACTTGAAATTTCAAAATGTTACCGATGAAGCCAATATTCCTAATAATAATGCATGGAGCACAGGAGTTTCGGTTGTAGATATAAACAACGATGGATTGCTGGATATTTATATTTCCCAGGTCGGTAATTACAGAATACTAAAAAGTAAGAATCAATTTCTGATTTGCCAGGGAATCGATGAAGATGGCATACCCCATTATGTTGATAAAGCTGAAGAGTATGGACTTGATTTTTCAGGATTCGGCACACAGGCAGCTTTCCTGGATTTTGATATGGACGGCGACCTGGATCTCTTTTTACTCAATCATTCAGTTCACGAAAACGGTACTTTCAGAGCAAGAAATGAGTTTGTAGGTACATATCATCCTTTTGCAGGCAGTAAGGTGTACAGGAATGATGATGGAAGTTTTACAGACATTACTGTTGAAAGCGGGATACATAGTTCAGCAATAGGTTATGGTCTGGGTATTACAGTTTGTGATATTAATATGGATGGTTATCCGGATATCTATATTGGAAACGATTTTCACGAGAACGACTATCTCTATATCAATCAGCAAAACGGGCATTTTAAAGATGTTTCAGCTTCAGCAATGATGCACACCAGCCAGTTTACAATGGGTGTAGATGCAGCAGATGCAAATAACGATGGACTTCCGGAAATTTTTTCGATGGATATGTTACCCTATGATCCGTATATTCTCAAGCGGTCATTAGGTGAGGATACTTATGACATATTCTTTATGAAGATCAGCTACGGGTATAATTACCAATATACCAGGAATAATTTACAGTATAACCGCGGTAATCTTCATTTCAGCGAAACAGGTTTGTATGCTGGTATCGCTGCTACAGATTGGTCCTGGTCGCCATTATGTTTCGACTTTGACAACGACGGACTTAAGGATGTATTTATTTCTAATGGCATCCCCAAGCGGATGAATGATATTGATTACATTAATTATGTTTCGGACCAGGAAATACAGTTGAAGATCAGGAGTAATAAAATAGATGAAAAAGATAAAGTACTGATTGAAAAATTTCCCCAGATTAAAATACCTAATAAGTTTTTTAAAAATTCGGGGGAATTTCATTTTACTGATCTTGAAGGACAGATTGCCAATAATAAAGGGAGTTATTCGAATGGTGCAGTATATGCGGATTTTGATAACGATGGAGATCTTGATATTATGGTAAATAATATTGATGATAAGGCAGTGCTCTATGAGAATAAACTAAATGATACTAAATCGACCAGCTACATGAAGATGGTTCTGAAGGGGCCTACTAATAATATTAATGCGTTAGGAGGAAAAGCGATAGTATTTGCCGGTAACGATGTTAGCGTCTATGAAAAATTTCCTATAAGAGGATTTATGTCGAGTATGGAAGGCCCGTTACACATTGGTCTGGATAATATTCAACCGGATTCTGTTATACTGGTATGGCCTGATAATACCTATCAACATATACAACCCGATTCGTCAAACAAAAATATTATAGTAAACTACCAAAAGGGTTTACCTCTGTTTGATTACACTTCAATAACCGAACGTTACAGTAAGCAGTCAGATGAATTGTCTGATATTACCGCTAAAGTTGAATTGAATTACGTTCACAAGGAAAATGAATTTAAAGAGTTTGACCGCGAACCGCTAATACCTCATATGCTGTCAACCGAAGGACCGGCCCTGGCAATAGCCGATATTAATGGTGATGGATTGGATGATATTTTTCTGGGCGCTTCAAAAGCAAAGAAAAGTGTGGTGTACCTGCAAACTGCAGGTGAAAAATTTACCGTTCTTGCCCAACCTGCACTTGAAGCAGATAGTAGTTATGAAGATGTAGACGCCTGCTGGGTTGATGTTAATAATGATAATTATCCAGATCTTGTTATTGCAAGCGGCGGTAACGAATTTTATGGAAAAGACGTGCATCTTTTACCACGTGTTTATCTGAATGATGGTAGCGGCCTGCTGATTAAAAAACAGAATGCCTTCGAAAAAATATATCAAACGGCTTCTTGTGTTGTTCCCCATGATTTTAATAATGATGGTTTCATTGATCTTTTTATTGGCGGAAGAACGGTGCCATGGGAGTATGGCAAACTTCCCACTTCTTATTTGTTGCAGAACGATGGCACTGGTAAGTTCACCGATGTTACTTCTTCATACTCTTCCGAATTGAGTAATGCAGGTTTTGTTACCAGGGCAATATGGCTGGATATCAATAACGATCAAAGAAAAGATCTTGTGGTATGTTCGGAGTGGGGGACCATTGATGCGTATATAAGTGAGGGTGATAAATTGGTAAAGAAAGTACTTTTTGAAAAAACCGGGTGGTGGAATACTATTTATCCAGTTGATATCAACCAGGACGGTCATATTGATTTTGTGGCAGGCAATTTAGGTTTGAATAGCCGCCTGAAGGCATCAGATGACTATCCCGTTAGATTATATTATAACGATTTTGATGATAACGGAAAAAAAGAACAGGTGCTCACATATTATGTAGGTGGCAAAGAAATTCCGTTCGCCAATAAAATGGAAATGGAAAAGCAGATGCCTTCTTTGCGAAAAGAATTTTTGTATGCCAAGGATTTCGCAACTGCTTCTCTAAGCGATCTGTTGGGTAAAAACAAATTGAAAGAGGCTAATGTTTATACGGCTAACTACTTCTCACATTGTTTATTAATAAATGATGGGAACATGAATTTTACGGCGCGTGAACTGCCCTGGCAGGTGCAGTTATCTCCGATCAGGGACGTAATAAGTGTCAACATGAATGGTGACGGCCATCCTGATCTGTTAATGGTAGGTAATTATTATCAGAATAATATAGAGATGGGTAGAAATGATGCTTTGTTCGGCGCTGTTTTATTGGGAGACGGAAAAGGTAATCTCATTTATGAGGATATTAATGGATTAGTAATAAAAGGAGAGTCAAGGTATATCAAAAAAATAGCTATTGCCGGTAAACCCGCATTGGTAATAGCCAGAAATAACGATTCTGCGCTGGTGATCAGCAAAACCGGAGGTAAAAGCTTTTAAGTATTCAGGGTTCCCTGTTAGGAGAAATATAGTTGTAAACAACGGGAAAGCCTGGTTTTGAACCCTGGTTAATAGGACTATTTTTATAATAGATCAAAATTTTTATTGATTTTCAATATGTTATAAACCTCTGATGAAAAATAATGATATAATTTGTTCTTTTTGGCTACTGTGACCCCTACCTTTGCGCTCCATTTTAAACTATTTCTCCCGGGTTGGCGGAGAGACAAAAAAAGAGCAAATGAGCAAATTACATTTCACGACAAAACATGCGAATGCGGCTACCGTAAAACACAACTGGTATGTTGTGGACGGTACCAATCAAACCGTAGGACGTGTGTGTGCAAAAGTAGCGGCAGTTCTTAAAGGTAAGAACAAGCCTTACTATACGCCACACGTTGATTGCGGGGATTATATCATCTTCATTAATGCTGATAAAGTAAAGTTTACCGGTAATAAACTTGATGATAAGGAATATCTTACCTTCTCAGGTTATCCTGGTGGCCAGAAATCAGAAACAGCCAGAAATCTTCTTAATCGTCGCCCTGAGGCGGTGATTGAAAGAGCGGTAAAAGGAATGCTTCCCAAGAACAGACTGGGCAGAAAAATGATTAAGAAACTGTTTGTATATGCCGGGTCAGAGCATCAGCATACAGCACAAAAACCACAACCTTTAACTTTCTAATCAAGTATAATGGAAAAGCAAAAAAATACCGTAGGTCGCCGTAAAGAAGCCGTAACAAGGATTTTCCTTTCAAAGGGTAGTGGTAATATTACGGTTAACGATAAAAATTATAAAGAATACTTTTCAATTACCTATCTGCAAAACCAGGTGGAACTGCCTCTTAAAACAGTTCAGTCGCTGGATAAGTTCGATGTAAAGATCAACGCTGCAGGTGGTGGAATAAAGGGACAGGCAGAAGCGGCTAAACTGGGTATTGCCCGTGCTTTAGTGGAGCTGAATGCTGAATTTCGTCCGGCGTTGAAAGCAGAGGGTCTGCTAAAACGTGATCCCCGTTCTGTGGAGCGTAAGAAATTCGGTCACAAGAAAGCTAGAAGAAGCTACCAGTTCAGCAAGCGTTAATTTATACCAATCAAATTATCAATTTATAATTAAATGGAAAACAACACTTCATTACAACAGCAATTACTTGAGGCAGGAGTACACTTTGGACACCTGCGTAAGAAGTGGAACCCTAAAATGTTGCCTTATATTTTCGCTGAAAAGAAAGGTATTCATATTATAGACCTGAATAAAACCACAGAGAGTCTGCAGGAAACAGCCGCTGCACTTAAACAAATTGCCCGCAGTGGAAAAAAGATCATGTTTGTGGGTACTAAAAAGCAGGCAAAAGAAATCGTTACGGAATGTGCAAAGAAAGTAAACATGCCCTTTGCTACAGAGCGTTGGCTGGGTGGTATGTTGACCAACTTTAACACCGTTCGTAAGAGCGTGAAAAAAATGCAAAGCATCGATAAAATGCTGGGCGATGGCAGTGCAGAAAGTCTGACTAAAAAAGAGCGTTTACAACTGCAACGCGACCGCGATAAAATGGATAAGGTATTAGGTGGGATCTCTCAACTGGGACGTGTACCTGCTGCTCTTTTCATTATCGATATCGGTCACGAGCATATTGCTCTTGCCGAAGCAAAGCGTTTGGGTATTACAACTTTCGGAATAGTTGATACCAACTGCGATCCTAATAAAGTGGATTTTGCTATTCCCGGCAATGACGATGCTACTAAATCCATTGCTATCATCACCCAGTACATTACTGCTGCTATTGCTGAAGGTCTTGCTGAAAGACAGGCGGCTAAAGACGAAGATGTAGAAGAATCAACTTCTGATGAGAACGAGAAAAAAGCTGAGCGTTTGCTGGCTGAAGCAGAAGCTGAAGGCGGCCGCGCACGTGGCGAAGGAGGCAGCAGAGGTCGTGGTGGAAACAGCGGTGGCGGACCTAATCGTGGTGGCGGTCGTCGCCCGCAAGGTGGTGGCGGTCAACGCAGACCAGGTGGAAGATAATTAATACACTAATCTAAAATCATTTTATATATGTCATCGACAGCAACAATAACAGCGGCAGATATTAATAAGCTGCGCCAGGCAACTGGTGCAGGTATGATGGATTGTCGCAAGGCACTGACAGAAACAAATGGAGATTTTGAGGCAGCTATTGATTGGTTAAGAAAAAAAGGTGCAAAAGTAGCGGCATTACGTGGCGACAGGGAAGCGAAAGAAGGAGTAGTAATTGCTAAAACCACAGCTGATAACAAATCAGGAATTGCTTTTGTAGTAAGTTGTGAAACAGATTTCGTTAGTAAAAATGCTGAGTTCGTAGCTTTTGCTCAAAGTCTGGGTGAAGCAGCCATAACCAACAACGTAAAAACTGTTGATGAACTGAACAGTATCACTATCAATGGTGCGAAAGTAGCTGATCTGGTAAATGATAAATTGGCCAGCATTGGTGAAAAAATAGGTATCACTAAGTTTGAACGTGTTGATGCAGTATACGTAGCTTCTTATATTCATGGTGCTAATCGTATTGGTGTACTGGTGGGCTTTAATAAAGCTGTCGGCGAAGCAGGAAAGGATATAGCTATGCAAATCGCTGCTATGAACCCTCTTGCTGTTGATGCTTCTTCTATACCCGCAGAAACCATCGACCGTGAAAGAGCTATCGTTACCGAACAGATCAAAAATGATCCTAAAATGGCAGGTAAGCCTGAAGAAATGATCAATAAGATCGCTGATGGAAAATTAAATGCCTACTTTAAAGAAAGCACACTCATCAACCAGGCGTTTGTAAAAGATAACGGAAAGTCGGTTGGCGACTACTTAAAAAGTGTTGACGGCGAATTAAAAGTTACAGAATTTAAGCGCGTGGCTTTAGGATAAATGAAAAGGGAACTTCGGTTCCCTTTTTTATTGGCATTAAAAAGTGTTTATTTGCATAACTAAAACTTTACGTACTAGATGCTTCCAAAATATAAGCGTATCCTCCTTAAATTATCTGGTGAATCATTGATGGGTGATAAAAGTTTTGGTATGGATCCCGCAATGATTGAGCAATATGCCAGGGATATTAAAGGAATCACTGAGTTGGGTGTTCAGGTGGCAGTAGTGATTGGTGGCGGGAATATTTACCGTGGAATGAATGAGAAAGATACCGGCATAGAAAGAGCACATGGTGATTACATGGGGATGCTGGCTACAGTCATCAACGGTATGGCCATGCAGGCAATGTTGGAAAAGGTTGGAGTATATACCCGTTTGCAAAGTGCCATCAAGATGGAACAGATTGCAGAACCTTATATCAGAAGAAGAGCTATCCGGCATCTTGAAAAAGGAAGAGTGGTCATCTTTGGTGCGGGGACCGGTAATCCTTATTTTACTACCGATACAGCAGGATCGTTAAGGGCTATCGAAATCCAGGCCGATGTAATCCTGAAGGGAACAAGAGTGGATGGTATTTATACCGCTGATCCGGAAAAGGATAAGATGGCTAAAAAATTTAACACGATCACCTACCAGGAATGTATATCCAAAAATCTTAAAGTGATGGATATGACAGCCTTTACGTTATGTATGGAAAACGATCTTCCGATTATCGTTTTTGATATGAATAAGCCAGGCAACCTTCACCGTGTGGTGAGTGGGGAGAAAGTAGGAACCCTTGTAAAGAGCTGATTTTCAAAAAATAGCTGCTTAATTCGCCTTATTACTTGTATTATTGAATATACATTAGTATTTTCCGTATCGAAAAGCCACTATCTTCAGTGGCTTTTGTACTTAGACGGTTCCAGTACCTTTGAATGCCCATTCGCTAAACCCAAATATTTAAGCAAGCTACACCCGAACCGTTATGAATACGTTTATACTCATTTTGGGCTACACAATTACTATTGGAGTTGCAGAAGCGGTCATTTTTTTGATTGCAGCAGTGTTATTAGGATTTTCTATTCACTTCTATTGGTTTGGTAGAAAATCGGTGCCCGGTATTCCAAATACTTTGTCTGTTGATGATAATAGTGGTATTTCGCCCGATGATGAATGGAGACTACAGTATTATGAACAGATAGAAAAGCACGAAAAAACACAGGACCGCCTCGAAAAAGAGTTATATAGAATGGCAGAGGCTGAAAAAATATTGCTGGCAGAACTGGATGACGCAAGAGCAGAAATAAGCCGCCTGGAGTCTCTCGCCGAAAAGAATGTCATGGCCGCAGAAGCAGCCCAATCTTCTACAAAACATATTTCGGAATTAGTGATTGCTCAGCAAAATCTGCATGACCATCTTAGTAAAGAAATGGCAGAACGACTGGAAAAAGCCTACCAGGAATTTAACCTCATGCAGGACCGGATACTTAAAATTCAGAACGAAGTGGTCATTCCCCATAACAGGAGTTTTGAATTTGAAGAACTGGAACAATCTTATTTCCGTTTAACAAAAGAATGTGATGAATTAAAGCTTAAGCAAATTAACCTGCTGGATGATATCCAACAACTCACAAGAAAACTGGCCGATAACGAAGAAAAACTTCGTGATACTAACTTTCATAAGCAGCAATTATCCAAAAAAGTCAATTTTCTTGAAGAGCTTGTAAAGGATATGTATGAAGTATCGGGACACAGCAAAAAGCTTGAACTCCAATTAAGAAGAATAAATGATATAGAAACTTTACTGAACAGGACGGCCAGTGAAGGTGAGAAGATGTAATTTCGTAGCTAATATTGATTAGCTATGTCTTCCTCAATTGCAGATATCAGAAAAGATTACAAACTAAAAGAACTTTCGGAGAATAATGTTCACCAGAATGCCATTGATCAATTTAAAGTGTGGTGGCAGGAAGCGGTGGATAGTGAACTCGATGAAGTAAATGCTATGACGCTTGCGACTGCTTCGGCCGATGGTCTTCCCTCCGCAAGAATGGTATTACTGAAAGGATTTGACCAAGATGGCTTCACTTTCTTTACTAATTATAACAGCTTTAAAGCACAACAACTTGCAGAAAACCCACGAGCCTGTCTCGTATTTTTTTGGAGAGAGCTGGAAAGACAGGTAAGAGTAACGGGACTTATTCAAAAAACGGATGCTGCTATCAGCGATGAATATTTTAATACGCGTCCTGAAGGTAGTCGTATAGGCGCCATTGCCTCTCCGCAAAGCCAGGTAATAGCAGACAAGGAATGGTTAGAAAAAAAAGTAGAAGAAGTTAAACAGAAAAAAATGATCGGTCGTCCAGATTATTGGGGAGGCTATATTGTTAAGCCTGTGACCATTGAATTCTGGCAAGGAGGATCAAGCCGGTTACACGACAGGTTGCTATATACCTATGAAGAAGGTGGTTGGAAAATACAACGCCTGGCTCCCTGAGAATAATATGCCTTCTCTCAAGGGTTAGGTTGTTGGGTAAAGTAGAAGCAGCCGTTATGATTTTGTTTAATTCATTTGGCTATAACCGTATGAAGAAAATTGATCAATGAGGAGAAATTCAACTCTTTATTTACCTCATAATAATATATAAAGAGGAATAACTTTATAAAAGAAAAAACCCGGAAACTCCGGGTTTACGATTTTTTCTTGGTGGCAACTTTTTTCTTTGGATTTGCAGGTCTTGATTTGCCAAAAGAACCTGCAAATATTTTGCCTTTTTTTGTTTTTTTATCTCCTCTTCCCATAACTGTAAATTATAATTTGCTTTGCAATTCTTTACCTGCTTTAAATCTTGCTACTTTTTTCGCTTTGATCTTGATCACAGCTCCCGTTTGAGGATTACGACCATTGCGTGCATTCCTTTTGGAAACTGAGAAAGTGCCAAAACCTACTAGCGTAACTTTTCCACCACCTTTTAATGTTTTACTAACTGCTTCAATAAATGAATCTACTGCTGCATTGGATTGGGTCTTGGTAATCCCGGCATCTTCTGCGATTTTGGCGATTAATTCAGCTTTGTTCATAGTATCTATAATTTTAAACAGCGACAAATTTAGATGAAATACTGATCTGGTCTAGGTTTCAGCAGTGTTAAAACATATAAAAACCTTGATTGTTATCCACATTTAGTTGATAACTTCCATCACAGAAAGAAAAGATACCATTCTATTACCCCACAATTTCTGCGCCTTACTGTCAAACTCCTGTAAATGATGCTTTCTGTAAATCTTTACCTGTTCACCGGTAGGAGCATATAATTGAAGGGCATAAGTGGGACCATCGTCATCATCCATTTCTAACAGGTGAACAAATTGATAGCGTTCAAAAAGACAGGTGGCTAATATTGCCGGAACATGTTCCTTTAATAACCAGGATTTCCATTGTTCGTGTATTTCCCAGCTTATTTTAGTAGTGATGTTTAAAATAGTCATGAATTTATTTTCAGTTCCAGCAAAACCGGACAATGGTCACTGTGTTTGATATCAGGTAATATTTTAGCGCCTGTCAGTGAAGGAACAAGAGGAGAGGTGACATTTATATAATCAATGCGCCACCCTTTATTTTGTAAACGGACGGTAGGAAAACGCTGGCTCCACCAGGAATAATGATGGGGATCTTTTACAAAATGTCTGAAAGTATCGCTCCAGCCACTGTCTAAAAATTTATCCATCCATGCTCTCTCGGCTGGCAAAAAACCGGAAGAATTCTTGTTGCCTTTAGGATCATGAATGTCAATCTCCTTGTGGGCAATATTATAATCACCGCATAAAATCAGTTTGGGATAGTCCTTTTTCAATTCTTCGAGATAAAGAAAGAATTGATCGAGCCATTCATATTTAAAGGCCTGCCGTATATCACCTGACGTTCCGGATGGGAAATAAGCGTTTATGAGTCTGATATCTCCAAAGTCAAGTTGCAATATTCTTCCTTCATCGTCACTTACTTTATTACCATTGCCATATATAATATTGTCGGGTTTTATTTTAGTAAATACGGCTACACCGCTATATCCTTTTTTTTGTGCCGAATACCAGTAATCTTCAAATCCCAGATCGTTTAATATCGTATGGTCGATATTTTCTTTTGTGGCTTTTGTTTCCTGAAGGCAAATAATATCAGCGGGATCTGTTTTCAACCATTCAATAAAACCTTTATTAATAGCGGCACGTATTCCGTTTACATTGTAACTGATAATACGCAGAGTGTCTTTACTGTTTTTTTTGCTCATACCTTCAGAATTTACCTATTGAATATACACGTTAATTAGCCGGTTCGTAATTCAATATAGGCATTAGCCATCTTTCTATTTCCGCTATGCTCATTTTTTTTCTTTCAGCGTAGTCAGTTACCTGGTCCTTTGTTATTTTGCCTATTCCAAAATACTTGCTTTCGGGGTGTGAGAAGTACCATCCGCAAACAGAGGCGGCCGGATGCATAGCCAACGATTCGGTTAATTCGATGCCGGTAATCTCGGAAGCGTTAAGCAAATCAAATAATTTAATCTTTTCTGTATGATCCGGACAGGCAGGATAGCCCGGAGCAGGACGAATGCCGGTATATTCTTCCTTGATAAGCTGCTCATTGCTAAAGTTTTCACCTTTGGCATATCCCCATAGATCTTTACGAACGATCTCATGTAATTTTTCTGCAAATGCTTCCGCCAGTCTGTCGGTAAGCACCTGGAGCATTATTTTGTTATAATCATCGTGCTGCTCAATAAATCGTTTTATATGTGGCTCAATACCATGAATAGTTACAGCGAAAGCGCCTATATGATCGGTAATGCCGGTATCTTCCGGAGCGATAAAATCGGCCAGTGAAGAATTAGGCTGACCAGGAGCTTTTTTCGATTGCTGCCTGATGCATTCAAGCCGTACTTTTCCTTTATTGCCTTCTACCCAAATACTGTCTTTACCATCCGAATTAGCTTTCCAGAATCCTGCTACTCCGTTGGCCGTCAGCCATTTTTCGGCAATCACTTTTTTCAGCAAAGCATTAGCATCATTATATAGTTTGGTAGCTTCTTTACCTACAATTTCATCACTTAGTATCTGTGGAAACTTGCCATGCATTTCCCAGGCAATAAAGAAAGGTTGCCAGTCAATATAGTTAACAAGCTCGTTCAGATCAAAATCATTAAAAGCTTTTGAGCCGGTAAATAAGGGTGCAGGCGCCTTATAATTTTCCCAATTTATATTCGTTTTGTTGGACTGTGCCTGTTCGAATGACAGTAACTGTTTGATCGTTTTTTTGTTGGCGAATTCAATAGCGAGTTGCTGATATTCGTTTTTAACGGTATCCAGAAAAGTAGATTTCTGTTCCTTGCTCAGTAATGACCCTGCAACAGTTACACTTCTTGATGCATCGAGCACATGCACTACTCCGTTATTGTATTGGGGAGCAATTTTTACAGCTGTATGCATCCTGGAAGTAGTAGCTCCGCCGATAAGCAGCGGCTGTTGCATATTTCTTCTTTTCATTTCGTGGGCAACATTCACCATTTCATCTAGCGAAGGGGTGATCAGTCCGCTTAGTCCTATAATATCCGCTTTTTCTTTTTCTGCTGTTTCGAGGATCTTATCTGCAGGAACCATTACACCCAAATCGATAATATCGTATCCATTGCATCCCAGTACAACGCCCACAATATTTTTACCAATGTCATGCACATCTCCTTTTACTGTTGCTAATAAAATTTTTGCTGCTCCTCCCTGTTGTGTTACAGGATTATTTTTTTTCTCTTCTTCAATAAATGGTGTTAATATGGCCACACTTTTTTTCATCACCCTGGCACTCTTGACTACCTGGGGAAGAAACATTTTTCCCGATCCAAATAAATCACCTACAACATCCATTCCAGCCATTAACGGTCCTTCGATCACATCCAATGGTTTGGGATATTTCAAGCGGGCTTCTTCGGTGTCGGTATCGATATAATCGGTTATACCGTTAACAAGAGCATGTTTTAATCTTTCTTCAACACTCGTATTTCTCCAGGCATCATCTTTTTTTTCAACTTTTCCTTCTGATTTAACAGTTTCGGCAAAATTGATCAATTTTTCTGTCGCCTCATTATTGTCGTTGTTTCTATTCAGTATAACGTCTTCGCATAACTGCCGTAAATTCGATTCTATTTCATCGTAAACAATCATTTGTCCGGCATTAACAATGCCCATATTCATACCCGCTTTAATGGCATGATAGAGAAAAACAGCATGCATGGCCTCACGCACAGGATCATTTCCCCTGAACGAAAAAGAAAGATTACTTACACCTCCGCTTATGCTGACAAGTGGCATCAATTTTTTGATTTCACATGTGGCTTCAATAAAATCAACTCCGTAATTATTATGCTCCTCCATTCCCGTAGCCAACGCAAAAATGTTAGGATCAAATATGATATCCTGCGGAGCGAAGCCTACTTTCTCTGTCAGTATTTTATAGGCGCGGTGACATATTTCTACTTTCCTGGCTTTAGTATCGGCTTGTCCCACTTCATCAAAAGCCATCACGATCACCGCCGCTCCGTAACTTTGGCAAATAATAGCCTGTTCGATAAATTTTTGCTCTCCTTCTTTCATGGAGATGGAGTTCACAATACATTTTCCCTGTACACATTTAAGGCCGGCCTCAATGATCTCAAATTTTGAGGAATCGATCATTACAGGTATTTTGGCAATATCAGGCTCACTCTGCAACAGATTCAAAAAAGTAGTCATGGCTTTCACCCCATCAAGAAGAGCATCATCCATGTTCACATCAAGCACCTGGGCACCATTTTCTACTTGCTGTCGGGCGACACTTAATGCTTCTTCATAATTATTATCCCTGATAAGACGGGCGAATTTTTTAGAGCCGGTCACATTAGTCCTCTCCCCAATATTGACAAAATTGGTTTCAGGTCGTATAACCAAAGGTTCAAGACCGGAAAGCCGTAAATAAGGTTTTATCACAATAGTCTCACTCATGGTTTTATACTGGTTCTTTTGCTACCACAGGTAATTTCCGGGGAGCAATTTTTTTAATGCTTTCTGCAATGTCACGGATATGGTCTGGAGTGGTTCCGCAGCATCCCCCTACAATATTGACATATCCTTCTTTAGCCCAATCTTCAATAAATCCTGCTGTTTCGTGTGGATGTTCGTCATATTCCCCCATAGCATTAGGCAGACCTGCATTCGGATATGCGGAAACATAGCAGGAGGCAATCTGTGAGAGTTCAGCAATATGCGGACGCATTTCCTTTGCGCCTAACGCACAGTTTAATCCAACACTCAAAGGTCTTGCATGCGCGACAGATGTATAAAATGCTTCCAGGGTTTGTCCGCTTAGTGTTCTTCCCGATGCGTCTGTAATAGTACCACTTATCATAATGGGTAATTCAGCCTGACCAGGATGGTCTCTATAGTATTTCCTGATGGCAAAAATTGCACCCTTTGCATTAAGAGTATCAAAGATGGTCTCGATAAGAAAAATATCTGCTCCTCCATCCACTAATCCTTTAATCTGTTCATAATAGGCATTCACCACGTCGTCAAAACTAACTGCCCTATAACCGGGATTGTTTACATCGGGAGATAGGGAAAGTGTTTTATTGAGGGGACCTATTGCTCCCGCTATCCAGGCTTTTTTGCCGGATTGTTCAATGGCTTTGCGGGCACACTGTACGGCGGCAACATTTAATTCATAGGCCAGCGACTGCATATCATAGTCGGCCATCGCAATTGAAGTACTGCTGAAAGTGTTGGTTTCAATAATATCAGCTCCTGCGTCGAGGTATTGTTTGTGAATTTCGGTGATTATGGCTGGTTGGGTAAGATTAAGCAGATCGTTATTCCCTTTTACATCGGCGTGCCAGTTGGCAAACCTTTCTCCACGATAATCCTTTTCGGCCAATTTGTACCGTTGTATCATCGTGCCCATAGCG
The DNA here is from genome assembly GCA_964606315.1 of uncultured Chitinophagaceae bacterium. Taxonomy (GTDB): domain Bacteria; phylum Bacteroidota; class Bacteroidia; order Chitinophagales; family Chitinophagaceae; genus Flavitalea. The sequence goes on along the minus strand of CAZSFY010000001.1, from coordinate 93,766 downwards.
CCATCTATAACAAGGATCCTTTTTTCCAGTTCTTCCCTTAGCGTAGACATACGTTTATAAGTTTAAATATTGAAGCTGAACTCTATAAACGTTGGGAAACCGAACCATTATGTTTCTTGGCGTTTATTAGTTCAGTTTTTTTACAGGGTGAACAATAAACAAATCCGCCTGTATGGGCGCAAAGTTAGGTTATTGCATATTAACAACAAAACGCTGTTAAGGTTGGCGTCTTAGTTTGAGTTTCGATCTTGTCTGGAAACTATTATAAGGCCCGACGAAGATACTACCGTTGAGACGCGGTTTTGAAAGTCCTGTCTGTCCTGTTATCGGCAGCCTTAAATATTTACCTTTGAGAAGTATGATGGCCAGAGAAAAATTAAACAAACGCTTTGCCGAAGAGTATTCCCGTTTGAATGAGCAGCAAAAACAGGCAGTCGATAAGATCGAAGGACCTGTTATGGTTATTGCCGGACCGGGTACGGGTAAAACACAAATCCTTGCGGCTCGTATAGGAAGAATACTAATGGATACAGATGCCTCACCATCGAATATTTTATGTCTTACCTATACCGATGCAGGGGCTTTGGCTATGCGCAAAAGGCTGATCCATTTTATAGGTTCCGATGCCTATAAAGTGAATATCTATACTTTCCACGCTTTTTGTAACGATATTATTCAGGAAAATCTTTCTTTATTCGAAAAAAACGAGCTCGATCCTATCAGTGAGCTGGAAAAAATAGAACTGCTAAAAAAGCTGATAGATGAATTTCCCAAAAACCATCCTCTTAAAAGGTATCGCGGAGATGTTTACTATGAGATAAAAAACCTGTCGAATCTTTTCTCTACCATGAAACAGGAGGGTTGGAAGCCAGCGTTGATTCTCAAAAGTATTAATGCTTACATTGAAGATCTGCCTAACCGTGATGGGTTTATCGCTAAACGCGCCACTAAGGAATTTAAAAAAGGTGATCTGCGGACCGATAAAATAGAGGAGGAAAAGGAAAAGATGGGAAAACTTGCCGCAGCAGTAAAGGAGTTTGATAAGTTCCAGACAATGATGCGAAAAGCAAACCGGTACGATTTTGATGATATGATCAACTGGGTGATCAACGCATTTGAAGAGAACCAGCAGTTGTTGCTCAATTACCAGGAGCGTTATCAATATATACTGGTGGATGAATACCAGGATACCAGCGGTACACAAAACCAGCTTGTTCGTCTGCTTATCAATTATTGGGAGCAACCTAACGTGTTTGTGGTAGGCGATGATGATCAGAGTATTTACCGTTTTCAGGGAGCCAATGTGGAGAATATGGAAAAATTCAGTAGTGATTATGCTGCTGATCTTTTTAAAGTAGTGCTTACGAATAATTACCGTTCTACCCAGCGAATATTGGATATTTCACAGTCACTGATAGCAAGAAATGAAGAGAGGCTGATTAGAAAAATGCAGGGACTTTCAAAAGAGCTTATTGCCAGTCACCCCGATATTAAACTACTGGATCACCAACCCCTGATAGAAGAATACGAAACACAGCGCCAGGAGATGATCGGCATTACTCTGAAAGTAGAAGAATTATTAAAACAGGGTGTTGAAGCTGGTAAGATCGCCGTGTTATATAAAGAGAATAAATATGGTGATGAGCTGATAAAATTATTCAGGCATAGAAATATTCCAGCCTATAGCAAAAGAAGTTATAACCTCCTCGAAGTACCTCTTACCAAAAAAGTAATTCAGTTGTTCGAATACCTGGCTGCAGAGCATGATACTCCTTATGGCGGAGATGAAATGCTGTTCGAAATTTTACACTTCGATTTTTTTGATATTCCACCTATAGAAATAGCTAAACTATCGGTAGAAGTAGCCGACTTGCAATTTTCTGATAAAAAGACATCAATAAGAAGACTGTTATACGAAAAATCAACGGCTCATCCCAACGACCTGTTTGATAAGGGAATTCATCCTTCGTTGAAGGCTGCTTCGGCCATTATAGAAAAACTTATCAGTGATGTTGCCAACGTTACGCTGCAAACACTGCTTGAAAATATTATCCGCACAACAGGAATGTTGAGAACGGTCATGCAAAGTTCGGATAAGATATGGCTGTTGCAGGTATTAACCGGCATTTTCGATTTTGTGAAAGAAGAAACGAGAAGAAATCCTGATATGACCCTTAATGAATTGGTAGGGAATATTGACCTGATGAAGGATAATGGTGTGGCGATAGGGCTTGTACAGGTTGGTGGAACCGATAAAGGAGTGAATTTGCTGACAGCCCACGGCTCAAAAGGATTAGAATTTGAATATGTTTTTCTGGCCGGAACCAATGCTTCTTTTTGGGAGAAAAAAAGAAAGCCATCAGGGGGATATAAGTTTCCCGACACGATCTTTTCTTCCAAACCAGTATCAAGTGATGAGGAAGAGTTGAGAAGATTATTTTATGTGGCGCTTACCCGTGCACAAAAAGAGCTGGTTATTTCGTATGCATCGTTTACTAATGACGGCAAGGGATTGGAACCTTCCAGGTTCATTGCTGAAATATTGGATATCCATGATCTCGAAAGAAAAACGATGACTATCGAACCGGATATCATAGCAGAATTTAATGTTATACAGTTTGCAGAAACATCGGCGCCCGAAATAGAAAAAGTAGAAAAGGAATTCATTGAGCGGATCCTTGAAAAATTTGTGATGAATGTAACGGCGCTGAATAACTATTTACGTTGCCCGCTGGAATTCTATTTCAAGAATCTTATCAGAATTCCCTCTCCGAAGAATGAAGCTACAGAGTTTGGTTCTTCAGTACACTTTGCTGTTCAGCGTTTTTTTGAGAAGATGAAAAACGACCCTTTGCAACAATTTCCATCGAAAAAGGATCTGTTAAATGATTTTAACTGGTATATGCACCGGCACAGAGAGAGCTTCATTAAGGAAGCTTTTGAAAGAAGACTGGAGTATGGAAATGAAATATTATCGAACTATTATGATGAATATATCCACCAATGGAATAAAATTGTGGTGGTAGAACATAATATCAGAAATATAGTAGTAAATGGAGTTCCTGTAAAAGGTAAGCTGGATAAGATTGAATTTTATGGTAAGGAGGTAAATGTTGTCGACTATAAAACAGGAAATCCCGATAAGGCAGTCGATAAGTTAAAACCCCCTCATGATAAAATACCTTCGGGAGGCGATTACTGGAGGCAGGCGGTATTCTATAAAATCCTGATCGATAATTATAAAAAAGACTGGAAAGTGGTTAGTTCTGAGTTCGATTTTATTGAACCCGATAATAAGAAGAAATACCAGAAAAGGAAACTTTTTATTACTCCTGAAGATGTAACTACTGTAACACAACAACTGACAGACACCTGGAACAAGATCCAAAACCATGAATTTTATGTGGGATGCGGATCGAAGGATTGTCATTATTGTAACTTTGTAAAAACAAATGAACTCTACACCGATCTGCATGAAATTGAAGAAGAGGAAATGGTGTAAAAAAAATAACAATGAAGATTAGTCATATTCTTTCCCTTGTAGCTTTAGTATTAATAGTTTTTTCCATTTCAACCATGCATAGCGGGTGTGCTAATATGGTTCCTCCTCTCGGCGGACCTAAGGACACATTGCCCCCAAATTTATTAAGCGCCAATCCTGCTGATTCCAGCTTAAATTTCAATGCAAAAAAGATTGTACTCACTTTTGATGAATATGTGCAACTGGAAAGTATTCAGAAGAATCTTATTGTTTCTCCAACTCCAAAAATTAATCCTACCGTTGAACAAAAACTAAAGACAATAACAGTAACTCTTCGTGATACGCTTGAAGAAAATACAACTTATGCTATCGATTTTGGAAGAGCTATCAAAGATCTTAATGAAGGAAATCCCTATCCCCCTTACAGATATCTGTTCTCAACGGGTAATACAATAGATTCACTTAACTTATCAGGCAAAGTGTTGATTGCGCAGAGTGGTAAGGCCGATAGTACTATGATCGTGATGTTGTATAATAATCTGGATGATTCGGCTGTATTGAAAGAGAAGTCAAGATATCTTACCCGGGTAGATTCCAGCGGTAATTTCAGGTTTAGTAATCTTGCTCCGGGAAATTATGCCATTTATGCCACGAAAGATGAAGGAGGAAGAAGGTATATGTCGAAAGACCAGTTATTTGCTTTCAGTGATTCGCTGGTGACCAGTGAATCTCAACGCTCCGATATTAGGTTATACGCGTTTGTGCCTAAGGATACAACAACAAAAAAAGCGCCTGCTAAAAAGCTGTCAGACGATGATTCGAAGCAGGAAAGCCGTGCATTAAAATACAGGACCAATCTGGATAACGGTACATTGGATCTTTTATCTAATCTTGAATTAATTTTTGAACCTAACCCATTAAGCTTTTTTGATTCAACAAAAGTTGTTTTAACTGATACCTCTTATTATCCCAAAGCAGGCTACAGCTTTAAAGTGGATACTTCAAATAAAAAAGTGGCACTGGTTTATCCCTGGCCAGAAGCCACTCCGTTTTATGTATTGCTGGATACCGCTTTTGCAGGTGATACTTTAAATAAAAAATTATTGCGTAACGATACTTTATCTTTTACTACAAAGAAGATCAGTGAATATGGGTCGGTTAAATTAAGATTCCTCAATCTTCCGCTGGATAAAAACCCGGTACTCCAGTTTGTACAAAGCGATGAAGTAAAATTATCGCATGTATTTACGGATAATATGTTTATTAGGAAATTATTTCATCCGGGTGAATATGAATTGAGGATTCTTTTTGATGAAAATGAGAATGGGGTGTGGGATACCGGCCAGTTTTTTGGTGAGAAGCGTCAACCCGAGAAAGTGTATCCCATCGGTAAAAAAGTTAGTATCCGGCCCAATTGGGACAACGAATTCGATATTGAGCTTTAATAGTATTTTTGTTTATGCAGTTTTCATCTTCTTTGTTAGAGAATGCAGTAAATGAATTTGCCCGTCTGCCAGGTATCGGGAAGAAGACTGCGTTACGGCTGGTCTTACATCTTATTAAACAGGATATTTCATCTGTACAAGGACTGGGTGATGCAGTAGTAAAAATGAGGCAGGAGATAAAATTCTGCCAGCGTTGCTGCAATATTTCTGATGGTGATATTTGTTCCATCTGCGCTAATTCGATGCGTAACCAGGAAGTTGTTTGTGTGGTGGAAAATATCAGAGATGTGATTGCTATTGAAAGTACACAACAGTTCAATGGAACCTATCATGTATTAGGAGGTATTATTTCCCCGCTTGACGGTGTTGGGCCTGACCAACTAAATATAGAACTGTTGGTTAACCGCGTTCAGAAAGAAAATATCCAGGAGTTGATTTTTGCTCTTAGTCCCACCATACAGGGTGATACCACTATATATTATATACAGAAAAGATTACAGCCTCATTCTATACGTATTACTACCATTGCCCGTGGTATTGCCTTTGGCGGTGAGCTCGAGTATGCCGATGAAATGACGCTGGGCAGAAGTCTCCAGAACAGGGTCCCAGTCGAAAAATTTGTTGCTTCCTGACCATAGGGGTTAAGAATAATTACTTATTCGCCTTGTTTAAGTCATTGGTTTTTAACTGACTACTATTGTAAACACAGGGAATTTTTTCCATTTTGGGAATAAATATGAAATTTCTTCGTTATTAAGGTCAAGAATCCAACCCAATGAAAAACGCAAACGCACTTAAGATATTCATCCTTGAGGATGATACCTGGTACGGTAACATGTTACATCATTACTTATCCCTAAACCCGGATTATGATGTACATCGCTTCGAAAACTCCGCTGAATTTTTTAATCGCCTGCATGAACTTCCGGATGTAGTTACACTTGATTATTCGCTGCCGGATATGGCGGGTGATGAGGTATTGAAAAAAATCAAGGAAACCTATCCCTCTATACAGGTTTTGGTTATTTCGGGACAGGAAGACGTTGCTACAGCCATTAGCCTCCTTAAGAATGGCGCCTTTGATTATATCGTTAAAGATGATGATACAAAGGATAGAGTATGGAACACTTTATTACATCTTAAAGAGATCAACGGTTTAAGAAAAGAAGTGGAACATTTAAAGGAGCAGGTTGTTAAAAAACATGATTTTTCAAAATTCATTATTGGTAAAAGTGAGGCGATAATGAAGGTTTGTGCCTTAATCGAAAAGGCTTCCAAAACGAATATCACTGTTTCCATTACCGGCGAAACCGGTTCGGGTAAAGAAGTGGTAGCTAAAGCTATCCATTATAATTCTGATAGAAGTAAAAAGCCTTTCGTTGCAGTAAACGTGGCGGCTATACCAAGAGAGCTTATTGAAAGTGAATTATTCGGTCACGAGAAAGGTGCATTTACAGGTGCGGTAACCCGGAGAGTCGGAAAATTTGAGGAAGCTAATCAGGGTACGCTATTCCTGGATGAAATAGGTGAGTTGGATATTAATTTGCAGGCCAAACTCCTGCGCGTATTGCAGGAAAGAGAGTTGGTAAGAGTAGGTGGTAATGAAACGGTAAAGATTAACTGTCGTATAATAGTAGCAACACACAGAAACCTGTTGCAGGAAGTGCAGAACAAAACATTCAGAGAAGATCTTTATTACCGTTTAATAGGATTGCCTATACATATTGCTCCACTCCGCGAACGCGGTAGTGATATTGTTATACTCGCCAAACATTTTATCGATGCTTTTTGCAAGGAAAATGCAACACCTAAAAAAATATTGACAGCAGAAGCACAGCAAAAAATATTGGCTTATCCTTTTCCAGGTAATGTGAGGGAGTTGAAATCAGTGATAGAATTATCGGTGGTAATGGCGGATGACGAAGAAATTTTGCCTGAGCATATCACGCTGAATACAAATACTTCTATCGCCGGATTACTGAATTCAGAGAAAACGCTGAAACAGTTTGAAAGAGAGATTATCCAACATTATCTCGACAAGTTTGATAAAGATGTGTTATTGGTAGCTAAAAAGCTGGACATTGGAAAGAGTACTATCTACAGAATGATCCAGGCCGGTGAAGTGATCAATAAATAAATACGATGTCTTCAAAGTATAAAGGCCTGGAAAAAATTGCCATACTTGTTGTGGATGATGTTGAAATGAATCAATATCTGGCAAGGCATATTCTGGAGTCGTGGGGTTGTTATGTGGAGATCGCCGACAATGGCGCCTTGGCCATTGACAAAATAAAAGAAAAAGATTTCAATCTTATATTAATGGATATCCAGATGCCCGTGATGGATGGTTTGCAGGCTACGAAAATTATAAGGGAAATGGACGATGAGTATTTGTCTGCAACGCCTATAGTAGCGCTGACGGCAAATGTCATTAACGGGCAACCTAATATTTACCTCGAAGCCGGAATGAACGATTGTTTGGCAAAACCTTTTGACGAGGGAAAGTTGTTTAAAATGGTGGCGAGAAATTATAGAAAAACCGGAACGGGAAAAAATAATAATGATACAATGAAAACTGAAACATCTGTTTTACCAATGACTTCCGAAAAAATTTATGATTTATCAATGGTAGAATCGATTTCCGGTGGCGACAAATCATTTGTTATTAAAATGCTTCAGTTGTTCCTCGACACTGTTCCGGTTACGTTGGAGCAGATGAATAATGCGTTGCAATCATCACAATGGTTAAATCTTAGCCAGTTAGCACATAAGTTAAAATCCACTATCGATTCTATGGGTATTGTGTCGTTGAAGCAGGATATCCGTTATATCGAACAAAAGGCAAAGCAAGAGCAAAACCTCGAAGCAATGCCTCAATTGGTAAAAAAGGTGAATAGCATTATTCAGAAAACAATGGAACAGGTGAAGGCTGATTATTCGCTTTAAATTTAGCCTGGTATCCTTGAAATATATTTTTCTATTTCTTTAACCTGCTGAACAATCTGTGGATTGGTAGGCTTTAATGCTTTTGTTTTTTTAAAGAATTCTTTAGCTGCCCTGAATTCTCTTTTATTCATCATGATATTGCACATTTGCAGGTAAGCTGCTGCTTCATTTTCTTTATCGGGTAATCCTTTTCTGATAGCCTGTCTGATATAGCTTTCGCCTTGTTTGAAATTCCCTTTCTGCATATTGATCATTCCTATCTGCAACAGGTTAGCGCCCTCCATTTCTTTCATTGGCGAACCAAGGTCGATACCTTTTTTCATGTCTTTCTCGGCAGTTTCAAAGTCCTGCTTCATCATACTCATTTGTCCCTTTACAGTATAATAAGCCGAGCGGATCGGTTTATAGAGCAGATTAGGATACCTGATAGAGTTGATCACCCGCTCTGCTCCTTCCACATCTCCTTTTTCCATATAGTCCTGGATCAGCCTTAGCGGGCCGATAAAAAAGTGACCGGCTATCAGAATGAGTCCTATAAGGTAAGCCGGAAAGGCTGGCCAGAAGCTCGACCAGATATTAGTAACCACGCCTGCAAGAATGAGTATGATCCCTATATAGAGCCGGTATCGTATGATAAAATTGTAAAACTTCATAGTCTGATTAATAAAAGACTGCAAAGATAGAATTTCATAGGATATGAAAAGGAACGGAAAAGAAAGAGCGGAAGATTTTCGTAAGTGGTTGAGTTATATCTTTTTGAGCTCTTTCATTACTTTTTGCGGGAATGAACGAAACAGTCTTTTAACCAGCTGAAAATTGAGTGGAATCTGTTACTTTTGTGCCCCCGCTTTTTAGCGGCATGGCTCCGTAGTTCAATGGATAGAATAGAAGTTTCCTAAACTTTAGATACAGGTTCGATTCCTGTCGGAGCTACCGAACAGGAGAAGTGATAGTTTTAATCACTTCTCCTGTTTTTACTTTCAGCAAAAAACTCCTTTTATTATTTTGTTGAAAGTCCAACGTATACTACTATTGGAGATATAGAAATATTATCTATTGGAGTACTCCGATAGGGGCAATTGTAGTTGTTTTAATGGTAATATTCCTTGGGTTAGATGGGAGAGAAATTATAAATGCAATGCTGCTACTAATCAGGCCATCGCAGCTCTAAAAACAATAAAGAGACTATACTGGCTTTCTAAGTTTTTTGTCAAATTGTATTGTAAGTATAACTATAAAATAATAAAAGTATTTCAATACTTTTATTTAAGAATTATTTATATTTGTTCTGTTTCAAATCAGAAATCTATTAAAATTTAGGCATATGCAAACAGCCAACGAAAAGATTATTAACGTTCAAGAAATCGAACCAAGGTTGAGGCATCAAACCATATTCGATGTATTCAATACACTGACGGAAGGTGAACATCTGATTATCCACAACGATCACGACCCAATGCCTGTTTATTACCAGTTGATGAACCTGCGTGGGAATATTTTCTCTTGGGAATACCTGCAAAGAGGTCCCGAATGGTGGGATATCAAAGTAACGAGGCAGATCCCAATTATTCCAACGGAAAGACAGGATGATGTTATTCTGAATATCCCCCAAATCGAACCACAGCAAAAACATGCATTGATTTTTAAAGTGTTTGAATCACTGAAACCAGGGGGGACATTTATCATCCATAACAACCATGACCCCAAACCCGTTTACCATCAATTGCAAGCGATGCATGGAGATGTCTTTACTTGGGAATACTTACAAGAGGGACCCCAATGGTGGGATATCCGGGTAATCAGAAAAAATGATGAAGTCAAGTAACCGATCAGTGGAATTATCGAAATGAACATGTTGATTAATGAACAGACTAAAATTGCAGCATTGCTGAAACACCATCCCGGTGCATTGGAAACCATTGTGACACTTAGTCCTGATTTCAAAAAGCTGAGAAATCCTGTGTTAAGAGCATTGATGGTGGGAAGAACAACCATTGCCATGGCTTCGAAAATAGGAGGGTGTAAGCCTGATGATTTTTTCAAGGCTCTGGCGCCCCTTGGTTTTGAAGTGGACCAGTCGCAAACAATGGTCCAGAAAGGGGCGGCTCCGGAAAACAATTCAAAACCCGAATACTTACAAAACATACAACCGGATCGCCTGGTTAATTTTGATGTGCGCACCATATTGGCCGAGGGGAATGATCCCCTGAAATCCATACAGCAAAAAGTGAAATTTCTGAAACCTGGAGAGGTTTTGGTGATCATCAATAATTTTGAACCCGTTCCGTTGATAAAATTGTTGGAAAAACAGGGTTTTAAGACCTATGTCAATTTCATTGATCAAGATACGATCGAAACCTATTTTTATAAAATAGCAACGGCTGATGCCTCAAAAACGGAGGAAATCAATGTCGGAGAGAAGGACGTATCAGCCTTCGGGGACTGGGACATTCTATTGCAGCAATACGAGAATAACCTGGTTGAAGTTGACGTCCGTCATTTAGAAATGCCCATGCCCATGATGACCATTTTAGAAAACTTAGAGGTCTTACCGCAGGGGAAGGCACTATACGTTCACCATAAAAGGATTCCCGTATTTCTTCTTACGGAATTGAAAGAAAGGAAGTTTGATTACCGGATAAAGGAAGTTTGCGACGGGGAAGTTTATTTGCTGATATTTAAAAATAAGTAGATTCTATATGACATCTCCACTTATCGGCGGATTACAGAAGACAACTAACTATAAAGTGGTGTTGCCGTTTTATATTTATGCCTCTCTGGGTTTCCTGTTGGCTACAATCCTCCTTTTGTTCAGTACGGAGGCCGTTGGAGCTCATTATTTTAATCCGCAGATATTGGCCATTACACATACTATGGCGTTGGCCTGGGGGACGATGATCATCTTTGGAGCATCCCATCAGCTTTTACCCGTACTGGTGGAAGGAAAACTAGACAGCGATCGATTGGCCTATCTGACGTTTGGTTTTACAGCTATCGGTATTCCCCTTTTGATTTATGGCTTCTATGTGTTTGACATGGGCCTGCTTGTGCAGACCGGTGCCGTACTGATCAATATCGGTGTCATCTGCTACCTTGTCAATGTTCTTGGCAGTTCGTTTAAAAGCAATCACAAGAAGAATGTACATGCGTGGTATGTGATTACAGCCACGCTGTGGTTATTCGCAACTACATTTTTCGGTTTGCTGCTGGTGCTGAATTTCCGTACCCCGATATTGTCCCGAAATTCGGTAGATTATTTGTCTATCCACGCCCATTTGGGAATTGTCGGTTGGTTTGTATTCATGGTAATTGGTGTAGGTTCGAGATTGATACCTATGTTTTTGATCTCCAAGTATACAAACGATAGGATATTATGGCTGGTTTTTACGTTGCTGAATATCGCATTAATTGGCTTCTCGGTGCTTTATCTCATGGCTGTTCCGGATATGCTATTTTATATTCCGGTTATCATGGGACTGACCGCGATCTTATTGTTCAGCAGGCATTGTTACAAGGCCTATAAAGCCAGGATCAGGAAAAATGTAGACGAACAGATGAAAGCCTCATTGATTTCAGTAGTCCAGATGTTGTTACCTTTCGTAGCCTTGATCCTTTCATTGACGTTTTTACCTCAGGGGCAATTTCCACGGATTGCCATAATCTACGGCTTCTGTATCTTCTTCGGCTGGATCACCGCCATCATCCTTGGCATGACCTTCAAAACAATGCCTTTTATCATCTGGAACAAGGTTTATCATAACAAAGCACATAAAGGGAAAACGCCCACGCCAAAAGAAATCTTCAACGATCGCGTCTACAGCATTATGCTATACAGCTATCTTGTAGGGTTTATCGTTTTTATCCTGGGCATTGTCATTCTCAACCAGGTCGCGCTAAAAGCAGGTGCGCTGGCATTGCTTATCGCAGCTATATTATACGTCTATAATGTAACAGTCATCGCCAGCCATAAAGCAAAACAAACATGAACATCAAAACAAATAATAATGAGAAATGCGATTATGCACTAAAGGATCTGTATCATGTATATGATCCCGAAATCGGGTTGAATATTGTGGATCTGGGACTTGTCTACGAATTATATTTTGATGAAGCAGACAATAAAGTGGTGTGTGTTATGACGCTGACCACCCAGTTTTGCCCTATGGGCGACGCGATCACAACAGATACGCACAACTCCCTTGGCAAATCGTTTCCGGGTTGGGAGGTAACCATCAACCTGACTTTCGAGCCACCATGGAGTTTCAGCATGCTTTCCCCGGAAGGAAGGGTATTTTTAGGACGATAACCTGAGATAATAAATAAGACAATATGCTGAGCTTAACATGTAAAACAGCTATTAAAGCTGTTATTTTTCTATCGAGCAAAAGTGAGGACGGTGAAAAAATCAGTATAAAGGAGATATCCGACCAGATCAATGCTAGTGAGCATACCGTCGGGAAAATATTGCAACTATTGGCCCGGAAAAAAATAATCAATAGCCTCAAGGGTCCGTCCGGTGGTTTTTATCTAACGGAAGAACAGCAAGAGCAATCTATTATCTGTATTGTTGAAGCAATTGAGGGGGATTGTATTTTCAGGGAATGCGGGCTTGGCCTAAGTAAATGTTCGGCATCCCACCCCTGCCCGATCCATGAGGAGTACAAAATCGCAAGAGAATTGATGGAAAATATTTTCAGGGAAAGAAAAGTCCGGGCCCTTTGCCATTCGGTTACAAACGGACAGGCCTACCTGATTGGTTAGGCCGGGATTAATTAACAGGCTTTATAAATTTCATAAAAATGACATTAGCAAAAAACACAGATGGAGAATTGGATGTGCGGGTATTGGCTCCAATCAAGCGACATGAATTATTAATCCGGCTTTTCGGGGAATTGCCGGTGGATGATCACTTCATTTTTATAAACGACCATGACCCGATCCCTTTGTTTTATGAGTTCCGCTCCATATACGGCGATGTAGTGGGTTGGGAATACCTGAACCGGAGCGGAAGGGAATGGAAGGTTAAAGTGACTCGACTGGAAGCATCCAAAGGGGTAGAATTCGATAATATTTCGACATTGCTCGATTTGAGAAAGGCAGACAAAAAAGTATGGAAACAAATCGTTTTTCACCGATACGGTATGATGGAGAAAAATACCACGATGGAGTTGATTTCGGGTGAAGACCCCGTGGAAATACATGGGATTTTTATCAATAAGTTTGAGAACAGACACAAATGGGTCTATAAAAAGAAAAGTGAAGGGGAGTATGTGGTACATATCATCAAACAGGATGACAGCGGATTGGGAGATGATGGCTTCTCGGTGGTTAGTGAGTTTGATCTGCGCCCGTTCCCCCCAACGGAAAGGCATGAACTATTTTATAAGGCATTCGCCGACATCCGGCCGGGTGAAGCCTTTGAGTTCATAAACGACCATGACCCCAAGCCCCTGTATTATCAAATGGAGGCGGAGAGCAATGAGCCTTTCCGGTGGGAATATATCGAAAAAGGTCCCGAGGACTGGAAAGTAAGGGTGATCAAAGTAAAAAACTGAAAAGATAACCAGGATATGGGTATCATACAGCGTAGGGTTCTCTATGATTTTTTCAGCAGGGACCACAGACGTATTGAAAGGATTTTCAAGGAGGCGGTAATGGATAAAAATAATGTTGACTTGGAAAAATACCATCAATTTAGAATTGGCTTGCTGACACATATAAAGATGGAGGAGAAAATCCTTTTTGTGGCTGCACAAAGGGCAAATGAAGGGAAGCCTCTTCCGTTACAGGCAAAGCTGCGACAAGACCACGGCGCCCTGACATCCCTATTGGTCTGCTTTCCAAGTCCTGAAGTCATCCACATGATCGACTATATCATGGAACAACATGATATACTGGAGGAGGAACAGGGTGGTATGTATGAGGCTTGTGAGAAGTTGACCCAGCCGGAAACACAACGGATCCTGGAAGGTTTGAAAAATACCACTCCGGTTCCGGTCCTTCCGTTCAATGAGGCCCCCTATACGCTGGATGCGGCTAAACGCTCCGTAAAAAGGGCCGGATTTGATTTCGATACTATATAGATTTCAGACGGAGCCAACAAATTAATCAACCTGCTTACCCATTGGGTCAGTACCTTAACCCACCAATGGGTAGCCTCCTTTGTCGCTTTCCACTACAACCTTTATGATAGTTGTAAGCATTATTGAAATCATTGCTAGCCTCATTGTGTTGAAAAAACCCGAAATTGGCGAATACATTGTGAAGGTGTAGCTCATCATTATCGCTCTCATGCTGTGAGTCGGTTTCAATTATGTGGATGTAGCCATGCGTGATATGGGGATGGTAATCGCTGTTTGTCAATGGCAAGGATAGCTAAAATAGTGGCATGAGCATGTTATTTGTTATATGATATAATACGCACTTGCCACCTATGCCCAGACCTGTGATAACTGGCTCCTGCATGAGTTGTAGGTACAGATGAAATGTAGGTTAATTTCTTGTCCGTTGTTTACTTTTTACCGTACGGAATCTACCAATGGTTGAGATACGGTTTTGTATTCTTCACTGATTGCTGATTAAAAACAATCTTGTCAATCGTTCCGATTAAATCTTTATACATTTGGCTTTCCGATTTTAGAAATAACCCTAATTCGGTGTACAGCAAACAATGTTTAGCATCGATAGTTTTACTTTTCGCTTTTCGGCAGAAATACCGCAGACATCATTCGCCAAGTAAGCGGTCTGTTTGTTCTTCAGTACAAAATGATTTCTATTAAAATCCAAATCGTATTTGCCAATCGTTTCCCTTTGGTATTCTACTTCCATTTCGGCATCCTCAATACACAATTATACTTTACTTTTGCGGAAAAGTAAATACTGCTATTTAGTTCGATAAATTATCATTTTCTTTACTGTCAGGAATCAGAAATACGATTTTAAACTACAGAATACCGCTTCTTATCGCTTTGCCTATAAGCACAGCCGTATTGGCTGCATCAAATTTTTCAATCAAGCTTTTGCGATGGGTGTTTACAGTGGGTGTACTGATAAAAAGTTTTTCAGCGATTTCGGCGTTGGTAAGACCCTCGGCGATGAGCTGCAGCACTTCTTTCTCGCGGCGGGTGATCACGGGAGTGTCGTTAGGGGTTTCCCGCAGTGAAAGCGCCGCTTCGAAACTTAAATAGGCCTTACCCATTGCTACGGTGGTAATGGCTTCCAGCAATTCTTCCTTTGTAGCATTCTTCAATACATAACCCGATGCACCATTGTCCATCATATTACGGATAACAGGTCGCTGGTTAAAGGTGCTAAGTCCTAGAACATGCACTGAAGGAAATTTTTGTTTTACGGCTTTACATAATTCCGTACCATTCCTGTCAGGGAGATTAACGTCCATCAATATCACATCGGGCTGTTGCTTTTCTAAAAAACCAAGACAAGATTCTGCATTGGAAGCATGCCCTATCCATTCAACAACCGTTTCATTTTGCAGCAATGAACGGATGCCCTCAATCACCATATAATGGTCATCTACAATAAATAATTTTATTTTCATCCGATGTTTATCTCGATCAAAACAGAAGTACCTTCTCCTGGCGCAGACCTCAAATCCCATCGACCTTTCAGAAAGTCAACGCGATTCTGAATATTGCTCCATCCCATGCCACGTGATTGTTTCAGCAAAGTGGTATCAAATCCTTTACCATCGTCTTCCACTGTGATAGTAAGCAATTTTTCTTGCTCCGATGCATGTACCTGCACAACTACATGCCTGGCTACGGCATGCTTGATAGCATTGTTCACCAGTTCCTGCACAATGCGATACACCGTAACGGCTTTGGTCTGTTCGATGACGGCATTTTCCATACCGATAGACTGATAACGGGTATGAATAGCGCCACTGCGATCTACCTCGCTGCAAAATTCCTTTAGTGCAACATCCAGACCATACTTCACAAGCATTTCGGGCATCATATTGTGCGCTACACGGCGCATTTCCCTGATAGAACTGTCGAGCATGTCGATACTGCGTTCAAACGCCTGTGCATTTTCCGGTGTAAGAATAAGATTATCTTTCATATTCTGAAATGAGAATTTAATACCGCTGAGCATACCTCCTAGGCCGTCATGCAGATCCTTGGCCAGGCGGGTACGTTCCTGCTCTTCACCTTTCAGTACAGCTTCAGTGGCGGTTAATTGTTTTTCGGTTTCCAGTTCATCTATTTTTGCTTGTTGTAACCGCTGACGATGGCTATAATTGCGATAGCCGAGCAGTGATATGATTAATAAAGCTGCTGCGCTGCCAATAAGTATATAATTCCAAATACTTTTCTGTTTTAGCTGTACCTGTTGCAATGCTATCTGCGCTTCCTTTTTTTCGGTTTCAAACTGTTTGGAGAGCACCAGTATTCTTTGCTGTATATCTATGCCTGCCAGGCTGTCTTTTATTGCTTCGGCGGTTTCGCCTACCAAAAATGATTCTTCCATTCGCTGCATGCCGGCAAGAATAATAGAGAGTGTGCCTAAGTTTCCGGCATGTTCATCTCTAAAACCATTTTTCTCGCTTAAGTCTAATGCTTGCATAATGTACTTATGCGCTTCATTCAAATTATTTTTTAGGGCATAATAATTAGCCATACCCCTGGTAGCTTTTGTTTCACTGTTGGGTAAACCCAACTCCCTGCTAAGTGCAAGTGCTTTTTTTTCGTAAAATAGCAAACTATCTGTTTGCAATGTATGCATGTGAACATTAGCCAAATTTTGCAGTAAGGTATTTTCATATATTTTGTAATTCGCTTGTTTCGCCAACACCCATGCTTCCCAATAGTAAACCAATGCCGTATCAAATTGCTTTAGGCTCATATAGACATTGCCGGTATTAGACAGTACGCTTATCAGCGATAAGGGGTCGTTTGCATTACGCAGCACGGCTATCGCCTTTTTGCCATAGTCCAATGCTTTTGCAAAAACACGTAGTTCATAATAGGCAACCAGGAGTAAATCGTTTAACCTGGCGACTAAGGCTTCGTCCCCTATATCTTCAAAATGTTGCAGGCTTTTTTCATAATAAAATACTGCACTGTCGTACATATTCGTATAGAGAAAAACATTACCCAAGTTTGCATTGGTTTTCCCCATCGCATTCCTGTCATTCAGTTCGGCAGCTATTTCTACCGCCCGCTTGTTATATAGCATAGAGCTATCGTATTGCCCTCGTTCATTGAGCAGGTAGGTATAATTAGCGGCAAATTTTATTATCCCCTGTTTATAGTTTAATTTTTCACTCAGGCTGCCTGCCATCAGGTAATATTTACCGGCAGTTTGAAGATCGTTTCCTTCGTATTGAAAACCGATATCAAGAAGCAATTGTACTTTAGCAGTGTCTTCTTTGGCGTTAGACAGAAGGTGTAGCAGACTGTCAACGTTTTGCGCCGGGGAAAAAATATGCCCTGCGCATAGTAGTAGTATGAAAACCAATTTCTTCATTCAATTTTGAAGGCTTCCTTTTAAAATACAAAAAAACATATAATCCGCTTTTCGTACCTCATCTTTTTTAATGATTCTTTATCCTGGAAAATCATCTTTTTTAACGATAGGAGCATTGCTTTAGTTGATTGAAATTTACTTACTAAAAATAATAAATCCTTACTGCAATGAAACGTAGCATGAGAAATATTCTCACACAGGGGAAATGCGAAACATTCTGGGAGAAAAGGAGTTGAGAATTGACAGTGGACAATGGAAAGCGGATATAGAAGATAACCGGCGAAGGTTCCAAACCGTCAACTGATAAAACTTAGCGCACGAAGTAAAAAACAAAAAAATATACGGATGAAAAGACAATTTAGATTATTAACGGTGATGCTTGTATGCTTTCTTGCATTTACCGTTTTGGCGCAAGCCCAGAAAAAACCGCCTAAAAAAGCAGAAAGTGAATCCATGGAAGAAATGATGAAAGAACTGCAAGAACAAATGGAATCCCTGAGTCCCGAAGACAGGAAAATAATGGAAGAAATGGGCGTGTCTGACCTGATGAAAAATGTAGAAAACGTGACTAAGGGAGTAGATATGGAAAAGGTAATGGCAGCAGCAGAAGCAGAAGCCCAAGCTAAGCTGATACCCAAAAAACCATCCGCCTTGCCCATTAAACCCACTCCTGCAAATAAGGAACAGCTTAAGGCCTACCTACAACCCATGCTGCAAAGCACCGAAGCAGCGATGAAACCGGAAAGCAAGGCCGAAGCAAAAAAATACCTGAACAAAGGTGCTGAAACAGGACAGGCAGCCATCGGCTTTATGCTGAAAAAAGAATGGGACAAATCGCTGTTTCTCCTGCTTAATGCCGGCATCACCAACCCCGAAGATTATGCATCGCTCAACAACCTTGGCGCCATGATAACCATGGCAGGCTATGCCCACAAATCATTGCCAGTGTTGCAGTATGTGCAAAAGCAATTTCCGAAAAGCCCCACGCTGCTCGGCAACATGGGGCAGGCATGGTTGAGCTTGGGGCATATTGATAAAGCCGAAAAGTTTCTGAAAGATGCTTTGGATAAAGATGAAGAAAATACCGAAGCCGCTTTTTCTCTTGCCGTAATGTATAAGCAGCAGGGCAACACAAAACAATGTGCCAGCTATGCCCAGAAAGCTGCTCAAGGAGGCAGCGTATCCATAGAAGTAATAGAGATGCTTAAAGAGTCCGGCGTTCCGGCAGAAGTGATAGGCGAAAAGATCAGGAAAAAATTCAAGCCTTTTTATAAAGACCATGCCATTACCAAACGGTTCAGGCCGCCGGCTGTACCATCGGCCTACAGCGATGCTGAAATGAATAAGATAAAACAGTTTTTCGCCGACCTTGACGTTACAATAAATGAAACATACGGAATAACAGATGCGTTAATGAGGGAGTATGAAGCAACCATGCAAGACAGAATGCAAAACGGGATAAAGGAAGTAAGGGCGCTAAAAACCGCAAAAGATTTGTCGGCCTATACGGCTAAATACTACCATCCTTTCATGTATGGTGCATCAACCCTGCAAACCATTATGGGTGATCCTGCCTTAAGCACTTCATTCACTGCCCGCATAGCAAGGGAAAAAAGGTACAGGCAGGAGCAGGAAAAGGCCCTGAGAAAATCATTAAGCAGCTATGGGGAACAAGCCAGGGCAATCCATGCGCAAATGAAAGACATAGAAGGCGGCGAAGGGGATATAGAAGGCGAAGAGAAGTTAGAACAGTTATCACTACAGCTATGCCGGCTCGACAACAATTATACACGGGAATATAGCAGTGGTATATCCGAAATTAATAACGAGTATATCCGGAAAATGGAAGACCTGCTAAACCAGCAATTGCAGGAAAATATTTTCTGTACCATCGTAATCCATCCCAATAACTCCAACGGATTAGTTTACGGATTATATCTTTCCTACCTCAAAGAAATACATTCCTTTAGCAGCCTCTATACAGATATCCAAAAAATACTTGAATGTCGTCCCAGCGGTTTACCAGAAAAAGAACCATCCATAACCGGCAAGCTCCAGCAATGGGAAAAAGACCATTGCAACCTGAATTGGGGAGGCGATTTTGGGGTAACTGGCTTTAAAATGAATTGCCAGGGTTTTGAAACCTACGCCAGGATAGGCCCTGTGAAAGTTGGATATGGTGAAACCATTGACCCCGTAACCTGGAATCCCACCGGCTATACCGCAAAGGTAGAAGTAGGCGCTAAAAAAGAATTTAATGTAGGCAAAACACTTCAAGGCGAAGTGGGTGCAAGTGTAGGTGGCTCTGTAACTATTGATGCCGGTGGAAATATAGCGGATGCAGGTGTAAGTGGTTCTGTAGGGGCAGGCGTTAGCGGGCCGATGGGCGGCAGCGCCGGTGGCAACCTTGCAAGCGGCGAATATACCCTGAGAGGCGGTTTTAATGGTGCAGGCCCTTCTGTAAACGCTCCCGGAAGCAGTTTTTTAAGAGGTAATTAATGAAACATAGCTAACCTGTTTAATTAAAAAAATGAAAAACAACTTCGTGCTGTAGTGGCTAAATAATATTTGTTATGAGATTTACGATCATTGCCATACTGTGCCTGGTTAGCTTATCGGCTTCCGCACAGGATTGCGACAAAGAACAATTGAAAACTCTTCACGGCAAGTGGCTGCCACAGCCTGCTGATGCCGTTGGCGGTAATTACAAAAAACCCACCGCAGCAGAAATTGCAGGCGCAAAAAAAATATTAAACCAGATAAAACAATTTTTTCAGGAACAATATAAACCTGTAGGAATGGATGCTTATCATCACTTCCATTTTATGGCTGATGAAAGTAACAACAAAAACATTTATGGTAATAGTTCTATTTACACCATCCGTAATTTTCTGTTGGTGTGTGTAAAAGGCAAGAAAGAAACCAGCGCCGAAGGTGTAGGCTCATTTGTGCATATCAACCCGAGTGGTATATATGACAGGGATTTTAGCGAAATACCCATTTACGATGAATATGGAAAAATAAATAGCAGCCCGGGGTTTTACCGTTTAACCGCTACTGATTGCGCCGGCGGAAAACTGCCCGACTTCTCAAAAGGATATCACATTGTGGAACGAACAAATAGTTTTACAGTATGGATTACCCCTGAAGGCAGGCAGCCGTTCCGCTATGTGAGTCGTAAAGAATTTCTGGAAAAACAGGTGGCTATCTGTGAGGCAGAGCTAAAAGAAAAAAATAAATATTATTCTTCCAAAGGCTGGAAGGAGAACTTAGAAAAGTTTCCACAATCAAGGGAAGATATGCTGAATAGTATGAAGCAGATTTTAGCCATTTATGAATTGCCCTTGCAGGCATACCGGCAGGATTTAAAAAAAGATGCAGCCTGGCTCAATGAAATAGCGATTGTAAATTATTTAAGTGCACCCGGTTCCGACGCAAAAAATAATTATATGCGGTATAATTTTACCACTTTGGACGATGTGTATATGACTGTGCCCATTATGCCCAACCCCGGTTATTACGACCGAAACCTGCCCAAATGGACGCCCCAGTTTATCAGGATTGACGTAAGAGAAGCCAACCAGTTTATTTCTAAAAATGTACGCAAAGTGGTGGATGATAATATTGAATTTTTTAAAGATCTTCTGGCTAACAAGGAATAAAAAAATTACGATGAAAAAATTATTCATTTTCTTTTTATGCCTGTACGGTGCAGCGGTTTCCGCACAGGACTGCAACAGCGAACAACTGAAAACCCTGCCAGGCAAATGGCTGCCCCAACCCGGTGATGAGGTAAGTTCAGACTCACGCAGGCCCGCAGCAGCAGATGCCGCCGGCGCTAAGACTGTATTCAACCAGATAGGGAAAGTGTTTCAGCAGGAATACAAACCCGTTGGCGTAGATGTCTATAACTATTTAACCCATAATATTACCCCGGGCAGCCCTTATGGCAACTGGTATATTTATACCTTAAGCAATTTCAGGTTTCTATGCATCAATGGCAAAAGGACGAAGAACAGTGAAGGGGTAAGTTCGTCTGTACATATAAATCCTGGCCGGTTATCAGGGATCATGCTCGGCGAGATGCCGATTTACGATGAATACGGCAAAGTGAATTCGGAAACTGCCGGCTCGGGCGGTTTTTATTCGCTTTCTCTGAAAGAGTGTAAGGGTAGAAAATTACCTGATCTTTCAAACGGATACCACAGCTTCGAGAGCGGAAACGACTACTATGTATGGATTACCCATGAAGGTAAAATGCCCTACCGCTATGTGAGCCGTAAGGAGTTTTTGGAAAAACAGGTAGCTATCTGCGAAGCAAACCTGAAAGAGTTGCATGCGCGTTATTCTTCCAAAAACTGGAAAGAACAATTAGAAATGTTTCCGGAACACAAAGAAAAAATGCTAGAGGGCCAGAAAAGTAGCTTATCCATGTACGAAGATCCCCTGGTAGCCTACCGGAAGGATTTGGAAAAAGATGAAGCGTGGCTCAATGAAATAGCAGTAGTAAAACGGGAAAGCGTATCCGGTGTGTACCGCTATGTTTTTTCCACAGTAGACGATAGATATATGTCGTCTGTTCCCATTATGCCCAACCCCGATTATTACAATCGCAAACTGCCCAAATGGGCGCCGCAGTTTATGGTGATAAACGTAGGCAGGATCGATGGCTTTATCGGAGAGAATATACGCAAAGTGGTGGATAACAATATTGAATACTTTAAAAGTATTTTGGTAAACCGATAACATATGAAAACATTATTCCTCCTATTCCTGCTGGTGTTAAATAGTATCATTGTATCGGCACAGGTAGATTGCGACCCCGTAAAAATCAAGACCATTCCCGGAACATGGATAACAAGGGCTGATGTGAATACGGGCGGGCTTACCGCAGCAGAACTCGCTGCCGAAAGGAAACTGATTGCTTCCATTCACCAGGTTTTCAAGGAAAATTATAACCCTGTAGGTGTAACTGCCAGCCATGGTGCCAACTATAATAAAAATTCTGAAATAGACCCCCAACATACCAACCGCTACGGTCATCCCTATAATTACCTGCTGATGAATTTTCCCAACTACTGCAAAGGCGGCAAGGTTGTGAAAAATGACCATTCCAATGCAACCCTGGTGATAGGCATTAATCATGGTCCGTATATTGGTCATTACTATGATAGCATCGCCGTCTATGACCGCAACGGCGAGGTAAACAGCGATGCTTACAATGGCTACAAAACCCTGGGCAGAGACCTTATCGTAAACAACAGCCTGCCCGATTTATCAAATGGCTGGTATGCCTTTGGCGGCCCTGATTCGAGATATACCAGCGATTATTTCTGGTGGATAATCCGCAAGGGAAGCCAATTGCCTTTTCAATATGTTACCCGTAAAGAATTTTTATTGAAACAGGTAGCCATACAGCAAGCTTATATAGCCGCTGCTATAAAGCAAAGAGACAATAAGGAGATGCAGAATGTATATAAACAATCCGGCCAGTTGGAATACTTCTTCAGCACGCACAACAACAATATTGCAACACTGGAAAAAACGCTGGCTGCTTACCGGAAAGACTTAACTAAAGATGAAGACTGGCTGAATGAATGGAGCGTTATAAAAAGTTATTTTAATGACGGGTTTTCACGATTTGTTTTTACAGAGCTAACCGACAAACAGGAGTTTATTGTGCCTGTAAAGCCTAGTCCGGACTATTACAACAGGAAGCTACCCAAATCGGCGCCTCAATTTATATCTATCTGGTTGCGAGTGAGCGATGATGAAAACCATTCCATCCGGGCTATGAAAAAAGTGATAGAAGAAAATATTGACAAATTTGTAAATATGGTGAATTTGTAAATTTTGCACAAGTCCTCACTTCTGCCGAACACAAAGAGTTGAAAGCAAAACTGAAAGGACTAAAGGAGCAACTGAAAAACGTGGACTCCGAAGAATCTGTATCATTTCCTGTATAAATGGTATTTTGCTATTTTCTAATGACAAAAGCACGGTTTTTTCAATATATCGTGCTCTACGGAACCAATCATACAATCACAGAGGATATTTGTAAAAAACAGTTATACTTTGCGTAGGTAGAATAATGGTTTTGTTTAAATTAAACGAGCTATGATGAAAGGAGCCATGCTATATGGGGATCTGAGCCTACTGTCTGTATTTTTATGGCATATTACCTTCGTTTACCTCATTGTCTTGATTGTTTTGTCCTACATCATCTACAGGAACAATAGGGACAAGATATTTCTGTACTACTTCATCTATGTTTTCTTACTCTTTACCTATATTGTATGTCGGAATTATTACTTTAGGGAGATACAGACCTACCGATCTGTTTATCTGTACTCTTATTACGTTCAGGTTTTATACCTGTGTGTTTACTTTCACTTTGGTCTATTGTTCATCAATTTTAAAATATACTTTCCCAACTTTACCAAATGGCTATACCGCTATCTGGCACTAGCTTTAGGAATAGGAACACTGATATTCATAGCAGGATTATCGGGATGGGTGCACTCTTCTTCCATGGTAGACTATTACCATAAATATTTTTACCCAGTACATATCAGTTTTGCTATTGTTATCATATACCGTGCCATACAGCTGAAACAGGAAAGACTAAGGGTTTATTTTCTGATAGGTACAATCAGCTACTTAATATTGGGTACAGTTGCTGTACTTACTAGTTTTTATCAACCTGCGGGGTTTATGGTAAGACCAATTGCCTATTTTTATATAGCAATTATTATCGAATGCACTTTTTTTGCGATTGGTCTGGGACTACGGATCAGGTACATTTACACAGGTAAACTGGAAACCGAACGACAGCTTAATGCCGCACAGAAAGAACTTCAGATACAGATGCAACGGCAAATCGAACAGCAAGAAGAAGATAAAAAGGCACTCCAACGGGAGAAAGAACTACAAACACTGGCGACACAGGTCGCCTTGTTGGAAAATAGGGTCCTGCACAGCCAGATGAACTCCCACTTTATCTTCAATGTACTCAACTCAATCAAGGCCTATATCATCGAAAAAAATGTCGCAAAGGCGGTCACGTACCTAAATAAATTCTCCAAATTGATACGATGGGTCCTGGAAGCCAGCAGAAATGAAAACTATACTTTTGCTGACGAGATCAGTGCGATTCGACTATATGTTGATATCGAAAAAATGAGAGTTTCAGATAATCTGACATCAGTTGTAAATATTGATATACAACAAAATCCTGAAACTATTCCTTTCCCACCTCTACTGATACAGCCTTTCGTGGAGAATGCGATATGGCATGGTCTAATGCCCTCACACAGGGAGAAAAAATTGTCTATACAGGTGTTTAATATCGACACGGATATATTGATCGAGATCATAGACAATGGTATCGGTTATTCAAATTCGCTACGGGAGAAAAAAATATTGGACACGCACCGCTCTCATGGAATGGATATTACCAAAGAACGTATTGATCAATTCAATAAGAAGAACAAACTCCAGATATCATTTGGAATTAAGGACAGGGCGGATGCTATAGGTACACGAGTCTGGATACGTATCGATATGCACTATTTATACAGTAAATAGGTACATCTGTACAATTACATCGCCTCTCTTTAGATTATTCTATATCTTTAACTTAAAAGGTTGTTATTATGTACCTAACCTGTATCCTTGTTGATGATGAATCCAAAGTACTGACGAGCCTAAGCTACGAATTACAGGCATTCACGGACAGAATACAGATCGTGGAGCAGTTTACCAGTCCCAAAGAAGCACAGGTTTTTTTGGAATCACAGTCTGTAGATGTGGTATTTTTGGATATTAATATGCCCGAGATAGACGGGTTGACCTTTCTGGATGCATTTCCCCAACGAAATTTTGAAGTTGTCTTTACTACTGCACATAGCTATCATGCTATCGACGCGATCAAAAAAGAGGCTATCGGCTATCTGGTCAAGCCTATCGATCCCGAAGACCTCGATAAGGTTATAAATAGGCTGGAAAGAAGAATTGGAAAAGACCCCTTTGCTGACAAGCTGGAGGCAGCTATAGACCGCTTGAACAGTATCGGTATGGGTCCGAAAAAGATCAAATTGAATTTGGACAAAAAGATTGTCTTTATCGACCCAAATGAGATTATCTATTGCGAGAGTGACGGCAATTATTGCACGATTGTATTGGAGGGTGACCAAAAAGACCTATTCCTGACACAAAAATTAAAACAGGTTTCTGAAGTATTGCCTGATAACTTGTTCTATCGGGTGCACAACTCCTACCTGATCAACTTGCGCAAGGTCAAGGAATTTTACAAACCCGAGGGCTATATCCTTATGGAAAACAATATCAAAATTCCGGTATCCCGACAAAAACGGAATGAAGTGCTGGACAGGTTGTAATGAGCTTACCCTGTAAACTATTAGCTGAAGAGGGCGTTATCGAGCATAGAAAAGGCCTACACCAACGGTACCAAAATAACATCTGCGAGTATGATACTTTAGCACATAGCCCAAACCTTAACTAATAAAAATATTTTGCCTTCCAGATTATCTGCTGATTTTCATTGGAATCAGTAATTTTTACTTTTGTTGGAAAAGAAGCCCTAATGTTTGGGTCGGTTTTATAAATTGTTTCCAATTGGTACTTCACCAAGTTTAATCCCTTATTTAGTCTAATATCAAATTCGATAGCTATTTCAATATCCTTTTCGTCATAAAAATCAGAATTAGTACACTTTTTTTGAAGTTCAACAGCCTCTGTCACGAGTAAAACCTTATAAAACGAACCCTCCTCCGCATCGTTATATCCGCTATCATCCATCCAGAGCTGCAGCTTTTCGTTAGATACCGGAAACAACGTTCCTGCCCAAGTATCGCTTTGCCAAAGTGCAATATATCCTGCATCACGGGCAATTTTAGGCTTACCTTTAGGAAAATCATCAGGGTTGGCACAACTGTATTGGAAGCCATATGCTAATTTGTCAATATAAAACGCTCGATCTTCATTAGTAAGCGTTACTAAGGGATCTGTAGTGAGGTCTATTTCAAAATTACCGGCAGCTTGTAATGTTCCTATTTTTACCAACTTGTCAAAACCAAACATGGTGAGCACAATATCCATCTCTCCTTTGTCATGATTTTCAATAGTGCCGCTAAATCTTTGTGCCTGTACAGTAATCACTATAAAAAGTAAAATAAAAGTTAATAGCGTGTAATTATTTTTTTTCATGATTTTACATATTTCAATAGTTCGGTAGTTTTTTAAGATGAGATTTTCAGGGATGTGGATAAAAATAAAGTTGAAGGAAAGATATTAACAGGTGGAGAAAGAGAAGAAAAAAGGCAGTATGATTTTGTGTGAAGAAAGAAATTACTGCCTTTAATAAAGCAATAAGCTTTATCGGCACAAGTATAGATCAAGTAACCGGAATGACCAAACCGCAACAAAAACTTCTTAAATGGATTTTTGAAAAATGGATCATGCTTCCTGTTCGTCATAATTTTTTGAATGTCTTTCGTTATAGCGATGGAGCGTATTGCGAGAAGAGCATTCGCCATCAGTTTAGTCGCAAGATTAATTTTAGCGGCTGGTTTGATAGTGCTTTTAGCAGTTTGCAAAAAAAGGGATGTATAGTGGCCTTTGATCCCAGCTATATCCCTAAAAGTGGGAAGAAGACTTATGGGAAAGGCTGTTTCTGGAGCAGTAAGGATGGCCGCTCTAAACCCGGTCTTGAGATAGGTTGTCTGTCGCTCATAGACGTTACTGATGCAACGGCCTATCATATAGAAGCGGTGCAGACACCTGTCGATGGCCGACAAAGTCGTATGCAGCATTACGTCAATATTATCAAGAAGCATAGCACCCGTTTGTTGGGTTACACCCGGTATCTGGCTGTAGATGGTTATTTTATGAAGAAAACTTTTGTAGATCCGGTATTGAGTATGGGTTTGCAGGTCATTACCCGCATGCGGCCTGATGCCAACCTGCAATACCTCTATAAAGGCCCGCAGCAAAAAGGCCGTGGCAGAAAACGTGCTTATGACGGCAAGGTTAACGTTACTCAAATTGACAGGCGCAGATGGAAATATGGTTATGAAGATGATCATGTCAAAGTGTTTGAATTAATATGCAGATGTGTCACTTTAAAACGAAATGTAAAAGTGGTGTTGCTGCAAAACAAAGCCACAGGGGCCCAGGTCATTTTATTAAGCACAGATATGGAGCTGAATGCAAAAACCATAGTTGAGTATTACAGTTTGCGTTTTCAGATTGAATTTTTAATTCGTGATGCCAAACAATATACCGGTCTGGCAGAATGCCAGGCAGTAAGCGAAACCAAATTGTATAACCATTTTAATTTATCACTGATGAGCGTATCATTAATGAAACTAACCTGTTGGGCAACCCTGTCCGACAAAGAACATATCCCTTTCTCCATCAGAAGCATACGAACCTGGTTGTATAATAAATATCTCACCGAAACTATTTTTTCAAACTTAGGTCTGGAGCTGAATGGCTATAAAATAAAACAACTCTATTCCAGATGCCTTGATATCGGATCTATGGCTGCTTAAATAACTACCGAACTATTGTTAGATAAATAAATTATTTTATTGATTTTTTGATTTTAGCTTTTGCATTACATGAATTTATAACCCAAGGCGTCAAACGTAAAACTTGATGGTTCGAGTAATGTACATTCAATGGTTCCAGAAGTATTTCGTTTGCCTTTGTTTATTTTATCCTTCATTTCCATGTACATCATGGTCGCATTTTCGCCTTCATTAAACTGGCCTTTTATAGCTGTAGGAATTCTATCAGTGTCCATTTTAAAAACATCATTAAAAGAAACGGGAGCTTCATTGGTAAAATACATCACAAAAATATGTTCAGTACTTTCTATTTTTTTTCCTTTACAGTCATATCCCAAGAAAGTTTTATTTGGTAGATCTGTGATGGTATAATTGTCATAATTAATGGCGTCATCTTCTATTATATCATCGCCTTCAATAGCTGTAGCAGTGGCAATTTTGTTTTCCCCCGAGTTAATAAACATGTAACTAATGTTAGTTTGACCATCCATAATCATAAAAACTTCCTGACCTTGATTCATTTTTATCCCCATATAACTTGCGCCAGGCCTCAGAAAATAATCTAAATTCATTTTACCTTTACTTTGATTAGTGGTCATGGTTAACCGGTATTGATACTCAAAACTAAAGGATTCGGGCACATTACTGGGAGTGACTTTTTTTCCGCCGCCACCACCTAGTTTTTGATTAAACATTTTATCTAAGGTTTTGTCTGTTTTTTGAGCAACCTTATCCGAGGTTTTATTTATGACCGTTTGTTCAACCTTCTGCTCAACGCTTTTTTTTAGTTTGTCTAAAAATTGAGCGTTTACAGTTTGCCCCAAAAAAGCAAATAACATTGCTGTAACAACTAAAGTTTTTAATAGCTCTTTCATAATCATACTTTTTAGTTTACACTTCATACTCAATTATAATCCAAATATGCCTTACATTCCCTTGTAAATCAAACTCTTTTTACGGATAGTCGTAAATGTGATATGATTTGCGCCATTTGCTGTATAAATGGTATTTTGCTGCTTTCTAATCTGATAGTAATTAAATATTGCTACGTACATTTAGATAGCCATATGAATAAATTAATTTTTGCTTTTGTACTACTAACTGTGGGTTGCAGGAATAGCCCAGAATACAGGACTACTCCCTCGGGATTGCAATACAAGGTATTCCGTTCTGATAATAATGGTACTCGGGCCGTTATGATGTCTACTGTTAAAGCTGTTGATGTGTTACGAAAAACAGATTCCGTTTATAGTCACCTTCCACTATATAAGCAGGTTATGCCTCCTGCTCCTTTTGTAAAGGATCCG
The DNA here is from genome assembly GCA_964606315.1 of uncultured Chitinophagaceae bacterium. GTDB lineage: Bacteria > Bacteroidota > Bacteroidia > Chitinophagales > Chitinophagaceae > Flavitalea. The sequence goes on along the minus strand of CAZSFY010000001.1, from coordinate 64,506 downwards.
TTTGGTGAAGTATTAATTACCGGATCTTTGAGACAGGGCGACAGTGTAGTGATCGTAGATCTGGAGGATAAAAAAATCATTTATAAGATCAACATGGTATTTCTCCCTCATTATGCTAAAGTGAATGTTGACAGTATCATTAATGCCGATAAAAATATAGAGATCGCCTTAATGAATAAGGAGCAGATGCAGTATGCTGAACAAAGGCTTCACAGGTATTTTCAAAGAAATAATATTCAGGCAGAAAGGCAGGGTAATATATACGTAGAGTTGATTAAACGGGGAGCGGAGCCACTGGCAGAGAAAGGCAAAAAAGCAGGGATAAAATTTACTTCTGCCTATATTCATAAGGACAAGATTATTAATTCGAATAAGGATACCAGTTTTCATCTTCCGCCCGTCCACTATTTCACCGTTGGCGATCCTGATATGTTCAGCTTTGTTAATGAGGTAATTACCCAGCTAGGTACAGGAGGCCACGTGAAAATATCAATCCCTGCTATTGTCGCTTTAGGAAGCAGGGCCAATAGCCCAACGGTCGATCTGACGGAGGACATATTATTTGAGATGGAAGTTGTATCGGTTAAATAAAATAATTCTCGCTACACAGCTATTTACAGGCAAGCTATTCAGTAATTCTTCCTTAGCTTTAGGGTTTTACAATATTATGAGAATAATAATTTTTTTGACTCTTCTGATAACCCTAGCTCCCTTTTTATCGGTACAGGCACAAAAAGAACACCATCAGCATCATATAGAGAATGTTGAAACCCAGCCACTGCTGGCGCAGGCAAAACGTTTAGCAGATGCGCTTGATTTTCTTGGTAGCTCTTTATCTCCAGGGGATAAAACCAAGCTGGAGGCGCTGCAGCAAGCTGGCAACAATCAACATACGGTCAGAGAAGTACAGCATATACTTGACTCCTATTGTATTGCTATAGTGAACATTAATCCGGAAGGAAGAGTAAAAGTGGTTAGGGGAAGCGCTGAAGCTAAATTGATACAGTCCGGGTGGACGAGCTTTCTGGTGAAAGTAGAAAACCAATCGGGAGCTACTGCTCCTTTACATGTAGAAAGTCCCAACGCGTTACTTCCGCAGCATTTTCCTTCTTTTGATCCAAAAGTGAAAGCTGAAAATGTCATTTCACGCGGACAGGTTGCTAACCGTTTTATGGAGATACAGATGTATCGCAATAAACCTATGCAGGAAAATCTTTCCGGTCTCGCGTTAGAATATGCAATAGTTCAACTATACAGTAGTGAAAAGGGCAAGCGTGAAGTAGAAATAGGTTTTAATATCGGTCACGGGTCGCAGGATGTGGGTTTTAGAAATACTATTTCTGTTCTTTTTGATATACTCCCCTCCGTCAAAGTGGTACTGGATGTTAAGGATGATGACGGCACACCTGCAATGGCATCTTTTATTTTTACAGATAGTATAGACAGGGTTCCTGGGAAGTTATCGAATGTTTATCCATTGCCTTCGCGCAGGGTGGCTGCGTATGATGAGTATCCTGATTTCTTTTTTCAGAAACAGATTTATCGTGCCAGCGGCGAACATGTTAATCTGGCGCCAGGCAGGTACCATGTTACTTACAAACGTGGACCGGAATATATTCCGCAAACAACAGTGATAGAAGTGCCGGAAGGTAAAGATTCCGTTAGCTTTTCCTTCCGACTGAAGCGTTGGATCAATCTTTCACAACTCGGATGGTATAGTGCCGATCATCATGTGCATGCTGCAGGATGCAGCCATTATGATAGTCCCGAAGAAGGAGTTAAACCATTGGATATGTACCGGCAAATACAGGGTGAGGATCTCAACTTTGCTGCAGTATTAACCTGGGGTCCCAGTTGGTATCACCAGAAACAGTATTTTACGGGTAAGGACGATCCTTTATCAACAGAGAAGAATATTATGCGCTATGATGTAGAGGTATCGGGATTTCCTTCTTCTCATGCCGGCCATGTTGTTTTATTGGGAATTAAGGAAGATGATTATCCGGGTACAACAAAAATTGAAGAATGGCCCAGTTGGACATTACCTGTTCTGCAATGGGCCCGTTCACAGGGAGGTTTAGTAGGATATGCACATTCCGGATGGGGATTGAAACCTCTGGAGCCAACAGATGAACTGCCCAACTTTGTAACACCTGCCATGGATTTTATTGGAGCCAATGAATATATTGTTACTGTCGCCCATGATGAAATTGATTTTTACAGTGCAGGAGACACGCCGGCTCCGTGGGAACTGAATATGTGGTACCATACTTTAAACTGCGGATTTAAACCCCGCTTGAGTGGAGAAACTGATTATCCCTGCATTACTGACGACAGGGTAGGACAAGCAAGAAGTTATTTTAAACCGGAATCGGCGGCCACTTATGATAGCTATCTCGATGCCATCAAAAAAGGGAGAAGTTATGTATCTGACGGAAGCTCCCATATCATGAATTTTGCAGTCAATAAACAAGAAGTAGGCACAAAAGAGAGCTTGTTGAAATTGAAGGGAAAACAAAAGTTGAATATTACCGCAGATATTGCTGCCTGGCTACCAGAAAAGCAAACACCATTCTTTGCAACTCTTGCCAAAGTAAAAATTATTGATGGCTATTACTGGAATATTGAGACGGCAAGAGTGGATACCTCCCGAAAAATTCGGGTAGAACTGATCGTGAATGGATATCCTGTTGATACCACCGAAATAACTGCTGATGGAAAAATAAACAAGGTTAAATTTCAACATACTATCGACCGTTCTTCATGGGTGGCATTAAGAGTATATAGCAGTTCGCACACAAACCCTATATTTATTGAATTGGATAATAAACCCATCAGGGAAAAGAGTAGCGCGGAATGGTGTATTAAGGCATTGGATCAATGCTGGAAACAAAAGGAGCCTAATATTCGGGCGGCCGAAAAAGCTGCAGCAAAGGAAGCCTATGACAAGGCAAGAAATATTTATCTGGCAATGACAAAATAACAATGATATGACTGTTAAAGTGGCCATGGTACAGATGAGCGTGAAAGGAAACGACATCGATACCAATTTAAAAAATGCAGAGAGATTAGTAGCTGAAGCTGCTGCTAACAATGCTCAGATTGTGATTCTTCCGGAATGCATGGATATTGGATGGACACATCCCGGTAGTTTACAAAATGCAACGAGTATCCCGGATGGCAAAGTGTATAAAGCACTGGTTTCGTACGCTAAAAAGAATAACGTTTATATCTGTTCGGGAATGACCGAAAAGGATGGATCCAAACATTATAATACGGCAGTATTCATCAATCCAAAAGGAGAGTTGTTATTAAAGCATAGAAAAATCAATGAACTGGATATTGGTAAACCCTATTATGCCACCGGCGACCGTCTTAATGTTGTTGACACGGAATTAGGAAGATTTGGTGTAATGATCTGCGCCGATGCACTTCCGGAAGACAGATCAATTACTACTGCACTGGCCAGAATGTCGCCGGATGTGATCCTGTCGCCCTGCGCCTGGGCGGTTCCTCCGGGCTTTGATAATAAAGTCACTCCATATGGTGATTTGTGGCGCGATGCTTATAAACCGGTGGCTGAGCAATTTTCAACATACATACTTGGTGTAAGTAACGTGGGACCTATTGTTGATGGGCCGTGGAAAGACTGGGATTGTATAGGCGCTTCACTGGCCATTGATAATAAAGGCAAAGAAATACTTCAATGCCCTTTTGGTGTGGATGCCGAATCTATTATGTATGTGGATTGCGATATTAAGAAGTGAGGAGATTAACCCATCACTTTTTTCCATAGTTCAGGAATTCTTTTGATCCATACGAGTTCCCTTCTTTTTACCGATGCGTCTTCAGCAGGATAACCAAAATAAGTTTTGTTACCGGGTAAAGAGGAGGGAACTCCGCTTTGAGCAAGTACAACTGCATTTGCACCAATCGTTAAGGTTTTACTTACTCCAACCTGTCCCCATAATGTTACCCCATCTTCTATTATCGTACCTCCTGCAATTCCCACTTGTCCGGCAAACAAACAATTTTTGCCTACGATAGTATCGTGACCGATGTGCACAAGGTTGTCCATTTTAGTTCCTCTGCCAATAAATGTTTCAGCCGTAACGCCACGGTCAATTGTGCAGTTTGCCCCTATTTCAACATGATCTTCAATGATGACAGTTCCGCAGCTTTCCATTTTTTTATACCATACCTCCCGGTCTTTTTTACTGTTGTAATAAAAGGCATCGGAACCAATGACTGCACCTGCCTGGATAACCACATGATCGCCAATAATACAATGATCGAGGATAGTAACATTAGGATGGATAATGCAGTGATCACCAATAACTACATTATGGCCAATAAAAGCATTTGGTGCGATATAGGTGTTTTTACCGATCACCGCTGATTCGCTTCTTATAGAAGAATGCGGAACAAACGGGCGATAATGTCTTACTATTTTTAAATAAGCTTCAAACGGCTGATCATGAACAAGCAGCGCCTTGCCTTCGGGAACATCTACTTTTTTGTTGATAATGATATAGCTGGCAGCTGAATGAATACATTTATCGTAATACTTCGGATGATCAACAAAAACAACATCTCCTTTTTCAACTTTATGAATTTCATTTATTCCCGTTGCGTGGCCCGATGTATCACCAACCAATTCGGCTGATATAAGTTCTGCTAATACTCCTACTGATACAGGTGTTGGAAATTTCATACTATTCGTTTCCGCAAAAGTATGGCTTATGCTTATCCTTTTCCACAGTCCAAAAACTAAATGTTAATAAAATAGATGAAAAAATTTTTTTGTAAAGAAAAATTTCTTTTTAATATTGTGTAGGGAAATTTAAAGTTTCCTGTACTTACTAACCCATCCATATAATGATCCTCTTGATTTTTCAGGAGGATTTTTTTATTGTTTCTTGCGAAACATTGGAAGGGTGACCTTAAAAATTGTTCCCGAAATAATATCCGATTTTACTTCCAGCGTTCCTTTATGTAACCCAATAATACGTTTAGCCAACGCTAATCCTAATCCGAATCCACTCTTGCCAGCAGAGTTGGAAGACCGGTAAAATGGCTGGAATATTTTATCTATTTCCTCTTTGGCAATAGGTTCTCCATCACTGTTTACTTCAATAACTGTAAACTGGTTGCTGAAGGAAAGATTTACTTTGGCGGTTTGGTCAGCCGAATATTTACAGCCGTTCTCTACCAGGTTTTTGACTGCGATATACAGCAGATCGGTATTTCCAAAAACGAGAAAATCGTAATCTTCATTATCCGGTGAATCAATGAAATCCAGCTCAACTTTATAAAGCGCGTTTACTTTTTTCATGTCGGCCATCACTTTAAAAAGAATTTCATCAATCCTTATTTCATTCAGTTCAATATTTCCTTCCGAACCTGTTTTAGCTATTTCCAGTAAGCTTTTGGTCAGCTCACGCATCTGTACCACATCTTCCTGGACAGATTGTAAAACCTGGCGGTATTCTTCGATCTGTCTTTCTCTCTGGAGCGTAACCTGCAATTGGCTGGAAATAGATGTTAATGGCGTAGAGAGTTCGTGGGATGCATTCGAAATAAAACGGCGCTGCGAATCAAAAGATTCCTGGAGACGATCTAGCAGTTCGTTAAAGGTGTTGGCTAACTGGCTTAGCTCGTCCTGGTTGTCAGTAGTTTGTATCCGATGCGAAAGATTGTGTGAGGAAATATCATTCACTTCCTTAATGATCTGGGCAACAGGTCTGAGTAACTGCTTCGAAAACAGGTGACCAGCTATGAGAGCAACGACGATAGCTGTAAGCAGGGCCAAAATGAAGATCTGTTTTAAACGTTCCAACTGTTCCCATCCATCCCTGTCGTAGGCGGCCACAAGTACAATAATGCTCCCATGACCATATTCATTAAAATTGACAGCCAGTACCTCTCTTCCTTTTTGTGTATAGAAATATTCTTTCTCACCCAGTGTTTCCTGGATTACCTTATCAGTAATACCAATAGTATCTGAGTCTTCGGTGGTGTACCGGTAAACAAGCTGTTTGTTGGGTTCGTAAATTTCTATGGTTTTCTGTGGAAGCAACTCCATTGGACCGGCATTGATCCTGTTGAGCAGGTTGATGCTGCTATCCGTAAAATAGGCGAAGATCTGGGCGTTATTATTAACCCTGCTTGTTAATCGTTTCTTGAATGTTTGACGGCGTTCTAAAAAGGCATAGTAATAAACTGACAGGCTGAGACCCAGCATGATAATGGTAACAAGAAGTGCAAACAGTAATGTTATTTTATGCCTGCTTTTCAATCAGGTTGTTTCTTTTAATACGTAACCAACACCTACCTGGGTATGAATGATTTTTTTCTCATAATCATTATCCAGCTTTTTACGTAGGAAATTTACGTAAACATCAATTACGTTGGTCTTAGTATCAAAATCAATATCCCAAACGTTAAGGGCGATGTCGGCCCTGGAAACAACCTTATTCCTATTTCTGACAAGATATTCAAGCAGTTGGAATTCTTTGGCGGTGAGAGAGATGCCATTACCGCCACGGCTTACTTCCTTACTGTCGAGATTAATAACAAGATCTCCGACTTTGAGAATGTTGCCAATGGGTATATTCTGATAAATCCTTTTAAGCAAGGCTCGTATTCGAACCAAAAGTTCTTTAAAATCAAAAGGTTTAACGATGTAATCATCGGCTCCGGCATCAAATCCTTCGATCTTGTCATCAGTAGCGCTTAATGCCGTAAGCATAACGACAGGTATGCCGGGGTTCCTGTTGCGGATCTTTTTGCATAGAGCAAAACCACTCATTCCAGGTAGATTAATATCCAGGATGACCAGATCAAAATGTTGTGTCTCAAAAAGTTTACGGCCGGTAATACCATCATAGGCCACTTCAACATTGTAATTCTCTTCACTTAAACCCTTTTTAAGAGAATCGGCAATTTTCTTTTCATCCTCAACCAGTAGAATTCTTATTTCTTTTGTTTCTTCCATGGAGCATCATATGGGGTGTGAGAGAACAAAATTCATAAATGTTACCCTTGGAAGCCCTAAAAAACAATTAAAAAAGCATTAAAATGAATATTTTATTCATATATGTAATCATAAGGAAGTGATTCTGCTATCCTCTTCCATGCCCAGTAACCGGTGTTAATGACATCGTATTGTTCATAGAAAAAACCGTTCTGTTCAATTACAAAAGAATCATTTACGTCAAGTAAGGTAACCTGCATGTTTGTATCGTCAGGCATATTAAATTCTTTCAGGAATTTTTTATCAGGAAATACCCTTTTATAACTAATGCGATATTTCCCTTCCCAATTGATGACCGTGCCGCTGCTGTCGGCTATATAAAGTGTGCTGTCGTATAGGTTTTCAATTCTTTTTCCTACTGCATTCTTGCCGCTTCCTTCCAGTTTTTCAACAATAAATCCTTCTTCTTCCACCGTGCTATCGTACAGTGCAGTCATAAAATGGAGACGTGAGCCGAGGTAAGTCCTGGCCCTGTTTTTTATCCATAATGTTTTTACTTCTTCGGTCGTATCTATTTCAATAAAAAAAGGGTTGCCGGTGTACTGACTGATATTGCTGTTATAATCATAGCTGAACGAGTCGAGCTGATAACGGATCAAATAACCCAGCGCATTATTCTGTACCACCAGGTCCTGATCGGCCATGACTTTTAAACGGTGACGTTTTTTATTTTTTGTATAATAGAAATGCAATGATTGTGGATTGATAAGATTACACCTCTCAGCATTAGGAGTTGTGCCTATAAAATGATCGAAAAAAAACTGGCCGAATCTTTCCCAGCCGTTTTCCACTTCATTGGAGGCTACTACAGCAACTTCCATCAGGGAATTATCGAGAGGAGAAAGGTAAATGGTCATACTGTCGGCAGTAGACTGTGTATTACTCACACGAATGGTTTTCTTTTCATACCCGGTATAGGAAATAATAAGATCGTAGCCACCGTTAGGGAGACGTATGCCAAATCCTCCTTCTGCATTGCAGGTTGTTCCATAAGTAGTGTTTTGCGCATATATTGAAGCGCCAGTGAGCGGCAGAAGAGTAAGAGAATCGAGTACAATTCCCCGTACTGAATAGGTGGTTGCCTGACCATTCGCCAGAACGGTAGCAAGGATAGTGAAAAGCACGAACAGGTATTTCATCAGAGTGTTTTTGTTTTTAATGGCCGATTGTCAACTCTCCACTCTCCACTGTCACCTGGTATTTCCTGCAAGCTTCCCTGATGGTTGTTTCCAGCGGAGTGAATGCAAAATCTGGCAACGTATTCAATATTTTATTATTGTCGAAACGGGTAGTAGACTGCCCGATTTTAGCAGTTTCTTTGGTTAGTAAACTTTCTTTCCCGGTAAAGAAAGAACTGATTTTAGCAAGTCGCCAGGCAATGGCACTCATTAGGGGAGTTGCATGTCTCGAGGGTCGTTTCTTACCAAACTCATCGGCAATAGTGTTAAGCAGTTTTCTAAATTCCCAATTGTCACCGCTTAGAATATACCGCTCACCGGAAACTGGACTGTTGAGTAAATTAATGATGGCGCGGGAAACATCTTCAACGTCTACAAACCCATTCGAGCCGCTGGTGTACCACGGAAATCCTTCATAAACATTTTTAAAAATAGAAGCACTGGAACTATTCCAATCACCGTATCCTAAAACAGTAGAGGGATTAACGATTACAGCATTTAATCCTTCACCTATTCCTCTCCATATTTCCAGTTCACCTTTGTATTTGCTGATAGCGTAAGCTGTTTGCAGCTTATTATTTGTCCACTTTGTTTTTTCAGTGGCTATTCCGCCTTTCGGATTTCTGCCGATGGCAGCTACGGAACTGACGTGCACGAACCTGACAATGTTTTTTTCAATAGCCAGGTTAACAATATTGGCAGTGCCTTCAACATTTACTTTAAAAAGATTCTTTCTGTCTTTTTGCTGAAAAGAAACTTTCCCTGCACAATGTATGATGGCATCTACATTTTCCATAGCTTCTTCAAGCGCAACAATATCCAGTATATCACCTTCTACCCAGTTTATCTTATTCCAAATATTCTCTGCAATAAAAGCGGGTGTTTTAGATGTTCTGCGTAAAGCCTTTACGAGATAACCAGCATTAACAAGATCCCGGGCAACATAGGCGCCTATAAAGCCGGTAGCTCCTGTTATAAGGACGGTTGATTTATTTGGCTGGATATTCATAATAACCCTTTCCGGTTTTTCGTCCTAATGCGGCATGCTCTACTTTTTGCTGTTGGAGTACTGAGGGGCGTAAGCGGTCGGGTTTGCCAAGAGCTTCATATACGATACAGGAGACTGCATAATTGACGTCGTTTCCAATGAGGTCCATTAATTCAAAAGGTCCCATTTTAAAGCCTGTCGACCGCATAAGATTATCAATAACGGTATAGCTGCTTTGTTTGAGTTCAACCAACCGTAACGCTTCAAGATAATATGGTCTTGCTACGCGGTTAACGATAAACCCCGGTGTGTCCTTACAACGTACAGGCGTTTTTTTAATGCTATTGATCAGCGTAACAATATTATCTATCAACTTATGAGTGGTATAGGATGTACTGATTACTTCTACCAATTTCATCAGCGGCGCGGGATTAAAAAAATGAATGCCGGCCAAACGCTCAGGAGCTGTTATGTTTTCAGCTATAGCCGTCACCGACAGTGAAGAAGTGTTTGTAGCAAGGATAGTATTATTATGGTTAATAGCCAGTAACTGGTTAAGCAAACATACTTTCACATCAATATTTTCGACGATTGCTTCCAGGCAAAGATCAGCTTTGCAGTCGCGTATATTAGTGGTGTATATAATGGATCGCCGGTCAGTTCTATTTTCTATCTTTTCTTTCGCCGTTTTTAACGTTGAGTCGCTGGTATCGTATAAGACAACCTGAAATCCATTTTCAACAAACACCTGTGCGATACCACTCCCCATGGTTCCCGCTCCGCAAACGCATATGGTATTGAATGGATGGTTCAAATTAAATGGCTGAAGTGAACTGCTTTAAAAATCTGACATCATTTTCACTGAACAGGCGAATATCGTTAATACCATATTTCATCATGGCAGGCCGTTCAATGCCTATTCCAAATGCAAAGCCTGTATATTTATTAGGATCAATGCGGCAATTTTCCAATACTTTAGGATGTACCATTCCGCAACCGAGAATTTCTACCCAACCGGAATGTTTACAAACATTACATCCTTTACCGTGGCATATCAAACAACTGATATCCATTTCAGCGCTTGGTTCAGTAAAAGGAAAATAACTGGGTCTGAAACGTATCTTCACCTGCTGCCCGTACATTTCCTGTACAAAATAATAGAGCGTTTGCTTCAGGTCGGCGAAGGAAACGTTTTCATCAATATATAAACCTTCGATCTGGTGAAAGAAACAATGTGATCTTGCACTGATGGTTTCGTTTCTGTATACACGTCCAGGACAAATAATACGCAAGGGTAATTTGCCTTTTTCCATTTCCCTGATCTGGATATTGCTGGTATGCGTTCTCAATAACCAGTCTACGCCACTGGCCGATTTATTAATATAGAAAGTGTCCTGCATATCGCGTGCAGGATGGTGTTCCGGTAAGTTAAGGGCAGTAAAATTGTGCCAGTCGTCTTCTATTTCCGGTCCCTCTGCTACAGCAAATCCCAGTCGCTGGAATATTTCAATAATATTATTACGCATAAGGCTGATAGGATGGCGGCTGCCGATAGGAACCTCATCAGCGGGAAGGGTAGTATCAAAGCTATCCGTTACTGTATCGGTATTGCTTAATTCATTTTTCCAATTTTCGTATTTGGACTCGGCAAGCTGTTTAAATTCGTTGAGGATCAAACCAAATTCCTTTTTCTTTTCTGCAGGAACATTTTTCATTTCCGTAAAAAGATTTTTCAGAATTCCTTTTGAGCCAAGGAACTTTATTCTATAGGTTTCAAGGGCCTCGGCTCCATTCTGGGGAAGGGCGGTAATTTCCTGCTTGTACCGTTCAATCTGCTGTAACAATTGATCCATCCGGCAAAGATAATATACATTTGCAGCATGCCCGAAATTTTGAATATTGCCGATTTTCTTGAACCGGTTAACCTGGCTAATATTTCCCAGGATGAAGAATATCACGACGGACAATATGGAAAAAGCCTGATACTTTACACCGATGAGTATAGCGACCTTAAGGATGCTGAAATTGTGCTGGTCGGATGTTCGGAACAAAGGGGAGCGGGGCCATCCCGAAAATCATTATCTGCCGATATTATCAGGAGAGAACTTTACCAGTTATACGATTGGCATCCTACACTTCGCATCGCTGATGCGGGAAATGTCAGGATTGGCGCAACATTGACCGATACTTACGCAGCTTTAAAAACGGTGATCAAAGAAATTATTTCAGCAGGAAAAACGGCTGTAATAATAGGCGGTTCACATGATTTGATGCTGGCCCAGTATAATGTTTTTTGCGATGCCGGGCAATTGATCGAAGCGGCATGTGTGGACGCAAAAATGGATCTTAATATGAATTCACCAGCAAGAGCCGATAATTTTCTTATGGAAATGCTCACCGGTGAACCCAATTTTGTAAGGCATTACAATCATATAGGATTCCAAAGCTATCTGGCTCATCCGGAAATGTTGCAAACACTCGATAAATTACGTTTCGATTGTTTTCGTGTGGGTAAAGTGAGAGAGAATATCGACGAAATGGAACCAGTCATCAGAAATACCCATCTTTTCAGTTTTGACATTTCAGCTATTGCACACAGCTTCGCGCCTGTTAATAAAATTACACCCAATGGCTTCACAGGTGATGAAGCCTGCTCTCTAATGCGTTATGCCGGACTAAGCTCCTCTGCTAATTCAATTGGTATTTACGGATATGATGCCAATAAGGACCATGATAATATCACGGCCAAGCAGATAAGTCAGATGTTATGGTATTTTTTTGAAGGAAGGAACAGGGGAAAAAGAGAAGCAGATTTGACGGATAAAGAATCCTTTAATGAGTATCACCTGGCTTTTGGAGAGCTGACCACCGCTTTTCTTCAAAGTAAAAGGACCGGAAGATGGTGGATACAATTACCCGATCAAAAATATATACCCTGTTCTTACTCCGACTATCTCACTGCTGTTAATAACGAATTTCCTGAGCGTTGGTTAAGAGCACAGGAAAGAAGCGCATGATAAGAGTTTTCAATATTATTTTATGCTTAGTGGTTGTTTCCGCACAGGCACAAAAAAACAATTATTTTGACAGGTTCATTATTGATACATTATTTAAAACCGCTCACCTGGGCGTTGCCATTTATGATCCTGCCGAAAAAAAATATATTCATAGTTACCAGGCTGATAAATATTTTGTTCCTGCCTCCAACACAAAAATAATTACGGCGTACGCTGCCTTAAAATACCTGCCCGACACCGTTAGTATAATGGCCGAAGATTTGTACTGGAACGATATGGGGCCGGGGTGGGCATGGGATGATGACGAGGAATTGGAAAATCCCTTTCCCGTAATTCCCTATTTTGATTGCGGTGAAGTATGGTCGGGGTCGCTGGATTCTTTACTGCGTCCAATGATGTTCAACAGCGATAATTTTTTGGCAGAACAGTTGTGGCGCACTATAAAAAAGCAGACATCACTCGACACGCTGTTTAAGGGATCAGCCACACAACCTTCATGGGTAGATGGTTGCGGCCTAAGCAGGTATAACTTGTTTACGCCTCAGCAGTTTATTTATGTTCTTAATAAAATATATAGCGATGCAGGAGTCAATAGAATAAAAACTATTTTTCCTACAGGCAACAGGGGAACCCTTCGTAATTATTATTTACGGGAACAAGGCTCCGTATATGCTAAAACAGGAACCTTAACAGGTGTGGTAGCCTTAAGCGGTTATCTGTTTACAAAGAATAAAAAGTTATTGCTCTTTTCGGTGCTGGTAAATAATCACAATACTAAGGCCTCAATTATTCGTCGGCGGGTAGAAAGATTTATCAGGGAAATGTCAAACGCCTATTAATTTATTCTTGCTTGTTGTGCAGCAGGGCCGGTTCCAAGCGATTTGTAAATAATTTCGTGAACTTTTCCCCTAACGTTCATACGTCCGAATTTTCCTGGGTCTCCGTTATTATATACGCGGTTGGAAAGAAAAATAAAGATCAACTTGTTGGTCGGATCTATCCATAAACATGTTCCTGTAAATCCCGTGTGACCAAAAGTGGTAGGAGGAGCTGATAAGGCAGGATATGGCTCTGCTCTCTTAGCATTATCTTTTTCAGGTTTGTCGAATCCTAATCCTCTTCTGCTGATATTACTGCCATAACCGGTAAACAGATCTACCGTAGATTTTTTTAAAAAAGTAATACCATTCATCTTTCCTCCATTGAGTAGCATCTGGGAAAGTATAGCAACATCATAGGCGTCACTGAATAGGCCTGCATGTCCGGCTACACCTCCAAACATGGCAGCGCCGGGATCGTGCACATCACCTCTGATCAATTGTTTTCTGAAAATTAATTCAGCTTCTGTCGGGGCAATTTTATCAAGAGAAAAAACATTGCGAGGATTGTATGTAATAGATTTTAGTCCAAGCGGATCATAAAAAGTTTCCTTTACATACAGATCCAGTTTTTTCCCTGTAATGGCTTCAATAATATTACCCAGAAATATAAAATCAAGATCGCTATATAAATAAACGCCCTGTTTAGTGACAGGGCTCTCGATAATTCTTTTATAGAGTGTGTCCGTCCAGTCGCTTCGCATGTAAATATTGTCCGCTACCCGAATGGTAAACACTGAATCCTGTGTGGGGGAATAAATGGCCGTCGAGGGCGATTGTTCAAGAGTACTGTCGAGGGTTTCTCTATAGAAAGGTATCCATCCTTTTAGTCCTGCCTGGTGTAATAATATATTTCTGATAGTCAGTTTTTCTTTGTTAGTCCCTTTTGTCCAGGGTAGATAACTCCCAATCGTTTTGTTGAGGTCTATTTTTCCTTCATCGTATAATTTCATTACCGACAGGGTAGTGGCCATGATTTTGGTAACGGAGGCCAGATCATAAATTGTTTCGGGATAAACAGTTTCTACACTGTCGTAACCCATAAATCCGAAAGCACGCTCATAGGCTAGTTTCCCATCTTTAGCTACCAACACCACAGCTCCGGGCATTGCATGCCGTTTAATAGCATCGTTAACAATAGAGTCTATTCTCGTCAGACGACTGATATTAAATCCCAGGTCGGCGGGACGCCATTGTGGTAAGAGCCGCTGCGACACTATTCCCATTCCATACCTTAATTCTTCGCAAACAGTTACAGGGAGTTTTCCTTTTGCTATGAATTTACCTCCTATCAGGTCGAGGGTAGTTTGTTGCGTAAAAATATCATCTTCATAACAGGCCAGTAATACCTGGCTGTTACAAACATTTTTCATCGCATAGGGGTTGCCGAAAAAAGCTGTGATAGTTCTATACTTTTGCTGTACTCTTTCTATTAACTGGTGGGCAGCCTGGCTTATACCAAAATTATTTCCAGGAAATCTTCCGTATTTATGCACGCCAATGACTATTACATCATACTTGTTGCCGAGAGTATTCAGCGTAGAAGCAATCATTGATTCTTTCATGCTGTAATCAAAATAGTAAACATGGGCGTTATACTCTTGCCTGATCTGCTCGGCAAACACATTATCCTTATTAATGCCTATTCCCAAATAAGCAACGCGTTTTCCTGTTTTTAATGGAAATATAGAAGCATCTTTATTTTTTAACAGCGTGATCGCATTTTGGGCGATCAGCCGCCGCATTTCTTCAGTCTTTTCATTGAGATCTTCAACAAGGTTTTCCAAAACCACAGGTTGATAATTGGCCAACCCATATTGATATTTTGCCATCAGCACTTTTTTGGCGTGAAATTCAATATCGTCCCAACTGAGATCTTCTTTTTTTATTGCTTCTTTTATTTTTTTAATACTTCCGTCTATATCGCCCGGAAGGCAAAGCATATCGTTACCCGCCTGTAGCGACTTCAAAGAAATTTCAGCCTGGGAATAAAATTTTGCCACACCTTTCATCTCCAGGGCATCGGTTACGATAAGTCCATCAAATTTCAACTCTTCTCGTAGCAGATTCGTTACTACGTTTTTTGATAGAGAAGTAGCAGTTTTATCTCTTTCTTCCAGCGAAGGCACGGCAAGATGCGCCACCATTACAGCAGCAACTCCGGCGTCAATAATTTTTTCAAACGGGTAAAGCTCAAGGGAGTCAAGTTTTTCTCTTGTTTTATTAATAACAGGAAGATCGTGGTGAGAGTCCACTGTAACATCACCATGGCCCGGAAAATGTTTTGCACAGGCCATCACTCCCACGTCCTGCATTCCCCGCATGTACTGAATACCGTACATTGCCACACGATGTTTGTTTTCCCCAAAAGAACGGTCGTTGATGACCGGATTAGCAGGATTGTTGTTAACATCCACTACCGGGGCATAATTCAGGTGAATACCTATTCTTTTGCATTGTTCGCCTACCAGTCGGCCATATTCATATATTAGGGAAGGATCTTCTACAGCGCCCAGCATCATTTGTCGGGGTAGAGGTAATACACTGTCCATACGCATGGCCAATCCATTTTCTCCATCGATCGATACTAACAGAGGCGTTTGGGCTATAGCCTGCATCTGGTTAATGATAGTTGCCTGCTTTAATGGTCCACCCTGAAATAAAGTAATTCCCCCGATATTGTATTTGAGAATGGCCTCCTTAATCTGATTTTCATAAAAAACGACACGCCTGGAGTCAATAGCCGACATGCGCAGTGTCATGAGTTGGGCAATGCGCTGGTCTTCATTGAGAGATTGATAAACGCTGTCAACCCATTTTAGCGCTATCGGGGAGGGCTGGGTTTGTGAATAGCTGTTGTTGAGATAACAAAACAAAAAAAACACGATCAGGGGTCTCTTCATGATTATTTAACGGATTTAAAAGCTATTTATTCGCCTTAAATTGCATCCGTAAATTAATTCAGAATTGGGAGACATCATTCATTTATTGCCTGATAATATTGCTAATCAGATTGCAGCCGGGGAAGTTATCCAGCGTCCCGCCAGTGCTGTTAAAGAACTGTTAGAAAATGCTGTCGATGCAGGAGCTACTATCATTAAACTCATCGTTAATGATGCCGGCAAGTCGTTGCTACAAGTGATAGATAACGGAAAAGGGATGAGTGCGAATGATGCTCAGCTTTGTTTTGAAAGACATGCTACTTCCAAGATCAATGAAATTGATGACCTGTTCAGGATAAAGACAATGGGTTTTCGTGGAGAAGCGCTTGCCTCGATAGCGGCAGTAGCGCAGGTTGAGCTGAAAACCAAAAGAGCAGAAGACGCTACAGGCACTTATGTTGAAGTGGAGAATAGCAAAATTAAAAACCAGGAGGAGATAGCTTGCGCCAACGGAACCAGCATAGCGATGAAAAACCTCTTTTTTAATATTCCTGCCAGGAGAAATTTTTTAAAGAGTAATGCGTCTGAGTTGAGGCATATTGTGGATGAGTTTATTCGCGTGGCCCTGTCGTTCCCACACATATTTTTCTCGCTTACCAGTAATGGTCAGCAGGTAATGCATCTTGAGAAAGGTACGCTTAAGCAGCGGGTGGTGCAGGTATTGGGTAATCAGTATAATGCAAAACTGGTGAGTGTGCAGGAACAAACTGATTATATGAATACTTATGGCTTTGTAGGTAAGCCCGAAGTAGCTAAAAAAACACGAGGCGACCAATACCTGTTTGTCAATAACAGGTTTATTCGTAGTCCTTATCTGCACCATGCCATTATGAGTGCTTATCAGGAGATGATACCTGCAGATAGTTTTCCCTTATATGTACTGTTTATAGAACTGGATCCGCAGCAGGTAGATGTTAATGTTCATCCTACCAAACAGGAAATTAAATTTGAGGATGAAAAGATCGTTTATGCATTTGTTCAGGCTGCTATTAAACATGCACTTGCACAATACAGCGTAACACCTACGCTCGACTTTGACCTTGATCCGGGTATACAACAACTTGATGCGGTGGCTAAGCCACCATCAAGCCAGCAGCAGGAATCAGTAACATCTTCTTCCCTCTATCAATCTTTTACGCAGAAAAACCAGGCGCATTTAATTGATAAAAACAGCAACCTCAAAAACTGGAAAGATTTTTTTTCAACAGAAGAAAAAGTCGTTTCATCAGTTGGTCAAACGGATATAGAAGGTGATCCTTCAGCTTCTGCCATGTTTCCATATGAAAAAGCAGTAACAAATCATACGCTGTTAAAAGAGGATACTCCTTTGATCCAGTTGTTCAATACTTATATCCTTGCTGCTACTACGCGTGGTTTTGTGTTGGTCAACCAGCAGTTGGCGCACGAAAGAGTTCTTTATGAAAAGCTACTGGCAGCGTCTTCAGGCAAAGCCGTTCCTTATCAGCGTAGCATGTTTCCGGTAACCGTTCAGTTATCGCAACAGGATGCTTCTTTGCTGGAAGAGTTATTGCCCGACCTTTTGCAGATGGGTTATCTTGTTGAGCCTTTTGGTAAAAACAGTTTTGTTATTCAGGGTACGCCTGCAGATCTTGAGCCGGGAAATGAAAAAGCTGTGATCGAGAACATGGTAGAACAGATTAAACACTTCAGCAGTGAAATAAAATTTTCTATGCGTGAAAAAGTGATCAGGTCACTGACTATTCAACAGTCGGTAAAAACGGGTGATTCTTTAACGCAGGAGGAAATGATGGCACTATTAAAAGATCTTTTCGCCTGCCAGCAGCCGGGTGTAACAGCCGCTGGTAATCCCACTTATATTGATTTTAAAAAAGATTATATGGAACAATTGTTCCGACGACCACTCTGATCTGGTTTTATAAAATTTGCCAGGTATCACAAATAGAATTCGCTTTATATGGCTATGCTGTAAAGTAAATCAAGTATTGTTGTATATAAATCAGCCAGGATGAAATGCTTAATAAGTTTTGTTAGTGTATTAATTTTTGCAATCTCTTCAAGCGCCACTATCATTATATATCCTTCTCCACAGGGAGAACCGCTTTCAAAAGATTATTCAGTCAAAATAAACGGAAGAATTTTACCTGTTCACCAGGCACGTGTTTCAGCGGCTCCTATCAACCAGGTGTGGCCTGGCTATCAGCGACCCATCGAACAATCCGAATTAGCTTCCTATTGCAGCTTCGACACCGATGAAACAGTTACAGTAAGTGTGACCAGTACGGTAAAAGTGAAGGATGTGGTGATCAGGCCGCTTTCCTATAATATAAAACCTATAGTGAAAGGTAACGTTATCACATTTACTGTTTCGCATCCTGCTCAGCTTACGGTAGAAGTGAATGGCTGGCACAAGGCTTTGCATATGTTTGTCAATCCCCTGGTTAAAAATATTCCCGACAGAAATGATCCTGATGTGCTTTATTTTCCTGCAGGAGTACACAAGACAGGTATTATCCACGCCCGCGATAATCAGACGATATATCTGGAAGGTGGCGCTATTGTACATGGAGTGATATACGTTCAAAATGTAAAAAATTGTAAGATTATGGGCAGAGGCGTTTTAGATGCCAGCACTATTGGGCGTTTCGATGCGCGGAACATCATCTTTGTGGATAGCAGTGAAAATATTTCGGTAGAAGGAGTTACGCTTAAGGATGCTCAAAGCTGGGCTTTTATGGTGTTTCGATCGAAGAATATAACTATTGAAAACATAAAACTTATTGGCAACTGGAGATATAATTCTGATGGTATCGATATTGTAAATAGCAGCGATGTTTCTGTTAGCAAATCTTTTGTACGTGCTTTTGATGACTGTATAGTATTAAAAGGTATTCTGAAAGAACCTGGCGTTGTTAAAAATATTCATATTGACAGTTGCGTACTGTGGAATGATTGGGGAAGAGCACTGGAAATTGGCGCTGAAACCGCTGCAGATTCGATGTACTCTATTTCGTTTAGTAATATTGATATCATCCACTATGTGCATATTGCTATGGACATACAGAATGGCGACCGGGCGCATATTTATGATGTGAGTTATGAAAACATCAACATAGAAGAGCCCATCGTGGAGAATGCTTATTATGATAATAAAGAATCGCCTATTAAAAATATTCAACAGGCTAAAAGTTATAATCCATTATTCACCCATACTCCTCAGCAGTTAGGCCTGCTTATCGAAATGAATATTCGTGCTAATAATTATTCCCGGGATACGGTGAGAGGAACAGTACGTAATATTCAATTTAAGCAGATCAGGTATCGGGGTACACATGATCCCGCTTCAGTACTGGTTGGATATTCTGCAGAGCATAGCGTTGGCGACATTATTTTCAAGGACCTGTTCATTAATGAAAGAAAAATCACCAGCACTGAAGAAGGTCGTTTTCGGGTAAATGATTTTGTACAGGACGTGGTGTTTCAGTAGAATGTAAGAGTGTTTGAATAGTTGACAATCATAGAATTACCGGTTCTGAGAGGCAATTCTGGCAGCTTTTTCTATTTCCGCAAGCCATAAACCTGTACAAGTCCTAATTTTGCAAATCAATTTTCAAGAATGAATCGTAAAGAAGAAGTGCTGCAGGATGTGGTGATCAAGTTTGCCGGTGACTCCGGAGATGGGATGCAGTTAACAGGTAGCCAGTTTACTAATAATACAGCTCTTTTAGGAGTGGATCTAGCCACTTTCCCCGACTTTCCGGCGGAAATCCGTGCTCCCCAGGGTACTTTACCCGGCGTTAGCGGGTATCAGTTGCATTTTTCGAGTGAAAGGGTGTACACTCCCGGTGATGAATGTGATGTGTTGGTAGCTATGAATGCCGCTGCCCTCAAAGCCAACTTGAAAAGCCTTAAAAAAGGCGGAAAAATAATTGCCAATACTGATGGCTTTGATGCTAAAAACCTGCGTTTGGCTAATTATCCCGATGGCATTAATCCGCTGGAAGATGATAGTCTGACTAATTACGAGGTCACTAAAATGGATGTGACCAAAATGACGCGCGAGGCGTTGAAGGATATTACATTGGGTGTCAAAGAAAAGGATCGTGCTAAAAATATGTTTGTGCTGGGCTTTTTGTACTGGATGTACAATAGGAGCATGGACAATACCATCAATTTTATCAGGGAGAAATTTGGTAAGAAACCGGATATTATGGAAAGTAATATCAGGTCGTTGCAGGCAGGATTTAATTATGGGGATACGACAGAAACGTTCACTACTACCTTTCGCGTGGAAAAGGCTAAAATGGAACCCGGTACCTACCGTTCCATCATGGGTAACCAGGCACTGGCTTATGGATTGATTGCCGCTTCCCAAAAAAGCGAGCTGCCTTTATTCCTGGGTAGCTATCCTATCACCCCTGCGTCTGATATTCTGCATGAACTGAGCCGCTATAAATCTTTCGGTGTAAAAACCTTCCAGGCAGAAGATGAAATTGCAGCGATCTCTTCGGCTATTGGTGCTAGTTATGGCGGACTATTAGGCGTTACCACTACTTCCGGACCCGGAATGGCTCTTAAAGCCGAAGCAATGGGCCTGGCTGTAATGCTGGAAATTCCTTTAGTTATCTGTAATATACAGCGTGGTGGTCCTTCTACGGGATTGCCTACCAAAACAGAGCAGAGCGATCTTTTGCAGGCCTACTATGGAAGGAACGGCGAATGCCCGATGCCTGTAATTGCCGCCTCAACACCTAGTGACTGTTTCACTGTTGCATATGAAGCTGTTCGCATAGCTATTGAGCATATGACACCGGTTATATTGCTGAGTGATGGTTATATCGCCAATGGCGCTGAACCCTGGAAGTTTCCTAAAGGAGATGATTTACATCCGATAAAAGTAGCGTTCAAAACAACACTCGGTCATCACGAAGAAAAGTTTCAGCCTTATTTAAGAGATGAAAAACTTGTTCGTCCCTGGGCTATTCCCGGTACACCGGGACTTGAACACCGTATAGGAGGAATAGAAAAGCAGAACATTACCGGTAATGTAAGTTATGACCCCGAAAATCACCAATTGATGGTGAAGATCAGACAGGAAAAAGTAGATAAAATAGCTGATCATATTCCCCCGCAAAAACTGGATAGCGGTCCCGAAAAAGGAAAGTTACTGGTATTAGGCTGGGGAAGTACCTACGGAGCTATCAAGAGCGCTGTAGCGGAATTACAACAGGAAGGAGCAGCAGTGAGTCATGCACATTTGCGGTATGTTCGCCCTTTCCCAAAAAACCTTGGTGATATCATCAGGAATTTTGAGCGGGTATTGATACCGGAGATCAATAATGGCCAGCTCATTAAGATTATCAGGGACCAGTACCTCGTAGATGCCAAAGGATATAATAAGATTATGGGAGTGCCTATCACCCGAAACGAGATGGTGCTCAAGATCAGGGAAATACTTGAGCAGTAATATTCCTCACAACATAGCGCTTAGCTGTAGCAGACCACTGGCTTGTGCTTAAAAATTATTGCCTGTTTTCTGAAGTTTAAGTTTGGGTTTCCAGTGCTAAAAATCCTCAATTTGCAGTAGGTTTGCCGGAATGTCCATAGAAGTTCAAGATCTCACCAGGATGTATGGTAGCCAAAAAGCAGTAGATAATATCTCCTTTAGTTTAAACAAAGGTGAAATTGTTGGTTTTCTCGGGCCAAACGGAGCTGGAAAATCCACTACTATGAAGATGATTACCGGCTATTTGCTGCCGGATAGCGGATTTACCACTGTGAGCGGGATCAATGTTCAAAAGGACCCAATAGCCGCGAAACGAAAGATCGGCTACCTGCCCGAAGCCAATCCCCTGTACTATGATATGTATGTAAGAGAATATCTTGGTTTTATAGCCGATATACATAAAGTGCCCCACAAAAAAAGAAGAATAGACGAAATCATCGAAATTGTTGGCCTCACTGTAGAAAGCCGTAAGAAAACCGGGCAGCTATCTAAGGGTTATAAACAAAGAGTGGGTCTGGCAGCCGCCCTCATTCATGATCCTGAAGTGCTTATTCTTGATGAACCCACCACCGGGCTTGATCCTAACCAGATTATTGAGATTAGGGAGGTTATTCGCAACCTCGGAAAAAATAAAACTGTGCTTTTTTCTTCCCATATTTTGCAGGAAGTAGAGGCGTTGTGTGAAAGAGTGATTGTGATTAACAAGGGCAAGTTGGTGGCCGACCAGTCGATCAGCCATCTCAAAACCGAACACGGTGAAAGGTCTTTGGAAGAAGTATTTAAACATTTAACAACAAATAATAATTAACCAATATGAGTTACATCGCAGAGATTTTTGCAAGGCAGATTCTGGATAGTCGTGGTAATCCAACAGTAGAAGTAGAAGTTATTACCGACGAAGAGGCAATGGGGCGTGCAGCCGTACCCAGCGGAGCAAGTACAGGTATTCATGAAGCTGTGGAATTGCGTGACAATGATAAAAGTACTTACGTAGGAAAAGGAGTATTGAAAGCTGTTGAGAATGTTAATAAGATCATTGCCGAAAAGCTCTTAGGTTGGGAAGTGGCTGACCAGGCTGGTCTGGATGCCGCAATGATTGAACTGGATGGAACCGCTAATAAATCTAAGCTAGGTGCTAATGCTATGCTGGCTGTAAGTATGGCCGCTGCCAAAGCTGCTGCACAGGAAGCCAGTTTACCGCTCTTCCGCTATATCGGCGGTACTAATGCCAGGGTGTTGCCTGTTCCTATGATGAATATCCTTAATGGCGGAGCTCATGCCGACAATAAAATAGACTTCCAGGAATTTATGGTGATGCCTATCGGAGCATCCTCTTTTAGCGAAGGGTTAAGATGGGGAGTAGAAATTTTCCATGCGCTTAAAACCGTATTGAAAAAGAAGGGGTATAGTACTAATGTAGGTGATGAAGGTGGATTTGCGCCAAATATCCAGAGTAACGAAGAAGCTATTGAAACCGTATTAAAAGCTATTGAAGCGGCTGGTTATAAGGCTGGTTCACAGGTAAGTATTGCTATGGATGCGGCTAACAGCGAATTGTTTAAGGATGGCAAATACACTTTCCATAAAAGTGATGGAAAAACCTTTACCAGCGAACAACTCGTTAAATACTGGGAAAACTGGGTGAACCAGTATCCGATCGTATCTATCGAGGATGGTATGGCCGAAGATGATTGGGATGGCTGGAAAATGCTGACAGACGCTATCGGCAGTAAGGTGCAACTCGTAGGGGATGACTTATTCGTGACCAATGTTAAGCGTCTCCAGGAAGGTATTGATAAGAACATTGCTAACGGTTTGCTGGTAAAAGTGAACCAGATAGGTACTATTACCGAGACCATTGACGCCGTTTCACTGGCACAAACGCATGGTTATAATACAATTATGAGCCATAGAAGCGGTGAAACAGAGGATACTACCATTGCTGACCTGGCAGTAGCGCTGAATTGCGGGCAGATTAAGACAGGTTCTGCTTCCCGTACCGACCGTATCGCCAAATACAACCAGTTGATCAGAATTGAAGAAATGCTTGGCGCAAATGCCATTTATTTAAAAGATAAAATTAAATTTGGGAAGTAACCGGCATTAATGCTCTCAAAAGTCATAAAAAACAAATACATCCTTACCGCGAGCGCTTTCGTGGTATGGATGTTGTTTTTTGATACCAGGGACGTGATTACGACCCATTTCAGGCAAAGAAGTGAATTAAACAGGCTGCAGGAGAGCAAAGCCTGGTTTGAACAGGAAATTGAAACCACCCGGGCCGAACTTGACCAATTACGCTCAAACCGTCATATCCTTGAAAAATATGCGCGGGAAAAATACCGCATGAAAAGGGATAACGAGGATGTCTTCGTGATTTCTGAGGATCCAATACAATAAGATCAACCCAATCGCGTTTATTTAACTGGACGGACTCCGGAACTGACTCTTTCGGATAAATTAGGACATAAAAGGATTGCTCATGACTCTATTCTTTACTCAAGAGGAACTTGTACAATATTTGTATAATGAAACCTCCCCTGAGAGAACTGCCGACATAGAGGCAGCACTATACTCTGATTGGATGCTTCGCGAAAAACTCGAAATCATTCAGCGCTCTCTCCAGGCATTAGAAACTCCGCTGGAATCTCCCAGGCCGGAAGCTTTGTTTTACATCATGAACTATGCACGGGAATCTGTGGAGGTGGAATGACGAGACAAGATCGCTTCAGGTATGTTATTGAATACTTTCAACAACACAATCCTTCTGCGGAAACAGAGCTCATTTACGATAATACTTACCAGTTATTGGTGGCTGTAATTTTATCGGCTCAATGTACCGATAAGCGTGTCAATATGACCACTCCGGCTGTATTCACTGAATATCCGGATGTTGAGGCATTATCGCACACTACTTATGATGAACTGTTTCCTTTCATTAAAAGTATTTCTTATCCGAACAATAAAACGCGCCACCTGATAGGAATGGCTAAAATGATAATGGAAAAGTTCGGGGGCGAAATACCTATGACAGTGGAAGAGTTGATGCAACTTCCCGGCGTAGGCAGGAAAACGGCTAATGTTATTACTTCGGTGGTTGATCAGCAACCTAATATGGCTGTCGATACACATGTGTTCAGGGTATCTGCGCGTATAGGTCTGACCGTTAATGCTAAAACTCCGCTGGCTACTGAAAAACAGCTAATAAAGTTTGTGCCTAAAATACTTATTCCGAAATTTCATCACTGGATGATATTGCACGGAAGATATATATGTGTGGCGCGTAATCCGAAATGTAGTAAATGTGGACTGACTTCTGTTTGCAAGTATTATCACAAAAACAACAGGATAACTTCTATAAATGAAGCAATCGGTTAAGTAACCAACTGCTTCATTTAATTTTTTTACAGCATAGTATACACAGGCTCTTTCACATTGGGCTGTATCTGGATAAGCGGTTTTATCAGGCCATCTTTGACTCCGTATATCCACCCATGAATCATAGGCCTTCCTTCACTTTCCCATGCATCGGTAACAATGGTTGTGTTGGCAATATTCCTGGCCTGCTGCTGCACGCTTAACTCGGCAAGCAAATCGGCACGTGCTTCTTCATCATTGAGTTCCATCAGTGCATCTATGTTTTTATCCCTGACGCGCTTAATATTCATTAACCAGGAATCCAGTATACCATAACTCTCATTACCCATAGCTGCTTTAATACCACCGCAACCATAATGACCGCATACAATAATATGCTTAACCTTCAGGTAGGTAACTGCATAGTGTAGTACACTCAAGAAGTTGACATCGTTTTCTACTACGAGATTGGCAATATTGCGGTGAACGAATATTTCTCCGGGAGTAGTTCCTGTGATCTGGTTGGACGGAACCCTGCTATCGCTGCATCCTACCCATAAGAATTCAGGAGTTTGCACTTTGGCCAACCTCGAAAAATACTCAGGGTTATCCATTAGCTGTTCGGCAGCCCAGGCTTTATTTTCCAGCAATAGCTTTTCGTATGCTTTCATCAATATATTTTTTACTTAGTACGTTAAATATTGTAGTTGACAATTGACAGTGGATAGTTTTTTCAGGAGGTTCGCACTCATCCGAACAAATAACACTGTCCATTCTCCACTGTCAACTGTCCACTCTTTATTGGTTCATCGTGACACTATCTTCCCGACTACCTCTTCTTATAGGTTTTAGAAAATTCGACTCCTGCTCAAATCCATGATCCTTATAAGTACTTTTCTTGAGCTCAACGGTAATATCCGACAAGTGCGCATGTTTCATAAAATCATCTATCACTTCAACGATATCTTTATCAATAAAGTCGGCCCTTGTGGCATCAATTAGTACATAAGAATTTCCTGGTACTTCTTCCAGCTTTCTTTTAATAATAGGCTTGTTCAGGAAGGACACATCCTTTCTTAACCGGAACAAGTAATTGTTGTTGTCGTTTACGACAAAAACAGCCGATCTGAAATTACTGCGCATCACAAAAAATAATCCTACAACACAACCTATTAATATACCAATCAGCAGGTCGGTGAGCAAAATGGCAAGAATAGTAATGACAAATGGTAAAAACTGCGAATATCCTTTACCGTAAAACTCTTTAAAAAGAGTAGGTTTTGCCAACTTGTAACCAGTATAAATCAATATACCCGCTAAAGCTGATAAGGGAATAAGATTAAGGATCTTAGGAATAAATGATACAGACAATAATAACATGAAGCCATGCAATATGGCCGACATTTTAGTTCTTGCACCGGCATTGATGTTGGCAGAAGTACGCACGATCACAGAAGTGAGCGGTAAACCCCCAATCATTCCTGATACTAAATTACCCACACCCTGTGCTCTTAGCTCCCTGTTAGTAGGAGTTACACGTTTGAAAGGATCAAGCTCATCTGCGGCCTGAATGTTTAAAAGCGTTTCCAGGCTGGCTACGATGGCAATCGTTAAAGCGGTTGTCCATACAGTTATATTTCCCAAGTGTGAAAAATCGGGGAACATAAAAAAGGAAGCAAAATCCCCGAAAGTCTCTGCAATAGGAATATTCACTAAGTGACTACCAGCGAGAGCTGCATCTGGATTACTGCCTTTTATGGATTCATTTATGGCTACTCCTGCCACTACTACGATAAGAGGCGCGGGAATAAGCATAAAAGCTTTATGTAACCTGACCACAAACTTATCCCATACTAATTGTAAGAGAATGGATAATACTCCAATGATAAGCGCTAATGGCACTATATTGGTAAAAGCATTGTACAACTCTGTAATAGTGTTCTCTCCATCTTTTTGCCGGAATGCTTCATCACCGGGAAAATCAACACTGTATCCCACCAAATGAGGTAATTGTTTGAGGATAAGTATCAATCCAATGGCGGCCAACATGCCTTTGATAACACTGGAAGGAATATAATCTCCTAACACGCCGGCCTTTAGAAATCCAAGTATTAATTGTATAACACCTCCTATCACTACAGCAAGTAAAAAGGCTTCATATATCTGCAATTTGCCGATGGCAACGGCTACTATTGATGTTAAACCTGCGGCTGGCCCGCTCACACTGAGCTGGGACCCACTTAATAAACCGATAACTATGCCTCCGACAATCCCTCCGATAATTCCTGAAAATAATGGAGCGTTAGAGCCTAAAGCAATTCCCAAACATAGGGGGAGGGCGACTAGAAATACAACCAGCCCCGCCGGAAAATCAGATCCTAATGATCTGAAGTAATTCGTAGATTTTTTCACTTGTTACGTTAAATTGTTAGTTAAATCAATACAAACATGGCCACAGCTAATCGTAAGGTGAAATTGTACTGGTTATACCATACTGGGCACGATTCTTATTCTTATTTTTCGCCAGGGAAAACAGAATAGTGGTTTGTTGTAAAACCACTTAATCTTATCACCTGTTTACCGCTGGAATATTTCCAGAGTACCTGATATTAAGTAAGTAATTAATTATTAGAGCTTTGGTGGGGGTAACATCCGCTCCGGATGAACCATCTCTATTTTTTCAGCGTCTGCAATATGATGCAGGAAAAAGAAGTCGTTGGTAGAAAAATTAAATTCAGGATCTGACTCATGAAGAATTTCTTCAGAAAATGAAAATCCTGCATTTGCTGACTTGTCCTCACTGGGACCGGCAGGTGGATAATTATTATTTTCACATTCCTCTGCATTGGCATACAATGCAGAGCCTTCACCTTCACCTTTTTGTGTACCATCTATTGAATAGAGGAAAAAGTTCATGGAAGTGAGAAGGGTAAGGCAAAAAAGCATCACACAGGTTGATAACAACCTTAGAGGAGAAAGTGTTTTTGCTTTTTTTGAACCCGGCATACCTTACAAATATACTTTCCAAAAACTGAGAAATCCATTTACTTTATATTTTTTTAACAATTTGGTGACTGTTCTATCGTATTTTTAGAGCTTGATTGTCATATTATTATTTTATTGTAAATAATTTCAAGAAGATTGCATGGCCGTTTCATATCAAATCACTACCGAAGAGCAATACAAAGAGGATTACAGGAAGAGCGTTGAAGACCCCGAAACTTTTTGGAGCGATATTGCTTCGCAGTTTTTATGGAGAAAACCATGGGAAAAAACATTATCCTGGAACTTCTCGGAGCCCACAATAAAATGGTTTGAAGGGGGTAAATTGAATATTACCGAAAATTGCCTCGACCGGCATATTGCACTTCTTGGTGATTCGCCCGCTATTATATGGGAGCCTAATGACCCCAATGAACCTACCCGCACATTGACCTATTCGGAACTACTGTTAAAAGTTTGCCAGTTTGCGCATGTACTGACCAATAACGGAGTGAAAAAGGGGGATCGTGTCTGTATTTATATGGGAATGGTCCCTGAACTGGTCATCGCTATACTGGCTTGTGCACGGATAGGAGCCATACATTCGGTGATATTTGGCGGCTTTAGCGCACAAAGTATTGCCGACAGGTTACAGGACGCCGATGCACGTTTTGTCGTGACTTGCGATGGCGCTTTCAGAGGAAATAAGGAAGTTAACCTTAAGGGAATTATGGATGATGCATTGGATAAATGTTCATTTGTAAGCAGGGTGATCGTACTGAGCCGTACAAAAACACCGGTAAGTATGATCAAGGGGCGTGATGTATGGTGGGAAGATGAAATGAAAAAAGTAGAAAAACAAGGACTAACCAGTTTTCCGGCTGTTGAAATGGACGCCGAAGACATGCTCTTCATATTATACACTTCCGGCTCTACGGGTAAGCCTAAAGGTGTTGTGCATACTTGTGCCGGATACCTGATATACACTAATTATACCTTCCTGAATGTGTTCCAGTATAAACCCGGCGATATTCATTTCTGCACAGCCGATATTGGCTGGATAACCGGGCATAGTTATATTGTTTACGGACCCTTAAGCGCCGGAGCTGCTTCTGTAATTTTCGAAGGCGTGCCTACCTGGCCAGACGCCGGCAGATTATGGGAAATCTCCGATAAACACAAAGTAAATATATTGTACACAGCACCGACCGCGATCCGTTCGCTTATGAGTTATGGAACAGATCCTATCAAAAAACACAGCCTGAGCTCTCTCAAAGTGCTGGGAACTGTTGGTGAGCCTATCAACGAAGAGGCCTGGCACTGGTACAATGAGAATATTGGAAAAAAGAATTGTCCGGTTGTAGATACCTGGTGGCAAACTGAAACAGGGGGTATCATGATATCCAACCTGGCCGGTATAACACCGGCGAAACCTTCATTCGCCACTCTTCCGTTGCCGGGTATCCAGCCTGTACTTGTAGATGAAAAAGGTGAAGAAATTAAAAGCAATGAGGGTAGCGGCAATCTCTGTATTAAATTTCCATGGCCGGGAATGTTGAGAACGACCTATGGTGATCATGAACGCTGCCGCCTCAATTACTTTGCTTCCTACCCCAACCTGTATTTTACAGGTGATGGGTGCCTGCGCGACAAAGAAGGGCATTACAGGATTACCGGTAGAGTGGATGATGTACTCAATGTGAGTGGTCACCGGATTGGAACTGCTGAAGTGGAAAATGCCATCAATATGCACTCGGGCGTAGTAGAAAGTGCTGTCGTAGGATTTCCTCATGACATAAAGGGACAGGGTATTTACGCGTATGTAATAGCATCTTCGGAACCTGATGATTTGGATCTGTTCAAAAAAGATATTTCCTTAACAGTATCGAGAATTATCGGGGCCATAGCTAAACCGGATAAAATTCAGGTTGTAAACGGACTACCTAAAACGAGGAGTGGAAAGATCATGCGCCGAATTCTTAGGAAAATTGCGGAAGGAGAGATGAGTAATCTCGGTGACACCACAACGTTATTAGATCCGGCTGTTGTAGAAGATATCAAGAAGGGAAAAGTTTGATAATATTCGGCTTGTTATAAAAGAGGGATCACTTTTTGATCGTCACTTTTGTACCCACTTCTACAAATTGGTATATATCGTCAAGGTCTTCATTTCGTAAAGCTACACAACCCTGTGTCCAGTTTTTAAAATTGTCAACGACAAGATTATCATAGGGTAAGGTTCCATGAATACCTATATCACCACCAATACGGGCCGATTTGGGAATGATACCATCGGCTTTTCTGCGGTTGAATTTTTCCCAGCTCTCCTTAGTAGGATAGTCCAGTAACATTATTTTATTCCACTTGCTGTGCGGACGCTTCGTGATAATGGTGAACTCTCCTTCGGGAGTGTTTCTGTCACCCTCCATCATTTTGTCGTCGAGCGATTTATTACCGAACACTACAGGATAAGTAGCATACCAGCCTTCATCATCATAAATATGTAGTTCATAATCAGATTTGTCAATGATGATGTGGATTTTCCCGGTGGGACTGGGAGATGATCTTTTACCATACGTATGTTTCGAAACAGTATTAAAAGATAACGTGGTGACTGTCACCACACCTACGATGAAAAATAAGAACAATACTGTAACAATATTTTTGCTCATCCTGATCAAAGTTTTTTAAACAGAAGGAGGAATAAAGTGTATAGCGTATAAGAATTTATCAACCGGGCTTTATTCTTCCTGGGATACCAATGTTTTAAACCTTTAAACGTAAAAACATTTCCAATATTCTGTAAAATTAATCACTGGTTAAATAAACGCAGAAAGTAAAACTAACAAATGAATTGATCAGATATTTCTCTTGTCGGAAAGTTTAACAAATCCGACTTTTGTTAGCTTATCGGCTGGATAGAACTTTTCTTTACCGTCTTGGAAATGATTACCGCCATACTGTCTACTAAACTAAATTTATACAAATGAAAATATTTTTCTATCTGTTGCCGGTTATTGCGGGGATTGCCATTACTGTACAATCGGGTATAAACAGCCAACTGCGCGTGTCGCTCCAGCATCCGCTGATGGCGGCATTTATTTCTTTTATTGTCGGCACACTGGCGCTAGTGCTTTTGCTGATTTTTTCCAAAGAAGCGCTTCCAGAGTTGAGTATGTATTCCAAGGCAAAATGGTATCAATATTCAGGCGGACTAATGGGAGCATTTGTGGTAACCGTTACTTTAGTGGCCGTGAGTCAGATTGGGGCGGCTAATATGTTTGTATTGATTATTGCCGGGCAGTTGACCACTGCCGTTGTGATGGATCATTTTGGTATCCTGGGAGTAAGAGAAAGTCCTATCAATCTGCAAAAACTTATCGGTATAGCTTTGGTGGTATTGGGTGTTTACATCGTTAACAGAGCAAGGGTGTGATAAAATAACGAGGTTGGTTCCGGGCCATTACTGTGATAGGAACGTTTTATATATTTTTGTGCCCACATAAAGAAAGACTTACCATGAACCAACATTTTACTGACCGCATAGCTGCAGAACTGGCAGAAATAAAAGCTGCCGGATTATTTAAAACAGAAAGGATTATTACTTCCCCCCAGGGAGCCGAAATAACAGTGAATGGCAGGCAGGTGCTTAACTTCTGCGCTAATAACTATCTGGGTCTTTCTTCACATCCGCAAGTCATTGAAGCTGCACGGAAGTATGTAGATTATCGTGGTTATGGGATGAGCAGCGTTCGCTTTATCTGCGGAACTCAGGATATTCATAAAGAACTTGAACGTAAAATATCAGCATTTCTCGGTACGGAAGACACCATTTTGTATGTCGCGGCTTTTGATGCTAACGGCGGTGTTTTTGAACCGCTCTTTAATGACCAGGATGCTATTATTTCTGATGAGCTTAATCATGCTTCTATTATCGATGGCGTGAGGTTGTGTAAGGCACAACGCTTCAGGTATAAGCATAACGATATGGCCGACCTGGAGACCAAACTCAAAGAGACCGGCGCTTTAAGAAGCAGAATTATTGTTACTGACGGCTCATTCAGTATGGATGGTACTATTGCTCAATTGGATAAAATAGTTGAGCTGGCTGAAAAATACGATGCGATAGTGATGACCGATGAGTCGCATTCAAGTGGTTTTTTAGGTAAAACGGGAAGAGGAACACATGAGTACAGAGGTGTAATGGGTAAAATTGATATTATTACCGGAACGTTGGGCAAAGCCTTGGGAGGAGCTTCCGGTGGATTTACCAGTGGCAAAAAAGAAATCATAGAAATGTTGCGCCAGCGCTCAAGACCGTATCTGTTTTCTAATACAGTTGCCCCATCAATCGTTGGAGCCAGTATTGCAGTGTTAGATCTATTGAGTGAAACTACAGCGCTACGGGATAAATTGGAATTCAATACAAAATACTTCAGATCTAAAATGACAGCAGCCGGATTTGATATCAAACCCGGTGACCATCCTATTGTTCCTATCATGTTATACGATGCAACGGTGGCCCAAAAATTTGCCGCTGAGCTCCTGGAAGAAGGCATCTATGTGATTGGTTTCTTCTTTCCCGTTGTGCCCAAAGAACAGGCACGTATTCGCGTACAACTTAGCGCAGCCCACGATCAGCATCACCTTGATAAAGCAGTGACAGCTTTTACTGCTGTCGGTAAAAAACTGGGGGTACTGAAATAATTAGTTATTAGCGGGAAGCAATAACACTGATCTCGACATTTACACCTTTAGGCAGACCTTTTACGGCAACGGTTTCTCTGGCTGGAAAATCTCCGGTGAAATAAGTACTATATACATCATTCACCTTAGTAAAAAGTGACATGTCGCTAAGAAAGATGGTAGTCTTCACTACATTATTAAAATCCATTTGCGCCTGATGTAAAACGGCTTGGAGGTTTTTCATCACCTGCTTTGCTTCCTCTTCAATGGTAGCGGCTTCTACATTACCTGTAGCAGGATTGATAGCTACCTGTCCGGATACGAATAAAAAGTCACCTACCTGTACAGCCTGATTATATGGTCCGATAGGCGCTGGCGCTGCTGATGTATTGATTATCTTTTTTTCCATCTGCCAAAAGTAGATATTTGCGCTAAATTTTACCGAATGGTCATAGCAGTACAGGCCGATAAATCACAGAAGGAAGCGTTGCTGGCAAAATCAATTCCCGATAATGTAGAGGTGATTTGGGCGGATAGTGTAAAGTCTTTAACGATTATTGAAGCCGATGCATATTTCGACCTGCTGTTTGAGTGGAACATGGACAGGATCGCGGCGCTGCGTAAACTTTTACCTCAACCGATTATTGTTAATGCAGTGGCTTATACTACTAAAGCTATAGGAGCACCTTTTACGCGCATCAATGCGTGGCCTACTATGCTCGAAAGAGCCGTTACAGAAGTGGCTGTTCCAACTGCTAACCTCGAAAATATTGCATCACTATTCGATCAATTGCAATGGAAATATGA
Source organism: uncultured Chitinophagaceae bacterium (assembly GCA_964606315.1). GTDB lineage: Bacteria > Bacteroidota > Bacteroidia > Chitinophagales > Chitinophagaceae > Flavitalea. The sequence continues at coordinate 31,150 of CAZSFY010000001.1, read as the reverse complement.
AGTGGTTCCGGATATATGCGGTATGATAACACCTGCTATTGTAACCATGATCATCAATGAAGCCTGGTACACTTACGATGCGGGAACGAGTTCAAAAGAAGAAATTGATATAGCTATGAAACTCGGCACCAACTATCCTTATGGACCGTTCGAGTGGGGAGAAAAGATAGGCGTTCATCGTATCGTACAACTGCTAAAGGAACTCGGTCGAACCAGTGAGCGGTACACTATAGCACAATCGTTGCTGGAAATAGCACAATCGTCACCCCGATACACAAACGAATAACATGGCCTTAATACTCTCAATAGATACATCTTTGGAAACTGCCGGCATATGTTTGGGAAGTGAAGAAGGTATACTGGGTGTTAAGTATAATTACAAGCAGCAGGACCATGCCACATGGATACATACCGCTATTCAAGAGCTATTAAATGAAGATGAGAGAGAACTGCACGAATTGAAAGCCATTGCAGTAGCAGCAGGGCCAGGTTCTTATACAGGTTTGCGTGTCGGTATGGCGACAGCTAAAGGATTGTGTTATGCATTAGCTGTTCCCCTGGTTACTGAAAGCACGCTGCGATTAATTGCTTATGCTGTTAAGAAAAACCTAAAAAGCGGTTATTCCTTGCCGGTGCTTATTTGTCCAATGATTGATGCCAGGAGGATGGAAGTATTTACTACTATTTATGATGCTAATGGAAAAGAGGTTATTCCGCCTGCTGCCATGATCCTCGATCAGCATTCTTTTGAGGAACTTCTTGAAAAGAACATTATCGTTTTTTGTGGTAACGGGTGTTCCAAATGGCAGTATATTTGCAAACATCCTAACGCGGTGTTTAGTAAGGACGATTATGATGTTGCCGATCTGGATACACTTGCGAGAAAAAAATATAAGGATCACCAATTCGATCAACTTGCTTATTCAGAGCCTTCCTACCTGAAAAATGTATATACAGGATTAAAATAATCTAACCGCATAGCTGTTCCGTTAAAGATTTGATCGTAAATTCGCGGTTGCTTTACAAAAAGGAGATGTGAACATGAATGTATCTAGTAATTATTCAATGGTTTTAAGCGCTGAAGAAGAAAATGGTGCGCCTGTAAAGGTTGACTTCGTGAACCTCAAGAAAGCTGCAATGATTTTGCGGGCACTCAACCACAAGCTGAGGCAACAGATTGTTAAACTCATCGATGAGAACAAAAAGCTGACAGTCACAGAGATATACGTCAAGCTTCGTCTTGAACAATCGGTAGCTTCTCAACACCTTGCTATCCTCAGAAGAGCCGGTATCGTCAAAACCACAAGGGACGGCAAATTCATCCATTATTCGGTGAACAGTTCGCGTATTGACGATATTATGCAATGCGTGCATAGCCTGACAGAGTAGATAAGTTTATTTTGATATCTGTTTATCAGATAATTCTACACTGGCTTCACTGAAGCTACTTGTCTTATTGACAGTAATGATGAAGCGATAATCATGGTTTCGTTTAGATAATAACTAAGAAGTATTGCCTACCCAAGGTTTTATAGTTGAACCCACCTGTTTTGAGTTCCATGCAATATTTTAGGGGAGAAGGTAATAATTATAATGAACTGCAAAGCGAAGATTTGTACTAAATTAGTAGTAAATGAAATCAGCACTTATACCATACAGCGTTAAAGCATTCGGTGAAAAGATAGGCGCGAATGACACGATAATCCTGGATACGCGTAGAGCAGATAAATTTTTAAATGGCTTTGTTCCGGGTTCGGTATTTATTGGCCTGGAAGGAAGATTTACTGAATGGGCAGGCATCATTCTGCCTTTGGATAAAGATATTCTCCTGGTAGCAGAGCCAGGCCTGGAAGAGGAAGTAATGACAAGGCTTATCCGCGTTGGCTTTTCACAGGTCAAAGGTTACCTGGACGGCGGATTTGAAGCATGGAAAAATGCTGGTGAAGAAGTAGATATGGTAATCAATGTTGAAGCAGATGAACTGGCAATGGACATTCCATTCGATGATAACATGGTAGTGCTCGATGTAAGAAGAGCTACAGAATACGGTGATGGTCACATTGCAGGCTCTCTTAACCTCCCACTCGATGAATTAATTGATCCGGCTAACATGGCCAATTTTGAAGACAATCAGAATATTTATATTCATTGTGCAAGCGGATACAGAAGTGTGATCGCCGCTTCTTTACTGAAAAAACAGGGTATTCATAATCTGAGAAATGTAGCCGGGGGATGGGAGAGTATTAAAGATCAAAAAGTAGAGATAGTGAAAGAAAATAGTGTGTTGAATTAATCAGCCGTTTCCGATCCACAGCTTTTCGTATTCTTCTTTCCATTCCTTTTTCCATCTTCTATGTGTCCATAACCACATTTCAGGGTGTTTCCCGATAGCTTTTTCAAGGTAGGCTACATATCGGCGTGTTAATTCACCCTTAGGTAAATCGCCGGCATTTTCTGTACATAATTCATAATCGAGTTGATAATACCCTCTTTTGATCTTATACGTATGCGCAAAAAAAACGGACAGGTTGCCGGCTACTGCTCCACGTTCAGGGCCTTTCAGAAATGGAGTGGGTCTGCCGAAAAAATTTAACCAATAAGCATTCGATACATCACCCGGAACCTGATCGGCAATGAGTGCAAGAAGATATAGTGAATCGCGGTGAGGAAGCATCGCTGCTCTCATATCTGTGGCAGGCAAAAGATAATTGCTGCTGGCCGATCTTATTTTCAGCATTAGCTTATCAAAAACCTTGTTTTTAAGAGGCAGATAAACCATTAGCATGGTATAGGAAGTAATCGCGCTTACTGCTATATTGGCTATCTCCCAATTAAAATTATGACCCAGATGGAACTGGCATTTGTTTCCTTTTCTGTATTGTTCCTCCATCAATGAGCCATCTGCTATAAAATGTTTGTTAGCAAACTTTGTTTTTCCCGATATCAGTTTGATGGTTTCTATAAAATTGTCAACGAAATTTTTATAGAACTGTTTTTCGATCTTGTTTCTTTCTTCCTGTGTTTTTTCCGGAAATGCCATGGCCAGGTTTTGTTGTACTATTTTCCTCCTGTACCCGAAAACATAATAGATCAAAACATAGATGATGTCGGAAAATATAAATAGTATCCTTAAGGGGAGTAGTGAAAACAGGTAAAGGCATCCATATATTAATCTGTACGTCAAAACAAACGAGTTATAATATTAGTTGACCCAGTTGCGGGCTTCCTGTTCACGATGATGCAATTCTATTTTTACCTTGAACTTATTCCTGAGGTGACGTGCGAGACTATCTGCTGCAAACACACTTCTGTGTTGTCCACCAGTACATCCAAAACTGACCTGGAGATCGGAGAATCCTCTTTTAATATAGTCTTCCACAGATATGTCTACTATACTGTACACGCTATTCAGGAACTCAGCTATCTTGGTTTTTTGTTCGAGAAAATCCTGTACCGATTTATCGCGGCCTGTAAACTTTTTATATTCTTCAAACCTCCCTGGATTTAATATTCCCCTGCAATCAAATACAAAGCCTCCGCCGTTATCCGATAGATCTTCAGGAATACCTTTTTTATAGGAGAAGCTATTAATACGAACGATTAAAGGTGTTTTTTCAGTGGCTTGCGTTGGAGTAAATCTCCCTGCCACTTCATCATCAACAATGATATTTAGCAGTCGCTCAAACTCCGGTAATCCGTTTGATGATGGTGAGGGTAATCTCGGATTGATGGCGAGAAATGCTTTTATATTCTTTAATCCTAATGGAATGCTGGTCAGGAAATGAGCTTTTCTTTCAAACAGTCCCCTGAAGCCATACGCTCCCATCACCTGCAATAACCTGATCAATACATAGCCATAGTATTGTGTAGTAAAAATCTGCCTGTCAATTTTTACAGATAACTTTTCTTCTACGCAATCCATATAATATTCCAGCAATGTAACTTTCCAGTTGTCTGGCAACTCGGCTCTTGCCTGCCATAATAATGACGCTACATCATACTGCAGAGCTCCCTTCATTCCTCCCTGGTAGTCGATTAAATGTATGCCGTTTTCGCCGATCATGATATTACGGCTCTGGAAATCCCGAAACATAAAATATTTATGTTGCGATCCGGTCAGATAAGTAGCGAGCTGTTCAAATTCATCCAACAGCTTTTCTTTATCATAGGGTATCTGCAGGGTATCAAGAAAATAGTATTTGAAATATAGCAGGTCGCTAAGGATAGCCTGTTTGCCAAATTCCCTGCTGGTGATGCATTTTGAGTAATCAAGTGATTTGTCTCCCGCGGTCTGCAGATGGGCCAGTTCTTTTAAAGACAGTTTGAAAAGTTCCAGCACCTCATTAGTTTTTCCTAATGCGTCAAGCTTGTTTAATAGAGAAATGTCGCCGAAATCTTCCTGTATATAGATAGTAGTGTCTTTGTTTACTGCAAATATTTGCGGAACGGGACAATTCTGTTCGTGAAAGTGACTGCTGAAATAGATAAAAGTTTCATTTTCCCTTGTATTTTTTCCATAGGTCGCTATATAGGATTTACCGTTTGTATAAACCCTGAAATATAATCTGTCACTGCCACTCTGGGGTATCTTCTCAATTTCTGACAGAGCAATACCCATCTCCGTGGTACAAAGTCCCTTTATTTGTTCTATGATGTCTTCCATAGGCAGGTCCAAAAATAGCGGCAATTTTTTACATTTCCTTTGTCTGGCAGATTACTTAGTGCTCAATTTGCCTGTCGATTCTAAACATTTACTATTTCACTGAATTGCACTCTTGTCTAAAAGAATAGAGAAGATGATAATCGGTTATCAAAACATACCAAGATAATAGTTTATATATCTTTTTATTCCGACTTTAATGAACAGTGTAGTAGTAACTTTAGATTCGTCCATACTTTCCGAAATCTACATAAACGTATGAATTTTAACACTTTAAAAGCTCGTGACTCTTTTTGAAATAATTCGCAAAAGTACTTTTATTACGGCAAGACCACACTGTTTATTTTACGTGAATTTCAAGTTGTTGGTGGGCGCTTACTGGGGTAGCGATTTATTTTATGGAAAATAAATGTTGTTGCATCTCCATTGGCAAACAACTGATGAAAGTTTTTACTCTTTTTTTCTTCCTCTTTTTCTATGTTGCCCATGCCGTAAGTCAATTCTCAACACAGCAAGAGGACAGACCACTGACCATTAAAGTAAGACAACAACTGATGGATTCTTTAATCAAGCAAGTAGAGGAAGGTTATGTCTTTGAAGATAAGGCGATGCAAATAGGGAAAGCATTGAAAATGTTCCAGAAAACAAAAGCATTTGCGGAAATTAATACATTTCAGGACTTCATTACTGTTCTCAATGAACAGTTCCGACAGATCAGTCATGATAAACACCTTGCTTTATTATACAGCTTCGACTCAGTTACGGCTAAAGATGGACAGGAAGTAGCGTTCCCGGAATTCATCAAACAATTTGCAGTAAATAATAATTACGGTTTTAATAAAATTGACATATTGCCGGGCAATATTGGCTACATGAATATTTTGGGATTTTTCCCTTTCGAAGAAGCACGGGATATTGCCGCTGCTGCTTTCGCTTTCCTGCAAAATACTTCAGCATTAATAGTTGATCTGAGACAGAATAATGGCGGAGAAAGTAACATGGCTAATTTTGTCGTTAGCTATTTTTTTGAACCCGAACCGGTTGTTTTTGGAACCGTGCAGTATAGAAAAAATAATCGTGTTGAACAATCCTGGTCGGCCTATTATCTACCTGGTAAACGTTATCTCGGAAAACCTGTATATGTTTTGACGGGACCGCAGACTTTTTCAGCCGGTGAGGGCATCACTTCGATACTGCAGTCGTACAAAAAGGCAGTAGTCGTAGGCGAAAAAACAGGTGGCGGTGCAAATATGTGTGAACTCGTCAGGTTAAATGAACACATAGTACTCAACTTGCCGGTGGCTAGCCATGTAGGTCTTCGTGAAGATAAAAACTGGGAAGGTAATGGTATTATACCGGATATAGCCACTTCACATGAGAATGCTCTTGAAGTCGCTGAGGCAGAAGCATTAAAAAAATTACAGAAATCAAAATAAAATAACTGTTTAGCTGTCACTACTTTCAAGTCACAACACAAGCGGGGATTACATTCAGGTAAGCCTGGTGACTAACATAGAGCTGGGTTCAAGGTTTCTTAGATGGGGAGCATCTTACGGCGTACACAAAGAGTGACGTTCAGCATAAGATGAGCGAATAACCTGTTGAGTTGCCAGTTTCTTTGTTAGATGATACTTATCTCTACCTTGCAGCTACGGTATATAAGAGGACCTTAGTCGATCTACTCGCAGCTTCTTATAAATGGATGTTTGGTATCGAATATCACCAGATCAATATCTCTGAAAGCAGTAGTGTCGTTCTTTGTCATTTCTTCTCCATATCCCTGTAGAAGTATTGTGTCTTTAATCTTAAATACCACCTGCTTTACTGTAATGCCCTTTTCAGATTGAAAAGTGTAGTGCGCAACAATGAGCGTATCATTTCGGATAGCGCCATTAAAAGTCCCATTATGATTATCTCTTTCCAGCCAGTGGTAACTCAGACTGCCGCTCACCGAATCACCCGTCTGATTAATAGATATAGTGGCCGTATCATTTTTAATTATCATACGATAACACCCAGAAAGATCATTATCCGGAGTATACCGACAGGCATTCAGTAGCAATAACAATGAAACAAAGTGTGGAATTTTTTTCATACTACTTACATTCATCTGTGCAATTTTTATTTTTCAATGGCTCACCGTTAGTTGTCAGAAGCTTTCTTGCGGCATAACGGAGCTGTTCCGATTGTACACATTAACATTATTACTACTATCGTGTTAATTTTATTTTAAGGTAAGTTTATAAATTTGCATTTTCAGGAAATGTGAAAGAAAGGCATGTACTTTGCAATCATTGCTCAAAATAATTTTCCATGCAAAAAAGGGTTTTAGGTTATTTGTTGACGATTATGGGTTTTGGCGGTATGGTTCTGGCTGGATATTTATTTGTGACCGGAACCGGGGGCCGTATCAATCTCCTTGAAGTGACTTGCTACATGATCGTAGGTGCTACCTGTTTCTTTACCGGATTAAACTATGTCTACGAAGCTGCCAGGACTTTTACTAATGAACTGGAGCATCTTCCCGAACTAGAAGAGGTTTCGGCCATTCAGCAGCAATGGAGAACAATCCATATAACCAAAGAAACTAATGTTAGAGAAGTTAATGCCGGCAAGGCAGCCGCAGTTTCAAGCGTTTAAGAGTTCCTATTACCGATCTCACTGATCAACTCTGCAACCAGAGCAGTCCATCCTGTCTGATGGCTGGCGCCGAGTCCTTTGCCAGTGTCACCATGAAAGTACTCATAGAAAAGTACAAGGTCTTCATTGCCCGGTTGCTGGTAGAACCAGTTGTATTCGTGATTATAAATTCTTCTTTCTCCTTTTTCATTTTTTTCAAACAGGCTTATCACTCTTTTAGTCAGCTCATCAGCCACCTGACAAAGATTTATTTTATTACCGGAACCAGTCGGATATTCAACAAGCAGACTATCTCCATAAAAATCCCCGTAAGTTCTTATCGACTGGATAATAAGATAGTTAATAGGCATCCATACCGGCCCTCTCCAGTTGGAGTTGCCGCCATAGATATCTGAAGTAGAATCACCCGGATCGTAGCGTATGGTATAGGACACATTATCCACTGTTACCGAATAGGGATGATCTTCGTGTCTTTTCGAAAGTGCCCGTATGCCGCCTGGTGATAAAAACTCGCTCTCATCCAGCAATCTTCTCAACAAGTGTTCAAGTCGGTCCTGCTTTACCAGCGAAAGCAGTACTTCTTCACCATCACTACGTTCTTCATTAGGCCAGAACTTGTTGTTTTTTTTCCTGAAGTTTTCGAACCATACGGCTCTTTTTTTGAAATCCTTCAGCTTATCAAAAACAGACTTTTTAATAGTGGAAACGGCAAACAGTGAGGTCAATCCTACAATCGACTGGATTTTAAGAGGAGTAGGCTCTGCCCCTTGTATACAAAGCACATCGTAGAAAAATTTATCCTCGTCATTCCATAAGCGATGTTCGTTAAGCGCTTCGGCAATGAGGATGAAATGCTCGAAGAACCTGGTAGCAGAATCTTCGAAAGAAGGATCATACATGGCGATCTCCAATGCAATGTCCATCATATCAAGTGCATAAGTACCCATCCAACTAGTACCATCAGCCTGCTCTAACTGCATTTCATTGGCCGAATGGAGGTTACGGTTAAATACTCCGATATTATCCAATCCAAGGAACCCCCCTTCAAAAATGTTATTACCGTTTACGTCTTTTCTGTTGATCCACCAGGTAAAATTGATCAGCAGCTTATGAAATATTTTTTTAAGAAACTCTACATCTCCTTCGCCTTTTTGTTTTTTTTCTATCAGGTACACCTGCATGGCTGCCCATGCATGAACAGGTGGGTTCACATCACTAAAGTTCCATTCATAAGCGGGAAGCTGTCCATCGGGTTTCATGTACCACTCACGCATGATCAGCAGTAGCTGGTGTTTGGCAAAAGTAGGATCCACCACTGCCATAGAAATGGTTTGAAAAGCCAAATCCCAGGCAGCATACCAGGGATATTCCCATTTATCTGGCATTGAAATAATATCCTGGTTTTTCAGGTGCTTCCAATCACTATTACGTCCGTTTAACTTACCGGTACTTACGGGAGAAACACCATCGCTAGTAGTAAGCCATGTTTCAACATCGTAATGGTAATACTGTTTAGTCCATAATAATCCCGCGAGGGCCTGTCGCTGGATGCGGGCCATATCCTCACTGATACCTTTAGGGAGAATAGCTCTGTAAAAATCATCTGCTTCCTGTTTTCTGGTGGTGAAAATGTTCTCGAACCCTTGCACAAAAGCATTTTCCATGAAGGTGTTAGATAACCTGCAGTAAAGGGTTTTAGTAGCGCCACCTGCTATCTTCAGTTTATAATAGGGTGAAAACTTTGTCCCCTTCTTTCTGTTCCTCAGCTCAGCTGCATTGGAGCCATTAATAACAGCATCATTAATAGCATCTTTTGTAAAAATAGATTCGTTAGGAATATTACTGACTTTTAAGGTGTTAGTCTCGTTATCAGTAAAAAATAAATCCTCGGCCTGTTGAAAATAAAAGTAATAATTGCTCAACCTGTTATGCTCTGCTTTCACGCAGGTTTTATTGATAAGAGAGATGCTGGGCTGTACTTTTGTGTCCTGGTCCCACCAGCGGTTATAAAACCATAAAGTAGGCAATACAGATATTTCAGCTTGCTTATTATAACGGTTGGTTATTTCTATTCTGATAAATATATCGGAAGGTCCATGTTTGGCATAAGTGATCTTTACGTCAAAGTATTCGTTATTGTCAAAAATGCCGGTATCCAATATTTCGTATTCGGGATCGAGTTTTGATCGCTTGCGGTTCTCCTCTCTTAACTTTGAATAGGGAAACTCTTGTTGGGGATACTTATAGAGATATTCCATGTAATAGTGTGTCGGTATATTATCGAGATAATAATATAGTTCCTTCACATCTTCTCCATGATTGCCTTCGCCGTTGCGAAGTCCGAACAAGCGTTCTTTCAGAAAAGGATCTTTGCCGTTCCACAATGCAACGGCAAAACAAAGATTCTGGTAAAGATCAGAAATTCCTGCCAGACCATCTTCTCCCCATTTATAAGTGCGATAAGTAGCATGATCAAAAGGAAAATAGTGCCAGGCATTTCCATCAGAGCTATAATCTTCACGCACCGTCCCCCATTGCCGTTCACTCAGGTAAGGGCCCCATTCTACAAGCGGTACAGGTTTACTGGCATTTACTGTTAGTCGTTGGTGTTCTGCTGTCATCTATAAAATATTTTTCCCGGCTCACAAACGTTGGGTCGAAAGTACGAATAAAATAATAAGAGCTGTTTTCACCTCTTACTACGTCATGAAGCAGGAACAAATTTATATATTGCATACATGGCCAGGCTATTTGAACCACTTAAGATTAAAAGTATTACTCTTCCCAACCGCATTGTTGTATCGCCTATGTGCCAGTATTCATCTGTTGACGGATTCGCTAACGATTGGCATCTGGTACATTTAGGAGCGCGTGCTATAGGAGGAGCGGGATTAATATTTTCAGAAGCTACTGCTGTATCACCCGAAGGAAGAATATCACCAGAAGATCTGGGAATATGGAAGGATGAACATATCACCTATCTGAAAAAGATTACCACATTTATTCATGAACATGGATCTGTTGCAGGCATACAACTGGCACATGCCGGGAGAAAGGCTAGTGTTTCTTCACCCTGGAAGGGTAACCAGGTTGTACCTGTCAATAACGGCGGATGGAAAACGGTCGCTCCTTCACCTGTTCCTTTTAAAGAAAATGATCCGCAGCCTATAGCACTTAGTACAAATGATATTGCTTCGCTGGTTGAAAAATTTTCTGCCGCCGCAAAACGCGCTGTTGCAGCGGGATTCAAAATTGTAGAAATTCATGCTGCTCACGGTTATCTGATCAATGAATTTCTCTCGCCTGCCAGCAACTTACGGACAGATGAATATGGCGGCAGCTTTGAAAACAGAATAAGATTCCTGGTAGAAATTGTTGACAGTGTAAAACAGGTATGGCCATCAGATTATCCTCTATTTGTACGTATTTCAGCTTCTGAATGGTCTGATAAAGGGTGGACGATCGAAGACTCGGTTAAGCTGGCAGTAATACTGAAAGAAAAAGGTGTTGATGTGATCGATTGTTCAAGCGGAGGAAATATAGCAGGTGTTAAAATCAATATTGGTCCGCTTTATCAAACTCCTTTTGCCGAGCAAATTAAAAAGCAGGCAGGTATACTGACTGGTGCGGTTGGCTTAATTACCACAGCAGAACAATGTGAACAGATTATTGCAGAAGGTAAAGCTGATCTTGTTTTTCTTGCGAGGCAGTTACTACGTGATCCCTATTTTCCTTTGCATGCAGCAAAGGAACTGGGGGCTGATATTAAATGGCCTGTGCAATACGAGCGTGCAAAATAAATAGCAGCGCTACATATTTCTTCTATACTGACCACCTACTTCATATAAAGCATGAGTGATTTGTCCTAATGAACAGTATTTTACTGTTTGCATCAATTCCTCAAAAACGTTTTCATTCTTAATGGCGGCCTGTTGTAGCCTGTGCAATGCTTCTTTACCTTTCGCTTCGTGCCGATGTTGGAAATCACGCAGGTTTTCTATCTGTTGTTTTTTTTCTTTGGCAGTACTTCTGATTACTTCTCCGGGTAAAACAGTCGGACTTCCTTTCTTATTTAAAAAAGTATTTACACCTACTATCGGAAGTTCGCCGTTATGTTTTTTGCTTTCATAATACAGGCTTTCTTCCTGTATCTTATTGCGCTGATACATTCTTTCCATAGCGCCTAACACACCACCTCTTTCTGTTAACCTGTCAAATTCCATTAATACCGCCTCTTCTACCAGATCGGTGAGTTCTTCGATAAGAAAAGAACCCTGGAGGGGATTTTCGTTTTTAGCGGTTCCCAACTCGCGATTGATAATTAATTGTATGGCCATAGCTCTTCGTACTGAAGCTTCTGTGGGAGTGGTAATAGCTTCGTCATAAGCGTTGGTGTGTAAGCTGTTGCAGTTATCATAAATGGCATACAACGCCTGCAAGGTTGTTCTGATATCATTAAAATCTATCTCCTGCGCATGTAAGCTTCTTCCACTGGTCTGTATATGATATTTTAATTTCTGGCTCCTATCATTACCCTTATATAAATGTTTAATAGCCTTGGCCCATATTCTTCGTGCTACTCTGCCGATCACACTATATTCTGCATCCATGCCATTACTGAAAAAGAAACTGAGGTTAGGAGCAAAATCATCAATATTCATTCCTCTGCTTAGGTAGTATTCGAGATAAGTAAAACCGTTCGATAAAGTAAAAGCTAATTGCGTGATAGGATTAGCTCCTGCTTCTGCAATATGGTATCCGCTGATACTTACGCTATAAAAATTCCTGACGTTCTTATCAATAAAATATTGCTGCACATCGCCCATCAGCCTTAGTGCAAATTCTGTACTGAATATACAGGTGTTTTGCGCCTGGTCTTCTTTTAAAATATCGGCCTGCACAGTACCACGCACTTTCGATAAAGTATCTGATAAAATAGTCTGATAAATATCCCGCGGCAAAACCTGGTCTCCTGATAATCCTAATAACTTCAGCCCTAATCCGTTGTTACCTTCGGGTAATTGTTCTGGGAAAGAAGTATCGTGATATGTTGGTTGAGGGAAGTTTTTAAATATTTCAGAGATCTTCTTATTTACCATTTCCCATTGGTCATGCACGCTTATCCAATTTTCACATTGCTGGTCGATGGCAGCATTTAGAAAGAATGCCAGCAGAATAGGCGCCGGTCCGTTAATGGTCATGCTGACGGACGTTTTTGGATCGCACAAATCAAATCCACTGTATAGTTTTTTAGCATCGTCTACTGTAGCAATATTCACTCCGGCATTGCCGATTTTACCATATATGTCGGGACGTTCATGTGGGTCTTCACCATACAGTGTTACGCTATCAAATGCTGTCGATAATCTGCTGGCAGGTTGCCCGGCACTTACATAATGAAAGCGTCTGTTAGTACGTTCAGGTCCACCTTCTCCGGCAAACATCCTGGTCGGGTCTTCTCCTTCGCGTTTTAATTCAAATACACCAGCGGTGTAAGGAAATTCACCCGGCACATTTTCCTGCAATTGCCATTTCAATATATCTCCCCAATCCTTGTATTTAGGCAATATTACTTTGGGTACTTTTAACCCTGATAATGTTTGGGTATTGAGATTTTGTTTAATGACTTTATCGCGTACTTTATATTCAAAGTGATCACGTTTGTATGACTCAACTTTTTGAGACCATTCGTCAAGTAGTTTTTTATTGTCGGGATCAAGTTGAGCAGAATAATGAGTAATCTTGTTATTTAATACTTCATTATTTCCAATTATTGAGGCTGCGCCTTGTAGTTGATATAATGCAGAAGCAATAGTCGATTGTTCAACAACCCATTTATCATAAGCACGGTTGTTTTCAGCTATTTCAGATAAATACCTTGCACGTTTGGAAGGAATGATAGTTATTGATTTTTCCGCAGTAGGACTTTCGGTGATTGCAGATAGTTCATTCAGTACAAACGCAGTTTTTTTCTGGAGGGTAGTAATAATTTTTTTGAACAATACATTAATACCTGCATCATTAAACTGTGCGGCTATGGTTGCAACAACGGGTAATGATTCGTCACTGGCTTCCCATAATTCATGATTTCTCTTGTATTGTTTCCGAACATCATGTAATGCATCTTGCGCGCCTGGCTTATCGGCTTTATTGATAGCAACAATATCTGCATAATCCAGCATATTGATCTTTTCCAGTTGCGAAGCAGCGCCATATTCGGGAGTCATTACATAAAGACTTACATCACAATACTCAAGAATAGAAGTATCACTTTGACCAACACCGGCAGACTCTAAAATGATAAGATCATAACCTGCAGCTTTACAAATATTGAGTGCCTGTTGCACATGCAGACTTAAAGCAGTATTGTCGTCGCGGGTAGCAAGCGAACGCATATACGCACGCGGATGTGCAATAGCATTCATTCTTATCCTGTCGCCAAGTAGCGCTCCGCCTGTTTTTTTCTTGCTGGGATCAACACTGATTACGGCTACCGTCAGCGTGTCGGAATAATGTAATAATCTTCTGACTATTTCATCTGTTACGGAAGATTTGCCCGATCCTCCTGTACCTGTAATCCCTAATACCGGAATTGTTTTATTAGTATCCTTACTATTAATCGGTTTTCCTTCTTCGGCATTTGTAATCGCTCGCGCGATTCTCCGGATATCATTTACTTCACCTAATGGAAGAATACCATTCCACTGGTTACCGGCATTCCAATAGTCTTTGTCCTTACGACAGTGGTTGATCACATCATCGATCATGCCCTGTAAGCCCATAGCTCTTCCATCATCGGGAGAATAAATTCTTGTAATGCCGTATTGATGTAGATCCTCAATTTCGGTAGGAAGGATAGTACCGCCACCTCCGGCAAATATTTTAATATGTCCGCATCCGGCCTCATCAAGCAGGTCCTTCATATACTTCAGGAACTCTACATGTCCGCCCTGATAGGAAGTAAGGGCTATACCATGCGCATCTTCTTCAATAGCACATTCTACGATCTCATGTACACTCCTGTTATGACCAAGGTGAATAATCTCGGCTCCACGCGACTGGAGGATACGGCGCATAATATTAATCGCAGCATCATGTCCGTCGAACAGCGAAGCCGCAGTAACGATTCTTACTCTTTTAGATTGAATTTCAGGCATAAAAGCTCAATGCAGTCAAAATTAGGATAAAAAACTAATGAGTGTTAGTTAAATGACTTAGTGGGAATGCGTTCGTAGATGATAGCTGCACCCTGACCTACACCTACACACATACAGGCTAATCCATAGCGAACATTCCTTCTTTTCATTTCGTGTAATAATGTGGTTGATATCCTCGCTCCACTACAGCCAAGCGGATGACCTAGAGAAATTGAACCGCCGTTTACGTTTACTTTGCTGTTATCCAGGCCAAGTTCTCTGCTTACTGCAATGGATTGTGAAGCGAAAGCTTCATTCAGTTCAATAAGATTGATATCGTTAATGTCCAGTTTAGCGCGGTTAAGTACTTTTTTCACAGCCGGAACGGGACCGGTTCCCATAATAGACGGATCTACTCCGGCAACAGCCATCGCTATGATCTTTCCTAAAGGTTGCAGGGCGAATTGTTCAACAGCCTTATCACTGGCCAGGATAAGAGCCGCTGCTCCATCGTTTAATCCCGCTGCATTGCCTGCGGTTACTGATCCATTTTTGATAAATGCTGGTTTTAGTGCAGCAAGTTTTTCCAGGCTCGTTTTACGCGGATGTTCATCGGCAGCGAATAGTTCCTTACCACCGTTGATTTCTACCGGTATAATTTCATCCTCAAATTTTCCTGCGGCAGCAGCGGCAAAATATTTGGCGTGCGATTGCATGGCATAGGCATCTTGCTCTTCTCTTGAAATATTCCACTGCCTGGCAACATTCTCGGCAGTTTCTCCCATCGAGTAGGGATAATACCGATCGGTAAGGATTTTGTTAGGAAAGCGCCAGCCTATAGTAGTATCCATTACTTCCGGATTTCTGTTGAATGCAGAGGATGATTTTAGCATCACGAAGGGCGCGCGGGTCATACTTTCCACTCCACCGGCAATGATGATATCGCCATCTCCGGTCATAATGGCCCTGGAAGCATCCATAATGGCTTGCAAACCAGAGGCGCATAAGCGGTTAACGGTATTTCCTGCTACAGTTACCGGCAGTCCGGCGAGCAGGGCAGCCATGCGGGCTACATTCCTGTTATCTTCCCCTGCCTGGTTGGCATCTCCGGCGATAATATCTTCAATGGCATCGTAAGGGATTTGGGGATTTCTCTTTAAAACAGCTTTAACTACATGTGCGAGCAGGTCATCCGGACGAACATGAGCGAGTGATCCACCATATTTTCCGATGGGTGTTCTTATGGCATCAATAACGTAAGCAGTATGCATGATTGAACTTTAGAGCGCAAATGTAAATACCTTTGTTTAATGGAACCGGCAAAGAAGAAGAATATAAGATACCTGAACCTGCAGGAATTGGAAGAATATTTTGAATCTATTCAGGAAAAGAAGTTCAGGGCTAAACAGGTATATGAGTGGATATGGCTGAAGCAGGCACGTTCAATAGAGGAGATGACAAATCTGAGTAAGGGACTGCGTCAGCAGTTACAAGAGCATTTCACACTCCCTTCTTTACAGATTGATGCTACACAACATTCAGCGGACGGCACCATTAAAACTCGATTCAAAACAGTGGAGGGGCATCTTATCGAAGGTGTGCTGATCCCGACCGACTCACGCCATACTGCCTGTGTTTCTTCGCAGGTGGGATGCAGTCTGAGTTGCAAGTTCTGCGCAACGGGATATATGGATAGGAAAAAGAATCTTGATTTTGATGAAATATACGATGAAGTGTCGCTGCTTAACCAGCTTTCGGAGCAGACCTATGGAAAAAAACTGTCCAATATTGTTTTCATGGGAATGGGCGAGCCGTTGCTGAATTATAAAAATGTATTGCGGTCGATAGAACGGATTAGCGCTCCGGATGGATTAGGTATGAGTCCCAGGCGAATTACAGTATCCACTGCTGGCGTAGCGAAAATGATCAGGCAATTGGGAGATGATAAAGTAAGATTTAAGCTGGCGTTGTCGTTACATGCCGCTAACGATACGAAGAGAAATGAGATAATGCCTATCAACGAGAGTAATAATATAAAGGCATTGGTAGATGCCCTGAATTATTTCTATCAGCAGACGCGTAATGAAATCACGCTGGAATATATTCTGTTTAAAAACTTTAATGATAGTATTAAAGATGCTGATGAGCTGATAAAAATTTATCGCCAGGTTCCAGCCGACCTTGTGAATATTATTGAATATAATCCTATTGATGCTGCTACTTTTTCCAAACCGGATGAGAAAGTGGTCAATCAATTTATGGCACACCTTGAAAAACAGAGAGTTAATGCCCGTTTACGGCGCAGCAGAGGTAAGGATATTGACGCCGCCTGCGGGCAGTTGGCTAATAAAAATTAGTTTGAAATAAAGCGTAAGTAGTGGAAAGTCGTGTGTAAGACTTGCATTTCCGGAAAAGGCCTATTACATTTGTTTCATCTCCATGCCTTTGATGCTCCCCCAAGAATAAGTTTGATCGTTGACCCAATTTGTCAACCTGAAATCTACCGACATGGTCAAGTTATTGGTATTACCCCTGCTCTTTAGCGGTTTAACAGCTATTGCTGCAGAAACCGTGGAAAATTTTAATTCACGTAGAGGAGCAGCTATCCCTCATGTGAAAGCCAAGCTGCAAAATTCCTGCTGGACTTTTCACAACTTCGACGTGAATCAGGACGGATGGGATCCGCAACTGGAAGGAGATGGAGCGATGGTCGCTAATATGCAAGCTACACGCTATAACTACAGTGGTATTTATACTCCTCTATTGAATATATCTTCCAGTGTTAAAGTTTCATTTGATTATGTGTTCAATGAAAATTTTTCATCTGATTCAAAAAGATGGCTGAAAATATGTTTGGCCGATGCGCATAATGAAGTTATACAGGAACTGGAAACGATCAACTTTAACGGTTCTTCTGCCAAAAAAGCCAGGAAGTATAGTACAGAGTTCAATAATTTGCCTGCCGGTGAATACAGGGTTATCCTGCAATACGGCGGGAATGGTGAAACAGCACGTATTGCTATTGATCAGTTAGCCATCTCTGCACCCTTTTCTTATAAAGGTGGATGCAACGCTTCACCTGTAGTGCTTAAATCAAAAATTACCGGTCGC
Source organism: uncultured Chitinophagaceae bacterium (assembly GCA_964606315.1). Classification (GTDB taxonomy): domain Bacteria; phylum Bacteroidota; class Bacteroidia; order Chitinophagales; family Chitinophagaceae; genus Flavitalea. The sequence goes on along the minus strand of CAZSFY010000001.1, from coordinate 13,603 downwards.
CCCGACAGGACTGCATTTGGTTCATTAATGCTGAATGATAAGGATATGGCTGATGAAAAGTTCAATGCTTACCTGATTAAAGGTTCACCTCACGGTAATGTACACCTGAAAACTGACGGAACTTTTGTGTTCACTCCTAATAAAGGTTTTGAAGGAACATCCACCAGCTTTGTATATAAGGTTTGTGAAGATGGCGCTGGTAATCTGTGCTCGGCTAATACTACTGTACATATCGATTTTCCAAATTCTTCAAACAGCCTGATCGATTTTAAAGGCGCCTACAAATACAATGGAAATGTAGAATTGATATGGAATACTTCGGAGAACAATACTATCACTAAGTTTGATCTTGAAAGAAGTTTTGATGGACGTAAGTGGGAAAATGCAGGAACTATCAGTAATGAGGACAAAGCTAATATTTATGCCTATGTAGATTTTGTGGGCAAGGGTGCTGCGCTTAAAAAAGATATTTATTACCGTTTGAAGCAAACAAATGCAGATGGAAATGTGTTGTTGAGCAGGTTGCTGGTAGTTAGAGTATATAATACCAAAACACTCACGATGATCAGTGTAACGCCTAATCCTTCAATGAATGATATTACCGCCAATGTGCAATTGCATGAAAACTCTTATGTTTCTATGCGTGTGCTGGACGATAATAGTAATGTTGTCTTACGTCAGCTTGCTGAAGGAACACCTGGATTAAATACGTTCACAGTAAAGGGCTCATCATCGCTTGAGCCAGGAGCATATATTCTTGAATTAATAGTGAACAATCATGAGCGGATGTTGGTAAAATTAATCAAAGAGTAAAATCAAATCCCGGCAATTCCTCTTCAGACAGGAATTGCTGGGTTCTATTGATTGTATTTTTGATTTTAAACTGATTGTTTTCCAGCGTTATTACAAAAGGAATATTTTTCTTTTCGGCATATTTAAATTGCTTATCTATTTTGGCAGGTTCGTGGTATAATTCCGAGCGAATGCCTTTGGCCCGTATCGACTGTAAAGCCCTGTAAATAGTTTCAGTATGCTCATCACCTGTATTGATAAATAATACCTGGGAACTGATATGCATATCACCGGGAAACAGCTCCAATTCTTCCATCACATCGTATATCCTGTCTACTCCAAAAGATATTCCCACACCTGGTACATTAGGCACACCAAATAATCCAGTAAGGTCATCATATCTTCCGCCTCCTCCAATGCTACCTATTTTTACTTGTGGCGGCGCTTTCACTTCGAAAATAGTACCTGTATAATAATTTAACCCGCGGGCAAGTGTAAAATCAACCACCAATGGAATATGTGGGCCGATATGCCGTAGTATAAATTCAAGGTCGGCGATACCCTCAGCTGCCTGCTCTACCCCCGATAATAGCTGGCTAAGCCGGGTAATCTTGTCCTGGTTATTTCCTTCAACCGTCAGATATTTTTCAATAATGCCGATCTGGTCACCGGTTAATCCGCGCTGCTGCAACTCTTCCTTTACTTTTTCCAGGCCTATTTTATCCAGTTTATCTATAGCGATGGTGATAGGCGTGAGTTGGTGGCTACCCCCACATTTTTCGGCCAGGGCAGCCAGTATTTTGCGTGAGTTTATTCTTAGTTCAAATCCCCTGATACTCAGACGAGTAAGCGCTTCGGCGTATATATTGACTAACTCAACTTCGTTGATCAGCGAAAGGCTACCCACCACATCGGCATCACATTGATAAAATTCGCGATACCTCCCTTTCTGGGGACGATCGGCCCGCCATACAGGTTGTATCTGGTAGCGTTTAAAAGGGAATGTCAGTTGTCCGTGATTCATCGCTACATACCTGGCAAAGGGTATAGTAAGGTCGTAGCGGAGGGCTCTTTCGGTGATATTTTTATCGTTTTTCCCCCGTAATATATTTTCAAAAGCACTTTTTGCTTTCTCCATATTCTTAGGGTCGTTCAGGCCGTTATTCAAAATTCTGAAGATCAGCTTATCACCTTCCTCCCCGTATTTTCCCATTAGTGTTTCCAGGTTTTCCATAGCCGGCGTTTCCAGTGGCTGAAAACCATACAGCTCAAAAACTGCCTTTATCGTATTGAATATGTAGTTTCTTTTCCTCACCGTTTCGGGAGCAAAATCTCGGGTGCCTTGTGGGATTGCCGGTTTAGACATTTGTATTTTTTTCAATTTGCAAATGTATGCTTTGTTAAAATTCTTAACTTACCGCCCTTTAATAAATAGGAATGAGTAGCAATCTGGAAGAAAAAAAGAAAAAAGCCTATGTGAACCGGCGCTCATTAATGGATCTCGGGATGGGCATTATTTATGCGGGTATGGGTGGATTCTTTGCTTTCTACGGATTATTGGGTATAGATATGGAATTTCCGCCGAAACCATTCTCATATATATTCGGGGGTCTTTGCATATTATATGGCGGCTTCAGGATATATAGAGGTATAAAGAAGAATTATTTTAATTAGTTTTTAATTAACAGTTTTTTTATTTGAAAACATTATCCCAGATATTGGTCGCAGGTTTAATAGTAATGACACAAATGGTTACCGGTTGTGGAGGCGGACCTTCAGTGCCGCGGGAAACAACGACTTCCGGAACTATCCATATCAGTGTAGATGAATCTTTTAAACCGGTTATCGACTCGCAGATAAAAGTGTTTGAATCGCTTTATCCTAATGCTCATGTTATCGTTCATTATAAGCCCGAAGCCGAATGCCTGAAGGATTTGAATGTAGATAGCATAAGAATGGTATTGGTTACCAGGGGGTTAACAAAGCAGGAACAGGATTTGCTTAAAGAAAAGCTGAGTTATCATCCTAGGTTTGGTCCCATTGCTTACGATGCGATAGCAGTGATTACCAATAATCAATCGAAAGACACACTGTTTAAAATGGATGATCTTCGTACCATTGCCAATGGAACGAGTAGTTATAAATACAAAATGTTGCTTGACGGTACTACCTCTACCAGTACTGTCCGTTTTGTGACCGATTCCTTGAATGACGGCAAACCACTGTCCTCAAATGTTGTTGCTGCCAATAATAGCGAAGGTGTAATCGATTATGTATCGGAGAATAATGATGCTATCGGATTGATTGGAGTGAGTTGGGTAGGCGACAAAGATGATCCCAATGTGATCAGCTTCCTTAAGAAGGTAAAGATAGCTGATATTGAATGCAGGGGGTGCAGAGGTACGTATGTTAAGCCGTATCAGGGTAATATTGTTGGAGCGCGTTATCCTATGATTCGAACCTTATACTTTATTTTGAAAGAAAATTATGATGGTCTTGGCAGCGGTTTCTCTAATTTCCTCATCTATGAAAAAGGCCAGCTTATTTTTCAGAGAGCTTATTTGCTGCCGGCAAAAATGCGCTTTGAAGTAAGACAAATGAATATTGCTGAAGAAGATTGATTAGATAAAAGTAAAATTCTCAAACAAAAAATACGCATTGGAAAATGATTAAAAGTGTATTAAGTCTTTTAGCTACAGTGATTATCACAGGGAATTTATTTGCCCAAAAAGTAGAAGACGGGAAAAAGTTCTTCTATTACGAACGTTATAGAAGCGCGAAAGAAACATTTGAAAAAATTCTTGCCTCAAATCCTAATGATGCTGAAGCCACTTATTGGCTCGGTCAAACATCATTGGAACAGAGAGATTCAGTGGCTGCAAAAGAACTGTATCAACGGGCGCTGGCTACAAATGCCAACTCACCTCTTCTCCTGGCAGGCATGGGCCAAATATTACTGATGGAAGGAAAAAAGGATGAGGCCCGCCAGCAATTTGAAACAGCTATCAATCTTTCAAAAAGTAAAGATATAGACGTGTTCAACGCAGTGGCAAGAGCAAATATCAAAGCCCGACCAGGCGATGCTACCTATGCTATAGAGAAACTCAATCAGGCTACACAGGTAAAAAGGTTCAAGAATGCTGATACCTACCTGCTGATGGGTGATGCTTACCGCAAACTGGTGGATGGAGGTAATGCAGTTACTTCTTACAACAAAGCGCTTGAACTGGATCCAAATCTTGCTGCAGCAAAAAACAGTATAGGAAGAATATATGAAACACAGGGTAACGCTGATGTATTCCTGCCTTACTACGAATCGGCAGTAAGTTTGGATACTACCTATGCTCCTGCCTATTTCAATCTTTTCTATTACCACTACTTCCGTGATGTAAACAAAGCAGGTAATTTCTTAAACAGTTATATTGCTAACAGCGACCAGGGACCTGAAACAGAGTATATCAAAACTGATTACACTTACGCCAGGGGCGACTTTGCAGGCGCTAAGCTACGTGCTCAGGAGTTGATCAATCAGCATGGTGATAGAGTGAATCCCAGAATGTACAGAATGCTGGCTTATACCTCTGATACACTTGGCGATCCTGAAACAGCCAGAACAGCTATGCATACCTTCCTCAAAAAAGCAGATCCTGAAACGATCATGCCTACCGACTACGAGGAGCTAGCTATCATCAGCAGTAAGATACCTGATTCACAGGATTCAGTTTTCTACTACTATAATACAGCTATTGATGCCGATACAGCGTTAACCAATAAATTAAAGTTGATAGATAATGCCGTGAGATTGGCTCAACATATGGGTGATAAAACACTGGGAGCAGAAATGCTCGGTAAAGCCTATTCTATACAACCAGAGCCCAGCGCCAGGGATCTTTACAACTATGCTTTTGCACACTATCAGGCAGGAAACTATGCTAAAGCCGATGAACTTTTCTGCGGTGAATATCAATCAAAATTCCCTGACCAGATCTTTGGATACCTCTGGTGCGCCCGTGCAAAACAGGCACAGGATACTACTATGGAAGAAGGATTGGCTGTAGGCGCTTATAAAATCCTGGCCCAGAAAGCTATTGAACTGGATACTACAGCAGAAAAGACTTACAAACAATATGCTGTTCAATCCAACTTCTATCTGGTACAGTATTATAATAATGTAGCAAAAGACATCGATTCATCATTGTATTACCTCAATGAAGTATTGAAAATTGATCCTCAAAATACAGTTGCCCAAAATGCAGTAAAACAATTGGAAGATGCAAAGAAGAAAGCTGCTCAACAGCAACAGCAAAATTCACAGCGACAACCGGCTACTAATAAAAGATAACAGAATACATAAATTTTAATATATCATTTTCATCCCCTGTTACGTTCTAGCAGGGGATTTTTATTAGGGTAGTATGTTTAGCTAACGTAATTTTGTCACGCATTTGTAAAAGTCCTGGAAAACCTGTTAAAAATTATGGATGTATACCTGTTACAGGCCTCACAACAACATATAGATAACGCCTATTGGTACCTCCCTGTAGGATTACAGTTATTATTTGCCATACTTTTTGTAGGCTTAATGATGGGAGTGACCCATCTCCTTGGACCGACCAGGAAAACTGCTGATAAACTGGAGAATTTTGAAAGTGGAATTGAAGGGGTAGGCAATGCGCGCCAGCCTATAGCTATCAAGTATTTCCTGGTGGCTATCCTTTTTGTTCTTTTCGATGTGGAAGTGATCTTTTTCTATCCCTATGCGGTAACTTTCAAGTCACTGGGATGGGAAGGTTTCATGGCTGTGATGATGTTCGTCGGATTCTTCCTCTGCGGCTTCATCTATATTATTAAAAAAGGTGCGCTTAAATGGGAAGATTAAAAAGTGTAGACTATGCCACGTCCGGTACAATATAATTATACAGGAGAAAGGGACCTTAAACTGGTAAAGGAAGGTCCGGAAGGATTACAGGGAGAGGGATATTTTGCTACTACTCTTGACCAGGTAGTGGGTCTGGCGAGAAAAAACTCTATCTGGCCTCTACCGTTTGCTACTTCATGTTGCGGTATTGAATTTATGGCTACTATGGCCGCGCATTATGACCTGGCGCGTTTCGGATCGGAGCGATTGGGATTCTCTCCTCGTCAGTGTGATTTGCTGATGGTAATGGGTACCATCGCTAAAAAGATGGGACCTGTAGTAAAGCAGGTGTATCTGCAAATGGCAGAACCCCGCTGGGTACTGGCAATGGGTGCATGTGCATGCAGTGGAGGTATTTTTGATTCTTATAGCGTACTTCAGGGAATAGATCAGATCATTCCTGTAGATGTATATGTTCCGGGTTGCCCTCCGCGTCCGGAAGCGGTGTTGGATGGTATCATGAAAGTTCAGGACCTGGTAGGCAAGGAAAGCCTTAGAAGAAGAACCGGCGAAAGATATAAAGAACTGATGAGCAGTTACGGTATTCAGTAACTACGATTCACTTTGCGTTAATTATGAGCTTGAATAACGAAACGATAAAACAACGGCTTATAGATAAGTTTGGCGATCAACTGACGGGCTTTTCGGAACCCTACGGGATGCTTACTTTTGAAGCGCCAAAGGATATGAACCTGAAAGTAATGCAGTTTCTTTATGAAGATCCGGAGCTGAAATTCAGGTTTCTTACCGATCTCCAGGCTGTACACTATCCGGATGATAAAGGAAGAGAACTGGCGGTGGTGTACCATCTTCATAACCTGGAAGATAATGTACGTATCCGTTTTAAAGTATTTACCGGCATTGATACGCCCGATGTGTTTACTGCTACCAAAATTTTCGAAGCTGCCAACTGGATGGAAAGAGAAACATACGATTTCTACGGAGTGAACTTTGTAGGTCACCCGAACCTGAAAAGAATTCTTAACGTGGATGAGATGGACTATTTCCCTATGAGAAAAGAATATCCGCTTGAAGAAGGTACACGTGTGGATAAAGACGATGAAATGTTTGGAAGATGATGAACGAAAATAAATATAATGGCTAATCATCATATTACACTGCCCGAAGGCTCGATTGGTAAACATACCACGACGCTTAACTTGGGTCCGACGCACCCGGCTACACATGGTGTGTTTCAAAATATCCTTGAACTTGATGGAGAAAGGATTATCTCGGCCAAACAAACAGTGGGATATATCCATAGGGCATTTGAAAAAATAGCTGAAAGAAGACCGCTTTACCAGATTACTCCACTCACCGACCGGTTAAATTATTGTTCCGCTCCTATTAATAATATCGGCTGGCATCTTACATGCGAAAAACTGCTGGGTATCAAAACGCCAAAGCGTGTCGATTACCTGCGTGTTATCATCATGGAACTGGCCCGGATTTCTGACCACCTTATCTGTAACTCTATTATTGGTGTGGACGCCGGCGCATTTACAGGATTTCTTTATGTGATGCAATACCGTGAGCTCATTTACGAGATTTACGAAGAAATATGCGGCTCACGTCTGACTACCAACATCGGACGTATTGGTGGTTTTGAAAGAAATTTTACGCCAAAGGCATTCGAAAAACTCGAGAAATTCCTTAATGAATATCCTGACGTATTGGATGAATTCAATAAACTCCTCGCCAGGAACAGGATATTTATGGAGCGTACAATGGGGGTGGGATCTATAAGTGCCGAGCGTGCGCTGAATTATGGCTTTACTGGTCCTAATTTACGTGCTGCAGGAGTGGATTATGATGTTAGGGTACATACACCTTATTCAAGCTACGAAGATTTTGATTTTACTATACCGGTAGGTTCAACAGGCGATTGTTACGACAGGTTTCTTGTGCGTGACCAGGAGATGAGACAATCGATCAGTATAATCAGACAAGCCTATCAAAAGGTACAGGAATTTAAAGGAGCCGATGCAGAAGTGTATCATGCTGATGTTCCTGAATATTATTTGCCGGAGAAAAAAGATGTGTACACTAAAATGGAAGCGCTGATCTGGCATTTCAAAATTGTGATGGGAGAGATCGACATACCACCTGGTGAAGTGTATTTTAGTGTAGAAGGAGGAAATGGAGAAGTGGGCTACTATCTTATTAGTGATGGTGGCAGAGCTCCTTACCGACTGCATTTTCGTCGGCCCTGCTTCATTTACTACCAGGCTTTTGAGGAATTGATTAAAGGAAGTATGTTGAGTGATGCGATTATAACGATGAGTAGTTTGAATCTCATCGCGGGAGAAATGGATTCATAAAAATTAAAAAGAAAATCCGGAAACACAAGGAAATGGACTCCGGATTCGATTAAGTTAGATATGGTTCAGTTTTCTGAAAATACATTAAAAGAAGCGGAGCGGTTAATAGCCCGCTATCCAAAGGGACGTGAGAAAAGTGCGTTGTTGCCTCTTCTTCATCTTGCACAGGATGAGTTTGGTGGCTGGCTCGATGTACCGGCAATGGATTATGTGGCTTCTCTTTTAAATATTACTCCTATCGAAGTGTATGAAGTGGCCACATTTTATACAATGTATAATCTGAAGCCTGTTGGTAAATATGTTTTCGAAGTGTGCCAAACCGGTCCCTGCATGCTCAATGGAAGCGATAATATTATTGATTATATCAAAGAGCGTTTAGGCATTGGAGTTGGGGAAACTACTGCTGATGGACTGTTTACGCTCAAAACGGTTGAATGTTTGGGTGCCTGCGGGTATGCACCGATGATGCAATTGGGTAAAATATACAGGGAGCACCTGACAAAAGATAAAGTAGACAAGATCATCGAGGAATGCAGAAACGAAGCGGCACGAAATAATTAATTATTCATGGGAAGAAAAGTATTATTAGACAAGGCAAATATCGAAGGTATACGCTACTACGATACCTACCGTAAAAACGGTGGTTATGCTGCTGCGGAAAAAGCGCTTAAAATGGCGCCTAATGATATTGTGGAAGAAGTGAAAAAAAGCGGTCTTCGTGGAAGAGGCGGCGCAGGCTTCCCGGCAGGAATGAAATGGAGTTTTCTGGCTAAACCCGAAGGTGTACCCCGCTATCTTGTATGTAATGCCGACGAATCGGAGCCAGGTACTTTTAAAGACAGGTATCTGATGGAATTTCTTCCGCATCTGCTTATTGAAGGATTGATTGTTTCTTCCTATGCACTGGGTTCAAATAATACTTATATCTATATACGTGGAGAATATGCGTGGATAGTAGATATTCTCGAACAAGCTATTAACGAAGCCAAAAACAATGGATGGCTGGGAAAAAATATTCAGAATAGCGGTTTTGATTGTGAGATCCATGTACAACGTGGAGCAGGCGCCTATATATGTGGTGAAGAAACGGCATTGCTCGAAAGCCTGGAAGGCAAAAGAGGAAATCCCCGTATCAAACCTCCTTTCCCCGCAGTAAAGGGTTTGTATGATTGTCCAACAGTGGTTAACAACGTCGAAACGTTGGCAGCAGTGGTACCTATTATGAATCTCGGTGGAGAAGAATATGCTAAGATTGGTATTGGTAAATCGACCGGTACAAAACTGATCAGTGCCTGTGGTAATATCAGGAAACCAGGAGTGTATGAAATAGATATGACCATCTCTGTAGAAGAGTTCCTTTATTCGGATGAATACTGCGGAGGCATGGCTAATGGAAAAAAATTAAAAGCCTGCATTCCAGGCGGATCATCTGTTCCTATTCTTCCTGCTAACCTTTTGCTCAAAACAGCAAAGGGTGAAACAAGAATGATGACCTATGAAAGTTTATCGGATGGTGGCTTTGCTACAGGATCTATGATGGGTTCAGGCGGATTTATAGTATTGGATGAAGACCAGTGTGTAGTGCGCCATACATTAACACTGGCAAGGTTCTACCGTCATGAAAGCTGCGGACAATGTTCCCCCTGCCGTGAGGGAACAGGATGGATGGAAAAGATCCTTAAAAATATTGAATATGGTAAAGGCAAGATGAGCGATATCGACCTTTTATGGGATATACAAAGAAAGATAGAAGGAAATACTATTTGTCCGCTCGGCGATGCTGCCGCCTGGCCGGTAGCTGCCGCTATCAGGCATTTTCGTGATGAATTTGAATGGCATGTATTGAATCCCGAAGAATCGCAAAGAAGAAATTATGGATTGGCACATTACGCTGACCCGCGTGAAGTGCCTGCTGCTGTATAGTATAGAAAACATGTTAACTACTTGAAATGGCAGAAGAGAAAAAATTATTTAAGGTAACTATCGATAATATCACGATAGAAGTAGAGCCCGGAACGAGTATTCTGCAGGCCGCCCGTACAATCGGTGGCGATGTGGTTCCTCCAGCCATGTGTTATTATTCTACATTAAAAGGCAGTGGTGGTAAATGCCGTACCTGCCTGGTAGAAGTAGCTGCCGGTTCTACTGCCGATCCGCGCCCTATGCCAAAACTGGTAGCAAGCTGCCGTACTAATGTGATGGACGGAATGGTAGTGAAAAATATTACCAGCGAAAGAGTGATCGATGCACGTAATGGTGTGGTTGAATTTCTGCTGATCAATCATCCGCTCGACTGTCCTATCTGCGACCAGGCCGGTGAATGTCACCTGCAGGATCTGAGCTATGAACATGGTGAAGAAGGTACCCGCTTCGAATTCAAAAAAAGGATTTTCGAAAAGCACGATTTAGGTCCCTATATACAATTACATATGACGCGCTGCATTCTTTGCTACCGTTGTGTGTACGTTGCCGATCAGATATCAGGAAAACGCAGCCATGGTGTGCTTGATCGTGGCGACCATGCCGAAATAGCTACATTTATTGAAAAATCGCTCGATAATGATTTTATCGGTAACGTCATTGATGTTTGCCCGGTAGGCGCTCTTACCGATAAAACCTTCCGCTTTAAAAACAGGGTGTGGTTCCTTAAACCTATGGATGCCCACCGCGATTGCCCAAAATGCAGCGGTAAGGTTACCCTCTGGAATCGTGGCGATGAAGTATATCGTGTTACTGCCCGTAAAGATCAGTGGGGAGAAGTACACGACTGGATATGTAACGAATGCCGCTTCGAGAAAAAAATGACCAGCGACTGGGTAATAGAAGGACCAACAAAAGTGAACAGGCATTCTGTGATCTCGCAAGGTCATTATTTGAAGAAAGAAAAAGGTAATGAAGTTTTCGGTGAATTAATGGATGGCCGCAAACCAAGATTATTGATGGATATTCACACTGTCAGTGAAGTAAATAAACCAGGTGTTCATTTATCAGAAGTGAAAGGACCGGCAACAGGTGAAACATTTGAAAATAAAAAATGATGACATTACTCGCTTTAGATTGGGCATTTATTATTGAAAAACTCATTCTGATTGTGGCTATCATTTCGATATCGCTGGTTATCGCCATGTATGAAACTTATGCCGAAAGAAAAGTAGCGGCCGTTATGCAGGACCGTCGGGGTCCCAATCGTGCGGGTCCCTTTGGTATACTGCAACCGCTGGCCGATGGATTGAAGCTGTTCATGAAAGAAGAGATCATTCCCAAATCTTCCAATAAGCTCCTGTTTATATTAGGTCCGAGTTTAGCGATGCTGACGGCAATGATGACTTCGGCGGTGATTCCCTGGGGCGGACAAATTCATTTCACATGGTTTGGTCAGGACAGGTGGATCAACCTGCAGATCACGGATATCAACATTGGTATTCTATATGTGTTTGGCGTAGTGAGTATGGGAGTATATGGAATTATGATAGGAGGCTGGGCATCTAATAATAAATTCTCTTTGATTGCTGCTCTTCGTGGAGCCTCACAGGTAATTTCTTATGAATTGCCAATGGGACTTTCTCTGATTGCATTGCTGATGCTTACAGGCTCTTTAAAGACCAGCGTTATTGTAGGGGAACAAATTGATAGCCTTTATTATGTGGTATATCAGCCATTAGGATTTTTTATTTTCCTGGTATGCTCTTTTGCAGAATGTAACCGTACCCCATTCGATTTGCCCGAAGCAGAGAATGAGTTGAACTTTGGTTATCACCAGGAATACTCGTCTATGAAACTCGGTTTTTACCTGTTTGCAGAGTATATCAACATGTTTGTGAGCAGTGCAATAATGGTAGTGCTGTTTTTTGGAGGATATGATATTCCGTTCGTAAACGATGTAGCATTATTTAATAGTATTGGCAATTGGGCATCGATCATACAGGTTGGTGTGTTTCTTGCTAAAATATCCGTTTTCATTTTCTTCTTTATGTGGGTGCGCTGGACGATTCCGCGTTTCAGGTATGATCAGTTGATGAACCTCGGTTGGAAAGTATTAATTCCGCTGTCGTTAATTAATATGATCATCACAGCACTCGTTGTATTACTGAAAGAGAATGGTTGGAGTTTTTAATTAATTTTGAAGATGCAGTCATTAACAAATAGAGCGAAACCTGTCGATAGAAAGCCAATGACGCTGCTCGAGCGCATGTATGTTTGGAGTATTGCCAAAGGCATGCTCATTACACTTAAACATGCTTTTAAACGCAAGGCTACTATCAGTTATCCTGAACAGAGAAGGGAATTCAGTCCTGTGTTCAGGGGATTGCAAATCTTAAATCGCGATGAAGAGGGAAGGGAAAGATGTACTGCCTGCGGTTTATGCGCCGTTGCCTGTCCCGCTGAAGCTATCACTATGGAGGCCGCCGAACGCCAGAAAGGAGAAGAGCACCTGTATCGTGAGGAAAAATATGCTGCCAAGTATGAGATCAATATGCTCAGATGCATATTCTGCGGTTTGTGCGAAGAAGCCTGTCCGAAAGATGCGATTTATCTCAGTGAAACCTTTGCACCATCTAACTATCAACGAAAAGGATTTATATATGGAAAGGAAGATCTGCTAATCCCTAATCCCATTGACAATCCTGAAGCGTATAAAATCGCATTAGGTAACCGTGCGTCAAATAAGGTTTCCAACTGATAGCTTATGAGTATTTCAGATATACTATTTTATTTTCTTAGCGCGTTGGCCATTGGCAGCGCGTTGTTGGTAGTATTGAGTAAAAATCCTGTTTACAGTGTTTTGTGGTTAATAGTTACCTTCTTTGCTATATCCGGTCATTATATTATGCTCAATGCGCAATTCCTGGGAATTGTGAACCTGATTGTGTACGCAGGGGCCATTATGGTATTGTTCCTTTTCGTGATCATGTTAATGAATCTTAATGCAGACTCTGAGCCGCAAAAAAATAAGTGGCTCAAATTAGCAGGAGTTGTTGCAGGGGGATGTTTAATGCTGGTGATTGTAGCTGCGTTGAAAGATACAGAAGTGAAGGGTATGACCGCACAAATTAATTCCGGAAGCATAGGGTTAATAGAAAATCTTGGAAAAACATTATTTACCGATTATGTAGTACCATTTGAGATAAGCAGCATTCTCTTTTTGAGTGCAATGGTGGGGGCGATGGTATTGGGTAAACGATAGAATTTAGAATATTATGCCAATAGAACGTTACATATTCCTGGCTGTGGCTCTTTTTTGCATAGGTATTGCAGGAGTGCTCATCCGCCGAAATGCTATTATCGTTTTTATGTGCATTGAGCTAATGCTTAATGCCGTAAATCTGTTGTTGGTAGCATTTTCAAAAATGCATCATTTGAATAATGGAGTGGCTGATCCTGTTGCAGGTACTGACGGACAGTTATTCGTTTTCTTTATAATGGTAGTAGCGGCGGCAGAAGTAACTGTTGGTTTGGCCATTATCGTAATGATGTTCCGTAATATTCATTCGGTAGACATAAATTTTCTGAACAGGCTGAAACATTAATAAATTATGACCCAATTAGTTTACCTGGTTCCTTTGTTTCCCTT